>NZ_CP195121.1:0-617808 GCF_052057775.1 Methanococcoides mangrovi | reverse complement strand
GTCCGCCTGTGTTCACACCAAGCCGATAACTAAAGACGTCAAATCCGAAAATTTCGGCTCCGGAACCAAAGAAGAATGCTATGATGATAACGCTCAATATTACAAAGGATGCAGGAGCGGAAAGTACCTTCAGGTAAAATCCAGCAGGAACTTTCCCAAAACGAACCGTTGCAAAGCTCATACACAGCGCTATAGCCAGAGGTGTTACGAATGACTGAGAAGTGACACCCATTAATAGGCCAAAAGTAACGATCGCAAGCTTCAGCCAGTTGTTCCGATACCTTAACGGACTTACCAGGGCATAGTCATCAAGAATGTTCGTCATGTTGTTTTCACGCTGTTAATTCGTTTTTTATTGTAATAGGGTGTTATTAAAGACAACAACATAAAAAAGAGTGATCCTTAATAAGGATCACTATAAGGTGGACAATAAACGGACAATCTTACTCAGACTGCTGCTTGCCCTTGTAATATCCGAAGAAGTAACCAAGGATAACTGCACCAATAGCTGCCTGAAGCGCAAAGAGAAGACTCTCGGTCTCTCCTCCAGGAGGCTCGAACTTTATGGAATTGACCCATGAGTCTGATGTCCATTCTTCGTACTGACCATCTGTGATCTCAGCGATGACATCTTCTGCCTGACCATCAGCACCACCGAACTCCGATCCGGGGTTTGCTGCCATTCCATAGAAGAATGATGCTACGAAAAGGATAGCGATTGCTGCAAAAATTATTTCGCCTTTCACTGGCTAGTCCCCCTGATCTTGTTAAGGACTGACTCTGTGATAACATTAAGCTCTACAAGAGCATCGCTCTTGACTTGTATCACATACTTGAAGATAAGAGCTGTCAGGGCACCTTCCATGATAGCCAGAGGCACCTGTGTTGTTGCGAACACCAGCAAGAACGCTTTAAGTGATGCTGCAAAGCCACCAACTTCTGCCGGGAAAGCTAAAGCAAGCTCAACAGAAGTTACCACATAGGTAATCCAGTCTGCGAATGTAGCAGCGAGGAATACGACCACGTAGAAGTTGATGTTAGCTTTCATGCCTGCCTTATAGATAAGATATGCTGCAACAGGACCGATGATACCCATTGATGCGACATTTGCACCAAGTGTTGTAAGACCGCCGTGTGCAAGGAAGATGGCCTGGTAAAGCAATACGATCGTACTCAGGACCGCGGCAACTGCAGGGCCGAAAAGAATAGCTGCCATTCCTGTTCCTGTTGGATGTGAAGAACTGCCCGTAACAGATGGCATTTTCAAAGATGAAAGTACAAAGACGAATGCTCCTGCTACTGCCAGTAAAGGCAATAGTTCGCGCTTTTCAGATACAAGCTTGTTCAGCCTGTACATACCGAAGAAGATTATTGGTATAGAGAATACAAACCACAGTTGCCACCATGGTGATGGTAAGAATCCCTCGAATATATGCATTTTATTACTCCATTCCTGAATTTATAATAATTAATATATCTCAATGAATTATACATTGAAATCAATATTACTTGATTTAGATACACCTACAATGAAAACTTTGTATAAATACCTTAAGGTTAATCTTATTATCTTTTTGAATAACAATATATAAGTTAGCTTCCGTTTTGTTACCAAAAATAGAAAGAATAAAAAGTTAAAAAGATTGTATCTTAACAATCATTGCCTTACAACTACAACACAATGAAGAACTGATCCTGCCTCTGGAGGTTCATCCACTGTTCCGCCTGCAATGCGTTCTTCAGGATAACCGAAGTTCTCACAGACATAGAGTTTAGCCTCGACACCCATTTCCTTTAGCACTTCAGCAACCTCTGCAACTCCAAAAGTGTCAGCCGGAAGCATGAAAATGTCCTTACCCAGTTCGATCTCCTGGACAAATGCCTTCTTTGCAGGCGCAGGGTCACGCCCGTGTGCCGTTATTGCGGCTATGTTGGACATGCTGACACCCAGGCGGGCGCATGCGACCTGAATTGAGGAAATGCCCGGGATGATCCTGTCGCCCTCACCGGCAAACTTGCCAAGTCCTGAGAACATTGGATCGCCTGTGGAAAGCACAACTGCATCATCAGGCAGCTCGCGCAGGGCCTTGTAGTCCTTTATTATCTTAGCCTCACATTCAATGTAAGGTTCCGCAAGCTCAAGGGAGCGCTTCGAACCATAGACCACTGATGCATTGCGTATGGCTTCGATGGCTTCCAGTGTCAACATGTTCGGCCCGACACCGACCCCTGCGATTATCATTTCTCTTCCCCGCTGTCCATGAGGACGGTCCCGTCCCTGTCAACTACTACAATACGTGCACCTTTGCCTTTCTCTACGGTTTTGGCAAATGCACGTTTGATACGCTCACCTTCAGGGTCCATCTCGATCATTTCAGAGACCGTCGCATAACCACTGTCCTTGAGCATATCAGGATCTCCCCATTTCAGGATCAGTCCGGGAAGGCCACAGATGGCAACCTCACCGGTTGTGGAATCAAGGAACTCTGAGATACGGCTTCCTGCAAGAACCACCGTATGATCGGGGAACAGCATTGTAGAGTAGCGGATACCTATACGGCCTGTTGTAAGGACAACCTTTGAAGCATCACGTATAAGGTCGCTCTTCATTTCACCAAGGTGATCGTTCCAGGGTTCAACAAAACCTGTCGTTCCAAGAATAGAGATGCCGCCTTCGACACCTATGCGGCTGTTGAGTGTCTGCTTTGCGATCTCAGCGCCTCTTGGAAGGGAGATCTCCACTTCAACGCCCTTGATGCCGATCTCTTCCACAGCCTCTGCCACAGCATCCTTTATCTGCTGCATTGGTTTCGGGTTGATGGCAGGATATCCTTTTTTGGACTGTAAGCCACCTCTTGTAACGATACCTATGCCCTCACCGGCAGTTATATTGATCTTGTCGGATTCGACCGCCTTTGCCTCGAACTCAAGGCCACGGGTGATATCGGACTCATGGTCGTTCTTAAGTTTAACAGCAACAGCATGGCCATCTTTCGCCTTAACATCCATGACCGCGCGAAGTCCTACAGGTGTTGGCACTGAGACCCTGTCCACTTCCTTTTTTAGTGACAGGACTGCTGCTTTGGCTGCAACAGTAGCAGTGGTTCCTGTGGTATAGCCTCTCTTTAGCACTGAACCATCGCTAAGAACAACCAGCATCCCGCTCTCTATGCCTTCTAAAAGCTCATCGCGGGGCATTGTTGATCTATTGATCCACTCTTCCGGGATCTTTGATTTATTAACAGGATCGATAATTGACATTGCCATTTATTGAATAGCTTATAGTTATAAAAGTTACCGACCAGTGTGCTGACTTATCCCGTCCTCTTGAACAGTTTGTCAAGCTCTGCCCGTGTGAAAGATATCATCGTCGGACGGCCATGCGGGCATGTGTACGGATTCTCTGCCATGTCCAATTGCTTCAGGAGGCTTTCCATCTGCTGCATGCTGCAACCGGCACCGGCCTTTATCGCTGCACGGCATGCCATGGTCTTGCAGAGGTTATCGAACATTCCTGTATCATTTTTCACCCTGCCTGTGGAAAGCAGCTCTAATATTATATCATGCACCAGTTCGGTGCTCTCCATCTTCCCGAGAAGTGCAGGAACAGTGGTCACCACATAGCTGTTCGGACCAAATTCAGAGATGGCAAAACCCATTTCCTCAAGGTATGGTATGTACTCCTCAACCAAAACCTTTTCCTTTGATGTTAGGTCAAGCGTAACAGGTGTGATCAGTTCCTGCCAGCCGGAACTGCTGATATCACATATCTGCTCGTACATGACCCGCTCATGCGCAGCGTGCTGGTCAACTATGATAAGCCCGTCATCAAGTTCCACGATGATGTAAACCTCATTGACCTGACCTACGATCCTTGCCCTGTCAAGACCTGTAGGTGCCCTTTCGGGTTTCTTCGGGGTCTTTGTCAGCTTCCTTTCAGAATGCTTTAGTCGCTTTTCGGTGTCCCTTGCGGTGAAATGATAGGTTTCTTCCTCTTCCTTTACCAGAGGAGAGATCTTTTTCTGAGAAACAGGGACAACTACCTGAGGTGGTTCAACGGTAATATCTTCATATACCTCTTTAGGAGCTTCTTTCGCGATCTCCTCTGTCTTTTCCACAAAAACAGTTTGTACCGGCTTCTTTTCAGACAGACTTACTTCAGGTACAAGCTGTTCGACCCTCAATGCATTTTCCACGGCAAGAGTTACAGAATCACAGACCTCGCGCTCATGGCTCATCCTCACATACCTTTTGGCAGGATGCACATTGACATCCACGTCGGTAAGATCCAGTTCCAGATCAAGAACTGCCACCGGAAAGCGCCCTTTAGGCATGAGATTATAGTAACCAAGCCTCACCGCATTGCTGATGCTCTTTGAAGAGATCCCACGGCCGTTTATGAAAAAGTACTGCTGATCGGTCCCGCTGCGGCTCAGTTCCGGCTTTGAGATATAACCGGATATCTTCACTATGTCCGACTCGAACTCCACAGGTATCAGCTTCTTTGCGGATTCACTTCCGAACAGGTAGACGATGCTGTCAAAGATCTCGCCTGATGTGGGTGAGCGCACCAGCACCTTGCCGTCGCTTATGAGAGTAAATGAGATCTCAGGATGACCAAAAGCGTGCCTCGTGACCACATCAGTAATATGTGCAAGCTCGGTACGCATGCTCTTCAGGTACTTCTTCCTGGCAGGTGTATTATAGAACAGTGATTCAACAGCAATGGTGGTTCCCGGGGCTGCACCGACCTCCAGCACGTTCTCGATGGCACCGCCGCTGACCACCACCTTCGTTCCGGAAATGCTATCCTTTTCACGGGTGGTCAGGTAGACCTTTGCAACCGCTGCAATGGAGGAAAGAGCTTCGCCCCTGAAACCCAGAGTAAGTATTCTTTCGAGGTCCGAGATATCTTCGATCTTGCTGGTAGCATGCTTTGTGAACGCAAGGGTTGAATCCTCTCTGGACATACCTTTCCCATTATCAGTAACCGTGATCAGTTCCGTTCCGGCCCCCTTTACTTCCACTCGAATTTCGGTAGCAAGCGCGTCAATTGAATTATCCAGAAGCTCTTTCACAACCGATGCCGGACGTTCAACGACCTCGCCTGCGGCTATCTTGTTGATGGTAGCCTCATCCAGCACACGAATCCTGTTACCATTCCCCTCTGCCATATCATCCCTCCGTTTTATTTCCGGTCTTCTTCTGGAGCTCATAGAGCTTGTTCAGTGCATCCATGGGGGTCATGTTGTTGATATCAAGTTTTTCAAGTTCTGCCACTACGGGATCCTTCTCAACAGGAACAGAACCTTCCGGATCGAAAAGCATGAGCTGGGTGTATTGTGCAGATTTTCTCCTTTTGCCGCCCTTTGAGCCGCTCTCCTTGCTTATGGAACTCTCGTCCTCGATATCCTGCAGTATCTCCCTTGCCCTCTGGGTAACCTTGTGAGGGACACCAGCAAGCCGGGCTACATGTATTCCGTAGCTCTTGTCCGTGGCCCCGGGAACGATCTTGCGCAGGAACACGAGGTCATCGCCGTCCTCCTTCACTGCGATATGATAGTTCTTCACCCTTTTCAGGTCTGATGAAATGTTGGTAAGCTGGTGGTAATGCGTGGCAAAAAGTGAGCGTACGCCCACACGCCCTTTGTTGTGAATGTACTCGACCACCGCCTTTGCGATACTGTAACCGTCATAGGTGCTGGTACCCCTTCCGATCTCATCCAGCAGGACAAGGCTTTTCGGGGTGGCGTTGTTCAGGATGTTGGCAAGCTCCACCATCTCCACCATGAAGGTACTCTGCCCGCTTGCGAGGTCATCAAAGGCCCCGACCCTTGTGAACACCCTGTCCACGATACCCACGGATGCATGGGAAGCGGGAACGAACGAACCCGCCTGGGCCATTATAACTATCAGTGAGACCTGACGCATGTAGGTTGATTTACCAGCCATGTTGGGACCTGTTATCAGCAGGAACTGGTTCTCCACGCAGTCCATTTCCACATCATTGGGGACAAAACCACCGGGCACGGACCTCTCCACAACCGGATGCCTGCCCTCGCGTATCAGTATTTTGCAATCAGATGTGATGTTGGGCCTGACGAAATTGTTGTTAACCGAGACCTCTGAAAGACTTGCAACACAGTCCAGCTGTCCTATCAGGCCCGCAATGGTCTGTAACTCTGATGAATGTGAAGCAACGGTGGAAGTGATACTGGAGAATATCTCGTACTCCAGAGCCGTGATCTTCTCATCTGCAGAGAGGATTACATTTTCCCACTCCTTCAGTTCCGGAGTGTAGAACCTTTCAGCATTCCTCATGGTCTGCTTGCGTATGTAATCATCAGGGACCTGTGAGATGTTCGCCTTTGTGACCTCGATGTAATATCCGAATACCTTGTTGTAACCGACCTTGAGCGACTTGATACCGGTCCTGTCACGCTCTTTCTGCTGGAATGAGGCTATCCATGTCTTGCCACCTTTGGACATTTCCTTGAGCTCGTCCAGAGCCTCGTCGTATCCTGCTTTTATCATTCCGCCTTCCCTGACGCTTACCGGAGGCTCCTCCACTATGGAGCTGTCTATCAGCTCCACGATGCTATCAAGCTGATCAAATCCCAGAAGGCCGTCCCTGATGCTGCTTAGCATCTCGCAGAGGTTACCACCTTCAAGACTTTCCGTTATCAGAGGGACGGATTCGAGGGAACGTTTCAGCGCAATAAGGTCACGTGCATTGGAATTACCGTACATTACCCTTCCGATCAGGCGCTCGATGTCCTTTACAAAGGAAAGGTGAGACCTTATATCGAACCGGAGCAGGGTATCGTTTGCCAGCGCCTCAACTGCATCGAGACGGTGGTTGATGGCATCCACATCGATAAGCGGCTTCAGTAGCCATTTCTGGAGCAACCTGCCCCCCATTGGTGTTTTGGTCTCATCCAGCACTTTCAGTATCGAGGTGTCATTCCCTTCCCCGCGCACGTTCTTTACGATCTCGAGGTTCCTCAGGGTTATGGAATCCAGTACCATGAACTCGGAATCGGAGTATGTCTTCAACTCGCTTACATGTCCGAGTTCCCTCATCTGGGTGCTCACCGCATAATCAAGTGCAGCTCCTGCAGACGATACTGCATAAGGCAGACCATTGCAGCCCATCCCCTCAAGGGTTGATACCCTGAAGTGCTCCTTGAGCCTGTTTTCAGAAGTGCCGATATCAAATGCCTCTTCCCCGAACTCGTGCACCACGATCCTGAGCTCTTTTAGCCTGTCAATAATATGAATATCAGAATACAATTCAGGAGGCAGGATACATTCCGAGGGCCTCATCCTTGCAGCCTCACTGGCTATCCTGTCGTACGGTGGTGCATCAGCGAACTGTGTGGTCAGGAACTCGCCTGTGGAAACATCCAGGAACGAGATACCATAGTTCCCGTCCCCGCCTGCAACGGACATGAGATAATTGTTGGATGAATCCGTGAACATCGAACTGTCAATTGCAGTTCCCGGTGTCACGACCCTGACGACCCCGCGCTTGACAACGCCCTTTGCCAGCTTCGGATCCTCAAGCTGTTCACAGATGGCTACCTTGTAGCCCTTTTTGATCAGACGCGGGAGGTAGTTGTCGATGGCATGATAGGGGATACCGGCCAAAGGCATCCTTTCACCGTCCTTGTCCTTACCCCGCGTGGTCAGCGTAATTTCAAGTTCCTGTGCAATGGTCTTTGCATCCTCCCCAAAGGACTCATAGAAATCCCCCATCCTGAAAAAAATGAGTGCGTCGCTATGCTGCTGCTTGGCCTCATAGTACTGTTTCATTGCAGGTGTTAATTTATTCATGCTTGCTCCACGCTGAATTGGTCTGGTGAATTTATCAGTTTGTTGGTATTTTTGTTTTTGCATTGCAGATGTATTTTCAGATTCATTTTGATATGTTTTGTATGCTTTTGCCACAACCGGAAGTAACTTTCCGCCAGATAACGAAATCAAAACATTCATTTACAATAATGCATTCCTGTAATGCGTGGTTTTGTGTGAAACGCACAAATTCATACAATCCCATATTATAAACAGAGCATCACTGATGCTTCAAATAAGGTGAATAAAATGGCAGATGATCCAAAGGAACTATTATTTGGTTTTACAGAAGGACTTGGAGCTTTCGCAGCAGAGAACGATGTACAGGCAGCTCAGGCTGGTGCGTTCATGAACCTGCTTGGAAGCGTTTATGAAGAATCGATTATCGACTTCAAGACAAAAGAGCTCATCAGTGTGGGTATCGCACTCTACCACCGCTGCCCCTACTGTATCGCACTCCACTCCTTCAATGCCCTCGATGCAGGAGCTACAAAGGAAGAGATACTTCAGGCCAGTATGGTGGCAGTTGCATTCGGCGGCGGACCGTCCATCGCTTATTCCGTAACCCTGCTTAAGAACTGCATCGAGACATTCCAGGGCGATTCATTTACAGAAGAGGACAGAATGGAGATCCTCAGAAGGCTTGGAAGGGCCTGAACAACCCCATACTCATACTCTCCCTCTCTTTTTTTCTTTTTTAATATCTCTACAAACCTCGTCTCTTCTAAAGGAGACAATAACTGATCCAAATCTAATGTTCTTCGATCAAGATCACAAAAAAGAGAAGAAAAAGAATGTAACAGGAAGAACAGAACGTCACCTGCTACTTTTTAAGAAAGACGGGAAGGATCATGTCACATTTATATCCATTCCCTTTGCTTCAGCCTTCACATCCGGATTGTAGTACGAGTAGGCACTGCTCTCCTGCACCATTGCCTTGACCGGGAACATGGCCCTCATCTGCAATGAGAAGTTCAATTCCTCCCCAACTGCCATCTCATCGATATAGAGCACGACCTTGCGGCCTGCAATCTCATAGCGAGTGATGGTACCATTCTCCCTAAGATCATCAAGGCTTGCACCGACCGGAGTGAAACCTGTAGGTACCGCTATATCCACTATCATCATACCGCTGGACTCCACAACCCCATGGATTCCCGGCATTCCGTTGTACTTCAGGCGCACATCAACGTTGACGATGTCGTCCACAGCCACATCGGTGGAGTCGTATTCCACATCCAGTTCGATCTCCTCATGCTCGATGATATCCGGAAGTATCACATTGAACTTCCTGACAAGCTGGTAGTTGAGCTCGCCATTTCCCTCGAGGGTCATGTTGATGCTTTCCACACCTTCCGGAACCTCGATGATGTTCACAACATCGTAGTTCCCGGATGTGACCCTGAGGCTCTTGAGTTCCTCACCGTCGCCGGTTACGGTTATATTGGCATCCACATCCCTTCCTGCAACTGCTGCAGCTGTCATCAATGCCCTGAATGCCATGACGGTATCCTGGGTGCTTGAGAAGCCACCGTTGGAATTACGCTGTGCTGCGATCCATTTGAGTGATGAGCTCGCTGCAGGGTCGTTGACCTCTATCAGGGCAAGGGTTGCATAGGACGTTGTCTCAACGTTCTTGCTCGAGACAGGGTAGATGCCATAGCCTCCGTACTCGTAGGGTTCCGGGACCACATTATCATAGCCCCAGTACATACCGTTCTCATCTTCCTTTGCCATTGCAAGCAGCTTTTCTCTTGCCTCATCTGCCCTCTCGCTCTCAAGCTTTTCAAGGGCAAGCGTTCCCACTGCAAGTGTGTACGGGTCATCCTGTGCATCGAGGTTGGCTTCGAGATATGTGAGAGCACCATTCATGACCTCCGGGGTTGAATATCCATATTCATCAAGTGCGAGTGTGACGTATGCTGTCAGTGCATAGGTTCCGCTGACACCACCCATCATGTCCTGATGAATGACGAATCCTACGGACTCCCAGGAACCGTCCTCCTTCTGGTGTGAACCTATCCATTCAGCTGCATCTCTCAGGACGTTCTCGTCTATGGTGGTGATATCCCTTGCACCGCTGAACTGTGAGAGTACGAATGCTGACAGCCACAGGCTTCCTTCTGGATCGCTCTCACCGAATGCGGAAAAAGATCCATCGGAACGCTGGAAAGTCAGCTCCCTCTGGTAACCTGTTATTATGTATGTCTGTGCCTTGGCCTCTATCTCCGGGTTCTGCTGCCCTGTAGCCTTCAGATATCTCAGCACTTCCACATCGGTGGAGAACAGCATCATGTTCTGCTCACCACAGCCGTATGGCATACCCAGAAGGTCATCCACACCGGTAATGGTCTGTGCCACAATGCTTGGTGTGAAGCTCAGCAGCACCTTCTCAGAATCCGGCACGATGTCCCCAGGCAGCGTGGTATCAAGCTCAACAGAACCTTCTTTGAGAATTCCATTGTCCACGATCTCTCTGGTAACACCTTCGGCCTCAACGATAACCGTCTTCCTGACAGCATCGGCCTTCTCTGTGGTCTGTCCGGTCAGCTCCACTTCCTGTACACCCACCTCCGTGGGCCTGATGGTGAAACTTGTATGGGTCACACTGTTGGCATCCACACTGACCCTTACGACATTCTTGCCCACCAGATCGAACCAGTCTGCACCTGAAAGTGTGAGCTGTACTTCCTGAGGAGTGTCAAGATAGTTGTAGACCTGCACCTGGACAGGGAACTCCTCCCCGCGGATCACCGCATATGGAAGATCGGGGTCTATGAAGAAGTCCTGGAAAACCGTCAGGCCTGCCTCGGATATACCGATACCTTCCGGACTGGAGGACACAGCATGCAGCCTCCAGGTGGTGATGGAATCCGGTGCGTTCAGGTCAATGAATGCCTGTCCCGTCTCATTCGTCATGATATCAGGCATCCATACCCATGTCTCCGGGAAGAACTGGCGTACCCTTTCCGGTTCTGCAAGAGGAGCACCTGCTCCTGCATCAGTTGGTTCCATAGGAGCTGACACAGGGGCTTCCATGGCAACTTCTTCCTCTACCATCGCCATGTCATCCATTGCGAACATGCGCTCGACAAAGCCACCTTCAGCGACCTCGACATCGCTTTTCGGAACATCAAGGCCACCTGATGCCAGAACGATCAGGCCTGCATCATCTATCACATCACCTGCAGTTTGCCGGTACCAGCCATACCTCGGGTGTGCCTCGACCTGTGGCTCCATGAACCTGAGCTCAAGCTCATCGAAGACCTGCTTCAGGTTGAGCCTGCCCTCACTGAGTGCATAGACCGACTCATCGACTATGGAAAGCCCGATCATGGACTTTGTACCTGCATCCAGTTCAACCGAGACGTTCTCACCGGGTTCCACTATTTCCTTGTCAAAACCTGAGGACAGGTTCACCTGAGTGCTGAATTCCACATCAAATGGAAGACTGTCAGCAGAAACTTCGTTGTTCGGGTTGATCATGTATGCGACCACCTTTGCAGTGGGGCTCATCTGGGGAGTTACCGGAATGCTGATCTGGGCTTCATTGCTTGTAGCAGAATAAACGGTCCTGCCGTTTGCGAAGACATCATAGAAAACCGTTCCCTTGTTGGTGGAATATACCTTGAAGACGATGTTCTCTCCCACCTCAGGGACCCCCTCACTTACCTGGCTCAGATGCAGGAAGCTTGCACTCGGAGAATACACAGCGTTCAGATATTCTGAGACATCAACCCCTTCCGAGATAGCATAGATATCCACATCAAGGGCATCCTCGGGAACTTCGAGGGTCACAAGTGCAACACCGTTCTCAGTGTTGACGATCTGCTCCTGCTCGTCCCTCTCATAATTCTCGTCCATGAAGGTCACAAAGAGCTTTACTTCCTTCTCCAGTGGTTCCCCTCCAGGGTCCTTTGTGACTATAAGGACCTGAAGCGGCATTCCCGGCTTGATGGAGTCTGATTCGGGTATCAGCTGGAGGATAAGCGGATCCTGTGCGATGGTCAGCAGTTCAGTGGTCTCCTCACTGTGCCCTCCGGTGTCCGTTACGGTGACATTGAGCATGACACTGCCCTGTCCACCGGCACCAAAGGTACCTGCAACATATTCCGTTGGCGGAAGCTCGAACTCAACCGAGCCTCCATCAAGGGTTCCGCTGAATGTTGCATATTCCTCCCACACGCCCACATATCGCATGGCCTCGATCTCGACGTCACCTTCCACATCCTTTCCAAAGAAGTACTGTGCAGAGACCGTCCCTGTGATCGTGTCATCCACAAGGAACCAGCTCTTCTCGGTGGAAGCTTCCACATCGAACTTCGGAAGCACATATTCCTCCACCCTGATGTCTACCTCTGACATGGATGAACCTGAGATTGCCTTTACCTTCCATGTACCAAGGTTAAGTTCGGAAGCCAGCGGCAGGTCAAAGTAGGCAACACCGTATTCGTTGGTGGTGAGATCGTCCTTGAACACCTTCACACCCTTGGCATCCGAAATTTCCACAGTGGTGTTCTGGACAACAGGAACAAGGTTGTTGTTCAAAGAAAGCAACCTCACATGGATGGTCTGCCCGGGCTTGTAGATCGGCTTGTCCGTCTCTATGAAGATAGGATTATTCTGCACCACCTGTATGGTCGTCTCAAAACCGGATTCGGCACCAACCGGAGTTGCGGTAAGTGTATAACTGCCCTCCTCAACCTCCGGGACATCGAACTTCGCAACCGAATTACCGGACTCGGAAGTGGCAGCCCTCACCAGTGGAATGACCTCACCCGAAGCACTTGTAAGGGTGTATTCAAAACACCGGCTTACAGGTGCATCACCAAGGAAGGCCGACATGGTGACAGAGCTCTCACCACCTGAGAAGAATGCCTTTGGGACAAGTATCAGGTACTCATCCTCTGAGGAATAGGTACCTCCCTCCTCACAGGACAGGGCTTCGTTCGCAGGTGGATAATCAATATCTTCATCCTGGCCTATACAGCCTGCCATCACAATAAATGACAGCAGGAACAATACGATGAATGATTTTTGCAAAATTGCTACAGATCTCATTTTAGCACTCCCGTAAATTCGATTATTGTTATCTAAAGAGAAAATTGGAGCCTATACGGTATATACTTAGCTTAAACTTCGAAACTGTTCGAAGTTATGAATTCAATTTAAGGCAAGACCTCAACCAGGATAAGTATTAAGAAGAGCAGGAAGAAGAAATAAAACTTAACAAAAAGAAAAAGAAAGCTCAGTCCAGCAGATGAACACCTGCTGACTTTGCGCTTTCCAGAAGTTTAGTGTCTTTCAGTACGGCGCGGGGAAGGTCAAATCCTGCAACGACCAGCCCGTCCTTGATCTCCATTCCGAAGAAGGTCTTCAGGGTTTCGGCGAACTCATCGGATACGTTCTCATAGGATGTCTTCTCAGGATCACCCTGGGAACGTACGATCATAGCCTTCTTGCCTTTTGGTATCCTCGGGTTCAGATCACCATCCACAAGTGCATAACAGCGGTCAAGGAAAAGCCTCATCTGACCTGAGAACTGCAGAAAATAGATCGGGGAACCGAAGACGAAACCGTCTGCTTCCTCTATCTTCGTGTAGACCTCTGTCATGTCATCCTTGATCTTGCATTCCGGCATCACATTACAAAAACCACATCCCTGACAGCCCTTGAAGTTCAGCTCGTTGATGTAGATCGTTTCTGTCTCAGCTCCGCTCTCTGCAGCGCCTTCAAGCACTTTCTGCACTACCGTATCCGTGGTCCCGTTCTTACGGGGACTTCCTACAATACCCAATACTTTCATGATTTCACATCCTGAGATAACAATACATATGTAGATTTTTTATGCATAAAGTTATCTAAGGATATTCAACGTCTATTTTAGAAAACGTAAAAGTGAGAAGAAGATGGCAGATGAAAAGAACATGGAACAAAAACCGAAGGTAAAGCAAGACCAGGATCATGAGCAGTTAGAAGATGAAGATCTCGATGAACTTATGGTCAGGACAGCCAGATCACAGATCAGATCGGACTACAGGCGCAGCCTCGGATGCGAGAACTCCCGAAGATGCATGGACCTGCATAAAAACAAAAAAGATGACTGAGCCTGCTCGTTCGATCTTCAAACAGCATCAGCAACATCATTAAAATCAACAACTTTTCAGACTATAAGCCTTTTCTTCATCATATTTACCGAGACTACGAAACCTATCGCACAGACAACCACTATCCAGAGGAGATTTGCCAGCAGGAACAGTCCCGGCGTCCCGAAGGTCAGTGCTCGTATTATTATCACAACGTGGGTCAGTGGCAATATTGCCAGTGCAATGTACTGAATGATCTCAGGCAGTACGTTCAGAGGGAAGAACGTTCCGCTGAACAGGAACATCGGCGTTATGAACAGCAGTACCGGATAGTTAATAGACATTATGTTCGGGGTAACCGCTGCAATGCACATTCCAATACATGCGAAGAGCAGCCCTGCAAGGAAAGCGAATGGTATGACCAGCAGTGAATGTGGAAAAGCTATGAGCCCGAACAATGCAATGACAGGAAGCATCAATGTTGCACTTATGGTGCTTCGTGTAGCACCCCACAACAGTTCCCCGATTATGACGTCCTCTATGCTCAAAGGTGTTGCAATGATGGAATCAAAGGTCTTCTGATAGTACATCCTCACATATGAACCATAGCTGCACTCAAAGAACGCACCATACATCACAGAAACAGATATCAGCGCCGGAGCTATGAACTTCGCATAGGGCACGCCGTCTATCTCCTCAATGAACAGCCCAAGCCCGAAACCCATTGCAAAAAGGTAAAGCAGAGGCTCAATGAACGGCGGCAAAAAATTGAGCTTGACGTTCTTCATGAAAACGTCCTTGTTACGCCTCCAGACCTTGACCGCTCCCGATGTCAACTGCGGGACCCTGAAATACATGCCTATGCCCATCGATCTCACTCCCTCAGTTTCCTTCCCGTAAGCTTCAGGAACACATCCTCCAGCGTCGAAGCCCTTGCAGTTACACTGGTAAGCTCACACTCCGACAACAGATGGTCCGTCACTTCCTGCGGTCTATCAGTATATATCTGCACTTCATCCCCCAGGACCTCATAGTCTGCCTGATGTTTCTCAAGACATGAGATCACACCCGGATGAGCTTCCGTCTCCACGATCGAAGGCCCTATTATCTCATCGATCATCTCCTGAGGGCTGCCTTCCACCAGTATCTTCCCGTAATCCATGATCACAAGCCTGTCACACAACTGTGAAGCCTCCTCAAGGTAATGCGTGGTAAGCACAATGGTCACTCCCTCCTTCTTAAGCCCCTTGAGCCTATCCCACATCAAATGCCTTGACTGCGGGTCCAGCCCCACCGTAGGCTCATCCAGTATCAGCAACCGGGGCTTGTTAATCAGCGCCCGGGCCAGCACCAGCCTCCTCTTCATACCTCCTGAAAGAGCTTCGGTCATCGTATCCCGCTTCTCTTCCAGATGCACGAACTCAAGAAGCTCATCGATCCTTCTCCTAGCCTCAGCCTCAGGAATATCGAAATATCGTGAAAAAACAAGCAGATTCTCATACACAGTAAAATCAGGGTCCAGATTGTTCTCCTGCGGAACAACACCCATCCAGTACTTGATCTCACGCTGCTTCGTATTCACATCCATCCCGAACACCTCCAGCTTCCCCGAGGTCATAGGAGAGATACACTGTATCATCCGCATGGTAGTGGTCTTACCCGCACCATTGGGCCCCAGAAAACCAAAAACCTCTCCCTCCTCCACAGAAAAGGCCACAGAATCCACGGCCAGAAAGTCCCCGTATACCTTTTTCAGATCCTCAGCTACAATAACAGCAGTAATGACACATCACCAGTTCCTTTTTCTTAATAAATAATTGCCATGGAACTTGATATAGGTTTCTCATTTTTCTTATTATGTCTATAAAAATGAAATATAGACCCGCAAAATAAAACATCAATACAAAAGCTCAATGTAAAAACAAAAGCAGAATTTATAATTCCTGAAATTGGGACACGTAAAAACAGTCCGCTTGAGCGGAGCGAAACGGACCCGCGCTAAAGAAGCGTGATCTTTTGGTGGGGCCGCTGAGATTTGAACTCAAGTCGCAAGACCCCCAGCCTTGCAGGATGGACCAGGCTACCCTACGGCCCCACGGGGTCGAACTATAATAGTCACTATCAGTATATCATTCTTTCTGAAAAAAAGGTAAAAAAGAGAGCGAAAGTAAAGCTTCAGGCTTTCTCCCACCGCTCATATGCATCCACGATCTCCTGTCCTTCGAGGAACACGAGGTCATGCAGACGGGCATATTCCATTGCATCTTCTTTGGAAAGGGCCTTGCCGCTTGCATCGTCAAGCATCTCACAGACCACCATTGCAGGTGTGACACCTGCCATCTTTGCAATAGCAATTGAGAGCTCGGTCTGTCCCCTGCGCTCATGGACCAACCTGTCAGCTGCACGCAGGAGTGCAACGTGTCCTGGTGTGCGGAACTCGGAACCGAAGTCCACATTCTCGCCATCGAGGACCTTCTCGGTGATATTCGAGAGCTCGTTTATGGTCAGCGCCCTGTCGTTGTCAGGAATTCCTGTTCTGGTCCTCCTGTGGTTCACCCATATTGAAAATGAGGAACGGCTGTCGTAGGCAAGGTCTCCACCCCTTTCAACGGTAGTGCCAAGGGCAGGATATTTTTCCACCTCGTCACGGAGGATATCGGAAATGAACGGAAGACCGAGCTTTTCGGAAGATTCGCCATCGAGAGCAACACAGATCAGTCCGCCACCGTCCCTGCGCATCCAGCGCACATCATCAGGAGTAACGGCTCCTGCAGCGATCACGAAATCTGTTTCTCCTTCACGGCTGTCGGAATCAAAGATGAAGAACATCTCGCCGTTTCTTGCGGCCTTCAATGCTTTTTTGATATTGTCACTGTAATTTTCATCGGAACTCATAGGATCACTCACATGTGCTTCGGTCTTCTACTGTAATCTTTACTTCATCCCCGTCCCTGAGCTTCAGGGTCTCCCTGAGATGGACCGGGGCTATGATCTCCAGCAGATCATGGGGATAATGTGAACGCTCAGGTGTCACCACTGCGGCACGGATACCCTCTACCTCCACAAAATAGCAATTGCAGCTTCCAAAGGTACGCTGGCCGTTGGTAAAACCGGCTATCTGTATCATATTCTTCGGAGTCATTTCCTTCTGTACATCCGCACTATGATCGGTAAGTCTCACATTTAGGGTACCCGGATAAGGAACAAAATCCAGCTTTTCCTCGAACTGCTTACGGTAGCCTTCCTGAGAGATATAATACTGGCCTTCCCCAAGGCCTGTTATCACATTCCCATACAGCTCCACCTTTCTTTCATCGCCACAAAAGATATGCCTGTAATCATTGTACTCCCTCTCAAGCCAGGTGCGACCTTCCTCCGTAATGGAGATCATCTGACCTTCGGGAATGATACTGCGCTTGATTAGTCCCTCCTCTTCCAGCTGTTTTAACGTCCTTGCAGCTGTCTTGGAGCTGGTGTAAGTATATTTGGTGAACTCACTGGAAGATATCTTTACAGGCCTTTTCAATGCGCCCAGAAGGGCAAGGTGTTTCAAAGAATTTATGCGATGCATTAGTGGTACCTTCATCGGCTCAAATATGAGATGCATCTCAAATATGAGATGAAAGGAAATAAACCTTTTGTCATACCATGGCTATAATTCAGAATGTTTTATAAAAGAACAGAGAGATAATTAACTCAAGTTCCCGGATGCCACACAGGCAACGGGATGCAAGGTCATCACCTTGTTTCTAAGGAGAGGGATAATGGCATACAGATGGTGCAGAGAGGGAGAGAACAGGCCGGATACCAAGGGGTGGCGTCTGAGCCTTTACAAACTGATCTTTGAGGCCGATTCACCCTACGGAAGATATTTTGATGTTGCCCTGATAGTGACCATCGTCCTGAGCGTCGCCGTTGTAATGCTCGACAGTGTTCGGTCCATCAGCAGCGTCCACCATGAGACACTCTATCTGTCGGAGCTGTTTTTCACCGCCCTTTTCACCATTGAATATATCCTGAGGATCATCTGTGTCAAGAGCAAAAAACGCTATGCTACCAGCTTTTTTGGTGTCATAGACCTTCTAGCGATAATCCCTACATACCTCAGTATGCTCCTTCCGGGAAGCCAGTACCTCCTGATAATCAGAGTACTTCGGCTGCTAAGGATATTCAGGGTGCTCAAGCTCGTTCAATACTTATCAGAAGCCGAAATGCTGGTACAGTCCCTCAAAGACAGCAGCAGGAAGATAACGGTGTTCATGTTCACTGTCCTGAACCTCGTGATAATACTGGGCTCCCTGATGTACGTCATCGAAGGAGAAGAGAGCGGATTCACCAGCATCCCTAGAAGCATCTACTGGGCGATCATAACCCTTACAACGGTTGGATACGGGGATATCGTTCCCATAACACCGCTGGGACAGGCAATGGCATCCATCATAATGGTCATCGGTTATTCCATCATAGCAGTACCCACAGGTATCGTCACCCATTCGATCATAAACCGTAGCTTGACAGCCATGCCTGTGGAAATAGCAGAAGCTACAAAGGATGTTGCAGTTAATATCGTCTGCCACAACTGCGGACTGCAGGGGCACGATACAGATGCTTATTATTGTAAATACTGCGGAGCAAAACTTTGAAATTTTTAGATAAAGGATGTTGATAACATGGAGATCCTACTGACGACAACGATCGATACCGCAATGGTAATAGGTCTTACAGCAGCCTTCCTTTTTGCTGACATCGCTATACGTCATAACCTGAAAATGGACCTTTCAGATGTCGGTTCGGACCTTGCGATAGGGGCATTCTCGGTCCAGATATCGGTGATAGCTGCGCTGCTTACAGGAAAAGTTACACCTGATATTGCCAATGACAGTGTTCTCCTCGTCCTTTTCGGGTCCCTCTGGGCAACATCAATGTGGCAAACCTCAAGACAAAGGTCATCCGGCCACATGATCTCATTCATAATGGGAACTACTATCTTTACACTAGCAGCAGCCCACCTGCTAAGACTCCATGAACCTTCCACACTTGGACTTTTGGTAGCGTTGGCAGTAGCACTTGGTTATATCGGGGCTGTGATAACAAAAAATCTCTACAACGAATCGATCGTCAGGAAGTTCGATCAGATGCTGGGTAAGGTCAGTGCCTACGACATGTTAGAGGTCTCAGCAAAAAAGAATTTAAGGAACGTAGATGACCCGTTATACCCGGCAGTTGACAGCATACGATGCGCTATCAGGAACAATGACGAAGATAGATACACAACAGGACTCCGCAAGATAACCACGATATCACAGAACCTCATGACAGGTTCAAAGGAGACCACGGATATCTCCAGCCATGTGAATGCACACTTGCTGGAAATGGGTCTGATAGCACTGGAAAAAGAGAGCAATGCAACAAAAGAGATCATAAGTTCCATAGGAAGTATTGGTACCTCGGCTGCAAAACATGGAAGCCAGGCAGGTGCTGTTTCATCTATCGCCACCATCGGATCGCTTTTCGCAGCAGCAAAAAGAAACAACACAACTGGTTTACAGCGCTATTTTGTTGAAACCACAGGCGCTATAACGCAAACTGCTGCCGGTTATAAACAGGAAACCACAGTCGAGAAAGGACTTGTCGTGTTCAAAGAGATAGCCGAACACGCTGCCTTCTCAGGCGATCCTGCCATAATGACAGCGGTCAAGGAAGAGCTGGTAGAACTTGCAAGAATAGCAGCTAACAAGGAACAGACAACCTATATAAGGTCCATAGTGCTCACAATGCGCGATATTGGCACCCGGATCCTGAGACTGGAAGGGAATGAAAGGCAGAAAGCCTTCAAAGAACTGATGGACTCCTTCAGGAGAATGGGCAAGTTCATGTCCGGAAGGGACCTCCTGGAAACAACATGGGCAATGACCGACCTCGCAATTGGAGCCTCAAGGGAAAATCTGGAAAATGAGACCCTGAGAAGTATAAAAGAGATCGAAGAGATCGGGATCACAGCCCTTAAAGGAAGCTCTGATGGAAAAACTGACAGTATGGCTGATGAGATCGTTAGTCAGGTCATTATCTCGCTCAAGGAGATATGTATCTCTTCAATGCGTTCAGAGCTCACAGCAGCTGTGAGTGCAGTTGGAACTGCCTTTGCAGGTCTGGATAAGTACGATGAAGCTGCCATACTGGTGCAGGATTCTGTGATGGATATCGCAGAATACAGGACAGGCGAGGAAAAGCTATACAGGATCTTTTTGGAAAAGTACGGTGAGAAATCCTAAATCCTGCCTGATACTTCTCAAACTACGGATTTTCCTATACCGAAACACAAGGCATATAGTTTGAAAAATAAATATTATAGTATGGAATCCTCGAAACAACTCTCACTTATCGCTCCATGCGGAATGAACTGTGGTATCTGCATGGCTTACCTTAGGGACAGGAACAAGTGTCCCGGTTGCCGGGGACCGGATGAGAACAAGTCTATTAGCCGTTCCAAATGCAGGATCAAGAACTGCCCGACCTTTGAGAATGGCAGGGCACAATTCTGCTTTGAGTGTGAGAAGTTTCCCTGTGACAGATTGAAACATCTGGACAAGAGATACCGGACAAAATATAATATGAGCATGATCGAAAATCTTGAACATATCAAAGAATATGGCCTGGAAAAGTTCGTAGAAAATGAAAAGATAAGATGGACATGTCCTGAATGTGGAGGCACTATCTGCGTACACAAAGGATACTGCCATAGTTGTGGTAAAAAGAGCAATTTTTCCTGATCTTGCAAAAATCTCTGTCACCGGATTCAACTGGAAATTGATCCGCTTCAATTGCAATTCTTTTTTCAGATCATCCCTTGAAAATGTGTTATCCATCGCCGGACATAACATATATGTATTGTAATAGTATTCTAATCCATACTAAATATTCAATTACGTAGGTGTTTTTAATGGAACTTAACGGAGTAGAAATCGAAGATACATTCGCAGAGGCCTTTCCAATCAAAATGGCACGTGTACTGATCACAGCCGCAACATCACGCTGGGCAGCTGTCGCAGCACAGGAAGCAACCGGATTCGGAACATCCGTCATTGGATGCCCTGCTGAAGCTGGCATTGAGATGTACGTGGACGGTAGTGAGACACCAGACGGCAGACCAGGTGTTTACATTCAGATCTACACCTTTGGATACAAGGGACTTGAAGGTCAGCTCCTGGAGCGCATTGGTCAGTGTGTCCTCACAGCACCAACAACTGCAGTGTTCAACGGTCTCCCTGATGCAGAGAAGCAGTTCGACACCGGGAACAAGCTCAGATACTTCGCAGATGGAACAGAGTCCCAGACAGAGGTCGATGGACGCAAGATGCACGTGATCCCAATGATGGAGGGTGACTTCCTTGTAGAAGACTCCATTGGTGCAATAGAAGCTATCGCAGGTGGAAACTTCTTCATCTTCGCAGACACACAGATGAACGCTCTCACCGCAGCAGAGAATGCAGTCGATTCTATCCAGGCTGTCGAGGGTGTGGTCACACCATTCCCAGGCGGAATCGTTGCAAGTGGTTCCAAGGCAGGTGCAAACAAGTACAAGTTCCTCAAGGCAACAGCTAATGAGAAATTCTGTCCAAGTATCAAGGATCAGGTAGAAGGTTCAGAGATCCCTGCAGATGTAAACTGTGTTTACGAGATCGTTATCAACGGTATAGATGCAGACGCTATAAATGAGGCAATGGCAGCAGGTATCGAAGCAGCTGTAGCAACACCAGGTGTCAAGAAGATCACCGCAGGTAACTACGGCGGAAATCTCGGACCACACAAGTTCAACCTGCACGACCTTTTCTAAGGTCGTCACTTTTTTCTTTTCTCTTTTTAGACCTCATTTTCAGAAATTTAATTAAATTTCTCTGTACACATAATACCAGATCAATCAGCGATAGTTGGCGACAATTTAACTCAATACGTTCAGGAATAAATGGTGATAGCATGCAGGAATACCTTCGTCCCACCGAGATAATCGACTGGAAACACCCGGAAGTTGAAAAACTTGCAAAGGAACTTGCTTCCGGACTGGAAGACCCCATAGAAATAACAGGAAAATGTTTCGAATGGGTCAGGGACAAGATATATCACAGCCATGACCACTGCATGAACCCCATCACCCTGAAAGCTTCCGAGGTCCTGGAAGCAGGAACAGGATACTGTTATGCTAAAAGTCATCTTCTGGCAGCCTTATTGAGGGCGAACGATATCCCGACAGGGTTCTGCTACCAGCGCCTGAGCAGGGACGAAAATGGTGAACCTTTCTGCCTTCACGGACTGAACGCTGTCCACCTTCCCGAGATAGGATGGCTTCGGGTCGATGCAAGGGGAAACAAAAAAAGCATTGATACGAAGTTCAACCCACCGGAAGAGTCACTTGCATACGAAATAAAGGTAAAGGGCGAAGCCGACCTCCCGGAAATATGGGCCGACCCACTACCGGTCATTGTAGATCTGCTGACAGGATACGACAATTATGAGGAAGTCTGGAAGAATCTTCCCGACATCCCTTTGATAAGGACCTGGTTGTAAGTGCCGGATCGATCAAACAAAAAAATATTGCAGACTAGCAAAATACAAAATTAGAAAAACATTGCAGGCAACAGGTCATTTCAAAGACCTATTGCCATAAGACCTGTGCCGATAACTTCCCTCGGATCTATGCCTGCAACCTGCATCATCACATAAACACCTATGAAAGTGCCTATGGTGCTTCCGATATTTGCAAGGGCTGCGACCATGATAACGCGGAAGAAATTGTTTTCCTGAAGCTCTTTGAAGCTTTCCAGCTTGACCATTTCCTTGAGGTCTGCAGTGGTAGGGTTCCTCTGCTTGGCCTCCATAAGTCCTGCAAACCAGCCTGCAGCCATCATGGGGTTCAGGGAGGTAAGCCATGCCACAAGGAAAGCCGTGATAACAGAGTACGGATGACCTCTTGCAAGGGCAGCTCCGATGGAACTTAAGATACCGTTTATGAGGAACCACCAGCCAAATGCCAGCAGCAAAAGCTCAATTGGTGTACCTGACATGATCAAAAGCAGGAAAGTTGCAACAGCTATGGCAACGATACCAAGCCCGATTATCTTCATGAAACTGAAGCGCTTTTTGGGAAGCTCGGTAAGTGAGGACATCGGAGGTATGGACTTCGGGTCCTTTAGATATTTCTCAACACCTGCCCTGTGACCCGCACCAAGGACCGCAACGATCTTCTTGTTGCCTCCTCTGGCAGCACGGATGAGATTTCCTGCAATGTAGGCATCCCTCTCATCGATGAGAACAGCCGCAGCATTCGGAGATGCATGACGCAGCTCATCGGTGAGCATGGTCACCATATCCTGATTGGTGATGTTATCAATGTCAATGCTCTTTGAAGAGCCGATACCTAAAGCAGAGGCAATAAGCGTCACAACAATATTCAGTTTCTCAAAGAATCCCATCTTGCTCCAGAAACGCTGCAGGGTAAGCTGGATGTCACGATCGACAAGAGCTATCTTTGCACCACTGGCTTCTGCGGCATCGATGGCAGTGATCATCTCAGCACCGGGCTGGACACCCATCTCGTCCCCGATCTTTTTCTGAACATAGGCAAGCAAAAGGTGTACAAGGAAATAGTAGATCTTCCCGCCACTCAGAATGTCCTTGATAGGTACTTCCGAATCCTTGACCTCACCTTTCAGTGAATCATACCTGCTCTTACAAAGCTCCACAGCAACTATGTCAGGTTTCTCGCGCTCGATAGTAGCAATTACCTCGTTAACGCTCTTTTCCGAAACATGAGCCGTTCCCACTATGATTATCTGGGAAGGTTGCGGAGGAGCCTGAATGGCATTCTCCTGTTTTACCATAGGAGCAAGGGAAGGAGTTTGTGAAAAAGTTGCATCGCCATGCCCTGAATAGACCGAACCGGATACCGTGTCGTAATTGTAATTGGAAGCAGCTTTCTGAGAATCCGTGATGAACTGCTCATCAGACTTCTCTTCTGCTGATCTGAAAGTCATACTGTCCATTTTCTATATCACTCGCTCAATAACATCATAGTATGTATCAGGTCGGTCCTGGAAAGGATACCTGCAACCGAGCCATCTTCATCTACCACCAATAATCTGCCAATATTGTTGGTGGTCAGAAGCTTGAAGGCATCCGCAGCAGTGGCATCTTTTGATATTGTCACAACATCCTTTGTCATGACATCGGACACCAGTATACTGTACCTATCCAGAGGCATTACCTTACGTACATCTGTAAATGTAATGATACCTTTTAAAGTGTTGTGTTCTATGACAGGATAACCCATATGTTTTTTCTCGAACATGAACTGCGTGAGGGCATCGATCGTCAAAGAAGGTTCTACCGAAACTATCTCTTTGCTCATGACGTCAGCTACAGGCACCTTTTCAAGGGTGATGGTAACAGCTGTTGAACGATCCTCACCTGATGCTCCCATGTAAACGAAAATAGCAATAAGGATCAACCATGGGTTCCAGGGATTTGACAGCAGTCCAAGCAGACCGAGCAGGAAAGCGAACATCTTACCAACACCTGCTGCTGCGTGGGTTGCCTGTATATACGTCATTTTCCTCGCAAACCATGCACGCAATATGCGTCCGCCGTCCATCGGGAAGGCCGGGAGCAAATTGAACATACCGAGAACTATGTTGATGGAACCAAGCAACTGGATCATCCTGAATATCAATGAATCAGCAAAACCAGTAATAACACCTGCCACCACAAAATTTAGAAGCAACAGTGAACCACCGATAATGAAACTGACAAGCGGCCCTGCAAAGGCCATTTTTGCCTCCTGCATGGGATCCCTTGGAATCTCTTCCATGGAAGAAACTCCGCCTATCAGGAACAAAGTGATATCCGTAATTTTGACACCGTACTTCTTTGCGAGATAGGAATGTCCCAGCTCATGAAGCAGGACGCAGGCAAAAAGAAGTATAGTTGTCAAAAGGGAAAGTAAATATCCCAATTCTGCCGGGACCACATCGTTAAAACCATATGGCTCCGGATTCATGGCAAAAACAAATGCGAATAGAGGAAGAACTATGAGGAATGTTATGTGTATCTTGATAGGGATGCCTATAATAGTTCCAATTTTAAAAGAATTTGCCATAGATTCAAATTTTAGCTTTATTATATTTAGTATTATCCGATCGTTACAATGATAGAACAACTAAAACTACTTTTACAATTATCTTGTATTTTAAGCAGTTTTCTTTTTCAACTATTTTCTGTTAATTTTGTTAAAGCTTCGTGTTAACCTTCAGTATGTGTTCTCACGAATATTACTTTCACCCCGCTTGGGTTAACAGTATATATACTCACAACATAGGTAACATTAGTCACGGATTCGATGAGTACACGTCTTTACAAGTTTCAAGGCTAGGTGCCATCGATCCATCCCCTCAATCCGTGCACTTCTTTTTTTACAGGTCAGATCAAAAAAGTGTCAGAACACGATCATCAGATCAGTTTTTCAAGATCGTTAAGGAAAAG
The DNA here is from genome assembly GCF_052057775.1 of Methanococcoides mangrovi. GTDB lineage: Archaea > Halobacteriota > Methanosarcinia > Methanosarcinales > Methanosarcinaceae > Methanococcoides. The sequence goes on along the minus strand of NZ_CP195121.1, from coordinate 592,336 downwards.
CTCCACTATATCTCCAGCGATGTGAGGCATGACGACCAGCCTCAAAGCGCGAGGGTTCCTTGTTATGGAAACATGCCATCCAAACTCATCAAGTAATCTCTTTCTGACATCATCGGCGTTCGGAACTCGAAGAGCCAGAACGTTCATGACAGGATCAATGACCGTTCCAATTCCCATTTCTCCGGCACCAGTAACGATATTTTGTGTCTGCTCCATACATTGACCTACAACACGCCTATAGCCTTCCTTTCCGAGATGTCTCATCACAGCATATGTGGAAGCCACTGCTGCACCGCTCCTGGTCCCTGTTAGTGAATATTGCTTACTGATACTGAGATAAGGAGTATGGATTTCTAGATCATCCAGGTATTCAGATCTACGGAACATCAATCCTCCTGAAGGGATTGTGCTCAAACCCATCTTGTGAGGATCGATCGTCATTGAAGTCACTCCCTCAACAGCAAAATCATACCTGTATCGTACACCCATGAAAGGAAGCACAAAACCTCCAAATGCAGCATCAACATGCAGGAAAAGACCTTTTTCAAGAGCTATTTCTGAAAGCTCTTCAATAGGATCGACCTGTCCGAATTCTGTCGTTCCTGCAATACCAACAAGACCTATTGTGTTCTCGTTAATCAGTGATCTTACCGAATCAATATCAACTTTAAGAGTTTTATCAAGGGAAGCTTTTCTTATTTCAACTCCTGAAAGGTCCGCGACCTTATCAAAAGAAAAATGTGCAGATTCCGGCATGACAACATTAGGATTTTTGATATCACGTCGACCATTTACCATGGATCTTATTGCCTGTATATTTGATTCAGTTCCACCGGTCGTCAAATAACCACAGTTTTCAGGATTGTTCTTGTGATGTAAAAGAGAACCGAACATTTTCAGGACCTGTTTTTCAAGATGGTAGGTTCCGGGGAACAGTCCAGGATCTCCCATGTTCGCTTCAATGAACTGTGTATGTGCTAAAACTGCGATTTCATGAGGATAAGTACACATTGAACTTAATACACGTTCGTAACGTGTGTCTGCTGATTTCGCATTTTTCAAAATTGAAAGGATTTCTTCTCTGGATATTCCGGTTTCTTCCATGAATTCTCGTTTAGTAGAATATAGAACCTGTTTAAAACCGTTTTGTTCAGATTTTCCGTTGCTAGTGAATTATGATATTTGTAGAATGACAGAAAAATGATGGTAACTCATTATATTAACATTTAAGCTCTGAAAAAATTTAGATTTTAATTTTTCAGGATTTTAATTAATCAGCAACAAAGATCGTTTTAAAAAAGCTAGAGTTTGCTGATATTGGCCAGTATTTTGAAAAATGTTATTTTTCACCTCCGTGAAGATCAAAAGAATTTTTTTGGCCATCTTTCATATACTATTTTCAGACTTTTTTTGACTGGAAGTTATGGAGGGTCACCCCATTATTTCGACTGGAACTTTTTTGTTGATTTTTAAGTTCTGTTCTGTTGTTAGAGAAAGATTTATTAACTATTAATTAGATACTAAAACCACCCTGTTTTTTTTAATATTATTAAAAATATGTTCTCATATTTTTTTTCTGCACTCCAGTCGAAATCATAGGGTCTCCCTCCTTTATAAAATCTCCAAGCGAAACAAAGGGGCCTTTGTTCCAGATGAAACGATTTCCGGATTTTTCCATATAAATAAAATCCGGAATAACAACAGATAGTAATCTATTGATCGTGATTTGTGTATTAAATTTTAAAATCCTTTCTAAGTTGCACTGGAAATAGGGGGGTCAAATCCTGTGGAACCATAAATGTTAATAAGGTATACTTCCATTGCATCATGTGGAGAATTGAAACGTCACTTCCTGAATTTCAACAAATTTTTTTGATGGATCATTCAGGTGTGATTTTGTGTCATTCGATACAATATCATAAATACTATTACATTATCAGTGAAAGTTCCGTATCGATCATCATACTACTTCTTTTTGAAGTTTTGTCGGTTGATATTTTATTATCATTTCATCATTTAATTCATGGAAGGTTACAAATGGAGAACAAATCATTGGATGGACTGTTTGAGGATTTATTGCAGAATGAGTCTCTCTTTAAGAACAAAGAAGTTTTGAGGCCTTCATACACACCTGCTTCTCTGCCACACAGGACCGAGCAGGTCAATACACTTGCCACTATTCTTGTTTCAGCTCTGAGGGGAGATACACCATCTAACATTCTCATCTATGGTAAAACAGGCACCGGTAAGACGGCTGTTGCACGTTACGTTGGCATAGAACTTGAAAGGAAGAGTGAAGATATCAAGATCGCCTGTTCAGTATTGTATCTCAATTGTGAGATAATTGATACCCAGTACAGGCTCCTGGCAAATCTTGCAAAGCACTTTGGTGAAGACATTCCAATGACAGGCTGGCCTACAGATCAGGTGTTCACAAAGTTCAAGGAAGCCATTGATTCAAAACAGCAGGTGATCATTATTATTCTTGATGAGATTGATAAACTGGTCAAGAAAGGTGATGATGTCCTGTATAACCTTTCACGTATCAATGTGGATCTTAAAAACGCAAAGGTCAGTATGATAGGTATCTCCAACGACCTTAAGTTCACTGAGTTCCTTGATCCCAGAGTGAAAAGCTCTCTCGGTGAGGAAGAAATTATTTTCCCACCTTACGATGCCGAGCAGATCAGTGATATTCTCAGGCAGAGAGCATCTATTGCTTACAAGGAAAATGTTCTTGACGAACTTGTTATCCCGTTATGTTCTGCTTTTGCAGCTCAGGAACATGGTGATGCAAGACGTGCACTTGATCTCCTGAGGGTTGCCGGAGAACTCGCTGAGCGTGAGAACGAGACACATGTTGGTGAACCTCATGTCAGAAGGGCTCAGGAAAAGATCGAGATAGACCGTATCGTTGAAGTTGTCAGGACCTTGCCAACGCAATCAAAGCTGGCCCTTTATAGTGTCATGCTCTTGAGGAACAACGGATACAGAAACGTCACCACAGGAGAAGTTTACAATGTGTACCGTCAGTTATGCGTGAATGTGGATATGGACGTCCTGACACAAAGAAGGGTCACTGACCTTATCTCGGAACTGGATATGCTTGGTATTCTCAATGCTGTGGTCGTAAGCAAAGGCCGCTACGGAAGGACGAAGGAGATCGTCCTGAGCGTACCTATTGAAAGCACACGACGTGTCCTCCTTGAGGATTACAGGCTGGGAATGCTTGCAGGTTTCAAGCCGGTAATTACAGCACAGATGCATCTTTGATGCATCAATGCTTTTTTCTGTTTTAGTAATAAAAAGAAAAAGGGTTGAATTTATCCTGTTCTTAAAAGGAAGCATTGAGAAATATCGTTGATCACAACTCATCGATCAAAATAATGAAAGGGATCTGTTTCAGGGATATCTTCAGTATTTTATTTTGAAAGCATCAGTCTGAGGTGTCCTGCGTATGGTATTCTGTATCTTGCCACTCCAATGATCCATTCTTCCTTTACAGGCTGCAGATAACTTATCTGGCCCTGCTGATCGAAGTACATATTTGTTCTTTCATTGTCGCCTTTAGTTATGTAACCACTGTGCGGAGCGACAGGACCGCCATCCCACATAGGTTCGCCGGCTTCGACATAGTACATGGCTCTGTGGATTATCGGCGTCACACCTTCCTGACCATAAGGTCGGTAAAGAATGACATTGCCCTGCATTTCGAATGATATATAGTCCGGTGAAGCATCCTGATTGGTTATTACCTGTGTTCTGTCAATACTTTGGATGAAAACGATGTCCCCGATCTTCATATGGGGATCCATACTCCCGGATTCCACAGCAACCATTGGTGTCCACATCCCAAACACAGCCTGGGAGACAACGGCAAATGCCATAACGGCCAGAATTACAGAAACAATGTCCCTTGATAAAGAGATCCAGAACTTGTCACTTGTTCTGAATGTATGGAATGAGGCTTTTATGTCCATATTATCATAGAAACATTAGAGACTGATTAGTTAAAAAATTTGGTATTTGATCTTTTGGCACGTAGCTTATTTATTTTATAGTAGTAGTCTGTTTGATGAATGACTGGGATAGTTCAATAAAACTTATAAAACTTTTAATCAGGTCTGAAAAATGAAGGAGATCGATGTTCAGGAAGCTTTTTTGGAAGCAGGCTATCAGATCAGCCCTGAGGCTGTAGATATGATAGTATCTCACAGATCTCCAAAGGACCTGATATGCTACATCCTGGAACATGTGGATGAATCAATTTTTGTAATTGAGGCCGAGCACATTGATCTCGGGTCTTTTGAGTCTGAATCTGAATCCATTCTGAAAGATGGATCAGGATCCACCATGGAAGTTACTTCAGTATCTGCTTCGGTGCCGGGTTCGCAGTTTTCGCAAGCCACGGGAATTGCACAAAGTACTTCAGTGGGAGAAGCTCCAGACCCTGTTTCGTCATCTTCAACAATAGCGTCCCGAACAACTTCCGGAGAAGTCTCTTCTGCGTCTTCATGCTCTTTAAAATATTCTTCTTCATTTCCGGCAGGCTATGGGTCAGGAGGCGGAATTGACAGGTCTACTGGTGCCGGTACGAATGCCAACAGTGCTTCCAGTGGCAATAACATAAACATCATGTCCGATATCACGGACATGTCTACCTGTGTCGGTGAGTACATGGAGTTCGTCCAGTATTTCAGGAACAGGTATAGCAAGCTCAGTGATCTGATACGTGGAAGGATAACCGCCAGGCCAATTGAGAGCCTTAACAAGAACCGCAAGCATGGTGGCGGTATCAGAAGAGGCGGAGGTGGTGATTATAGTGAGGTGTCCATCATCGGGATGGTATCTGAAGTAAGGAGCACTGCCAACGGGCACAAAATGATCCAGCTGGAAGATCCCACAGGTTCTTTTCTGGTGCTTGTGCATCAGGGTGAGAAGGATCTTTTTGAGGAGGCCAGCAGGATAATCCTGGACGAGGTCATTGGTATCACAGGCTCCCTCACAAATGACGGTAGTCTTATTGTTGCAAAGAAGATAATCCTCCCTGACCTTCCGAACATCTCCCACAGGAGGGAAGGTACCTGGGGTAAGGCTGTTTTCACATCCGATGTCCACATCGGTAGTTCGACGTTCCTTGAAGAGGAATGGTGCAGTTTCCTTGATTTTCTCAACGGAAGGTCTGATAATGAGAAGATGAATGAGATGTCAAAGGATATACGCTTCCTTGTTGTTGCAGGTGACCTTGTGGACGGGATCGGCATTTTCCCGGGTCAGGAACATGAGCTGGACATTCTTGATGTCTACGACCAGTATGCAAAGGCTGCTGAATATTTCAGACAGGTCCCGGACCATATCCAGATCATAATATCTCCCGGGAACCACGATGCAGTGCGTCAGGCAGAGCCACAGCCGCGTTTTCCGGAGCGTATCACTTCCCTTTTTGATGACAGGATAACCTTTGTGGGCAATCCTGCACTTGTGGACCTTGATGGTGTACAGGTACTGGTATACCACGGTCGCTCCATCGATGACCTGGTGGCGTCGGTTCCGGGAGTATCCTACCAGGAGCCTGAGAAGGCCATGATAGAGATGCTAAAGCGCAGGCACCTTTCGCCTATATACGGAAGCAGGGTTTCCATTGCACCGGAAAAGCAGGACCATTTTGTGATCGACCCGGTGCCTGATATTCTCCATTGCGGGCACGTACATACAATCGGTATCGGAAGATACAAGAATGTCCTTGTGATCAACTCAGGTACCTGGCAGTCCCAGACCGAGTTCCAGAAGAGAGTGAACGTTATGCCGACCCCTGCACAGGTCCCGGTGGTGGACCTTTCCACTCTCAGGACAAGTCTTCTGCAGTTCTGAAAGGCTTGTTTTGTTCCTTTCATTTGAAAGATATTGACATCATTTTCGATTCCGATCACTATATATAGTGCAACAGGAAAGTATGCACAGATGTCCCTGAAAGATAAGGAAGAACTTATGACAATTCCTGAGATACGTGACTTTGAAGCCTTGCTGAAGAAGCAGGGATACAGTCTGGCAGGCACCCATTCTGCTGTAAAGACATGCCTCTGGCTTGGTCGTTCCATGAAAGGGGAAGGGGAATGTTACAAGTCCAGGTTCTATGGTATCACTTCTCACTGTTGCCTGCAGATGACACCTACTTTAAGGTGCAATCAGCGCTGTCTGTTCTGCTGGAGGCCAACGGAGGCAGAGGTATCTTTCCCAAAAAATTGGGATTCTCCAGTGGAAATAGTGGGGTCTTCGATCAAAGCGCAGCGAAAACTGATATCAGGGTTTGGTGGTTCTGCCCTCAGGGAGCGCTGGGTGGAGGCCAACGAGCCCAAACATGTTGCCATATCACTTTCAGGGGAGCCGACACTGTATCCGTATCTTCCTGAACTTGTGGATGAATATGAGAAACAGGGATTTAGCACATTTATCGTGAGCAACGGTACGGTTCCTGAAATGATGGAAAGGATCGAGCCTTCCCAGCTGTACATGAGCCTTGATGCTCCTGACAGGGAAACGTATGAAAAGGTCTGTAAGCCCAGATCTCCTGAACTGTGGGATAATATTAACAGATCACTGGAGATACTTGGGAAGAAGAACAACCGGAAAGCAATACGCATAACTCTTGTAAAGGGTGTCAATATGATAGATCCGGAAAGTTATGCACGCCTTATTGAGATAGCAGACCCGGACTATGTTGAGATCAAGGCATATATGCACCTTGGTTTTTCCAGGTCTCGCCTGCCCCGTGAAGCAATGCCTTCGCACGAGGAGGTTCTCAGTTTTGCAAGGGAGGTTGCAGATCACCTCGGTTATTCCATTGCAGATGAAGTGGAAGTAAGCCGCATAGCATTACTTTCAAAGGACGGTAAAGTTACTTATCTTGACTGAAGCCCGATATATGCCATTGGCAGTTTCGATTTCAGTCACAATCTATATTTATATCCTTGTCTACATAGGGTACATCCATTTAGCTAATAGCATCAATGTTCCGCATGGAGAACATGATTATCAGGATGCTCAACGCATCTTAAATCACAATTGATCCTTATCATGGAGTATTCCCACAATGGCTGACCAATCTTCACATCAAAAATACGAGTTTAAAAAGAAACTTGAATCTTTAAGGGGCAAGCGTGGTCGCAGTACCGAGCTTATCTCTTTGTATATTCCACCTGACAAGCAGCTCTCAGATGTAGTTGCACAGCTCAAGACAGAACACGGCCAGGCTGCCAACATCAAGTCCAAAGTGACCAAGACCAATGTTCAGGGTGCCATCGAATCCATTATGTCAAGGCTCAGGTACGTGATTGTTCCTGAGAACGGCATCGTCTATTTCACAGGTGCTGTTGATATCGGGGCTAACAAGACGAACATGGAGACAACTATCATTGAACCTCCGCAGCCTATCATTACATACAGGTATCACTGTGATTCATCTTTCTACCTTGAACCGTTAGAGGAGATGCTAAAAGAAGCAAAAACATATGGTCTGCTCGTCCTTGACAGGCGAGAGGCTTCAATAGGTCTTCTGGTGGGCAAGCACATAGAACCTTATCGTAATCTGACCTCAACGGTTCCCGGCAAGCAAAGGAAAGGAGGACAGAGTGCCCACAGGTTCCAGCAGCTCAGGCTTATTGCAATACACGATTTCTACAAACGTATCGGTGATGCTGCAAGTGAGGTCTTCCTTACGGTCGATCAGAAGGACTTTGAAGGAGTGCTCATCGGTGGTCCTTCACCAACAAAAGAGGAGTTCGAATCAGGACACTTCCTCCACCACGAGATCGAGAAGAAGATGCTCGGTCTTTTCGATGTGGCATACACCGATGAATCCGGACTTTCAGAACTTGTGAACGCAGCAAGTGAGAGGCTCGAAGACCTTGACCTTATGGTAGAAAAGAAGCTCATGCAGCAGTTCTTTAAGGAACTGGTAGCGGATTCAGGCAAAGCGACCTATGGTGAGGAGAATGTACGTGAGAACCTCCTGATAGGTGCTGTTGATACACTTCTGATATCCGAGGACCTCAGAGCTGAAAGAGAGACCGTCAAGTGTACTTCATGTGATTATGAGAACAAGACCACCCGTGAGTTCAAGCCCGGTGATTCAAGTCCGTCTCCCGGTAACTGCCCGAAATGTGGTTCCTATCTTGAGGTCGTGGAAAAGGTCGATATCGTAGACGAGCTGTCCGATATGTGTGACCAGACAGGTACAACTGTGGAGTTCATTTCCACTGACTTCGAAGAGGGCGCACAGCTTCTGAATGCTTTTGGTGGTATTGTTGCTATCCTGCGTTTCAGCACAGGTATCTGATTTAATTATTCATAGGTGATCATTTTGTTCTTGGATTTCATACAGCAGGTTACGTCCGTACTGAACGATGCTCTCAGTTCGGCAGGTTTTGAAGTGGACGATCTGGAGCTTGGCCCCTCCCAGCATGCAGACCTTTCTTCAAGGGTCGCGTTCAGGCTGGCCTCTGTTGCAAAACAGAGTCCAAAGGACGTTGCTGACAAAATCGTTTCCGAGGTAGTGATACCTGAGGATTCCTATATCGAAAAGATAGATTCAATGGGACCTTACCTGAACATCACTGCCAGCCGCAGTTTCATAGATGGTGTGGTATCAGGCATCAGGGAGAAGAAGGATGCATTCGGAGGCGATTTCCGCGAAGGAAAGATCCTGCTTGAGCACACATCCGCCAACCCCAACGGCCCGCTTCACGTAGGACACATAAGGAATTCCATCATCGGAGATACCCTCGGTCGTATCCTCAAACGTGCAGGCTATGATGTCGAGCTTCACTATTACGTAAACGACATGGGACGCCAGATAGCAATCGTCTCCTGGGCCCTTGAGCGCTTTGAGTTCGATAATGATTCCAAGCCTGACCACGCTATTGCAAATGTTTACATCAAGGCAAACGCAGAGCTCGAGGCACACCCCGAGAAGGTTGCCGAGATAGACAGGCTCATGCAGCTTGTTGAGAGCGGCGATGAAGAGACCATCAATCGCTTCGATGAGGCTGTGGGCCGTGCGGTCAAAGGTATCAAGGAGACCCTTGGAAAGATGAACGTCGCTCACGACGAGTTCCCCAAGGAGTCCGGTTTCATCCGCTCCGGTGCTGTCTCAAGGATAGTGGAAGAGATCAAGGCCACAGGGCGTACCGAGATCGATAATGGTGCCCTTGTTGTTGACCTCAAGGATTACGGATTCGAGAAGACCCTCGTCATCCAGCGTTCCGACGGGACTTCACTTTACACCACACGTGATCTTGCATACCACGAATGGAAGGGCGAGCGTGCTGACAGGATCATCGATGTGTTCGGAGCAGACCACAAACTTATCTCCGGCCAGCTAAGTGCAACACTGAACGCCATCGGAAAGAAGGAGCCTGAGGTCGTTATCTTCGAGTTCGTTTCACTGCCTGAAGGTTCAATGAGCACAAGGCGCGGAAAGTTCATCAGTGCCGACGAGCTGCTTGATCAGGTCAAGGCCCGGGCACTGGAAGAAGTGGAGAAGCGCCGCCCTGAGATGCCTGACGAGTTCAAGAAACAGGTTGCAGACATGGTGGGTATCGGTGCTGTCAGGTACGACATTGTGAAGGTCTCACCTGAGAAGTCCACGGTCTTCGACTGGAAGGAAGCACTGGACTTCGAGAAGCAGGGCGGTCCTTTCGTACAGTACTCACATGCACGTGCATGCAGTATCCTGCAGAAGGCAACGGATGAAGGCCTGTGGAACGCTGAGCCAGATATTGACCCTTCACTTCTTGTGGAGGACAGTGAGATCGCTCTCATCAAGAAGATGGCAATGTTCGACAACGTGCTTGACCAGTGTGCAAAGGAACTGAAGCCTCACATGCTTGCCATCTATGCAAGGGAACTTGCAGATGCGTTCAACCAGTTCTATCGCTTCGTATCCGTCCTCAATGCCGAGGAAGAGGATGTCCGTGCAAGCCGTCTGGCCCTTGTGGACTGTGCAAGGATAGTGCTTGCCAACACCCTGGACACACTGGGACTGGGTGCACCGGAATCAATGTAAGTGAGACACGAAAACAGATTCATAATAAGTTAAGGAGAATGGAATATGGAATTGTACGTGTACGTTCTCCTGTATCTTTTTTTAGTAAATTGCTATTCTTTCTGGCTGATGTACTCTGACAAAAAGAAGGCCATTAAGAGCCAGTACAGGACACCGGAAAAGACCCTTTTCACCTGGGCATTACTGGGCGGGAGCATAGGTTCCATTGCAGGAATGCAGAAGTTCAGGCACAAGACAAGACATACGACGTTCAGGATCGGGATGCCTTTGATATTTATCGTGGAAGGATATCTCTTCTTTGAATATGTTCTGCCTTTATTGCTTTGAGTTCTTTGGAGCTTGGAGTTGCCTCTCTTTATGGGTGATAGAGTTAGGACGACTGTCTTCTCAAAAAGCGTTTTATAAAAAAAGAAGTTGATTACCCACTAATGAAGATACGGATCGAAACTCCCAAGTTCAGCTTCTTCAAGTATCAGAAAGTGGATGATAGGTACGAAAGAGTCCTGTTTTCCCCGATACCCACGATATTCAACTATGGTTTCATTGAGGATACCCTGGGAGATGACGGGATGGAGGAGGATGCCATCGTACTGGGACCCCGGCTTTCTCAGGGTACCCTTGTAAATCTGACCGGTCCCGGTGGTGTGGTAAGGTTTGTAGATGACTCGGTCCGGGATGACAAGAAGGTGTTCTACATAGGGTATCCGTATTCTGAAAGGCTGTTCGGATTGTACTTCAGAATGTATGCACTCTTCAAGTGTTTCCGCTATCTGGCATTTGAAAGAAGAATTGCAGAATGCAGGTTCGAGGGCATTGAACTGCTCGGGGAAAACTGAGGCCCGATCAGTTTTCGATCACTTTAATAATCGAGTGGACCAACTTAGAATTGCAAATTCAAATATCTGTTCTGCAAAAAAAGAAGTAAGGAAAAGGTAGTCCCTTTCCACAAAAATTCCCTCTATCCCTTTCTAACAGTCCTTAAAGGATATTGATGGTCTGGATGTTCTTGACCTTGTTGCCAAAAGGTATCTCTTCCTGCAGAAGGTGTTCCTTTATGGTGCCTTCAACGATCTTCACGAGATCATCCTTTTCCACGTTCGTGACCGCTGAGAGGAACTTCAGACTGCAATCCCTTCCCTTTGTCTCAAAGAACTCAATGTTAGGCACGCTTTCGGAAGATGTGATGCTGGCTTTCATGAGTGTTCCAGGATACTCCATAGCCATCTTGATGTGACCCACGAAGTTCGGGTTGATAAGTATGATCTGCTCTCTGATAGAGGTGAGCACGTACGTTGCGTATTTTTCTGCCTTTTGCTCTTCCAGTTCACAGTCCTTGATGGTCAGTTCGCCGGAATAGGAGCTGACCTCGGAGGCCTCAATGGAGTTTATGGTCTCCCTTGCCTCCCTTTCCCTGCTCTTACCTGCTAGCAGGTCGATGAGCCTCTGGAACTTCTCGTCAGCCTCCTTTGCGGAGAACTCGATGACCTCTGCCTCGGGATTTACCTCTTCCAGGAATTTTCTGACTTCTGCGACCTTCTTTTCCTCTGCAATATCAACCTTATTGATGCAGAGTATCTCGGCATCCTCTATCTGTGTCAGGATGAACTTCGGTGTCTGCTTTATCTCGGTGTTGAACCTTGTTCCATCCACGATGTTCACTATAGGTGCAAAACTCAGGTCATCGATCTTCATAAGCTCGATATCTTCCTTGATCTGCCTCGGGAATGCGATACCGGTAGGCTCGATAATGATAACATCAGGCTGGAAGTCCTCCGAGAGTTTGTCAAGCGTGTACTCCATGCTTATCTTGAGTGTACAGCAGATGCAGCCGCTTGTGAGCTCTTCGGTGACGATACCTGTGCTTGAGAGGGTGTCACCGTCCAGTCCGACCTCACCGATCTCGTTGACGATTATCGCGATCTTGTGGCCTGTTTCGCTCAGGTGTTTGCCAAGTTTTAGCAATGTGGTGGTCTTACCGCTTCCGAGGAAGCCGCCTATGATCATTATTTTCAATTATCTCACCGGTGGTAGAATGGTATATGATAGAAATTAGTTTTTAAGTTTCTTGAACTTGGAAGTCTTTACTTATAAATCTTGCAGGTAAGTATCTGAGGTTAGTATCTGGTTGCATATTACACATTTGCAGCTTGTTATGTGTGATCCGTTATCTGTTCTGCTCCCTACTGCAGAAAAAAACAATTCGCTAACATTATAAATGATACTCGCACATACGGTAGCTATGAGCGACCTGATCTTTGACGATATTGGAAGTTATCCGCTACCTGAAGGTGTAACAAAGGAGTGGATGGAAAGCGCATTTTCTAAGAGGGACAATGATGAGAAACTGTTCTCCGTCATAGGCTCGGCATTTCTCCAGAAGCTTGAGGCCGGCGTACAGGTGGCAACCTACCCTCAGTTCCAGGACATGAACCAGCAGTTCCTGTCCATCATCAATGACCCGGAATGTGTGGAGGAGCCTTTCAAGGTCAAAGAGGACAAAGCCCGTATTCTTGAACTCGATATTTTAGAAGAGGTCGCTAAAGATTACATGGAAAAGACCGGCGAGAAGCCGGATGTTCGTGTCTGTGTGACAGGCCCGCTTGAACTTTACCTCAAGGACTTCGGGGGAACCCAGTACACCGACATCCTGAACCTTCTGGCAGTGAGCATCGATCGGTTCATAAGCAATTCCATCAAGTCCGCAAAGAACTTCAACATCAGAACGGTCTCCATCGATGAGCCAAGTATCGGTATCAACCCGCAGGTCATGTTCACTGATGCCGAACTGGTGGAAGCTCTTACCAACGCCACTTCCTATGCAGGCAAACAGGATATGGACGTGGAGATCCACCTTCACTCACCGCTTCATTATAAGATCCCATGCGATACACCCAACATCAATGTCATAGGTGTGGAATCCGCAGCAAATCCTTCCTATCTTGACCTTATCGACAAAAAGGTGCTGGAAGACACTGATTCTTTCCTGCGTGTGGGTGTTGCAAGGACCGATATCTTCAACCTCGCGTCTGTGCTGAACGAGAAGTACAACACCAATATCTGGAAGGACACGCAGTACCTGCCTGAGATCGTGACCGAAATGGAAACCCCGGATGTCATCGCAAAGCGTCTTGAGAAGGCAGATTCCATATTCGGGGAACGCATCAGGTATGTTGGTCCAGACTGTGGTCTTGGTTCCTGGCCGACACAGGAGATAGCAGGACAGTTGCTACGCAATGTTGCTGCAGGTATTGAGAAGTTCAATAAGTAATATCAATGTCCTTGAGGGAACATTTTCCCGGGAACAGGATCCTTGCTCATATCAGGATATTGCTGTTAAGCAGGCTCATGAGGCCGATAACGTATCCTGATATCCTGGGTGTCAGCTGTATCTCTATATATGCAGCAATGAGAAGCATCAGGATTGTAAATGAGATCATCTTCAACGTGTATCCTGCCCTCAGGTAAGCTCCGGTGATGTTTTCTATCCTTTGAATGTCTTTTTTTATATCATCTTCTTCCACTTCGTCTTCGAACAAATGTCCTTCTATTATTTCTTCTGAGTGTACTCTTGCAAACCTGTATGCAAGAGATGTAGCAATGAAGATCGCCGGCAGCTCGATGATACCGTGGGGAAGCAATGAAGCAAGATAATAGATAAAGGCAAAGTCAACCCCTACAAGTATACCGGGGAACCCCGCTGCCTGATTTCCCCAGAGAACTCCGTTGAAAAGGAAAAATGCCAGGACAAGCCCTGCTATGATCCCGTTAAGCAGCAATGTCAGGACAGGAAATATCAGTGGTAGTAGTGATGCTACTGACCTGTAATCCTCTCCGGTATAGTTGCAGTTCTTCCAGATGGAATCAGGGTTCTTGTTTTTTTCAGTATTCTCATGTTGCTTGAGCTCAGGATATACACGTGCAGCTACCTTCCGTATAAATGACAGAAATATGGGAGATGGCCTGTCCAGACTGGAGATCATCCTTAGGTACAGGGGATGTTTAGAACGAAAGATTATTTCCCTGAAAACGATCCTGTGGCTGTATGTTATTACTCCGGCTCCAATGGATGTGACGAATATTGCTACTATGTTGAAGAAAAAGACCGAATAGAGTGGACCTATATATCTGGCACCGAAGTCAACTTTGGACGTAGCGGCTTCAGAAGTTGAAATTATCACATCGTTGACGACATCAATTTCCGATGTTGCAGCCTGTGCTGTTGATATCAGCATATTGCTGGTAGCTTCGGGTCCTGAAAAGATAAAAGCCACCATGTAGACCGATATGCTGGATGCAAAGGCCAGCACTGCAAATAGTATGAAGAGTTTCACTGACCATATTACATCTTTCCGTTTTATTTTGAACCGGCTGCTCTCTTCATTTATCATTTATTTTGTCTGACGAACGATTTTATCTTCAGTGTTACTTATATTTCTCAGGATTTCACTTAACTTTAACTGTTTAAATTTTATTATTAACGATTGATTTATATATAAAAATCATCAATGATTTAAAGTATATCTCCGTACACATCTATCTGATAAGTGCTTTGTATTAAAGTGAGGTCAAATATGAGAATACAATCTGGAATTGAAGGTTTCGATGAACTTGTTCAGGGTGGACTGGTTCCGGAACGTGTTTATCTTTTAAGTGGTCCGCCGGGAAGCGGGAAAACCACTTTTGGAATGCAGTTCCTTGCACAGGGCGCGACATTTGGTGAAGTTGGCCTATATGTCAGTCTTCTTGAAAGTCCCCAGAACATCATCAATGACATGTCCAATTATGCATTGAACGTGGTAACCCTGATAAAGATGAAAAAGCTGCTTTTTGCTGACCTTGGCCCCAGAATGGAGTATGGCTATATGGATGACCTCCATGAGGTCATAAGTTCGGATTATGAGGTAAGCCACTCATCGGTAGAAGGTGAAGCCCCTTCTCCTGCAATGGTCTTCAAGGAGATCGCAGCGTACGTTGAGGAATACAATGTCAAAAGGCTTGTTATTGATTCCGTTTCTGCTATACGTTTCACCACAAAGGACCGTGGCTCTGAAGAAAAGGAGATGGGAAGGTTCATCAGGAACCTGAAGCGGATTGGATGCACTACGATCCTTCTTTCTGAGATGACAGACCCGACTGCATATTCAACAGAACAGTTTGCTGCACATGGTGTATTGTTCCTTCACAATTTCCTCTATGGCAAGCAGATGGTCCGTGCATTACAGATCATTAAGATGCGTGGAACAAAACATGACTGCAATATGAGGCAGCTTGAGTTTGGTGAAAGGGGACTGAAAGTATCTTCCTACCTTGAATGACGGTAGTGTGGAAATGGACCTGTTCAAAGAGAATAAGGATAAACCTACCCTTGCTGAACTTAAAAGGGCAGAAGTTGAGAAGAAGGCCTTTGAGCTTGGCTTTGAGGTGGGTTACCATAAACACTCGGAGATCGGCTGGGTCAAAGAGAATATCGTAAAACTGGAAAGCCAGGCCAGCAGTCTGGGGCTTGGTGATATTGTTTCCGGTAAGTACGCTCAGGGTAAGACCCGTGGCTCTCTTGCAAGGGAAAAAGGACTTAAGATAGGTTCAGGTACACCATCACTGAAAAAGGATGAGGCACCTGATCTTTCAGAAGCACTCTTTTCCAAAAGCAAGGAAGCTGAAATTTCCGGCTACACGGAGTATGTTGTAAATGATACTGTATTTGCTCCCCTGGATCGCCCGGAACTTCTCGGGAGTCCGTCATGCACTTCCCTGACCCGAGCCGTGAAGCGCCCCACAAGTCTTGATGGTTTCAGGCCATTAATGCCAAAGAAGTAAAGAAACTAAAAAATAGTTTGTGGGTTCAGGCTTTGTAGCCATATCCCACGAATCTCTGTTTATCATCCAGGTTGCAGATGACGAACCTGTCCGATTCATTGTAAGCCAGCAGTTTGGAGCCTGAAAGTGTTATAGTACATTCGGCATCGGTTGTTGTCCTTCCAACCTCTTCTCCGTTCACTACTATCTTTTCCAGTCTCATCGGGGATGACTGGATTCCCACAAAGATGTGAGGCACATCTCCCACTGCAAAGCCTTTTGAGAATGGTGAGAAGTGGCATTTGAGTGTCAGGTCTTCAGTTACATCTTCCTTTTCTGAGAGTATGAACCCTCTCTCGATGTCCTTTGACTGGACGTTCTTGAGCGCAAGTCCCACACGGGCACCCGGGGGAGCGGTCTTTGTATCAACATCATGCATCTGTATGGAGCGCACTTCCACCGTCTTGTCCGTTGGGAATGCTATAAGCTTGTCCTTCGCGTTCAGGGTACCCTGCATCACTATTCCAAGTACAACACAACCGATACCTGTCACATTGAAGGACTGGTCGATGACAACGCGTGTAGGCATATCTTTGAGCTCTTCCTGCTCCTTTTCGACCATATCTCCCATCTCGAAGATCATTTCCTTGAGCTCTTCCATTCCCTCGAACGAGGTTGTTGAAACAGAGATATAATCCCAGTTCTCAAGAGCGGTGCCGGTGGTTATCTTCTTTATCTTTTCCTTCAGTTCATCCAGAGCAATGGGGTAGCTGGTGTCTGCTTTTGTGAGAACGATGATACCATGCTTATATCCCATCAGGTCAAGCGCAATGATACATTCGCCTGTATGTGCATCAAGACCTTCAGGAGGCACGCACAAAAGGACAATGTCTGAAAGATTGAAGGCGGTTACCATGGGCTTGACAGAAGTTGGATAGCCGACTGCATCTATGGTGGTCAGGACCCTGTCACCCTTGGAAAAATCATACATCGTTATATCTGCTGTATTTCCCTTTTTTCCAAGTTTTGAAGCAAGGGTCGTCTTGCCGCTTTTTTCGCTTCCGATGATAGTTATCTTTGTCATATATGATCACACTTTTAGTGTACACAAATACCTATTGTCATATATGCTTTTTTGGGATCACCAGAGTTCGCCCCTGAACATGGACAGTGTCTTGTCGTTGGTGCTCTTGTTCAGCTTCCTTATCTTTATGAGGAATTCGTCGCCTGTCTCTTCAGGTTCCTCGAAAATTGCTTCTATTCCCTGTCTTTGCAGATACTCTTTGAAACTGGAAAGTGTATCAAGGCTTGAGACCCTTATCTGCACTTCATCGGCTATCCTTTCGCCTTTGCCTATGTCATTTATCGCATCGATCATTGGATATAGGATGCTCTCCCCAAGCCGAAGACAACGCTTTTTAAGGTCTTCTTCGTTCTCTTCCCATTCATAGGCCTGGTAACCTTCTCTCACAACCCTTGAGAAAAGATAGTCACGTCCTACATCATTATAGAATCTGAACGCATGTCGCAGGTCTGCACAGTTACTCTGTGAACATGTGTACTTTACAGGCGGGATGTTCATGTCCGGGTCTTTGATAACGATACCTTCATGTTCGATCTTCCCCAGCTCCCTTATAATGTTACGTATCTTCTCAGGGGCTTCACTTTTTGTAAATTCCCCGAAGAGCCTGACCTGTGTGAAACCGTATTCCTCTGCCAGTTTTCTTCTTTCATATATCGGAAGGGGTTCACCACTTCCCTTATACCTCATATCGAAGACATAGAATTCAAGGGAATCTACATCATCATAGATCTTCTTGGGTACATAGGGGTTGTCGGGCCCGACCATCTCTCCGTGCAGGACAAGTTCCGGATGGTCATTAAAAAAGTCAATATTAAGCAATTGCCCTGCCTTTTCCGTGGAATAGGGGCAGACATATCCACCGCGTGTGATAGCGATTATTTTATCATCAAGAGTTATGGCTCGCACATTGAAACCATTCATCTTCTCTTCAACACAGACCGTATCGATACCGGAAAAATGAGTGTTGATGGCAGGCTCCAGCAGCATTGCACGCTGTATCTTGGGGAATCCTTTGATCAGTTCGAAACAGTCATTCTTTTGATAGATAACAGTTCCACTTTCTATCTGGGAGAAAGTGGTTACAAAACGAAAAAGGTGCTGGTATTCTCCCCAGTTCTGCAAGAGCTCACGCTTATCCAGCAGCTTCCGGAGCCTGGAAACAGGTATGCCAAGGTACTCTGACACACCTTCTACGTCCAGTCCAATGTCTTTACCAGCATCTTCGGCTCGCATATTTCTTATTTTGCAATGGTGTTCACAAGCGTTCTTCTTGTAATGATCCCTACAAGGTCACCTTCGAGGTTCACGACGGGCAAACCACCAATGTTCTCCTCAAGCATCGTCTTCTTTACTTCTGATACTGGTGTATTGGTCTGTACGGTCTTGACACCCCTTGTCATAATATCCTCTACAATGAGGTTCTTGATGCGGGAATCCTGCTTACTTCCTTCGACGACGTCCCTGAAGGCACGCATTGATTTTGCAATATCCCTTTCTGTGATGATACCCACAAGTTTTCCATCCTCAATAACCGGGAACCTTCCTATATTCTCATCAAGCATCTGGTGCCTGACATGGCTTACCCTGTCTGCGGAATGTACGACTACCGGGTTACTGTTCATAACCTCCGCAGCATAACCATCGAATATTACATTTTCCAGCAGTTCAGCTGGTGTGACCCATCCAAGAACGTTCTCATTGTCGCTTACAATGATAACACCGCCACGCTTGTCCATTAGCACGACCGCATCACTAACATCCATATCAGGCAGGACCTTAACGTAGTTGTCTGATACGGCAGTAGCAACGTGGAGTGAAGAGGCAGGCTTTGCACCTTTCTTTCTTGTTCCAAGTTCCTTGGAAAGACCTCTCATTGTGAGAACGCCGACAAGTTCATTGTCATGTGTAACCAACAGGCGACGTGTACCTTTCTTTTCCATCACATCAAGAGCATGTGAGATAGTATCTGCTTTGTCAATTGATGTTGGTTGTGCCATTATATCCTTTACTTGCATGTCTGTCACCTCTTTAACTCATTTTCTTCATCTGTACTTCTTGCTATACCTTATCAGGCTGCTTTCATCACGTCTGTCCTGCTGACAATACCAACGATCTCGTCGTTCTCAGCAACAGGGATGCCTGTAACATTCTTTTCTATCATCGCCTTTGCAGCTTCAGTGACCGGAGCAGAAACATCAAGTATTGTAGGTACATTGACCATTATATCCTCTGCAACAAGTGGAACGTCTTTTACATACCTGTATACTTTTTCACCTCCGGATCTTGGTTTTCTTGCCATCTTTATGTTCTTTGATGGAAGTTCGCCCTCATTGTCTGCAAGCACATGCAGTGCCAGTTCCCTTGTGGTGATCATTCCCACAGCCTCACCGGTATCATCAGTGACAATAAGCTTGCTGACCTTGCTCCTTTCCATTTCATCGATAATGTGATTGACAGTGTGATGCCTGTGCACAAATACAGGTTCAGGTGTCATTATTTCACCAACCTTTATATCACTGGCAAGTTCTGACATGCGACGAACAATATCAACTCTGGTAATAATACCAAGAAGTCTTTCACTGTTTACCACAGGGATATTATTGATATCATTATCGATCATCATTGCCGTTGCCTGGGAAACAGATGCATCGGGATAGATCGTGACAGGGCCCTCGGTCATTATCATCTTTACAGGGACCTTGTCAATTGGCCTTCTTCTCCACATAGGTTCTGCCTGTGCAAGGCGTCTTCCCAGATCGGATTTGGTTACTATTCCCACCATCCTGTCGTTTTCCACTACAAGGACCGTACTGATCTTGTGCTTGAGCATAAGGTTCCTTGCATGTGATACAGGTTCATCCGGTCCCATTACATGGACAGGTGATGTCATAATGTCTGATACTTTCATATCTCATCCTCCTTGTTCTTTTGTTATCCTTGTGGATCTTAATTCATTCAGCCATTGCTCGTAGTACATCTCTTTCAGTGATTATACCACACAGCTTCACGTTGTCGATTACAGGCAGTGCACCAATACTATTCTTTATCATGAGCTCACTTGCTTTCCCAAGATCAGTATCCGATGTTGTCCATACAACATCCTTTCCGATCAGTGAACTGATAGGAGCATCCATTATATCATGGATATTACCGGTTGTCAGTTTCTCGAAAGCCTCACCACTTCCCAGGAAGTCCATTATGTCAGAAGCATTGACGACTCCTATGAGAATATCTCCTTTGACCACGGGAAGCCGGCGGAAATGGTTCTTTACCATCACTTTTGCAGCATCAGAGATGGTCATTTCTGCAGGTGCTTTCTCTACTCTTTTGCTCATGTGGTCAGCAACGGTCTTGTTCGTCACTATACCTGCTGTAAATTTCAGAAAGTCCTTCTCTGTGCAAATGGCACGTACATTGTTCGTACTGTCCACAATCGGAAGGCTTCCGATGTTGTTCTTAAGCATAAGGTCAAATGCTTCCTTTATATTGCCATCACTGGGTATCGATACTACCCTGTGCTGCATTATCGTGCTTACATTTGCGTTGATGGCTGAGAGAAGGTTTCCATGATACCTGTTCTCGATTAGCCTGTTCTTGTCTCCTCCTCCCAGGAAATCGATGACATCGAAAGATGAAACGATACCTTCGATCCTGTTCGTACCCGCATCAGTAATGGGAATATGCCTGAAGTTCTTCTTTGTCATCGTCTTTATGGCATCGATGATCCTTGTCGTGGGTGGTATCGTAATAACATCCCTGGTGGCCACCGACATGATATCCCCTTCATGCTCTGAGATCCTTGTATGAAAATCAAAAGCCCCACGATCCATTGTACCGGAAGTAGAGATCATAGCAGGGTCCTTTTTCTGAACCTTGCTTTTCGTAGGGCTGTGTGTTTCAAGCTTCATTTAATCCTCCATTTGTTTGTTCTTCTAGTGATGTTTGGATGGCAGTACGAATTCGGAGTGATCTTTGATTACCCGAAAATATCTTTGAGCCTGTGATCTAAGGCCTGCATTTTAATTCGTCATGAGCTTTGGGTGTTAGACCTCCCTTATTGAGCAGGATCGATCCCCGTTACAAATGTCCGCATAAGATCTGTGCGGTCCACGATGCCTGCAATCCTGTTTTTATCGACAACCGTAATCCTGCCAACATCGTAGTGGAGCATTTTCTTGAGACAGTCCTTTATCGGTGTGTCAGGGGAAACCGAATAGACAGGTGTTGATATTATCTTTTCAACTACTGTTGTATCCTTAGGCTGGGTGGCATGGTTGTCACTCATGGATGTCCTGATAAATCCGGAGCGTATAACGTCCATCCTTGTGACCATTCCAATTGGCTCACCCTTTTCAGAGACCACAGGCAGACCTGAAAAGTTAGATTCGAGAAGAACAGACCAGATCTTTGTGAGATTGTCATGCGGTTTACAGGTGATGACATCTGTTGTCATGATCTGAGCCACAGTTCCTTCCAGTTTCCTGTCTCCTGCAATGTTTGCAAGTATGTCAGAATTGCTAAGGATACCTGCCAGCCCCCTGTCCTCATTGGAGATAGCAACAGGGCAGCGTCCTATCTCTGAACCGAGAAGGTACTCTGCAGCATCAGCAATATCCGTCTCCGGTGTAATCAGCGGGCATTCATGGATATAGCCTTCAACCGTAACGTTGGATTTTGTGGCCTTTATATTGAGAACATCCTGGTCCTTCAGTATACCAATGACCTTTTCTTCCTCATTCAGTACTGGCAGTCCCCTGAGGTAGTGGTCTCTCATCAATTGACGTGCATGGGTGATGCTGTCATGCTCATTTATGCATACGGCATCTTTTGACATGATTTCACTGACTTTCATACGAACCCCCGTTCATATAATCTTTCAAAGAAGTGTTTCAGTCGTAGTAGCCTTCATCTTCCTTACAGTCTTCACATAACATAAGACCGTTAACAGAGCTAAGGCTATCAACGTATGAATCACATCTCTGGCAGATCCCCCTTTCGAATTCCGTGGTTTCAGGAATATCCGGCTCCCGGTTCATCTCTATCAGGTCTTCAAGAATAGTGTTAAGACCAGGGGCAACTGTAAGGATATCCCGGTCCGTTACAATTCCGGTGATCTTGTCATCATCGGTAATTGCAAGTCTACGGATTCCGGATTTGACCATCATCTTAGATGCTTCGATAACATCTGTAGATGATTTTACTGTTATTATGGGAGATGACATTATCTCTTCAGCAAGCATGGTGCTGGGTTTGACATCATTTGCCATGACCTTGTGAACGAGATCCCTTTCAGTTATAATACCTATGGGGTTGCCATCTTTTGAGACAATAAGGCTGCCAATGTTCTGATCGTTCATTGTCTGAGCAGCTTCAAGTGCTGTACTGGTGATGTCAAGGATAAAAACGTCCTTCGTCATGATCTCGCGCACGACGATATCGTTCAGGAACTGGTTTGCTGTTCCCTCAGCCTCGACATCCCATTTGGTCCCAATGACCATACGATATCACCCTCCTATGCTATTGCTTGTGTTCCCACACTACACAAAGAATAATCTGACTTAATAGCATATATAGGTGATTGTGGTCACAATATATTGATCCTTGTGCGGTTTCCGGCACTCAGTTCTGTCTCATCGTTAAAGCCTGATTTTGAATATGCATCAATGACCTGGATGTGAGTATCGATATCAAGTTCGTCCACGAGAAGTGCATGATCTCCCCACAATGCGATGCGGATCCTTCCTGTATCATCGGATACGTAGATGTTTGACACCATATTTGTGGTCCCGTCATCCCTGTCAAATTCCCTCAGTTCTCCAAGACCGGATACTTCACCTTCTATCGAATAGGATTCCCCAGGTATTATATCGGCTATTGGTGTGAAATTTTCCCTGTACTCGACCTCTGCATTTGTTTTCCTGAGGACGCTGTTGTTTCCGATCTGGATCTCGACCTGCTGGCTGAAGTTATTCATCCTTGCATATCCGTTTATGATCTCGATGGTGTCATTAAGGTTCAGTTCCTTTGTGGAATCGACCTTCTCATCCCATAATGTCACACGTATCTTTCCGGTCTCATCACCAATGAGGATGTTACCGACACGTCCCTGTCCACCGTCCTTCTTCTGGAATGTCCTGACATCGGATATGTCCAGCAACTTTCCGGAAACGTTGATGTCTCCCATTCCGTCCCTGATATCGGATATCTTTTGTGAGTCCAGCCTGACCTCGATCTCCTGGTCGGTCCTGTTGATAACACCATATCTTCCGATATTGATCTCAGTACCGGAATATCCGTCCTTTGCATAACCGCTGATCTCCATGCAGTCCCCTACCTCTATTTTTTTGTCTTTGAGCAGGTCAGCGCGGTCATCCCAGAGCGTCAGTCTTATAGAGCCGGTCTCATCAGCCACCATGAGATTGCCTACTCTTCCGATGGTACCATCATTCCTGTTGAACTCGCGTACGCCAAATACCGAGACAACCTTTGCAACGAAGTTGACATTCCCTATCTCGGGTGTTATGTCCTTTATTTTGATGATCTCTTTTGCGGTATCGGTTACACCAAGGTCGTGGGCAACAAGCATTGCCGCTGTCCTGGTATCACAAAGGCCGCTCATCTGCTCGACCTTTTCTTCTACCTTTTTTCGAAAATCATCTTCGCTGATAATGCCTCCAAGCTTATTGTAGATCTCAGTTATCTCGTCCATTGATGACACCTGTTAATGTGATGCGGAACATGTCCGCAGGATCGTTTAAAACATAGGATTTCAAGGCAATTTGCCTTTTTAAGTCTTAGTAGTGTGAACCCGATTAAGTTTAGTCCGATATGATATAATCCTAACGAAAGACCTTTTTCGAAAATATCCTGAAGTTGCGCGAGATGCTACTTTAATAGACAGCTTCCTGTGAAGGAAGTTGTGGATAAAGTTATATTAACTATTAAATGCATTTGCAATTAGATAGCATGATTCGAAAATGTAAAGAGCATGGATACTTCAGAGGCGAAGTTTGTCCTGAGTGTGGCAAGAGTGGCAGGTATGTACTGGATGACGAACGTGAAGAACGCCTTGGCAGGTTCGTTTCAGGTGCCTTGAGACATTTTCCGGATGATGTTGGTCTTACAATGGATAAACAGGGCTGGGTTAACATGGACCTGCTTTGTGATATCATGGAACGCCGCTACAGGTGGGCAAGCAGGGAGCGCCTGGTCTCACTTGTGGAATCCGATGTAAAGAACAGGTATGAGATATCAGGTTCCAGAATAAGGGCAAGATATGGTCATTCCGTGGATGTGGAACTGGATTATCCTGAAAATGAGTTGCCTTACCTTTATTATGGTGTCAGCCAGGAAGAGGTCGATATGCTTCTTGATGCTGGTATTTCTCCTCTCAGGCAGACATATGTACATCTTAGCACCAGTCCGGGAAAGGCCACGGAATCAGCATCTGTTCACACAGAGAATCCGGTAGTACTGGAAATAGACGCGGATGAGGCACAAAATGACGGTATAGGGTTCATGGCCGTTAATAGTGACATCGTCCTGGCCGAATCCGTACCTCCTGAGTATCTGACCATCCTGGAAGACGATGAATGAGCATATTTGCTCATATCACCGATATTTCCATCATTTCTTCTTTTTTTTCTGTTCTGAACTTAACGTCAAGGAATTGTTCTGTTACGTGAATGTTCGTTGCTGTATGGGATGACATCTCCCTTACTGTGAAAGAACCACCTTTTGTAAGTCCCATGTAGGGTATCAGCTGGTCTGCCAGATGAACATCCACAGAAGAGTTGCTTGAAAGTTCTTCCAGAAGTTCCGCAGCCACCCGGGAACCGACCTTTTCAGCAGGCAATCCTCTTTTTCCCGGAACATACGCTCCCTTCATTCCGCAGTATAATGTTATTCCGCTTCCTGTGGAGGGATATTCGGAACATTCAGTGTCTATCTCGCATTCATATCCGGCCTTTTGGATCAGATCCCTTGCAGAATCTGCCTGACGCTGTGCAACATGCTCCGGGAGGTTGGAAGAATGTGATATTCCAGTCACTTTTCCACCTTCTTCTGAATTCATATCTTCTTCTGAGAAGTCGCATGATCTCATTTCCGATGGATAGATGGTTGCATGGACAACTCCCCCACCACGGGGATAATAACCTCTTTTTCGTGTATCTATGTTACACCTGTACCCCATCTTTGAAAGTGCTCTGAGTGTTACATTATTAAGGTAGTCAATGCTTGGAGACCATGAAACGTCTGTACCTCCGGTGATCCTCAGCTCGATATCACTATCAGAATATGCAGCAGCAGGCATTATGCATTGAAGGAGGAGTGCTATGCTTCCGGCTGTCCCGATATCAATATTATAGCAACCCCCCTTCATTTCCTGTGGAGAAAAAGTTATGGCTGTAGACCCGATCCCAATTCCTTCCACGGTGGCATCACAGATGAGGGCTGCCGTTTCTATTGCTTTTACGTGCTGCGCCGAAAGGCCGGGTTTTGGGCGGTTGCTGCGTATATTGTTGATGGTTACAGCTTCTCCTGTTACTGCCGAGAGCGCTACTGACGTCCTTAATATCTGGCCGCCGCCTTCACCGTAGGAACCGTCGATGTGGATCATTTCTCTTTCTCCTTTTTCATATTCCTGTAAGCATCCTTAACAGCATAGAAAAGCGGGTCCACAACGGTTCCTACCGGTGGAGCATAACATGTTTCCATTGTAAACATCTCGTCAACGGTGGTCTTCTTCTTTATCATAAAGGCAAGGCTATCGATACGCTCTTTGACCCCGGTATTTCCTATGACCTGTGCACCCGCAAGGTATCTCTCCCTGAAAAGAAGCTTGATATGGATGTCACTGCTATTCGGAAAGATGGTGGAATGCGTGACCCCTGTGGCATAACCTGTAACTATGGTCATGGCCTCTGCCTTCGCTTTCCTGGATGTGAGCCCTACAGAACCTATCAGGAGATCACCTGCCACATAGACACTGGGGCCCAGAAGTGGTCCCAAGACTGTATCTTTGTCACAGATGTTATCGGCTATTACGGTGGCCATGCGCCTTGCTACAGGTGCCAGTTGCATCAGGCTCTTCTTCGAAGTGACAAGATCTGTCACTTCACAGCAGTCCCCTCCGGCAAAGACATCTGTTGAGAACTCGTCACCGATCCTGGCCTGAAGGTGGTCATTGATAACGATTCCTCCCAGCTCCCCGGTTGAAATGCCTGCCTTCCTTGCAAGTCCCGTTTCCGGAACTATGCCCGTACTGATGATAACCACATCTGCAGGGAGCTTTTTTCCTGAAAGGATGACATTTTCTACCTTCTCCTGACCTCCTATTCTTTCCGGAAACTCTCCTGTGATGAGTTTGACACCAATGGAGGTGAGATGTTCCCTGACGATCTCTGACATGTCATTATCGATAAGACGTGAAAGTACCGAAGTGCTCCGATTTATCAGTGTCGTACCTATACCACGCTTTGCTATTCCTGCAGCTACCTCCACACCGATAGCACCGGCACCTATTATCACCACATTTTCGGCAGACAGGAGTGCACTTTCTATCTTCATTCCGTCGGAAAGTGTCTGCAAGGTGAACACTCCTTTCAGATCAAGGGATTGCTGAAGGTTTGAGGGAATGCGGTGTTTTCCTCCGGTGGCGATGACCAGCCTGTCAAAAGCTATTTCCCTGTCCTTCAGATCGATCTCCTTTTTAAAAAGGTCTATTTTCATGGCTTCTGTTTCAAGCAGGATGTCTATTCTCATTTTATCAAAGAAATCCGGGGTCCTTACAATAAGGGAATCAAAATCCTGTATCTTGCCTGCAAGCTTGAAAGGTATTCCACATTCGCTGTAGGACACATGACTGTCCTTTGAGATGACAATTACAGAAAGGTCACGGCATCGTCTAACATGTGTTGCCACTGCCATTCCGGTTGCCCCTCCTCCGAGGATGACAACATCATATTTTTGGATATCTTTCATAAAGATAATTTAAGCAGTCTGCTTAATAGGCTTTTGTACATAGCCCCGACTAACGGTTCAGAGATGGTAGGAAAAGAATAGCTTTAGGATTCTATAGGGTGGGTTTTGTATGAAAATTATGAAAAATGAAGTTGATCGACGAGCGAGTTTGGGGAGTGGGGGGGTTATTGTAGCAAAAATAATGTGTCCCGCTCGTCAAATGCCCTACATTATTATTCTATATATAGCTGTTGGTACAAAGGACATTGGGAATTTTTATCAACTTCCGGGTGGCTTAAGTATGTAGCTCTCCTGAAGGAGATATCAAAACAATTTATATTTATATATTGTCCTTTTATTTCAGATGACCTATCTTTGCTTATTCTTAAATCGTGGTGCGGGGGAATTCCGGAATATTGTAAAAACCACAAGGTTATTAAAGTGTAAGAACTAATTAGTCTATTGTGATCGAAGCAAGATCACATCATAACTAAAATTTAATTGGTTTATCAAAAATCCCATTGGGTGATTTATCCAATGGGGGTAAGCAGATCATCAAAATATAATCTGAATCACACTTTGGTTTCACTATTGGAAAAGTAGTGCGCCACATCACATAATACAAACATAGGGAGTTATCTAAAGACCAGGTTTCATTCATATATTATTGGAATTGGACCTACCGGCATCTTAGATCCAGCATCTATTGTTCCATAAATGTTCAAACGTTTCAAAGTAAATAATGCCGGAACGTTCACTTATATAGGCCACTACATGTTGATAATGATAATGTAGTTCCTTTGCCAGCCGTATAGGGCTTCAGGCCTGTGAATTATCCGGATAGTCAATACTTTACTAGCTAGTTTGAACAATAGGGAATTTCCTTAAAAGGGGGGTGCTTAGAACAAGCAACCACATGATCCGGATATCAGTAGCCGATAAGTTCTTTCCCTGCTCCTTTGAATTCCTGTGTTTGTTTTATGACTGATCGATTCTGTTTTTGTTGTTCTGTTACAAATTCGAACAATGCCATAGAGGCAATATAATCATAACAAACGGAGACTTACATATGCAAAATGCTGATACAACTAAATATATCATTCATTCAAAGATCAATGCTGACGGGATAATCGAGCGCCCGGATATAGTGGGAGCGATCTTCGGCCAGACCGAGGGTCTGCTGGGTTCAGACCTTGATCTACGTGACCTCCAGAAGACAGGCCGTATAGGTCGTATTGAGGTCTCAGTAACTGCAAAGGGTGGCAAGACCAAAGGTAATATCTTCATTCCATCCAGCCTTGACAGGGTCGAGACATCAATACTTGCAGCTTCCCTTGAGACCATCGACAGGGTGGGACCATGCACTGCAAAGATCGAGGTAACACAGGTCGAGGATGTTCGTGCGACCAAGAGGAAACAGATCATTGAGCGCGCAAAGTACATTCTTACCGACATGTTCGATGAGAACCTTCCTGAGTCACAAGAGATCGCAGATGAGGTACGCCAGTCAGTACGTATCGAAGAGATGCAGTACTATGGTAAGAACAAGATACCCTGTGGTCCTAATGTGTTCGATTCAGATGCCATTATTGTCGTAGAGGGCAGGGCAGATGTGCTCAACCTCCTGAGATACGGTATCAAGAACACTATCTGTGTTGGCGGTACAAATGTTCCTCCTGAAGTTGCCGAGCTTACAAAGAAGAAGACAGTAACCGCATTCACCGATGGTGACCGTGGAGGAAAGCTCATCATCAAGGAGCTTTTGCAGGTTGCAGATATTGATTATGTTGCACGTGCACCTGACGGAAAGAGTGTGGAGGACCTTGTTCAGAGGGAGATCGTACGTGCTCTCAGGCAGAAGGTACCTGTGGAGCAGGTTCTCGAAAACTACAGCATAAAGGGAGAGAAACCCTCCAAGGAGGAAAAGCCGGCCAAGGCAGGAAGGATATCCCGTCTCCCTAAGCGTAAGGAAAGGGTCGTAGGTGAAGTTTCAAGGCCATCTGATGCGGCACAGAAGACAGAAAAGAAGGTAATTCGCTCAGAAGAAGAGCCTAAGCAGGTAAGAGAGGGCAAACCCGTTAAGCAGGCAAGGCAGGTCAAACCCGCTAAACAGGTAGAAGAGACCAAACCTGCTAAGCTTTCACCACAGGCACGCAGGTTCAAACCACATTCCGATGAACTTATTGGCACTCTTGGAGCCAGGCTCCTTGACTCTAAGGACAATGTAGTTGAAGAGACAGCAGTGCGCGATCTTGTCAACACTCTGAAAGAAACAGAGGATGATATCAAGAGTGTTGTTTTTGATGGTGTGGTCACACAGCGCATCCTTGACATTGCATCAGATAAAGGGATCGAGAACCTTATTGGTGTGAAGAAAGGTAATATTGCCAAGAGCCCGGCAACCGTCAATGTACTGACAGCTGCAGATTTCTGATCTTCTTAAGGGGGAGATCCCCCTTTACTCACTTTTTCTTTTTTCATTTTCCCACCATTGTGCATTATTATTCATAAAAATTAAATCGAAAAAAGCTTATATTATGACTCGGAAAGGCATTTCCGCGAAAAACCGTTTTATTTGAGTCTTTAATCTATTATAATGCAGCTCTTGGCTAGTTAGTGCTGTATCGAATAAAAATGAATATGGATTAAAACCATGCACAAAGATGAATTGATTCAATTGCATACATTGCTGGCTCAAATAAAGAGACATCTGGAAACCCAGGACATTGATCATGACTTCTCTGAATACCAATCTCTTGCCATAAGCCCTGTGCACATCCATCGAAGCAAGGCAGAGCACAAACATGCTATATTTGTACTCGGGAATCACCTTGCCTCAATAATAGCAGAAGATGAGCTTTCAGGTGTTGGCAGGACCTCCGCCAGAATGGAGGAATTTGCAAAACGTACCAGCAGGAACACTTCCAGGAATAACAATTAAATTCTGTCGAGCATCCCGATCCCATCAGGCTTAAAAGATATCTTTAAAGATAAGTCTGATATATTTCCGGACCTGTACAAAGGAGAAAGCTGCTTCTTCATGATTATGCCGTTCTCTCCATCCGAATAATATCCCTGTTCCACCCAGCACTCAATGAAGCCCAGGTCACGATATAGCTTTCTTGCTATATGGTTGCTGGCTCTGACCTCCAGGATGGCAGACCTCAATCCCTGCTGAAGGAAAACGTTAATTATAGTTGCCATGAGCTGGCTTCCTATTCCTATTCCCTGATACTCTCTCTTAACTGCCAGTGAAAAGATCCGGCCTTCGTTAAATGCGGACTGGTATCCCATAACAAAACCCACAATGAGATCATTTACAGAGGCAACAAAGAACCCTTCATTGCTCATCTCATAGAAATTCATATAGACGAAGGGGTTATGTTCCGTAAAAGCTTCCATTTCAATGTTCAGAACTCCTTCAAAATCATAGGGTTCGAACTTTCTGATGATCATCAGTGATTATATTGTCCTTTTTGTTAAAAAGAATATTGAAGAAAAGAGGTAAATAAAAGAAAAAAAGGGCTTTAAAGTTCAATCTTTAACTTAATCAGCCTTTTTTATATGACGAAGATCAACTGCTATTCCCCTTGTGGAGGCGACCATCTCCTTTCCGTTCATCATGGCACGACCTACTCCTATTGCCTTGCTTCCGGTCACTATCACCTCGTCACCGGGACGAATATTTTCACCGGCTGCAATGACCCCAGGTGCAAGCAATGATCCTCTGGGGAGGAAGTCATCGATCGTTACGGTGTAGTCTTTGAACTTATCCGATGCGGCAAGCAGGCGGGTTCCATCGATTGTAAGTGCCAGTGTCCCGTACTGCGGGATAAGAGTGGCTATCTGTTTCTTTTCCATGAATACCTGATGTTTGGGGAATGGTGCCTTTATCTTTGCTTTTTCCGGAACAAGCAATTCTCCTGCACCCTTGCCGAACTGGTAGTCTGCGATTGCGCGCATAAGGTCGCTTCTTGGTTTGTTCTGCCTGAACTCCCCGACTGAAACAATTTCTGAAAGTGTGTTCTTCAGTTTGTCCAGGGATTCATGGGAGGTCACATTGCCTGTACTTGTATAGATGATCTCAATTCCAAGTTCCTTTGAGACGATCTCACAGATCTCCCTGTAGGCTTCTTCCACATGGGCTATGATGTGTGAATATTTGTTCTTTGAAAGGTACTCGGAGAGGCATGAGGATACCCATTTGATCTCTTCCGCATCCCAGTATCCGGTTACCACTGTATCATAATGGGCTGCCGGATAGGTGATCTCGATCTCCCTTGGAACGATGCCAAGAGGAGATGTGATTATCACTTCATGGACATACCTGCGGTTCTTTCCAAGTGCTTTTATGAATCTGGCATGTGAATTGGAAATAGAATATGGCTTCTTGGCAGAGCAGGGCAGCAGGACAAGAATATCGGTTTCCGGTGGAGTGTATCTTTCCTGTATCCTTCTGGCAAAGCGGACTATCTCAGCTCTTGTCATTGATTCGGAAGTTGTTGCAAGCAACTGGTTGGAGCGGGCAAGTGGCGCATGCTCTTCCATGTAGTCATACTGGTCATCGGCAAGCCTCAGGAGAGCTGCAAGCCAGGGTTCTGTGCGGCACTGGCCTTCAACGTATTCACGCAGGTTGCCTGAGCGTATCCTTTCCCTTGTAAGTGCTATCTCTGCTTCAAGCATGTTGCAGTTGTGTTTTGTCAGTATTCTCGCACGTTCTGCTTTTGGCAGTTCTTTAAGTAATTCCAGTGTGATCGGTGCACAGGCGTCACACCTGCATGGGAGCTCGTTCATGGAATCCACAAAGTAGTTTCCTGAGGTTGTCAGGTAAATGTCATTGTACCCTGCTACAACGGCACGGGTGTTGTCCACGATATCGACACCAAGATAGATGAGTGTGGCAGCATTTGCAGGAGTGCAGAGGTTCGGGACATAGAGGGCAGTATCAGGCGCTGCGTTTTCCCTTATCTCAATGATCCTTTCCAGGAATTTCCTTGCATTGCCATCGAAGGATCCTGCGCCTTCCATTACATAAAGGTCAGCCTTCTTTGCTTCCTGTCCATGACGGTAGATGCGCCCCACAGGACCTTCGCATTCAACCTCGTTCTTCTTTGCGATAGTCTCTGCCACGTCATCAGGAACGTCAGGTGTGATGTTCTGGTGTGGCAGGATGATTATAACGTCATCGCCGGAAATTTCGCGTATCTTCCGGATGTTCTCCATAGCATCTTCTGTGGAAAGTTCCCACATGGAACCGGCATCTGCCACAGGGCCTGCCGGATCTTTAAGTGATGCTGTGTCAAGTATGTATGGTGTCCTTACAGGTGTTGAAAGGATCATTTTTCCAATACGGGCAGCACCATCCCGCTGTTCTACCTCAAAATATGATGTCATGTGTCCCTAATATGCTTAAGGTAGATGTAAATCTTTTCTACCGGACCCGCCTGAAATACCCAAACGTTTATTTCGAAAAAGGTTGAGTATATATCAATGCTCAAAGAACAGCTTGAGAGGATCGTCGGGGAGAACAATGTCTCAACAAGGTCCTCAGAGCTTTATTGTTATTCTTTTGATGCCTCCCAGGTAAAAGGGAAAGCTGATGCCGTTGTCCGTCCCCGGAACACTGAACAGGTCGCAGATGTTGTCAGGCTGGCAGCTGAGCTTGGGCTTCCTGTGATCCCCAGAGGTGCGGGCTCCGGTCTCTGCGGAGGTGCTGTTCCCGTCAATGGAGGTATTGTGCTTGATCTGTCCTCAATGGACCGGATCGTTGACATCGATATTGATAACCTCCAGGTGACCGTGGAACCGGGAGTTGTACATGAGAAACTGAACCAGGCACTCTCTCCCTATGGCTTTTTCTTCCCTCCTGACCCCGGGAGCACTGCAATGTGCACCATTGGCGGGCTCATGGCAAATAACGGAAGCGGGATGCGATGTGT
The DNA here is from genome assembly GCF_052057775.1 of Methanococcoides mangrovi. Taxonomy (GTDB): domain Archaea; phylum Halobacteriota; class Methanosarcinia; order Methanosarcinales; family Methanosarcinaceae; genus Methanococcoides. The sequence goes on along the minus strand of NZ_CP195121.1, from coordinate 559,491 downwards.
AAAATACGGCACCACAAGGAACTATGTACTTGACCTTGAGGTGGTCATGGCAGACGGTAAGGTGGTTCGTACAGGTTCAAGAACTCTCAAGACCGCATCCGGCTATGACCTGACTGATCTTATGGTCGGCTCGGAAGGTACACTTGGTATAATCACCCAGGCGATTCTCAGGTTGCATCCGCTTCCCAGGGCACGCAGTGTGATCCTGGCTTCCTTTGAGACTACAACCCTTGCAGGCAGAGCTGTGGTGAAGATACTCTCAGCGGGAATAATTCCTTCGGCCTGTGAGATCCTCGACAGCACTGCAATTGAGACCTTAAGGAGATATGATCCGAGTGTGGAGCTTCCTGATGCAGGGGCCATACTGCTGATAGAGGTAGATGGTATGGAAAATACTGTGAAGGAAGAGGCTGAGACCGTAGGACAGGTATGTTCCAGGCTGGCCTCTGAGATAAGTGTTGCCTCAACTGCAGACGAGAGCGCTCGTTTGTGGAAGGCCCGTCGGCTCGTGGGTGCTGCCATATCAAGAATCGATCCGAAACGTTCCCGCGTATATGTGGGAGAGGACATCGGCGTTCCTATCAAGGAACTGCCGGGAATGCTGGAATATGTACACTCGCTTTCAGAGGAGTTCGGGATCCCTATAATGACATACGGGCATATCGGTGATGGCAACCTTCACACAGGTATGACGATAGATATGCTGGATGAAAAAGGAATGGAGACGGTCAATACTGTTGCTGACAGGATATACAGGTATGCCATTGAGCTTGGAGGTACTGTGAGTGCCGAACATGGTGTGGGAAAGGCGCGCGAGAGCTATATGGAGCTGGAGCATCCAACTTCGATGGCTGTTATGAGAACTATCAAGAGGGCACTTGACCCCCGGGGAATACTGAATCCGGGAAAGATGGGGTTGTGACCATGGAAGAAGAGCAGTTAAGGTCAATACTCAAATGTGTGCGTTGTGGAACGTGCCGCTCGGTCTGTCCGATATTTGAAGAGCTCGGCTGGGAATCATACAGTACCAGGGGCCGCATGATGATCGCAAAGGGGATCTCTGAAGGGATGGGCCTTGATGAGGACATAATTGATTGCATCAATACCTGTACCACCTGCGGTATGTGCGAGGAGATGTGTCCCGCAGGAGCAGTTCCACCTGATGTTTTTGAGAAAATAAGGCATGAGCTCGTGGAAAGCGGAGCTGATACAAAGGCCCAGCAGGAACTTCGTGAGAACACGCTTTCCACGGGTAACCCGATGAATGAGAAAGGTTCCAGGCTTGGCTGGCTCAGGGAGAAAAGGGATGTGCCTGAGCATGCCGAAAATGTTTACTTTGTAGGCTGCCTTGGATCCTATCGCTATCAGGATACCGTCCTTAAGACCTATGACCTGATCAGCGGACTTGATGTCACAATACTTCCTGATGAGGTATGTTGTGGTTCCCCGCTCCTGAGGACCGGTTCTGATGCAGGTGAACTGATAGAATATAATGTGAGGCAGATGGAAGAGGCAGGTGTCCACACCATAATAGCCAGTTGTGCAGGCTGCTACAATGTTCTCAGGAATGAATATCCGGAAAAGTTCAGGGTCGTTCATATAACTGAATTCCTGGCAGAGAACCTGGATAAATTAGGGCTTAAAAGGCTTGATATCATTGTAACATATCACGATCCCTGTCATCTTGGAAGGGCGAACAGGATATTTGATGCTCCGAGAAAGCTCATCTCTGCTGTCTGTGAGCTCAGGGAAATGAAGACCTCGAAGGAGAATGCAAGATGCTGTGGTGGTGGGGGAGGTGTCCGAAAAGGCTACCCTGAACTCTCAAGAGCGCTCACGCAAAAGAGAGTTGCGGAGGTTCCTGAAGGCGTGGATTACATTGTGACATGCTGCCCGTTATGCCGCACGAATCTGGAACCTTTCTGCAGTGTCCCTGTCATAGATCTTCTGGACCTTCTGGAGATAGCAAAAGATCAGAATACCATATAAGATGAACAATTCAGGTGAAATTGTTGATATTGATCAGCTAAAATGATCTGAAAATAGTGGTTTTGATCTGTCGGGACATCAGGAGTTATGTTCCGGAAAGCCCGGTTATATAAGGTAAGGTCTCATTCCCTGATATCCTTATCTTTTTCATATATGGGCAATCGCACGTGGATCTCGGTCCCTGTGCTTTTTTCAGTATTGATGTCCATTTCCCCTTTGTGTGCATTTACGATCTTCTTGCAAATGATAAGGCCGTAATCACGGTTAGTGCAACAGATATTGTTTTCACTGGCATCTTCAGGAATCTCTGTACAGAATTGGGAGAGTATTTCGTTGGGAATTCCCGGACCTGTATCCTCTACAATGATATGTACGATCCCGTTTTCCTCTGAAGCTGATAATGATATGACTTCTCCGGCAGGGGTGAACTTTATTGCGTTATCAAGCAGGTGTACCAGCACTGATTCAATGTATTTGCTGTTGCCTTTCACTATTGGCAATTTATCAGGTATGTCTGTTTTTAGCTTAATTCCTTTGTGCTCTATGTTGGGAAGCATGTCGGCGACTATGTTCTCTATGATCTCTTTGAGATTCATCAGGCTGAATGTGTACCTTATGGTCTCGTTCTGCATATCACTTACATAGAAAAGGGACTCTATCAGATGGCGAAGGCGTTCTGAGTTGCGAACAACGGTTTTCATGGTCCTCTTCTGATGTTCGTTCAGCTCACCCAGGCGTTCATTATAAAGAAGTTCACTAAATCCCTTTATCGATATCAGAGGAGTTCTTAGTTCGTGGTTGATGTTAGCCAGGAATTCATCTTTCATCTTATGGGAGAGGCGAAGTTTCTCATTTGCTTTCGTGAGCTCTTCTTCCATGTTCATCCTTTCAGTATTGTCCTCTCCTGAACGAATTATACCAATGACTTTTCTTTCCTCATCTTTCAGTATCACATCATGCCAGAGGATCAGCCTTTTTTCTTTAGTGCCGTCATTGTTCCTGGTCAGTAGCGGAAGTTCCTGGTATTCAGGGATCTCAACTTTGCCTTCCAGTACCCGGAAGAGTTCTTTTTCCTGCATTTCCTTTGTATCTTCAGGGAAGAAATCTGTCAGGCTTTTTCCAATGAGCTCCTCTTTCTTCCATCCCAGGAGCTTACAGGCTTTCATGTTGGCAAAAGTGATCTTTGCATCCCCGTCGAGGATCATTATAATGGATCCAATAACATCAAGATACTTGCATGCCTGATTGCGTTCCTTGATAACATTGTCCTGCAAGCGCTTGATCTTCAGCAGTGACCTCACTCGGGTGGTAAGTTCAAGGTAGTTTGGAGGCCGGTTGATGAAATCATCAGCTCCTTCTTCAAGGCTCTTTGTTTTTTCATCTCTTTCGTCGGGACCTGCAACAATCACTATTGGTATGAGCTTTGTCCTTATGTCACTCTTGAATATCCTGCATATCTCATGGGCAGCAATATCTGCTATCTTGTTATCAAGAAGGATAAGGTCCGTTGCCTCATCAATTGCCTTTTTTAGTCCTTCTTTACCTGAATGGGATCTGGATATGTCATAATCCGGGATAAGAACGGATTCGAGGAATTCGATATCGTTATCCTCGTTGCCGATGATAAGTATCCTTGACCTTTCTTTCTGGTTCATTTCTTTCTCCGTGGATATCATAGCTGTTTCCCAAAATATATGAGAACTGAATATTGTTTGCGCTACACTTTTCCAGTGGTTTGGATATCAGTAGCGTACTTTCACTTTTTACTGTCTTGTGCTTATATTACCGATTAATCTTATGTTATAAAATCTTTCATCTTTTCTTGTAGGGTGATGCTTTCTTTGCTTTCCTTGGTATGAGGCAGTTCCATGAATTCCCTATGAGGTCTTCTCGTCCTGCTTTTTTAAGTCCTTCGTATACAAGAGTGTGGTTTCGTGGGTCACGGTAGTGCATCATAGCACGCTGTATGTTCTTTTCTCTTCTTGAGGTTGCAACATAAACCTTCTCTCCTGTGAAGGGGTCAAGTCCTGTATGGAACATGCAGGTCGCAGCTGTCATGGGTGTTGGTGTGAAGTCCTGCACCTGCTCAGTATACCTGTTCGTTTCCTTTATGTATTGTGCCAGTTCGATCATGTCTTCCATGGTGCAGGCCGGGTGTCCGGACATAAGGAACGTTACCAGATACTGGTCCTTGTCAAGTTCTTTATTTGTCTTTTCAAAGAGCTCGGCAAATTCCTCGAAGACCTCCCTTCCGGGTTTTTTCATGCAGTCAGTTACCTCTTTTGAAAAGTGCTCGGGAGCTATCTTGAGCTGTCCGCTGATGTGATGTGCACACAGCTCTTTTACATATTCAGGATCAAGTAGTGCAAGGTCATAGCGCACACCGTAGCTTACAAAGACATTCTTCACACCGGGAATCTCCCGAAGACGGCGTAGCATCTCGATGTTCTCCTTGTGAGACTTATCCATGGAGGGGCAGGGTTCCGGGTACAGGCAGAGCTTGTCCTTGCATGCACCGCTCTTTTCCCATTTCTTACACTTCATGGCGTACATGTTGGCACTGGGGCCACCTACACCGATTATGTTGCCTTTGAAACCTCTCAGTTCCGTAAGCAAGTATGCCTCCCTGACTATGGAGTCTATGCTGCGGCTTGAGATGGTGCGTCCCTGATGCTGTGTTATGGCGCAGAAAGAGCAGCTTCCAAAGCAGCCTCTGTGAGTTGTAATGGAGAATTTGACAGGTTCCAGTGCAGGCACCCTTTCTCTGTAGGATGGATGTTCTTCTCTTGTGTAGGGCAGCTCATAGACATGGTCAAGCTCTTCCTGTGAAAGCTGCCTCATCGGCGGGTTCTGGATGATGATCGTCTTTGGATGGGGTTGTATCAGCGCGATGCCCCTTGCAGGGTCCTGTTGCTCATACATGAGCCTGAAGGCTTCTGCGTAGAGCTTTTTGTCAGATGATACTTCATTGTAGGAAGGAAGTTCCACGTAGGGAAAATCGCTGTCCGCATCTGCTTTCATTTCCTTCCATTTCTTCACTTCCAGCTTCCAGGCGGTACCGGAGATGTTCTTTATCTCAGTAATGTCCTCGCCTGCATCAAGCCTGTGTGCGATCTCCGTGGTCTGCAGTTCACCCATTCCATAGACCAGAAGGTCTGCAGGCGCATCTGCAAGTATGGACTGCCTTACCTTGCCGGACCAGTAGTCGTATTCCGCAAAACGGCGTAGGGATGCCTCAATCCCTCCTATCACGATGGGTACGTCGGGGTAGGCTTCCTTGAGCCTGTTGGAGTAGACCACTGTTGCGCGGTTAGGTCGCAGCCCGGTCTTGCCACCGGGGGAGTACATGTCCTTTGGCCTTGGCTTGAGCGCAGGTGTGTAATTGCTCACCATGGAGTCGGTGTTGCCTGCTGTTACCGCAAAGAAGAGGCGTGGTCTGCCAAGTTTCATGAAGTCATCGGTATTGTCCCATTTTGGCTGGGCGATGATCCCTACCTTAAATCCTGCATCTTCGAGGACACGGCCAATTATGGTCGCACCAAAACCGGGATGGTCTACATATGCATCGCCGGTTACTATGATGATATCAAGTTCATCCCAGCCTCTCCTTTTGCATTCCTTTCGGTCCATAGGGAGGAATTTCGATTCATCAGGGCTGCTTTGTTTTCGTTTTTTTCCTGGCATGTTTTCCTCTTTAGCGGAATGCTTTTGACATCTGCAGGGACATTTGTATCTGGGCGTTTGCGTCATCACTTGTAACCGGCCCGTGTCCGGGGTAGATGGTGATGACATCAAGTCCTGTGAGCTTTTCTATGGAGGCTGTGAGGTCTTCCATGGATCCTCCGGCAAAGTCTGTACGTCCTATCCCTCCGTTGGGGAATACGGTGTCGCCTGAGAAAAGTCCTTTGGAGTAAGGTTCGTAGAGGCTGATACCGCCAGGAGTGTGTCCGGGTGTGTGGATGACCTGAAGTGCTTCAGTGTCATCGATCTTCACGATATCCCCGTCCTCGTAGAGGATGTCTGGCTCGAAGTCCGGTGCCGGGGATGAGAATAGTATGGATGCGCTTTCCTCTCCGCTTTTCAGGGATGCTGCATCGTCCTTGTGTATGGCTATGGGTGCGTCACAGAGCTCGGCTACAGGTTTTGCGGCTGCACTGTGATCGAAGTGTCCGTGGGTCAGGATTATCAGCTCGATGTTGGCAGGGTCTGTAAGTTCTTTCAGTTTTTCAATAATTTTATCTGTGTCCATTCCCGGGTCGATGAGTATCTTTTCGTTGATAAGGTATGAATTGGATGCATATGGGGATGTGTTGATCCTCTGAACTTTCATTATGAGTCTCCTTTGGTTATATCTACTTTGATCTATCTTAAAGACCAAATACACTTCTTGTATTTTTAAGGGTTGCCTTTGCAACTTTGTCTTCTTCTCTTCCCTGTGCTTCCGCGATCACGGGAAGGGTATCCCGGACAAATGCCGGTTCGTTGCGCCCTTTTCTTGGGGACAGGTAAGGGCTGTCGGTCTCGATCAGTATCCTGTCCAGCGGGACATTTTCGGCTATGGACCTGTGGTGGTCCGAAAAACATACGATGGTTGGAATTGAGATGTAGTATCCGGCATCTGTTATCATGGCGGCGGTATCCATAGAACCGCCATAGCAGTGGAAAATGACCTTATCGAGGTCCCTTACCATCTCAAAGGAATCTTCTTCGGCTTCCCTCCCGTGGATCACCAGAGGTTTATCGTAGCATTCTGCTATTTCGATAACCTTCCTGAAGTACTCTTTCTGGTGTTCCCTTTCCTTGCTGTCCTTGTAGTAATGATAATCAAGACCTGCTTCGCCGATGGCAATGCTCTCCTCGGCGTGCTGCTCAAGTTGTAGAAGGATCTCGTCGGCAACCTCGTTACCGTAATGGGAGACAACAAGCGGGCTAAGGCCCAGTGTAGGATGGATAAAATCATATTGTCTTGCAAGTGCGAGTGTTGAGTTGTTGGTCTTCAGGTCAATGCCTGAATTGACCATTTCAACAACACCCGCATTGCGTGCTCTTTCAATTACTTCGTCACGGTCACGGTTGAATTTCGGAAAATCAAGGTGACAGTGCGAATCGATGACCTCTTGCATGCCCCTTATGTTTTAAGGAGCATGTTAATAGCTGTTACGAGCGCTTCTACCGATGCCAGTACAATATCCGCGTTCGCGGCGCGGGCAGTGACTATCCTGCCGTTCTTGTCCTGTACACCGATAATCACTTCTGCCAGTGCATCTGCACCGCCGGTCACAGCTTCTATACGGAAGTCATGTATGCTTACGCTTGATGCGTGTTTACCGATAAGGGTCTCAACGGCCTTCAGGGCTGCATCTACCGGTCCGACACCAACATCGGATGTGATGCGCTCGGTTCCATTGACCAGGGCCTTTACAACAGCTGTGGATGTGGTGACGTTTCCTGTCATCACACTGACCTCCTTGAGGTCGATGACCGGCATTCCTTCAGGTTTACCGAGGATGTCGAATGCTATTGCATAGAGGTCTGCATCGGTTATGCGTTTGCCTTTGTCTGCAAGCACTTTTACCTTACTGATGATGGCATCGAGCTGTTCGTCGGTAGGATTGATGTTCGCAGATTGGAGAGACCTGAGTACTGCATGCCTTCCTGCATGTTTTCCAAGTACTATCCTTCGTGTGTGGCCAACCATTTCCGGTGTCATTATGCCTGGTTCGAAGGTATCGGAGTTCTCCAGGACGCCGTGTGTGTGTATGCCTGATTCATGGGCAAATGCGTTCTCTCCGACGACCGGCATGTGTGGCGGGATGGCAACTCCTGTGTAACGCTCCACCATACGTGCTGTCTCAACGATGTATTCTGTGTTGATGTTCGTCTTTGCACCATAAATAGAATGTAGGCTCATCACGGTTTCCGCAAGATCGGCATTTCCTGCACGCTCCCCGAGCCCGTTGACCGTAACCTGTGCCTGTCTTGCACCGGCTTCGATGGCCATGAGGCTGTTTGCTACGGCAAGTCCGAAGTCATTGTGGCAGTGAGTGTCGATGGTGATATTGATCTCCTTGTCCAGCTCACTGATCAGGCGATACATGCCTGAAGGAGCTATAACTCCTACAGTATCAGGGACGTTTATTATGTCACACCCTGCACCTTCCACCGCTTTGTAGACCTCGATCAGGTAATCCATATCCGTTCGGGTCGCGTCCATTGCGGAGAACATGCAGCGCATGCCGTGGTCCTTGATATACTCTACGGCATTGGTCGCCATTTCAATGACCTCTTCACGGCTCTTCTTGATAGTGTGTATCCTCTGGATGTCAGATGTGGAAACAAAGGTGTGTATCATTCCTACGTCTGCATCGATACAGGCATCAAGGTCTTTTGTGAGAACACGTGCAAGTCCGCATACCTCTGAAGTAAGGCCTGCGGTTGCGATGTTGCGCACGGATTCCATGTCGCCTGCAGAGGCGATCGGGAACCCTGCCTCGATAGTATCCACTCCAAGCTTTGCAAGCTGGTGAGCTATCTCTATCTTTTGCTCAGGAGTAAGGGATACACCGGGGGTTTGTTCGCCGTCACGAAGAGTTGTGTCAAAAATGCTTATCTTTCGGTCTCGTATCGGTTTATCGCCGTAAAAAGCGATCCCTCAGTTGTGTAGTTGTATCCATAATAATCGTATATACTACATGATTAATAGTATAAATAGGGAATGGTGTTTGTCAGATTCCCGGAATTTTTACTATATATTAGTATTATCATCTTTTAGATTTTGATCCGGAATTGGTAACATCCTTTGAAGGGTTACGGCAATGCGGGGCGCAGGAGGTCGAGTCAGGGCAATCATTGTCCTCCTTTCTTCATTGGTCAGATTTTATCCCAAAATTAGGTTTAACCTCGATTGATATCGATTTAGGGTAAATCTTCCTGATCTTCATTGCAAATGTTGTATTTTGTGGCCTTCTTAAAAAATCCGCAGATCTCATGTTGTATATTGCCCTAAATCCTCCTCAACATAAACCCCTGTCACACCGTGTCACGCAACGTATATATATGAGGCTGCTGTTGTAGGGATGCTCACAATTAGCCGGTCGGTGTCGATTCTGACACGGTCGGGTTGTGAGCTCGAAAAACGCTATACATTCTTCGTGTATCTTGCACATTCTCCAAAAATGTGCAGCAACCTTCCGAATCGGAAGGTATATATACGATGGAATGTATCTAGGGAATCCCGCACAACGTGCGAGGAATTCAATCACCTCCAAATCAAAATCATTGGTGGAGACCGGAGCTTTTCCGGTCTGACGTTGAATGTGGCAGTTCGGTTAATTCTGACTGATAGTGATATTATCTATCAAAGAACTAACCAACTATTGTGCATAGAAAACAACTCTCTAATTAAATAGAGTTCTTTTCCGACAATTCTTAGTTAACTTCCAAATTTGTGTGCTTTAACAAATAACTCTGGTTGATCCTGCCAGAGGTTACTGCTATCGGTGTTCGACTAAGCCATGCGAGTTACATGTTCTTCGTGAACATAGCGGACTGCTCAGTAACACGTGGATAACCTGCCCTTAGGTTCGGCATAACTCCGGGAAACTGGTGATAATTCCGAATAAGCCATTATTGCTGGAATGCTTTTTGGTTCAAAGGCTTCGGTCGCCTAAGGATGGATCTGCGGTCTATCAGGTAGTAGTGGGTGTAATGTACCTACTAGCCTACGACGGATATGGGTTGTGAGAGCAAGAGCCCAGAGATGGATTCTGAGACATGAATCCAGGCCCTACGGGGCGCAGCAGGCGCGAAAACTTTACAATGCGGGAAACCGCGATAAGGGGACACCGAGTGCCAGCATATTATGTTGGCTGTCCACATGTGTAAACGGCATGTGTTAGCAAGGGCCGGGCAAGACCGGTGCCAGCCGCCGCGGTAACACCGGCGGCCCGAGTGGTAATCACTTTTATTGGGTCTAAAGGGTCCGTAGCCGGTTTGATCAGTTCTTCGGGAAATCTGACAGCTCAACTGTTAGGCTTCCGGGGAATACTGTCAGGCTTGGGACCGGGAGAGGTAAGAGGTACTATAGGGGTAGGAGTGAAATCTTGTAATCCCTATGGGACCACCAGTGGCGAAGGCGTCTTACCAGAACGGGTCCGACGGTGAGGGACGAAAGCTGGGGGCACGAACCGGATTAGATACCCGGGTAGTCCCAGCCGTAAACGATGTTCGCTAGGTGTCAGGGACGGTGCGACCGTTTCTGGTGCCGCAGGGAAGCCGTGAAGCGAACCACCTGGGAAGTACGGCCGCAAGGCTGAAACTTAAAGGAATTGGCGGGGGAGCACTACAACGGGTGGAGCCTGCGGTTTAATTGGACTCAACGCCGGAAAACTCACCGGGGGCGACAGCAACATGTAGGTCAGGCTAAAGACCTTACCTGAATCGCTGAGAGGAGGTGCATGGCCGTCGTCAGTTCGTACTGTGAAGCATCCTGTTAAGTCAGGCAACGAGCGAGACCCGTGCCCACTGTTGCCAGCATGTCCTTCGGGATGATGGGTACTCTGTGGGGACCGCTGGTGCTAAACCAGAGGAAGGTGCGGGCTACGGTAGGTCAGTATGCCCCGAATCTCCCGGGCTACACGCGGGCTACAATGGCTGGGACAATGGGTCCCTACACCGAAAGGTGATGGTAATCTCCTAAACCCAGCCGTAGTTCGAATTGAGGACTGTAACTCGTCCTCATGAAGCTGGAATCCGTAGTAATCGCGTTTCAACATAGCGCGGTGAATACGTCCCTGCTCCTTGCACACACCGCCCGTCAAACCACCCGAGTGAGGTATGGGTGAGGGCACGGATTTGTGCCGTGTTCGAACCTAAATTTCGCAAGGGGGGTTAAGTCGTAACAAGGTAGCCGTAGGGGAATCTGCGGCTGGATCACCTCCTAAGCAAGATCCGCACAAAGCGGATCACCGCTATCAGTCAGAAATCGAAAGACTGCCACATTCAACAAACCACTTTCAATGAAACAAGATTTCGCTGGTAGAACGAGAGCGAGGGCTTGTAGATCAGTTGGAAGATCGTCGCCTTTGCAAGGCGAAGGCCCTGGGTTCGAATCCCAGCAAGTCCATTGGATCAATTACGATTCACAAATCATCAAGTGCACCGAGCAAGTAATATTGCTTGGGAAGGATGGATGTGCCCATTCCCCGATTTTGGGCACTATGAGATCATGTATATATTACATATCAGACGCTCACTGGACAAAGTGAGATGGACTCTGGTAATTATGCCGTCAGGTGGATGGCTCGGCTCAAGCGCTGATGAAGGACGTGCCAAGCTGCGATAAGCCCAGGGTAGGCGCATGGAACCTATGAACCTGGGATTTCCTAATGAGACCTCTTAGCACATTTGTGCTGATCAGTCATGATCGGGAACGCCCCGAATTGAAACATCTTAGTAGGGGCAGGAAGAGAAATCGAAGAGATGCCGTTAGTAATGGCGAATGAACCCGGCAAAGTTCAAACTGAATCCCTCCAGCAATGTGAGGGAGATGTGGTGTTATAGGACCTTCTAAGGATCCCCTCTTTTCCTAGCTGAACTTATCTGGAACGTTAGACCATAGAGTGTGACAGTCACGTAAGTAAAGAAAAGCGGATCTGGAAGTGTTCCTGAGTACCGTGTGTTGGAAATCACGCGGGAATTTGGGAGGCACCAACTTCCAAAACTAAATACGTCTTGAGACCGATAGCGAAGTAGTAGGGTGACCGAAAACTGAAAAGTACCCCCAAAAGGGAGGTTAAAAGTGCCTGAAACCTGATGGTGATGGAGCGATATGGCATGAAAGGATCTTTAGTTCGAAGGAATCAACCGCGAGGTTGTAGTACGAGTTCTATTGCCGATGTCATATCATACGTTTTGAAGAACGGGCCAGGGAGTGTAATTAAGTGGCGATGGCTAACCTTTTATCTGGGAAGCCGAAGCGAAAGCAACATGCGTGCAACCCTTGTGGTGAGACGCGGCGTATACAAGTGCGTGGAGTCACTAAGTTACGACCCGAAGCCGGGTGATCTAGGCGTGGGCAGGTTGAAGCGTGGCGAAAGCTACGTGGAGGACCGCAAGCGGTATTGATCTGCAAATCATTCGTGTGACCTGCGTCTCGGAGTGAAAGGCTAATCTAACCCGGCATCAGCTGGTTCCTTCCAAAACATGTCGCAGCATGACCTAACTGGAGATAGTCGGTGGAGTAGAGCACTGATTGGTGGTCCCGGGGAAGAAATTCCTCAGCCGCTTGTCAAACTCCGAACCCACCGTCGTCGTAGAAGGTTGGAGTCCGGGCTACTGGGGTAAGCTTGTAGTCCGTAAGGGAGACAACCCAGCCCGTGGTTAAGGTCCCTAAGTGTCGACTAAGTGTTAATACTAAAGGGCGTCCTAAGCCCTAGACAGCTGGAAGGTTAGCTTAGAAGCAGCTATCCTTTAAAGAGTGCGTAACAGCCCACCAGTCGAGGTTTGGGGCCCCGAAAATGGACGGGGCTCAAGTCGACCACCGATACCACGGAGTACCGCAAGGTAATCTCGTAGGAAGGCGTTGCGTTCGGGCAGAAGCAGGGCTGTGAAGTCCTGTGGACCGTGCGGAAACGAAAATCCTGGTAATAGTAACAGCAAAGTCAGGTGAGAATCCTGACCGCCGAAGGGGCTAGGTTTCCTCGGCAATGATCGTCAGCCGAGGGTTAGTCGGTCCTAAGTTGTACCGTAATTCGAGTACATCGAAAGGGAAACAGGTTAATATTCCTGTACCATTTAGCAATAAAACTGACGTTTCGGGGCAGGCTGAGCGGCGCCGTCGCGCCGTCTAAGCATCGAACTCTGTGGAGAGCCGTAATGGCGAGAAGCAGACGAATATGTTATGGCGAAAGTCAGCTGCACCCTGGAACCCGTGAAAAGGGAGCTAAATGTCCGTACCGAGATCTGACACAGGTGCCCCTAGCTGAAAAGGCTAAGGCGTGTCGGAATAATTTGGCTAAGGGAATTCGGCAAATTGGCTCCGTAACTTCGGGAGAAGGAGTGCCTGCTGTGAAGACAGCAGGTCGCAGTGACCAGAGAACTCTAACTGTCTAATACCAACATAGGAGATCGCAAACCCGTAAGGGCTAGTACGATCTCTGAATCCTGCTCAGTGCAGGTACCTGAAACTTCGGTTCAACGGAAAGAAGGGCCTGTAAACAGCGGGGGTAACTATGACCCTCTTAAGGTAGCGTAGTACCTTGTCGCTTAATTGGCGACTTGCATGAATGGATCAATGAGAGTTCTACTGTCCCTAGCCAGAGTCCGGTGAAGCTTACATTCTAGTGCAGAGTCTAGAGACCTCTAGGGGGAAGTGAAGACCCCGTGGAGCTTTACTGCAGCCTGTCGCTGGGGTGTGATTTTGGATGTACAGTGTAGGTAGGAGACGTCGAAGCCGGTGCGCCAGCATCGGTGGAGTCGCAATTGGGACACTACCCTTCCAAAGTTACGCCCCTTACTCCGAGAGGAGGACCCCGATAGGTGGGCAGTTTGCCTGGGGCGGGACGCCCTTGAAAAGATATCAAGGGCGCGCAATGGTTAACTCAAGTGGGTCGGAAACCTACTGAAGAGTGCAAGAGCATAAGTTAGCCTGACGTGATTCAGCACAGTAGTGGATCGCGAGACGAAAGTCGGTTCTAGCGAACCTTTATGTCCCGCTTGGTGCGGGCTAAAGATGACAGAAAAGTTACCCCGGGGATAATTGAGTCGTTGCCGGCAAGAGCACATATCGACCCGGCAGCTTGCTACCTCGATGTCGGTTCTTTCCATCCTGGCTGTGCAGCAGCAGCCAAGGGTGAGGTTGTTCGCCTATTAAAGGAGATCGTGAGCTGGGTTTAGACCGTCGTGAGACAGGTCGGTTACTATCTACTAGAGGTGTCTGTAGTCTGAGGGTAAGTTGCTTTTAGTACGAGAGGAACAGGGCAACGGCGCCACTGGTCGATCGGTTGTCTGACAAGGCAATGCCGAGCAGCTACGCGCTAAGGAATAAGAGCTGAATGCATCTAAGCTCGAAATCTAACCTAAAAAGAGACTGCGTTAAGGATTCCGGTAAAAGACCGGATTGATAGGGTCGGGATGTACGCACCAAGGTAACGAGGTGTTCAGTCCGCGGCTACTAATATCCGTGCCTCATCCGTCTCGCTCTGTCCAGGCGAAATCTGATATGTGATATAATTAACATGATCATTTCCAGTATTAGAAGTGAGTATAGCGGCCATAGCGGCAGGGCAACTCCTGTTCCCATTCCGAACACAGAAGATAAGCCTGCCCACGTTGTTTACTGTACTGAGGTACGAGAGTCCTTGGGAAATCTACATCGCTGCTATGCTCACTCTTTACCTTAACTTTTCTTGATTTGCTACAACCCATGAGCTGTGTCTTTATCTTTTTCAGAATTTTAACATTCATCTTTGGTTCTGCTTAAAGTATGTACTGCCCTGTCGCAATGTAAAGGCTTATATGTCTGTATTGCCTATTAGGGTTCGTTCAAATGCCAAGGTGGCGGAGCGGCTACGCAATCGCCTGCAGAGCGATTTCATTCCGGTTCGAATCCGGACCTTGGCTTTCATTCATCAATATGAGTTTGAGTACGGCGGCCACAGCGGCAGGGCAACTCCTGTTCCCATTCCGAACACAGAAGATAAGCCTGCCCACGTTGTTTACTGTACTGAGGTACGAGAGTCCTTGGGAAATCTACATCGCTGCTGTGCTCACTCTATTACCTTATTCTTTTAACTTGATCTACATCCACTAGCTTTGGGTTTGATTTTTTCTTAAGAATTTCTGATTCTGGTAGTTTAAAGTCCTGATCTTTGTATTAATGACCGCCAGCTTTTGATTCGATTGATGGACAGGTAAAATAAACTTTAAACTTATATCCCATTGAACCCTAAATTATTACTAGGGACGAGGGTAATTCTATGAGCAAAGTGTCAATAATTTTCGTCTACAATGCAGACAGTGGTCTGGTCAATGAGATGAAAGACTATATCCACAAGATAGTTTCTCCTTCGGAATATGAATGTAATCTTTGTGCCATCACTCATAGTAATACTGGTATGAAGGGCGAGTGGAAGTCCTTTGTGAATGATCTTCCTGTTCCGGTGGTCTTCTTGCACAGGGACGAGTTCCATGAAAAATATAATTATCCCGGTGTCTCATTCCCATGCGTATATCTTGAAAGGGGTCAGAGACTTGACCTGCTGGTCGCATCTGATGAAATAAATGAATGCAATAATCTTGATGACCTGGAAGCTCTTGTCAAGGACAAGCTGAAGTTCATTTCCGGTAATTGATTTTGAGATACTATTATTTTTCAATCTTTCGATATTTTGTTCTAACTGCTTTTAACTGATGTCGCTTTTCTGAAAGAGCATCATATATAACAAAGAAGCATTTATAATATCTTTATACTTTAATTTGGGGTGTGCAGATGAAAGAATATGATCTGATAGTGATAGGCAGCGGTTCTGGTATGAACTATGTTGGCCTGATGATGCAGGATAATCCTGAGATGAAAGTGGCTGTCATTGATAAGGACAAGCCGGGCGGTATCTGTTTGACAAGGGGCTGTATTCCTTCCAAGATGCTGCTTTATCCTGCAGAACTTGTTAGGGAGATCGGAAGGGCAGGTAAGTTCGGTATTGATGCTGAGATCAGGAGCATAGACTTCAATTTTATCATGGAAAGGATGCGATCTTCCATCGGACAGGATATTGATATGATCCACGATGGGCTCTCTTCAAGTCCTAAGATGGATTACTATGAGGATACTGTGGAGTTCGTAGAATCATATGTTCTTAAGGTCGGCGATGAGACGATCACATCTAGAATGATCTACCTTAGCATAGGATCAAGACCCATGATCCCTCCTGTCAAAGGTCTGGAAGATGCAGGTTATCTCACAAGCGACACAGTTCTGGAACTGAGATCCTTACCAAAGAGTCTTGCTATCATAGGTGGTGGCTACATAGCTGCTGAATATGGTCATTTCTTTTCCGCCATGGGTTCCGATGTAACTATAATCGGACGCAGTTCAAGGATCATTTCCCAGGAAGAGCCGGAGATAAGTGAACTTGCAAAAAAGAAGATGCAAAAGTACATGACCATACTTACAGATCATGAGGTTGAAGGAGTTCAATTATCGGGTAACCGGAAGAAGATCATTGCAAAGGACAGGAACTCCGGTAAAAAAAAAGAGATATTGGCGGATGAGATCCTTGTGGCCACCGGCAGAAGCCCGAACACAGATATCCTTCATCCTGAAAAAGGGGACATTGAGACTGATGAGAGGGGCTGGATAAAGGTAAATGACCATATGGAAACGAGCTGTCCCAATGTCTGGGCCTTTGGTGATGCCAATGGTAAATTCCTTTTTAAACACGTGGGCAACTATGAATCCACTGTTGCCTACCAGAACTCCGTTCTCAATGCCGATGTAAGTGTTGATTACCATGCAGTACCCCATGCGATATTTTCCTACCCGGAGATCGCCGGCGTGGGAATGGGTGAAGCAGAAGCCGTGGAACAATATGGTAAAGAGAATATTTCCATCGGTTTCCAGAGATTCGAGGATACAGGCAAAGGCATGGCCATGGCTCTTGAGGATTATTTTGTCAAGGTCATACTGGACAACTCCACTAATATGTTGCTTGGGGCACACATAATCGGGCCACAGGCATCTGTTCTTGTTCATCAGATGATAACTCTCATGAACACACCGGGGGTAAACATAGCTCCCATTGTCCATGGAATGGATATCCATCCCTCCCTGAGCGAGGTTGTCAAACGTGCATTTTACTCAAGGATGCCTGTTGATGAATATCATTCAGTATTGAAGTCCCTTGGACTTGGATCCTGATCTCTTTTCCCCTTTATATTTTAGGATAGTGTGCCTATCCATCCTCTGACAAGTATGAAGATTATTATCAGTGGCAGTATGTACTTTATATATGGTTTTGCCTGTTTTGGGAATTTTATTCCTTTCCCGTGATCGGTCTCCTGGATAAAATTATTCCATCCCCATCCGAAACTGTAACTGCAGAATAGCACCAGTGTAAGTGCACCTATCGGAAGGATATTGTTAGTAAAGATGAAATCTTCCAGATCAAGAATGGACGTTCCTTCTCCAAAAGGCTTGAACCAGCTCAATGGTCCGAAACCCAGGCAACATGGTATGGACAGAACGAATATTGCAACTCCGCTCATGATCGATGCCTTCCTTCTTTTCCATCCCCATTCGTCCATTGTAAAAGCTATTACGTTCTCTGTGATACCCATTACAGTTGACATTGAGGCAAAGGCAAGGAACAGGAAGAAGAGGGTTCCCCACAAAACACCTGCTGGCATCTGGTTGAAAACGTTCGGTAATGTTACAAAGAGCAGGCCGGGACCTGAACCCACATCAACCCCAAAGGCAGAACAAGCCGGGAATATCATTAGCCCTGCCATAAGTGCTATGGCAGTGTCAAAGAACGTTATCTTCAATGACTCCCCTGTAAGGGAATGATCCCTGTTGATATAGCTGCCGAAGATTGTCATCCCCCCGACACCAACGCTCAAAGTGAAGAACGCCTGGGTCATGGCAGCATAGATCCCCTCCCAGCTAAGGCTTGAAAAGTCAGGTTCAAGGTAAAAACTGATGCCTTCAGCAGCACCGGGAAGGGTCACAGAACGAAGTACAAGTATTATCAGGATAAAGAAAAGCCCTGACATCATCACTTTACCGGCCCTTTCAACTCCTTTTTGCAGACCTACTGAACATATGAATGTTCCTATGCCGACCACCAGTGCCATCCAGGTTATCATTTCCATGGTCCTTCCCATGAACAGATCGAAGAATACACCTATTTCCGAAGGGTCAAGATAGATGAAACTACCTTCTACCATGTAATAGAAATATGCAAATCCCCATCCTGCAACCGTCGTATAGAACATAAGCAGGATAACATTTCCTATGATGGCAATATATCCGAACAGATGCCATCTTTTTCCATTTGGCTCAAGATTTCGCAGGGATCCTGCAATGTTCCGCCTTCCTGCCCTTCCGGTAGCAAACTCCATTATGAGTATTGGCAATCCGAGAATGAGAAGGAATGCTAGATAAAAGAGAACAAAGGCTGCACCTCCGTATTTTCCTGCAATGAAAGGGAAACGCCAGATGTTTCCAAGACCTATGGCACATCCTGCAGAAACAAGCAGGAACCCCATCCTTGTAGCTAATTGTTCACGGTTGGTATCTGCTATTTCTTCTGTCATCTCTATCCTCTTTTCCATATGTCAATAAGGATGGATATACAGATGCACTGTATAAATATAATTCTCCAATATTCTAAAAAGACTCAATCTAGAGATAATAAAAAAGAAGAACCCATTAAGGGTTCATGAGGAAAGGGCAAGAATTGCTTCTGCCAGATCCCCGTTAGCATTCTTGAGAGCTTCAAGGGCAGTCTCTTCGCTTGCGCCGGTCTGCTCTGCCACAAGTCTCACATCATCTTCAGGGATCTGCACCTCACGTGGTACTTCCTGAGGAGTACCTGTCACCTGATAGGTGTCAACTCCCTGTGCATTCATGATAGTGACACTTGCATCGTTGAATACTATATCCTTGTCCGCGGTCCTTATGATGACCTGTTCCACATCTTCGATCTCGTCGATGTTGATGCCCATCTGTTTCATCATCTGCTTGACCTTTTTGGGGTTCATACCCCTTCCGCCCATACCTGGAATCATATGATCACCTGTTAATTACTACCGCGTAGGATGGTATTAATTAATTAAAAACCTTGTTCTTAGTGGCAACTGCCACCGCAGCTGCTGCATCCGCTTGCAGCCATTGGGTTGTCAATGATGAATCCTTTGCCACCATCTGTGTCAATGTAGTCGATGGTTGCCTTGTCCAGCTGTTCGCTGATGTCAGGACCCATTACGATCTTTATGTCCTTGCTTTCGACGGTGACATCTTCTTCCTTGATCTCATTGTCGAGTGCCATTCCGTACTGGATGCCACTGCATCCCATACCTGCAACAAAGATCCTCAGAGCATGGTCCAGTTTGTCCTCAGCTTCGAGCAATGCTTTCAATTCTGTTGCAGCAACATCTGTTATCTCGATCATTTTTTATCACTCCATTTTTTTAAACTTTCTAAAGCCAGTAAATGCTGTGGTCTCTATATACAGTTTTCGTCTATATATACGTTCGGGTAGATGCGAACGAACTCTCACATAAACTCTACATCATCGTCCACGGGGTTCGTGAGTATCTCCTGTGTATATGCGTTTATCTCTACAGAGTTCCTTGCACCCTTTACTTCCCATATAGGAACATATATCAGTTCCATCTTGAACCTGATATCATCCATTGATGGTTTGAACAGTTTGTGTTCGGATATCATAGCCTCGCCGACCACATTGTTGAAGCGTACATCCTTTGTGTATTCCTCAATAATGTTCGATATCAGTGTGCTTTCAGCTTCCTTCTGGTCGATCATTTTGGCTTTTATCTCGTAGTTGTCATCAGGAAGTGTCACGCTGTCGGTTACCTGGTAAATTTCCAGATTTTCCTTGTTACCATTAAGGGCATTAAGACAACCCTGGCCCTGGCCGGAAATATCAATTACCTTGTTCTTGAACCTGTGTTCCGCCTTGACCGCATACGCATAGTTCCAGAAAGGTACGAATTTGAGAACAACGCCCTCAGGCATCCCTATCTCGGACTTTGCCATCATTGCAGCCCTTTCTTTTTGCAACTTTATCGGTGCAGTGCGAAGGTCAAGAGTTGGAGGGAGGGGCTGTGATGCCTGCCATGAAGGTTGCTGTGGTTCCGGTATGGTTGACAGAGGTGGTTCAATATAGGATCTCTCTTCCTGCTGATAGGTTCCCATTGCAGATGCCTGCTGCATCTCAGGTGAAGTTCCCCAGATATTAAAAGTACCCTTCTCTTCCTGTACATTTCCCTGGAATGCAGGTTGTGCTGGAGCTTTTGCTGAAGCAACAGGAGATGTGAAAGCATCGGAAGCCACTTCAAAGCTTCCTGATGAACCGGTAGCCCTGAACAATGAATCCTCAGCCGAAGCAGCATTACTGTCTACATTGTAAGCCACGAGCTGAAGATTTTCAGCATTGCCTTCAAGGTCGGCGATGACTGCTTTTCCTATCTGGAGTGCAAGTTCATCACGGTCCCATGTGATAAGGCCAACATGAGATGCATAGTCTCTCAGTTCCGGTTCCATATTTTGCATAGTGACATACAGGCCTGTACCATCAGGAATCTGGTCTGCAAAGTTCCTTATCTGAGCAGGATCAGGCTTGTTAGCAAGCAGAATATATGTCTTGTAGTCGTTTTTCTTTACTATCAGGTCCACAGTGTCAGATTCAGAGACACTGTGTCCGGAAGTTGTAAATATATTTGTCAGGAGTTCAGCAAGTTTTTCTTTCATTCTCATCAACCATATTTTATTTTCACAGTATCTGGAGGATCTCCACTACGAGACGATCAGAGAACTCTGGTCGTAGTTTCCAGTTCAATTCCTTTGTGAGTTACATTATATGAAATGGTCTTGTCAGGAGGGATCATTCCTCTCATCTTACGTATCAGTATACTCCTTTCGATCTCACTTCCGCGTTCTTTCATGCGGAATTCGATCACCCCGTCACAGATGCTCTTGAGGCCGTTCTCAACTGCCGGGTCATGTGTACCTCCGGTCATAAGGATGATCTGGACAGCATTTGTGAGCTTTCCGACAGATGATATGAATTCGATAGCTTCCGTGACAGATTTCATATCATAGGTCCTGAGGAAATATGATATTGAATCGACAACACCCCTGTACTGTCCTTTCCTTTCTTTGGAGGCAGCCGTCTTTAGCTGGTTCATAGCATCTGTGTTCTGCTTCACGAAATCCTTGGCTGAAAGACTGCATGCGATTTCTTTTGGAAGAATGTTGCATAACCTTGGGGTGTAAGCATCAACAAAATCCATGCTTCCATTCTCAACATATTCATCAATATCCCAGCCGAAGTTCTTCATATCACCGATTATTTCCTGAAATGGATGTTCGGCAGAATAATAATAAACTTCTTCATTGTTCACCAGACCGCCATAGACGAACTGCTGTGCAAATATTTCCGAGCTTGCACCGGGCTCTGCGATCAATAATATAGTCGTTCCCGGAGGGACCCCGCCTCCAAGTTGAACGTCAAGTCCTACCACACCAGTCGGAACTCTGTAACCCCCTGACCCATCGAAACTGTAATCCATGCTTTCACCTTGTCATGTATGTAAAAAATGTTCAAATGAAGTTTCTACACACCAGATTTATAATCACTACATATTGATTCCTCTTAGTTTTTATAGTTATAGTATGTGTATTAACTGATCAGTATGTTAGATCTTGATAACCTCAAATATGATGACAATGGTCTTATAATTGCCATTGCACAGGATAATAAGACCAACGAGGTCCTGATGGTTGCCTACATGAACAGGGAATCCCTCAAACTTACCATTGATACCGGTATCGCTCACTACTGGAGCCGCAGCAGGCAAAAGCTCTGGAAGAAGGGAGAAAGCTCCGGTCACATGCAGAAAGTGCATGAGATGCTTATAGATTGCGACATGGATGCGATCGTAATGAAGATCGAACAGAAAGGCGGGGCATGCCACACTGGACATCGTTCATGTTTCTACCGCAACATTGAGGGCGATGTTGTCGGGGAAAAGGTGTTTGATCCTGAAGATGTCTATTGATCTTTAAAGAACTGCTTCAGGGAACCTATTTGTTCCTTTGGATCTAGAACAATATCTCTATCCTTTCTCTTTTTCTCTTCTGTTTCATTACTTTCCTGTCAGTTGTGTTAAATAGTTTTGAACGCTAGTTCTTTTTATGGGAAATAAAGAGATTACTAGGATAGTACCGGATACAAGTGTCATTATTGATGGTCTTGTATCTGATATGATCGTTGAAGGGGGATATGAAGGGGCTTCGATCATCATTCCTGAGGCCATGGTCGCAGAACTTGAATCACAGGCGAACCGGGGCCTGGAGATCGGCAACAAAGGTCTGGATGAGCTAAAGCAACTTCAGGAAATGGCAAAAGATGGTATTATAGACATTTCTTTTATGGGTGAGCGCCCTACGGCTGAAGAGAGGAGATATGCCGGCGAAGGTGCGGTGGATGCCATCATCCGCTCCTGTGCGGAAGAAGCAGGTGCTACCTTTATGACTGGTGACAGGGTGCAGTATGATGTTGCTGTTGCAAAGGGAATGGACGTTGAGTACCTTCCACCCAGAAAGGCCGAGTTTATAACTCTGCATATTGAGGATTTCTTCACTGACGATACGATGTCCGTACACCTGAAGAACAAAGTTGTCCCAATGGCCAAGCGCGGTTCCATCAGGAATGTGAAATTCGTGGAAATAAGGGATACTCCATGCACTTCAGGAGAGCTGAAAGAGATAACCCGTGAGCTTCTTGAGCGTGCACGTGCCGATTCGGAGTCATTCATCGAGATGTCACTTAAGGGGGCAACCGTATTGCAGATACGTGACATGCGTATAGCCATCTCGAATCCTCCGTTCTCGGATGACATAGAGATCACAGCGGTGCGTCCTGTGGCATCGGTGAAGCTGGATGAGTACCGCCTGGGAGATAAGCTCAAGGAGAGGATCCTTGCACAGCGCGGAATACTCGTGGCAGGTCCGCCGGGAGCGGGGAAGTCCACATTCGGTGCAGGTGTTGCCACTTTCCTGCATGAGCATGATTACGTTGTAAAGACCATGGAATCCCCAAGGGATCTGCAGGTTCCAAGAGAGATCACACAGTACGCACCTCTTGAAGGGAGCATGGAAAAGACAGCAGATGTGCTATTGCTCGTAAGGCCCGACTACACGATATACGATGAGGTGCGCAAGACCCGTGACTTCGAGATATTTGCTGACATGAGGCTTGCAGGCGTCGGTATGATCGGTGTTGTGCATGCCAACCGTGCCATAGATGCCGTACAAAGGCTCATTGGCAGGGTGGAGCTTGGTGTCATTCCTCAGGTAGTTGATACAGTCATCTTTATTGACAGGGGAGAAGTTGCCCAGGTACAGACCCTTGAATTTACCGTAAAGGTGCCTTCAGGAATGATGGAGGATGATCTTGCAAGACCTGTCATCGTCGTTTCCGACTTTGAGACATCGACCCCGGAGTTCGAGATCTACACCTTCGGTGAGCAGGTCGTCGTGATGCCGATCTCCACTTCAGGTGGAGGAAGAAAGCCGGTATGGTCCCTTGCAGAAAATGAGATCAGGGACGTTGTTCAGCGCTATACCCGTGGCCCCGTCGAGGTTGAGATGGTCTCCGACACAAGTGCCGTCGTGAAGGTCTTTGAGAGCGAGATATCGAAGGTGATCGGTAAGGGCGGTGCTGTTATCGATGAGATCGAAAGGATCGTAGGTGTCCATATCGATGTTCGTGAGCTCAAGGAGCAGGTCCGTAAGACTAAGGTCAAGGGCAGGACTTCAGAAAAGAGCCTGGATGCAGAACGTAACAGGTTCTCTGGAAGCTCCTATCGTCCAACCATCGAGCACACAAAGAAACACGTTATACTGAACGTCCCCGAGATCGCTTCACAGGACGTTGAGATATATGCAGGCGATACATATCTTTTCACTGCAACGGTGGGTCGCCATGGAGATGTAAAGGTCAGGAGCAATTCTGCAATTGCACACAGTATAATGGATGCAGTGGATGACGGTGAGTCCATCCTTGTGAAAGTTTTGTAAGATAAAATATTCAAAAAAAGAGTGGAGGAGCTATCTCCTCCTTTATCATATTTTCAGTTAGCCTTGTTCGCTTTCAGAACCTTTCCAAGACCAAAGCTTATGAGGAGGATAGCTATCGTTCCCGCGGAAATGGCAATGACCTCTCCGAGCTTGCCCTGTCCTTCTATGGAGTAATCAGGCATAGGGGATTCGATCGCTGGCTCTGCTTCTTCAAGACCGGCAAAGGTTTCTTCATCAATAACGCTTTCAGCAGCACTCTCCAGGCCGTCGGGGTCCGGGGATGCAAGGAATGGTGCAAGTACTGATATAAGGAGTGCGATCACAATTCCTGCGTACAGGAGTTTCATGTTCTGGCTTGTCACAATGTAGCCTCCTTTGAACCTTCTGTTATCTTGCTGTCCACAAGGTCAGGACGTGCCTTTGCGATGGCTGCGATCGCAATTGCAGTGATAAGTCCCTCTCCGATGATCCCTATGACAAAGTGGAAGGTTCCCATTGCCACGAGTCCCGGTACAAGCGGGAAGGTGCCTGCGATGCTCATCTCTACTGCTGTTGCAATAGCTGATACGAAGAGTCCCAGCCATGCACCAAAGAACGCTGCTATCCTGATGTCGATCTTTCTGCTCCTGAGTGCAACGAATGTATAGTAACCTACAAAGCCTGAGATGACGCCCATGTTCAGGATATTGGCTCCCATCACGGTAATTCCTCCGTCAGCGAACACGATTCCCTGCACCAGCAATACAAGTGTCAGTACAAGAACTCCGGCAAAAGGACTTCCAAAGATGATGGCTACAAGTGCAGCTCCGACCATGTGGCCACTGGTTCCCATTCCGATGGGTATGTTCAGTGCCTGGATGGCAAAGATTCCTGCAGACAGTGCTGCAAGGATCGGTATTTTCATATCATCCATATCTTTTCGTGCCCACCTGAAGGACATAAAAATGAATGGAAGAGCTATTACCCAGTATACAAGTGCCTGGGACAGAGGCATAAATGAATCCGGTATATGCATTGAATTTCCTCCTTGTTATGAATACTACCACTTTTGTATGATTAAGTATTACATTATTTTACTTTGGTATTACTGCAAACAGTGTCAATTACATATATAAGATTAACGGGAATTCAATTGTCAAAAGATCTGTAAATCAGCTATATGGCACAAAATTCTGAAATTCTTTTCAATAAAAATCAAAAAAAAATAGTTTGAAGATTGTGGCATAATTTATTAATAATAATATATCTTCTTCCTGTCACTTAGCACTGTTAGTACCCGATAATTGGCAGATGAGATCAACATGGCTACTGAAAACCCTATTATTGAACTTAGGAATCTTTCTTACAAATACTCCAGCAGTGATACAAAAGCGCTCGATAGAATTGATCTGTCTATCAATGTTGGAGAGAAGATCGCCATCCTTGGTGCAAATGGTGCTGGCAAGTCAACGCTCTTCAAGCATCTTAATGGTATACTTTCTCCCTCATCCGGTGAGGTGATCATCAATGGGGAAGTGATCTCAAAGAAGACTATCAGAAGAGCCCGTCAGACGGTTGGCATTGTTTTTCAGAATCCTGATGATCAGGTATTCTCCCCAACAGTTGAGGAAGATGTTGCCTTTGGTCCCATGAACATGGGCCTGTCTGAAGAAGAGGTTGAAGAGCGGATAAGGACTTCACTTGAGCTTGTGAACCTGAAAGGTTTTGAGAACCGTGCTCCTCATCATCTAAGCGGTGGGCAGAAAAAGCTTGTTGCTATTGCCGGAGTGCTTGCCATGCGTCCTGAGGTCGTTGTGCTTGATGAGCCCACGGCAGGACTTGATCCTCTCAATGCCGGTCAGGTCATGGATATCATTGACAGGATGAACCGGCAACTTAACATGACAGTTGTGCTCTCCACCCATGATGTTGATATCATTCCTTCATTTGCTGACAGGATATGCATTATCGATCATGGGAAGTTACTTGCAACAGGTACTCCTAAAGAAATATTCCGTGACCATGAACTGATACAGAAGGCCCATCTGCGTATGCCGAGGATAGCTGAGGTCTTTGAACTTCTGCAGGAAGGGGGTATAGATACCCAGATCCAGATCGCTCCCACAGATGCGAGGGATGAGATCATCCGCGTGATTGAGCAGAACAGAAACAAGGTCACCACGGAGTAACATCTATGGGTATAGGATTAACCGATATTGAAAGGGAATCCTACAAGGACAGCCCTGTTCACAGGCTGGATGGCCGTATCAAGATCATAGCTTTTATCAGCATCGTGATCTATGTAGCAGCTCTCCCGAGACTGGATGATGCGAACTTCGCCAAGCTATTGATCCTTGAAAGCTACCTGTTTTTATTGATGATCATCGGGAATCTGAATCTTTTTTATGTACTGGCAAGGATCATTGCAGTAATACCATTTGGTTTGGGTCTTGCGATATTTCAGCCTTTTATAAGGCAGCCTTTCATTGAAACCTTCACAGTTTATCCCTTATCACTCCCCTTCGGGCTGACCATAACCTATGAAGGTATAGATTTCGGCCTCATGCTTATGGCAAGGTTCATTGTGTGCGTGACCTCTGTTATTGTCCTGTCTTCCACAATGAAGATGAACGATTTCGTGGTCTCTGCACGAAGGCTCGGAGTTCCTAGGGAGTTCACACTTCTTTTGACCATGATGGTAAGGTACCTCTTCGTTTTCTGGAGCGTTCTCAAAAGGATACGTGTGGCACAGCAGTCCCGTCTGTTCGATGTCTGGAACAGGGATGTTCCCAGAAGATGGGTCCTTGAGCAGGTAGGTAACACAATAAGTTCACTTTTCGTTCAGTCCTATGAGCAGGGTGAGAGGACATATGTAGGAATGCTTTGCAGGGGATATGGTAACGATCACAGCAACTTCTATGTGCACAGGTCAAAACTGCAGGCGAAGGATGTATCTTTCGTTGTTCTTACCATAGGTTTAATTCTGTTTGTTCATATATTCCTATGAAAGAAGGACCATAAGGCAGGTCTGTATTGATGCAAGACCATTATTATAATATACATCCTTCACAACTTTAGTACTTAGGGGTGATTTTTTATGAAAGTATCAATTATTGGATCCGGCTATGTAGGCTCAGTTACTGCTGCCTGTTTTGCAGAGCTTGGACATGAAGTTATATGCATCGACATCGACGAAAGAAAGGTGCAGATGATCAATGACGGCATCCCTCCTATCTGGGAAGAAGGTCTTGGGGACCTGATGAAAAAGCATGCTGAGAAGAACCTCATCGCAACAGATGACTATGATTATGCCGTTCAGAACTCGGATGTATCTTTTATTTGCGTGGGAACACCATCCAACGAACATGGCAATATCGACCTGTCGATAGTAGGACATGCCTGCAAGAGCCTTGGCATGGCAATGGCAAAGAAGGACGGTTATCACATTGTGGTCGTGAAAAGCACCGTCGTGCCTGAAACCACCGAGGATATAGTCATTCCTTTGCTCGAGGAACATTCAGGCAAGGCTGCCGGAAAGGACTTTGGCGTGGCCATGAACCCTGAGTTCCTCAGGGAAGGGAAGGCCGTCTATGATTTCATGCACCCTGACAAGATCGTTGTCGGAAGTATTGATCAGAGGACTGGTTCTCTTGTTTCCGAACTGTACCGGGGTCTGGACTGCGAGGTAACAAGGACAACGCCGCGTACTGCCGAGATGATCAAGTACGTGAACAATTCCTTCCTTGCAACAAAGATATCGTTCTCAAATGAGATCGGCAATATCTGCAAGCGTCTGGGCATTGACACATATGAGGTCATGAAGGCCGTTGGGGCTGATTTCCGTATCTCCGAGTATTTCCTGAACTCCGGTGCCGGTTTTGGTGGTTCCTGCTTCCCTAAGGACGTACGTGCACTTATCGGCAAGGCAAAGGAGATGGATTACTATCCTTCTCTCCTCGAATCCGTTATCGAGGTGAACGAACTTCAGCCATTGCAGATGCTAGAGCTTCTTGAAAAGCACGCAGGGGATGTCAGAGGTAAAAGAGTGGCTGTCCTGGGCCTGGCCTTCAAGAACCAGACGGATGACATCCGCGAATCACGCTCAATTCCTGTAATAAGGAGACTTCTGGAGCTTGGCGCCGATGTGGCTGCATATGACCCGATGGCAACTGATAACATGAAGGGACTTATCGAGAACATAGAGTACTGCGACAGTGCCGCTGAGGCACTGAAAGGTGCGGATGCCTGTCTTGTCATGACCGAATGGGATGAGTTCAGGGAACTCGGTCCTGAGTTCGACGGCATGAAGGAGAAGGTGATCATCGATGGTCGAAAGATGATCGATCCTGAGAAGCTTGATGAGGATATTGTTTACGAAGGTCTTTGCTGGTGAGTTATATGAGTGGGGGTACTACAAAGGATGACGTCCTGGGGAGGGTCGAATCCTTTGATCAGAGCGTAAGGAGCCTTGAGAAAAGGCTTCGTGCAGTGGAGAGAAGATTGTCGGTTGAAGTTCCTGCAGAGGATGTTGCAGGCACCGTTTTTGAATTACAGCAACCGCAGGTTTCCGGCGATGTCCGAGCTGCAATTGAGACTATTAATAAGCTGAAAGCAGAAGTTGAAGAGTTAAGATCACTTATAGAGGGCTCGATCCGTCAGGACATCGATAAGCTGTCAGACCGGCTGGAGACAGCACTTGCAAAACAGGATGAAAAGCTCAGGCACATCGAGGACCGCAACCGGATAACCATCGGTTCCATCAGGATGCCTGTGGAGCTTTCAGGTATCATGGGTGCCATGCTCCTGTTCATCACAGGAGGTCTGATCTTTGCAGGAAGATGGGATATTCTCAGATCCCCCTATTTTTCCCTTGGGCTGGGACTGGTGCTCGCTCTGGCGGTCCTGTTCAAGTTCTATCGGGTGAACAGGAAGGCTGATTAATCTGTCTTCATCCGGTTGGCCGGTCGATCTGTACAATCGACCTTTCAGTCACTCTGTTTACTCTGTTTTATTGACGGATGACCTTAACAAAGTGTTCGTCATCGTGTTCAATATAGCCATCAGCCATTGTTTTGATGGTAATGTATCCCTCATGCTTTCCCACAGGAAGCGAGATGTTGTCAAGCTTCATCCGGACCTGACCTGAACTGTCTGTAAGTCCTCCGGAAGCAACTGTCCCGGAAGGGTCCCTCAGCACTACATTGCACCCGCCCACAGGCTCCCCGTCGAAGTTGGAGACTGTGATACCGATGGGTCCGGTGCTGGAATTGTTTCCTGATAATGTTATGCTTGTAACATCAGAGGTAGCATACATGGGCCTCGGTGCAGTGGGCGCATTGACTATTGCAGATACGATCACCGCGAAGCCGATCATCCCTATTATGGTCAGGACCACCATGCGTATGGGCAGACCGATGGCTGCTCTTTCATCCCGAACAATGCTCTTTTGTGCCATATTAAAAAAGGAAAGTGGGATCACTTTGTCTTGATGACTATCACTGCGTCTTTTTTCTCGTAATCATAGAATCCATCTGCTGCAATGGTAAGGTCCATGGTGCCTTCGTTCTGGTTGGCACCCATTTCCACCTGTGCAGCGGTGGTTATCAGTGTTGCTTCCCCGTTTATGTCGGTGGTATTGCTGGCCACTCCGCCAAGACCTCGCAGGATTGCGTTCGCGTTACGGACAGGGTTCCCGTCAGGGTCGGTAGCTGTGATCCTGACCACGATGGTCAGAGGGTTCTGTGCGGTAGTGGCATCCACAACGATAGTGTTCCCTGCACTAAGTGTAGCTCCCTGAAGGCCTGCTTCCTCAATGTTCACGGCCATGTTCTTTGTGGGTGGCGGGATAATGGCGATCAGAGCTGCCAGTGCGACCATCCCGACAACGAGCATAACAACTATGTTGATGGGTAGCTCTATCGCCCTTTCATCATTAAAGATAGTTCTTGCGTTTTTCATTCATATCACCTATTGTACCTTTGCCTTTTCAGGCGGTGTTGCAATGGCGAAAATCAGATATAAATATCCTTATTTTTTATAATTATATTAATAATTATCTGGGGTACTTGAATTGAAAAATACCTGGAATTAGCACAGCAATTGGAACATTACCTCTGATCTGATCCTTAAAAATAATTGCAGGATTAAATTTGTTATTGTATAAGGTTCGATAACATCAGTTGCTCTGCAAGTTCCTGGTCATGCTGACATCCATCGGATCATAATGATAAACGTAGATGCAAGTGATCAAAACTTACGTTAACTATGATGTCTTATGATAACGTCAAAAAGTTATCATTCTTAGATCCAAATAATCCATTACTTACCAAAGTCACCATGCAAAAGTTCTGCTATTATTCAATCCCTCTGATCAGTTTGAGCATTTGCACATCTTTTTACCCTTACATAGGACGCCAAATTCCTCACACAGATATATAGAAGGAATTTCCCACTCTTTTTCGTTCTTACACAAACCGCAGTTTCTGCACATACTAACCATTTTCACTTCTTTCCCCGTCAAATCAAACCCACCAAATTTTCGCCATAAATATTGGCAAATATAAAAAAAGTTGTCCTGCATCTTAAAGCCAACGCTCTTCAAAATATAGCTGTTTGTAATGGATGTGAATGACCTCATCATCGCGTTAGATTGATGTACCAAAACTGTACTGTACTCCCCATGAAAAAGATAGTGATAATTGACTATGGGCTTGGCAACCTTCGTAGTGTCCAGAAAGGGCTGGAACACGCAGGTGCGGAAGTTACCATTTCAAAGGACCCTGATGACCTTGAAAGTGCGGATGGTGTCATCCTTCCGGGCGTTGGTGCCTTTTCCGATGCAATGAAGAACATCGTTCCTTTCCTTGATGCAATACACAGTTATGTGGAGTCCGGAAAACCGGTTCTCGGTATCTGCCTGGGGCAGCAGATGCTCATGAGCCACTCAGAAGAGGGCGGTCTCAACGCCGGGCTTGACCTGGTTCCCGGCAAGGTCGTTCGCTTCCCTCACAGTGAACTTAAGGTTCCGCACATGGGATGGAACAGACTAACTATCGAGCAGGACCATCCTTTCTATAACGGAATAGAAGATGGTGCATTCGTTTACTTTGTACATTCATATTATGTGGATACCGACGCTTCACACACCCTTGCGTCATGCGAGTATGGTGTGAAGTTCGCGGCATCGGTTGTCAACTCACAGGGCAACGTTATCGGAACACAGTTCCATCCTGAAAAAAGTGGTGATATCGGCCTGAAGATGCTCAGGAACTTCGTAGATATGTGCTGATATCCCGGAGTGATCTCAATGGATATAGAAGGCTATGCAAGAAAAGGACTTCGAAGGAATGATCCTGAACTTGAGGACAAACTGACAGAACGCATACTTGAGATAAAGGACACTACCCCCAAACACGCACGTTCCCTTGCAAAAGCAGCTATTGTAGAGGCAAAAGCAACACTGAATGTGGAGGGCGATGTACTAAAGTCCACGGTTTCAGGCGTAACCATGGGAGAGTTCGGAGTTGGTTCCCGCGGATTGGGTGACTTCTACGCTCATGAGAAGATCGCAGAGGTCATCGGAAAGACGACCGCAGCGGTCGATACATCCCATCTTGACGATTCAGGTGCTGTAATGAACGAGAAGGGGGATGGTTACATAATCATCACCATCGATGGGATCCACTCCCGTCTCAGTGATTTCCCTTTCCTTGCAGGCTTTCACGTGGCCCGCGCATCCCTGCGTGACGTGTACGTGATGGGTTCCCGACCGGTTGCACTGCTTTCTGATATCCACGTTGCAGACGACGGTGATGTTGCAAAGATCTTCGATCACATTGCAGGGATAACCACCGTATCCGAGCTCACAGGTATCCCCCTTGTAACAGGCAGCACCCTGCGTATCGGAGGGGATATGGACATCGGAGAACGCATGACCGGTGGTGTTGGTGCTGTTGGTACCGCCACGGACCTGACCTCCCGTGTGCAGACGCAGGTGGGAGATGTTATCCTCATGAGCGAGGGTGCAGGTGGAGGAACCGTTTCCACTGCAGCCCTTTACTACGGGATGCACGATGTGGTGGATGAGACCATCAATATCAAGTTCCTCGAAGCATGTGAGGCCCTCATAGCGTCCGGCCTTACAAAGCACGTGCATGCAATGACCGACGTGACCAATGGTGGTATCCGTGGCGATGCAAAGGAGATCTCAAGGACCGCTGGCGTCAAGCTGGTCTTCGATGAGTCAAAGATGCGTCCGCTTGTCAATCCGAAAGTGCTCGATATGCTGGAAAAGCTGGAGATCGATTACCTTGGCGTATCACTCGATGCACTGCTGATCATCGCTCCCAGGGAATATGCAGACGACATCATGAATACCGTCAGGGATGCAGGTGTGGATATCGATATAATCGGAGAGATAGTTGAAGGCACTGGTGCAGAGATCATGATCGATGGCAAGATGTGTGATTTCACCCCGCGCTTCAGGGAGTCCGCTTACACCCCTATCAAGAAGATGATCGGGGACGAGGAGCCAAGGGACTTTGAAGAGATGAAGCTAGCGATCGATAACGCTGCACAAGAAGCCATTGACAAGAAAAGAAAGGTTATAGAAATGATAAAGAGGAAGTGAGATCTCACTTCCCTAAACTGCTTTTTCCTTTAGTTCATTCTTCTTCTTCTTCTTCTTCCACTTTTTTCACAAACAGAAGCGGTCCCTTGACGTCGGTGATAATTACACTGTCACCCACTTCCAGGTCGTCCTCTGATCTTGCTTTCCAGTATTCTCCTCTGTATCTTACGAAGCCTTCCGAACCGGCATTGATCTTATCGAGGGCCTCTGCAAGGTCTCCTGTGGGTTCTTCTCCGATGATCGGTTTGCGATGCCTGACCTCAAGAACCTTGTAGAAAACGAATACGAACAGCAGTCCAATTACGATGGTAGGTGTGACGATGGCAATTATCATTGTCTGCTGAACGTCTGCAGGCGTATACCAGCGCGGGAAGTCCATTGGCACCAGGAATATGCTTCCCACTATCAGGCAGATGAAACCGGCTATTCCGAATATGCCAACTCCCGGCGCCTGTAGTTCGAGAACGAACAGCACCACCCCCAGCAGTATCAGGAAGATCGCAGCGATGTTCACATCAAAACCCATTCCCACAAGTCCCAGTGAGATGGCCACGACACCAAAGATCTCAGCTCCTGCTCCGGGGTTCGAGATCCCGATAACAATGCCGTATATTCCAAGCATTATCAGCAGCGATGAGATAACGGGGTCTGAGATTATGTTCATGAAGCTCAGCCTGAGGTTCGGTGTATACGTATCAATGGCAGCACCGCTGGTGTTCAGCTCCTTTCCCTTTACAGTTTGGCCATTCACCTGCTCAAGGAGATCCTCAATATCAGTAGCCACATATTCGATGACCCCTGCTTCCAGTGCTTCCTCAGCATTGAGGTTCAGGTTCTCTGTGATGAACTTCTCGGCAGCTGTCTCATTGCGCCCGTGCTGGTTAGCTTTCTCTTTTGCAAGTGCCACGATGGCATTCACGATTTTATCATCCTCAACGGGTTCGACCCCTCCCGTGGAAACGGTTACCGGCTGGGCAGAACCGATCACTGTAAAGGGGGCCATTGCAGCAACATCGGTCCCAAGGAGGATCAGTGTTCCTGCTGACCATGCTTTTGTCCCGCTTGGATAGACATAGCCTATCACCGGGACCTCTGACCCATCTATGGCCTCAATGATCCTGAGGGTCTCATCAACCCCGCCTCCGGGGGTGTTAAGGGTTATGACAAGTGCTTCATAGTCTTCCTGCTGGGCTATCAAGAGTGCATCGACCACAAGGTCATCGGAAACAGGAGTTATCGCATCGGAGAGTTCCAGTACAAGGACCTTTTCCTCAGCAGAAGCACAGGCAGGGCTCAGGAGCAATACCAATACCAAAAAAAGAAAAGGGATAAGAGGTGATGTTCTTTTCAGCATTTGATCACCTTCTTAAAGGTTTATTTCTTAGAGATTGCTGAGGTCATTGCAACGATATCTCCCGTGTCCGTTGAATTAGTGACCACGATTAGGTTCTTCTCACGTGCGACCTCGGCAATGGTCTGCAGTTCCCTTAGCTTTAGGGATGCAGGCACTTCCTGATAAAGCTGTGCAGCCTCTTTCATCTTTTCTGCGGCCATGAACTCACCTTCGGAAAGGATTATACGTGCACGCTTTTCCCTTTCTGCCTCTGCCTGCTTTGCAATTGCACGAAGCATGGTGTCATCGATGCTGACATCCCTTAGGGTGACTCCTGTGACCTTGATACCCCATGGGTCTGTGGAAACATCGAGCAGTTCCTGGATATCCTTGTTGATGGTCTCACGTTCAGAGAGGAGCTGGTCAAGTTCGATCTGTCCGATAACGTCCCTGAGGGTCGTCTGAGAAAGCATTGCAGTTGCAAATTTGAAGTTCTCTACCTCTGTGATCGCATAGGCAGGTTTGATGACCTTGTAATAAACAACAGCATCTACAGCGACAGTAACATTATCTTTTGTTATGACCGCCTGTTTCGGCACGTCAATGGTGACAACTCGAAGATCTACCTTCATCACTGTATCGATGATAGGGATGATCAGGAAAAGTCCCGGTCCCTTCACTCCACTAAGCCGACCCAGCCTGAAAATAACGACACGCTCGTATTCTTTGACCATCTTGAGTGCTTGGGATAAGATGATAACGGCAATTACAATTATAGGTATTATGTATTCTTCTATCATGGTAACCTCTCCCATTTTATATGGAAGAAGTTCTAATAAAAAACTATTGCTTGTGGAAAGTCCCTGTACAAGCAAAGACATAAATCTAACATAAACAATTAAGTCTTGATACAATGAGAGAAGAGTGCAATGAGTGTGGAGGCAAGGGATATGAGGTCATCTCCACTGAAAAATGTTCTGAATGCAAGGGTACTGGAAAAACAAAGTCTGTCAACCTTATGAGCCTTTCACAAAAGGATGTGGGCAGCTTTTTAAAAGATGGATCTTCCTGCCCGAAATGCGGTGGGAAAGGTGAAATAGAGGTCAGAAGGACATGCGAAAAATGTAACGGCACAGGTGCCTTCTACAAATGCGATGTATGCGGCAAACCTATCGACGGTCCGATCGACGGCAAAGAAGCCTGCAGCACATGTGGCAAGGTCGATATCGTACACGTGCTGGACGACTCCTGTAACCAGGAAGAGCTTGAGGTCGGTAAGCTGTACCAGGCCAGAGTGAACAACATTGCTAATTTTGGTGTTTTCGTGGACATGAACTCCAACCTTCGAGGACTCATACATTCAAGCAATCTCAGCACTCCTCTTGAACAGGGCGATCCTGTTATCGTCGAGGTCAAGGAAGTACGACGCGATGGAAAGATGGACCTGATCCCAAGGCATGTAAAGGAATTCAACATAGTGGAAGTTGAAAAGTCCATACCCATCAGGAAGTCCACAGAGCTCGACAAGTTCATCGGGAAGCTCATCAAGGTCGAGGGAGAGGTCATACAGGTCAAGCAGACCGGTGGCCCTACCATATTTACAGTATCAGATGAAGAAGGTCTCATTTCCTGTGCAGCATTTGAGCGTGCAGGGGAACGTGCCTACCCCGAGATCGATGCCGACATGATAATAACAGCCACCGGAGAAGTGACATCACGTGCCGACAGGCTTCAGGTGGAGGTCAAGAGCATGAAGCGTCTCTCCGGTGCAAAGGAAGAGGCCGTCAAGAAGCGTATCGATGAGATCCTTGACAAAAGGGCTGAACCTGCGGAGATCGAGTTCCTTGTAGAGAGTGAGGTTCTTGAAAAGCTCAGGCCTGCAATGCGCCAGGTGGCCAGGGAGATCAGAAAGGCCATTATGAAATCAAAGCCGATACTGCTTCGCCATCATGCCGATGCGGACGGAATGACCGCAGCAGTCGCCATTGAGAGGGCGATCCTCCCGATGATAACAGAGATAAACGGCGCTGATGCGGAATATCATTATTACAAGCGTGCTCCATCCAAAGCACCATTCTACGAGATGGCAGATGTAACCAAGGACATTTCCTATGCCCTTGAGGATGCTGCCAGGCACGGACAGAAACTGCCACTTGTCGTCATGGTGGACAACGGTTCCACGGAAGAGGACGTACCATCCATGAGGCAGGCCCAGGTCTATGGCATAGACATGGTGGTTGTGGACCACCATCATCCGGATGAGATCGTTGACCAGTACCTGCTGGGCCATGTGAACCCTGCACACGTTGGTGGCGATTTCGGAATGACCGCGGGAATGCTTGCGACCGAGGTTGCACGTATGATAAATCCTGATGTGACGGATGAGATCAAGCACCTGCCTGCAATTGCTGCGGTGGGTGACAGGTCCGAAGCGGAAGAGGCAGAGGTCTACAAACAGATGGTCTCCGACCGGTATTCACTGGAAGACCTCAAGGAAATAGCCCTTGCTCTTGATTTCGAAGCATACTGGCTTAAGTTCAGCAGTGGTAAAGGCATTGTTGATGACATCATGGACCTTGGCGACAAGTCCAGGCACAAAAATATCGTGAAATTGCTGTGCGAGCAGGCGAATGCCATGATAGATGAGCAGCTGATCGCATGTATGCCGAACGTAAAATCCCAGGATCTGCCGAACGGTGCTGTACTGAATGTTCTGGACGTTGAGAACTTTGCACACAAGTTCACTTTCCCTGCACCGGGTAAGACGTCTGGTGAGGTACATGACCGCATGTGCCAGAAATTCGAAGGAAGGCCTATCGTCACAATCGGATACGGACCTGATTTTGCTGTGATCCGCTCAAAAGGTGTCCTTATGAACATCCCTCAGATGGTACGTGAGCTTCGTGAGGAGATCATAGGTGGCGGTGTGAACGGTGGCGGACACCTCGTTGTCGGAAGTATCAAGTTCGTAGAAGGAAAGCGTACCGAAGTCCTCTCCAGGCTTGTTGAGAAGGTCGGTTCTGTGGGAGTGGAGTAATTCCTCTCCTCTATCAGCTTTTTTAAAATAAATTTAAACTAAAAAACGATTTTTAAAGACTTAAAAAGGGGATATCCCCCTTTTAGTCCACACGTGTGATGCGCACCAGTGAGCTCATCGGTACATTTGCAATACTATCTGAGTTCATCTTGTCCAGGATCACAGCAATTGCAACAGGGTTGGCTTCTACCTCTCGGAGCTGTTCTATAACGTCCCTTATGGTGGCGCCTGATGATACAACATCATCCACTATGATGCAGTTCTTTCCCCTTACGTCAGCGAAGTTCCTGCTGAAGATACCTCTCTGACTCTTGTCCTTCTTGTCATCATAGTCGTGGAAAACAGCAAATTCAAGGTCAAGCTCTTCTGCCATTATTGTGGCTATGGGTATTCCGCTAAGTCCGATACCTATCACGACCTCAGCTGTTTCATCTGTAGTTTCCAGTGACTCTGCAACCATATCACAAAGTGCCTGTGATACGCATTTGAGCCTGAATGAATTCTGTCCGATACTGCTCCAGTTAACGGATATGTCCTTTGGTGCAGGTGGGACTACGTCCTTCTTTGAACGTGTCAAAAGCCATGTTACGGTTTCCCGGGATACGTTGAGCTCGTTTGCTATCTGACCTGTGACAAGACCGTTAGCCTGCAGTTCAACTGCCTTCTGGATCATTTCTTCTATGTTGTTCATATTATCCCAGCTTTGAATCTCAATTAAAAATATTCTTTACTCTGTCTTTCAATTTGTTATAGGTCATATCTACGGTTATAGTTTTCTTTTCCTGACCTTCTTCAATGGTGATCCGCAAACAGGGCATTCGTCCCCTTTATCGAACTTACGCCTGCAGGCAGTGCACTTCTTTCCCCATACCAGAACATCCTTTATCTTCTTCTGGGCAATGGGCCTGAACTTGATCCCAAGGACTGATGCGACGTTCTGTACCGCATAATCGTCGGTGAGCAGGATCGAGTCATCTTTGTACTCATATGCCTTTGCGAGGATGTCGATATCTGTTTCGGAAAGCTCCTCAACATCCCTCGTCTCTTTCGAAAGGGAAACCACCTTTTTCCTGATGTCAGGATCAGGCTGTTCGACCCGGGTTCCCGTTTCGCAGGCGATCTCAAAGCGCATGAGGGCTTCCTGGCTCTTCATCTCATTCCTGACAGCAGGTACTGTTATGAACTGAGATGTGTCACCTTCGTAGCCATAAATAAAAACTGCAGAGTCTGTAATATAGAATGTCATATTATTCTGGTCCGGCCTGTGTTCGTATTTTGATATTTCTCATCAGGCTTATAACTATCCGTCCTTCTCTTCAAAGGGAGGAAGGTAATATGATGTCAATACCGTAATCCCTTATCTCGAACTGCCTTATTCCCGTATCGTGTGCACTACCGCGCATCTTGAGGACGGAGATCGTCTTTTCTGTCTGGTCTTCCCTTTCCCTTAGGGCAAGCAGGACAGATGTATCCATTCCATAGTCACTGACATCCCTGATAGCTCTGCTGGCATCTGTTGTCTGTGCGAACAGGGTTGTTATGCCGTTGGACCTGAAGATATCTGCAAGGAGCTTTATATGGTCCTTCGCGTCATCCTTTGTCATCAGATCATTGAAAACATGTATATCATCAACGAAAACACGCTCAATGTCCATTTTCTTTATCATTGCTTTGAGCTTGATGGCGTGTTCCCCGGCTTCCAGTTCCGATGGGTTGGTGTACAGGACCTTTACCAGATCCGAAGAGACATGTTCGCTGAGGTCATGGCCGATAGACCTTGAGTTGTTCATCGTCTGCATTTCGGACTCTACAAAGGAAACGATCAGCCCTTTCTCTCCGGAGTTCGCTCCTCCTGCAATGAACTGTGTTCCGATGGAGGTCTTGCCGGTACCACCGTCACCTGAGATGAGCATGGTGGACCCTTTGAATATTCCTCCTTTTGTCATGCTGTCAAGCCCTGGAACACCTGTTGGGATGCGGGCAGTCGAATGTGGTATGTCCGGTTCAGGCAGCTCCTGCTTGTGAAGGATCATTCCCTCTTCAGTTATCGTGAATGGATGCTTTCCGGTCCTGTAGCTCTGCCCTCTCAGTTTAAGGATCTCAAGGTGGCGCACCCGGCGTTTGTTGGCTTCATCATTGGAAAGGTAGATCACACCGTCGGAAATATGGCTCAGGTCGCTTGTCATGAGCTCTTCTTTTGTGAACTCTGCTGTGGCTATAACAAGGGCATCCCATTTTTTCATGCGCAGGAACAGGTCATAATAGAACCTGCGCTGTGCTTCCTTGTCAAGTGTGCTCCCGATAGCTGTGAGCGGGTCAATGACGATCCTGTCCGGTTTGATCTTCTCGATGGATTCCTCGAGGTTCCACATGAACGAATAGATGCCTTTGTCAAGTGTTTCGGTGCCGATAGGTATGTAGTTCATGTTGCCTGTGGACAGCAGGGAGATATTGTAGAAACTGAGCTTTGACATGAAGTTGTTGACCATTGCAATAGGTTCGTTCAGTGATGTGACATACATGCACACTTCCTTTTTCCCGGAAGCATTGAAGATCGACTGCATTGCAATTGTGGTCTTTCCGGATCCGGCAGGACCTGCTATCAGTATGGCAGAAGGTCGCGGGAATCCGCCTTTAAGGATCTTGTCAAGACCCAATATCTCAGATCGCATCAGATTCATTATAGCACCTACAATATATATTTTAAATAAATTCTCTTACTAATGTATTAAAGGTTATGTCATATACTGTTCACCTGAACATGAGATCTAAATATGGATCTGTTCATAACATTACACCTTATAATATCATCAAACGGAAGTTGATATCATGGACATAGAAAAAGCGAAGGACATTATTGTGGATTTTATCAGTAAAAAGCTTGAAGAGGCAGGGATTCCTGGAGCTGTTGTGGGTATCAGCGGTGGTATCGATTCAGCACTTGTGGCATATCTTACTGTTGAAGCTCTGGGTGCCGAGAACGTAATGGGTATCCACATGCCCGAGGATGCAACTCCTGAATCTGAGATAAATGATGCAAAAGAGGTTGCAGAGAGGCTGGGTATCGACTTCAAGATCATATATATCTCTGATATCCTTAATACTTACAAGGACGCGATGCCTGACATCTCAGAGGCCACAGCTCCTGTGGACGGGAACCTGAAAGCAAGGATAAGGATGTCCGTCCTTTACTACTATGCAAACATGCTTGGCAGGGCTGTCATGGGAACCGGTAACAAGACCGAGATCCTTCTTGGATACTTCACAAAATACGGCGATGGTGGTGTCGACCTTGAGCCCATCGGTGACCTTTACAAGACCGAGGTAAGGGAGATGTCAAAGATGCTTGGCCTTCCTGAAAGCATCCTTAACAAGGCACCTTCCGCAGGGCTCTGGGAAGGTCAGACCGATGAGGCGGATCTGGGTGTTACTTACGAGAACATCGACAAGGTGCTGGAACCCATACTTGCAGGTGAAGGTCATGAACGTGTCAGTGCCAGGACCGGAGTTCCCCTGGAGGATATTGGTTCATTGCTGAGGCGTCTCAGGGCCAACATGCACAAAAGGACAACACCTCCGGTAGCTGATCTCGATGAGCTTCGGGAAGACTGGTAATTGCAATACTGAACACTGAATGAAGGAAACTAAATTTATCATCTTGACGGGAATATCTTCCCGTCTTCACCTTTTTCTTCTTTCTTATCCAGGCAACGCACAAGGGGCATTGCAAGATGCCTGCGTGCACAGGGAGGGACCTCGTAGGTTCCGGTCTCCAGATCCCTTTTTACCTTCACAGGTTCAGCTGAATCTGCGGAGGTCCCGCACTTTTTGCAGCGATAACCCTGCCCTTTGCCTGCGGACTTCATCTTTTTGCCACATTCCGGGCATGTGGGATTAACGGACTCATATTTTTCCTCAAGGGAAACGATGTTCATTTTTTCGATGTTCAGCGTACTGTTCTTCACACTGCCTGAGAAGATGACCCTGTCACCGGGGATGAACTTGCGTACGATCTCCCTGAAGTTCTTGGTCGGCTCATAGGCGGCACAGTCCATCTCATCTCCGTGCTCGTCCCTGATGGAGAAGATCGTATGCCCTCCCCTGATGGTCTCGGGATGTGATGCAACTGTCACTTCGATGGTGTAGGAGTGCATGTCCCTGATATCCGAGATCCTTTCTGCAGGGATGAGGTGAAGGTCTGTTCCCTGATCTGTCTTATAGACCATGTAGCGTTCCACAGGTTCGGATTCGATCATCTGTGATGTCTTTGTGACAACATCCACGCTGTTTCCGCGGATCCCGAAGAGCACAGGGTCCCCGGCATGCGGAACACAGACCACAAGGTCATTTGCACAATCCACGGTGTCCCATGTGTCCGGATAGGTTGCAAGGTCCGCTTTTCTCACACTTTCCTCATCCACCTCTCTCGGGGTTCCCCAGGCGTTCCTTTCCCTGTATGCGAGGTACTCGTAAGTATAATCCCAGCCCGGGTTGAGCATTGCACCACAGGCGGCCAGTGCACCAATGAGTCCTCTTCCGTTCTTCAGTCCTTTTGATGGCAGGCCAAGTTCTGCAATAAGGTTCTTCGCATCCTCAATTTCCAGTACCTCACGAACGGCTTTCAGGAAGAAGTCCCTGAGTTCCTCCTTTACTCTCGCCTGGTCATTATCGGGAACGAACACGATCCCCGGGTTGGTCATATCGCTCTGGAGCTCCGCCAGCTCCTCGACCCTTGAGATCACATGTCCCATGACCTTTTCCGGCTCTTCGGTTATGATCTCAAAGGCAGTAGATGCATTTCCACGGGTCTTGTAGGGTATTGTAGGATTGAGGCGTATGAGTATAGGGCTGCCTATGACTTCTCCGTACTCTTTAAGCTCATCCATCAATGCTGCACACAGGTATGTGGTGCACATTCCCTCTCTGGAATCCGTGTCATCTATGGCTATGATCATGTTTTTCCGTTCCGTGTTCGTTTATATACTAACAAATAGGTTTATATAGATGTGCAATCAATCATTTATCGTCATGACTAAGGATATTCTGATACATCAGATCATTGACGTATTGGAGCTTGCCGGTTTCACCGTGTCGAACCGATGTAATATCAGGCCCCGGAGTTTCGATATCGCTGCACGTCAGGATAATACGCTCCTATTCTGTAAGGTCTTATACAACATTGACGGTCTGAACGAGGAAACTGCCCGGGAGATGATAGCCCTGGCAGAGTATCTTGGCGGTTATCCGATACTGGTGGGTGCAAAGACCCGTGACCAGATGCTTGAGGATAGCGTAGTGTATATGAGATACGATATACCTGCGGTCAACATCCAGACATTGTTTGATTATTTTGTAGAGAATGTACCTCCGCTTGTATCGGCAGCACCCGGAGGGCTTTATGTGTCCATAGATGGTGACGTACTGAAGAACGCAAGAATGGACATCTCCATGTCACTGGGAGCCCTTGCTTCAGAACTTGGTGTATCCCGTCGTACTATCAGTAAGTATGAAGAAGGGCAGATGGATGCTTCCATCGACATTGTGTTGCATCTTGAGGAGATACTGGATGTTGCACTTGCAAAATCCATAGACATTCTGCGAACCTTTGAGAAAGAGATGGATTCAAAGAGCAATAAGGAGGAAGAGTCAGAGAGGACAACACCTCCGAACGATAATATCCTGAACTTCATCTACACGCTTGGCTATGATGTCCTTTCAACGAACCAGGCACCGTTCAAAGCGGTTTCCAAGGATTATTCAAGCACTTTCCTTACAGGAGTGAGCGAATACAGCAGTGCGATGCTGAAGAGGGCTCACCTTATGAGCAGCATCTCTGATGTTATCAGGACACAATCCGTTTTCATCATTGAGGGAAAGAGCAGATATCAATCAGTGGAGAACACTGTACTTATAGAAAGGGATGAACTGAACACATTGTCTGATGCGGATGACCTTGAGACACTTATCAATGAAAGGGCAAGGCAGAGAAGTGAGAACTGATCAGTTTCACCTTTTGTATTCTGTTTTCATCTTTGAATGATCATTCCGGATATTCTTATCCTGCAATTTTTGCCTATATAAGTCCAAAACTCTAATATATAGCAATCTCGTATGGGTGAGCAATGACTCTCAATATTGCAGTTCTTGTCTCTGGACGCGGTTCGAACCTGCAGTCCATCATTGATAACATCGAAAATGGCTATATTCCGGATGCTGCCATCAAAGTGGTCGTCAGTGACAAAGGAGATGCATACGCACTTGAGAGAGCTAACGATCACGGTATCGATGGTGTGTTCATAGACCCTTCAGCCTTTGGCGGTAAAAAGGGTTATGAGAAAGAGGTCCTTAAGACGCTTGAAAAATATGATACAGATCTTGTTCTCCTTGCAGGATACATGCGTATCATTGGCAGTGACCTGATCGAAGCGTACAGGAACCGCATAATGAACATCCATCCCGCACTTTTGCCATCCTTCATGGGCCTTCATGCACAGAAACAGGCGTTTGATTACGGTGTCAAGGTCGCCGGCTGCACGGTGCATTTCGTCGATGAGGGCATGGATACCGGACCGATAATCCTCCAGAGATCTGTTCCCGTCCTTGAAGATGATACCGAGGATGCCCTTGCAGACCGTATCCTGGAGCAGGAACACAAGATCTATCCTGAGGCCGTGAAGCTGTTCGTTGAGGGCAGGTTGAAGGTCGACGGAAGGAAAGTATCTATTTCATAATCAATTGATCAATTAAAACGATAGCTATCAAAGGAACGATAAATCATGTCTTACATTTCAGATATCGACCCAGAAATTGCCAATGCATTGGAATTGGAAGCAAAGCGTCAGGACTACAAGCTGAACCTTATCGCTTCAGAGAACTACACAAGCCGTGCTGTCATGGAGGCACAGGGCTCCATCATGACCAACAAGTACGCAGAAGGTTACTCCGGCAAACGCTACTATGGTGGCTGTGAATTCGTTGATATTGCAGAGAACCTTGCGATCGAGAGGGCAAAGGACATCTTCGGTGCAGAACACGTTAACGTCCAGCCACACTCCGGTTCAGGCGCAAACATGTCCGTCTACTTCTCCGTGCTCAAGCCGGGAGACAAGATC
Source organism: Methanococcoides mangrovi (assembly GCF_052057775.1). Taxonomy (GTDB): domain Archaea; phylum Halobacteriota; class Methanosarcinia; order Methanosarcinales; family Methanosarcinaceae; genus Methanococcoides. The sequence continues at coordinate 515,586 of NZ_CP195121.1, read as the reverse complement.
ATGTCAATGGACCTCTCCCACGGTGGACACCTCTCTCACGGAAGTCCTGTAAGCTTCTCCGGTCAGCTCTATGACATCGTCCCATACGGTGTTTCCCAGGAGACCGAGATGCTTGACTATGAAGCACTTATGGAGATGGCAAAGAAAGAGAAGCCACAGATGATCGTTGTAGGTGCATCCGCATACTCCCGGATCATTGACTTCAAGGCATTCAGGGAGATCGCAGATGAGGTCGGAGCATACCTCCTCGCAGATATCGCACACATAGCAGGTCTTGTAGCTGCCGGTGTTCATCCAAACCCATTCCCATACGCTGACTTCGTGACCACGACCACACACAAGACCCTCCGCGGTCCAAGGGGTGGAATGGTAATGTGCAAGGAAGAGTACGCAAAGGGTATCGACAAGTCCGTCTTCCCTGGAATCCAGGGCGGTCCTCTCATGCACATCATCGCTGCAAAGGCAGTTGCATTCAAGGAAGCACAGGGCGAGGCTTTCAGGAAGGACCAGGAACAGACCGTAAAGAATGCAAAGGCACTCTGTGCAGCACTTCAGGAGAGAGGATTTGACATCGTCTCCGAGGGTACCGACAACCACCTGATGCTCCTCAACCTCAACAAGTACGACATCACCGGAAAGGATGCAGAGGTCGTCATGAGCAAGGCAGGTATCGTCATCAACAAGAACACAATTCCATTCGAGACCAGAGGTCCTTTCATCACCAGTGGACTGAGGGCAGGAACCCCTGCTTCAACAACCCGTGGAATGAAGGAAGCTGAGATGATCGAGATCGCTGACTTCTTCGAGACCATCCTCAACAACAAGGATGACGACAAGGTCCTTGAGGCAGTCAATGCAGACGTACAGGAACTCTGCAGCCGCTTCCCGATCTACGAGCACTTGAAATAAACGGAAATTAGAAGGTGAACTGCAATGTCTGACGTGGACCAGAACAAGATCATTGATGGAAGAGCTGTTGCAAAGAAAGTGGAAGCAGAGGTCAAGGAAGGAGTCGAGAAGCTCAAGAACGAGAAAGGCATAACTCCGGGACTGGCTACCATTCTTGTAGGCGATGACCCTGCGTCAAAGATGTACGTGAGGTTAAAACACAAAGCTTGTGACCGTGTAGGCATTTATGCAGAGGACCACCCTCTTCCTGAGTCCACTACCCAGGAAGAACTTCTTGACCTTATCAGCACACTGAATTCAAGGGAGGATATCCATGGTATCCTCCTGCAGCTGCCACTTCCAAAACACCTTAATGAGCAGGAGGCAATGAACGCTATCGACCCTGCAAAGGATGCAGACGGTTTCCACCCCTTCAACATGGGCCAGCTTCTCATCGGTATCGAGGAACTCGTGCCATGCACTCCAAAGGGAGTGATCCGTGCACTTGAAGAATACGACATCGATGTACAGGGCAAGTATGCGGTGATCGTTGGTCACAGCAATGTGGTCGGGAAGCCAATGGCCGCGATGCTTGTGAACAGGAACGCCACTGTTTCCATCTGCCATGTGTTCACCAAGGACACTGCTCAGTTCACCAGGGACGCAGACATCCTCGTGGTCGCCACAGGTGTGAAGCATCTCATCAAGGAAGACATGGTAAAGGAAGGTGCTGTGATCTTTGATGTTGGTATCACCGAAGAGGACGGTAAGGTCTACGGAGACGTTGACTTTGAGAACGTCATCAAGAAAGCTGCTCTGGTTACCCCGGTACCGGGTGGAGTCGGTCCAATGACCATTTCCATACTCATGCAGCATGTCCTGATGGCAGCACAGAAGACTGCTTGAATGCAGTCTGCACTTTTTCTTTTCAATCGTATCGTATTTAATTGATAAAAACTCATAATCACTGGTTATACAATGGTTGTTGACGTTGACATATGTGGTTTGAAAGTAGGTGACAATCACCCCGTACGCTTAATGGGTGTTATAAACCTGAGCCGTGAATCTTTTTACAAGGGATCTGTGGTTGACATGGATTCCGTTCTTGATGTTGCCCGGAGGATGATCGATGGCGGAGCTACTATCATCGATCTTGGTGCAAGGTCCACATGGCCGCTGGCAAATCCGATCACAAAGCAGGAAGAATGCGACCGCCTTTTACCTGCTCTTGAACTTCTGAAGGACAATCTGGATGCCATAATTTCCGTGGATACGGTGTTCTCTGACATTGCGGAGAAGGCACTGGAAAAGGGCGCTGACGTCGTCAATGATGTGGCAGGTTTTGCCAAAGATGGCGGAATGCTGGATGTGGTTGCAGACCACGGCTGCCCTGCCGTTGTAATGGCAGCGGACAAGCTTCCCGGTGACACCATAGGTATGGATGCTATCATGCGTTCCCTTGATGATATCCTTGTTCGCTCAGAGGAACGCGGAATCGATACAGACCAATTAATTCTGGACCCTGCCATCGGTAAATGGGTACCGGAAAAAACACCTGTGTACGACCTTGAGACCATCGACCAGTTCGAGCGCCTGAAAGTGTTCGAAAAACCGGTCCTTGCAGCCATTTCCCGCAAGTCGTTCATCGGGGACCTGCTCAACAAACCCGCAACCGAGCGCCTGTACGGCAGTCTGGCAGCAGCAGCGATCGTTGTCCAGAAGGGTGCACATATCATCCGAACCCACGACGTGGCAGAGACACTGGATGTAGTGCAGATCGCAGGCGCCATACGCAGCAGGCAGCCAGTGGTTGAGGAGAACGGCTTTGAAGTAAGTGTGCTGGACATAACAGATCCCGATGATGCAGTTCTTGCAATGCGAAATATCGGTGTGACCGGAACGGGTTCCATCATCATGAAGGATAAGACCGTGAACCGAGTACTGAAGATCAGCAATATAACCACAACCGAGGCCCTGATAATAAAGCAGGAGATCCTGGCACGCGGCGGGGATGCAGCTCTTGAACGTGATGCCGTTTCCCATGAGACCGAGAGGACCGATGTCATTGTAATGGGCACATTGCTCCAGATAAGGAAGCTTGCCGATAAGCTCGAATGCCAGGCAAGGAACCTCCCGCTGATATCAAAACTTATCAAAGAAGCACTGAAACAGGAATCAGACGTTGAATACCGTTATCTGAGCAAGATCTGAGGCTATCATGATCATCTCATCTTCCAAACCCTTTAGCGAGATCCTTGACATGCTGGCGGACAAGGAGTCCGTCTTTATCGTAGGCTGTAGCGTATGCGCTGCCAAACAGCATGTAGGGGGAGAGCCTGAGGTCGAGGAGATGACATCCAACCTTAAGGATGCCGGAATAAATGTTATCGGCGGAGTTGTTGCAAAGGCAGCATGCAGTGTTCGCTCATGCGAAGCCCTTGAGGAACTTGCACCTGAGATAAAGGATGCTGATGCGGTGCTTGTCATGGCATGCGGAAGCGGTACTTCCAACATCGCCCGCTTTGTGGACGTGGATGTCTATCCTGCAAACAACACTCAATCTCTGGGTGCCATGTCAGGGGACAGGATCATCCATCACCTCTGTGCCATGTGTGGCCAATGCACTATCGCCGAGTTCGGTGGTGTCTGTCCCACAGCCCAGTGTCCAAAGGAGCTGCTCAACGGTCCATGCGGTGGGTCCATGGATGGCAAGTGCGAGGTCGATCCCGAGAAGGATTGTGCCTGGGAACTTATCTACGAGCGCCTTGAGAGGATCGGCCGGCTGGATCTGCTGGACGAGGTCCGGGATGCGAAGGATCGGCTGGTGAAGTGAGTATTTTATTTGTCCTTCCTCAAGGTCGCGATGCATTTAAAAACCAGACCTACATATTTACCCCACGATGCTATCAACTTTCAACGATGCGCTCAATTCAGACCGCTTCATTGTGACCGCAGAGGTGGCACCTCCGAAGGGCACCGATATCTCGGCGGTACTTGAGGATGCAGATCTTATCAGGGGATGGGTGGATGCTATCAATATCACGGACAACCAGCGTGCGGTAATGCGCATGAGCCCGGTAGCTGTGGGCAAATTGCTGATGGACGCCGGTCATGAGGTGATAGTGCAGTTCACCTGCCGTGATCGCAATCGTCTGGCATTGCAATCCGACATCCTGGCGGCATCGGCTCTTGGTATCAGTAATCTCTGCGTGATGACAGGTGATTATCCCACCAAAGGCGACCATGTGGGCACAAAGCCGGTGTATGATCTTGATTCCGTGCAGCTTCTCTCAGTTATCACTAAGATGATGGGTGGGCATGACATGGCAGGCAATGAGCTTGCAGGTGCTCCGTCATTTACTGTGGGTGCAGTCTCCAATACCGATGCAGCACGCAGGATGCAGATGATCAAGCTTAAGAAAAAGATCGATGCAGGTGCACAGTTCATACAGACTCAGGCGGTCTATGACGTGGAAGTTTTTGGCGAGTTCATGGATTCCTTCCCGGATCCTGACGTGCCGGTACTGGCAGGGATCATCCCGCTGCGTTCCGCGGGCATGGCACGGTTCATGAATGCCAATGTTCCCGGGATAAGGGTCGGGGATGAGATGATATCCCGTATGGAGGATGCCGAAGACCCTGTCCAGGAAGGGCTTGAGATCGCTGCTGAGAGCATCCGGGAATTGCGTAAGATGTGCAGGGGTATCCATCTGATGCCTATCGGGGGCAATTCCAATACAAACAGACTTCTTCAGATGGCGGGAATCTCCGCTTTACAATAATTTATAACGAATTCATAATTAATTTACAAAAACGACATTCAAGAGTAGAATAACATGAGATCCACACAGGTAGAATACGCAAAGAACGGCACGCTGACTCCGGAAATGGAACATGTGGCAAAGGTTGAGTCCCTCGATGAGGAAACCGTGCTCTCACGGGTTGCTGACGGAAGTCTTGTTGTTATGGTACGTGAAGGCTGTCCTCCTGTTGCGATCGGCAAAGGGGCCACCACGAAGATCAACGTCAACCTTGGTACATCTTCTGCAAGCATCGACCCGGCTGCAGAGCTGGAAAAGGTCAGGATCGCAGAGAAATATGGTGCTGACACCATCACAGACCTTTCAATGGGCGGGGATATCTCTGCCATCAGGAAGATGGTCTTTGACAATACTACTCTGCCGATAACCACTGTTCCTGTCTACCAGGCAGTGGTTGAATGCGGTATGAAGGACGCTACCGGCGATGACATGATCTCCTATCTGAAAAAGCATGTGGGAGAAGGGGTAAGCTCCGTCGTGCTTCACTCTGTGGAAAAGCAGATGCTTGAGAAACTGAAAGGCACAGGCAGGATCATGGGGATGGTCTCAAAGGGCGGTTCCTTTACCAGCGTGCTGATGCTCAAGGAAAACTGCGAGAACCCTTATCTTGAGAACTTCGAAGAGGTCCTGTCAATACTGAAGAAGAACGATGTGGTCCTCTCCCTGGGTAACACCATGCGAAGCGGTTGTGTCCACGACCTCTGTGACAGCCCTCAGATGATGGAGATCGAGAGGAACGCAGCTCTTGCAAAGCAGGCAAATGAGGCAGGTGTGCAGGTGATCATTGAAGGCATGGGCGGACATGTGCAGGCAAATGACATTCCTGAACACATTGAAGCACATCGTTCCCGTTCCAGCTTCCCGCTCTTTGTGGCCGGGCCGCTTCCAACGGATGTCGGTATGGGCTATGATCACATCTCCGGTGCTGTGGGTGCAAGCATTGCCAGCGGCAATGGTGCAGACTATCTTTGTTACATCACTCCTGCAGAGCACCTTTCCCTTCCTACACCTGAGCAGGTCAGGGAAGGCCTGATCGCTTTCAGGATCGCGGCACATATAGGCGATTCAATGAAATACGGTCTGAGCGAGAGGGACAAGCTCCTTGCTGACAGGCGTGCGAAGTTCGACTGGGAAGGTCAGATGAAGCTTGCCCTTGACCCTGACAAGCCGAAGGGAATGTGCCCCCAGGCAGGGCCATGTTCCATGTGTGGCGAATACTGCGCTATCAAGATAATGTCCGATTACCTATCCGGTGGTAACTGAATTGAGCTCCGAACTTCCTTGCATGCAGGTCATTGGTATACGCACTCCGTTGATCAGACCCGGAGATGACATTGTGGGGGTGCTATGTGGAGCCCTGAACAGGCATGAGATATTCCTGCAGGACGGGGATGTGCTCGTTCTGGCAGAGTCTGCAGTGGCCACAGCAGAAGGAAGGCTTGTGGACCTTTCCACCGTCATTCCCGGGAAAGAGGCAGAGGAACTTGCACACAAATACTGTGTGGATTCCCGTGAAATGGAGCTTGTCCTGTGCGAGTGCGATGATATTATCGGCGGTGTTCCGGGAGCAGCCCTTACCATCACCAAGGGTAACCTTTCCCCGAATGCAGGTATTGATGGCTCCAACGCACCTGAAGGCCATGTGGTCCTTTTGCCTGAGAACGCACAGAAAAGTGCAGCCCGGATCCGCGCAGGAATGGAAGAGTTCTGTTGCTGCCATCTCGGTGTGATCGTGGGGGACAGCCGTACCCAGCCCCTGCGCCTTGGTTGTGTGGGAGTTGCTCTGGGAACTTCAGGTATCGTTCCTGTGGAGGATGCAAGAGGCTCAAAGGACCTTTTCGGTAAACCTCTCAACATAACACGTAAGGCAGTGGCTGATAATCTGGTATCAAGTGCCCAGGTCATCATGGGGGAAGCGGATGAATGTATTCCGTGTGTCCTGATACGCGGGGCACCTGTGAAGATGGTGAAGGGTTCGGAAGAGATGCCGCTTTTCACTCCGGAGGAGTGTATGTATTACAGCAACATCAGGCAAAAATGACGGCTAATTGCCGTGGACCAAAATTATTTATAGAATAACAGCATGGTTTTGTATGAAGCGTACAATACCCATTTACTTCTTACAAACCAAAGGTGATTAGCAATGAGCAATGTAGTAGTATTAGACTTTACCGCAACATGGTGCGGACCATGCCAGATGCAGAAACCGATCCTTGAACAGCTCGAAGGTGAGATGGGCGACAAGGTGGAGTTCAAGATGGTGGATGTTGACCAGAACAATGCCCTTGCAGGCAAGTATGGCATTCACGCTGTTCCTACACTTGTGATCGAGAAGGACGGAGCTGAGGTCAAGCGTTTCACCGGTGTTACAAGTGCCGATGTGCTTCGCTCAGAGCTTAGTCAGCTCGTCTGAGCTTTTCCTTTTTCCTCCACATATATCCATTTCATTCCCTCTTTTCCTTTATTTTATTCTTTTCAAGTTCTTGATTCTGACAACATGTAAATAGCTTGGTACCCATTCCCGTAAACTGAGGTATCATTTGAACAGGCTGATCGACATGGGTGTGCTGGCATGCCGCCAGAAGAATTCGCGGGGAACCTTCAAGCCCCACCTTGCCGTAAGGTTCAGGTCAGGGGAAGGGAAGATCTGCACTTTTTCGATCGATTCCACCCGTGTTCCGATGAAGCAGCCCCAACCGGACGCCTATCTTATAACTCATGCTCATTCTGACCATCACGGCAAGTCTGCCATGCTCTCTGATCTCTCGGCCTGCACCGACAGGACCGCAGTGGCGCTTGAGATAAGGCATGATCGCAGTTTCAAAGGAAGGGCCGTTGATATGTGCGGCTCCATCGACATCAATGGCGTGACCGTCAAAACGTTTCCCACAGGCCATACAGCAGGAGCGGTTGCATTCTACTGGGAGAACGAGGTAGGGACACGGATACTTGTTACAGGGGATGTGAAGGACCCTTCCACATTGCCCAAATGTGACCTCCTGATAACCGAGGCGAACTATGGTGATCATGGCGATCCGTCATGTCATTTTGAGGACGATATAGAGGGTTTCAGGAACGCCTTATGCTCAGGTTCACAGGTAGCATTCGGTGCATATGCTTTTGGCAAGGCACAGAGGGCGGTGGAACTTCTGCGTGAGGTCGGGCATGACGGCCCAATTGCAATGGAGGAGAAATCACTGATCCTCTCCAACAGGCTTCTGGACGATCCCGGAGAACTTGTGGGCCTGGGCGAGCTCGATGAAGAGGCTGTCTGCATCGTACCTCCATGGGACCTGTGCAAGCTTCCTCATAGCATGTCCAAATATGTGATGACGGGAAGGCAGGATTACCGGTATCCGTCCCTGCAGATAAGTGACCACCTGGACGCCAACGGTCTTGCGGATATGGTGGAACAGATCGATCCTGAGATGACGCTGGTCTACCATCCCGACGGTGACCGTCCGGGAAAGTTCGCTTCTTACCTGAACAGCATCGGGAGGAATGCTGTCTGTCTTGATGATGTTGACAATGTCCTAAGCAATGAATTCCTGTAAACCTCTGAAATTTTGTTTCAGGAATAAACGTTTATATATGTTCTGACGTTTATATCATCCAATCATATTTATCTCAGGAGAAGAAGCCAATTGAAAAAAGAAAGCAAAAAGAAGTCAGGTGGCACAACGGATAATGCAGAGCAGTCTGACGCTCCTGTTGTCTCAAAACCTGCATTTATCAAGGAAAAGACACCTGAGGAACGCAGGCAAGCTCATGTAGAGGGTATTATCAAGACCGCTGTAGCTGCATTCCTTGGTATGATCGCAGGATTTGGTGCCTTCTACAGGTTCAATGATGGTACCGGAACTCCCTGGTATGCTGCAATTGTCATCATTGCTGTGCTTGCATATTATGCCCAGCGTGTGATCTTCCCCGCCATCAAGATCAATACAAAGGAATTCGGTCCCAAGGACTGGTTCTACGTTGAGTTCATCGTAATTGACTTCTGTCTTGTGACATGGACGCTGTTGTTGAACTGACACAGCCCATGGCCCTGCTTTTTTTATATTCTTACAATTAGCTCAGTTTATTTCGATTCAGACTTACGTTAAATAACCTCAAAATAACTTCAGTGATCCCCCATGCGAATTGCAATATTGAACAAGGATAGATGCCAGCCAAGGCGATGCAGCCACGAATGTGAAAAATACTGCCCGAGAGTAAGGACCGGCGATGAGACCATCGTCTTTGGAGATGACGGCAAGGCCATCATTTCCGAGGAACTCTGTGTAGGATGCGGTATATGCGTTAACAAATGTCCTTTTGATGCTATCATGATCATTGGTCTGCCGGAAGCACTGACCGAACCGACCCACAGGTATGGTCCAAACGGTTTTGCCCTGTATGGTCTCCCGACCCCGCAGGTTGGCAGGGTGACAGGTATCCTCGGACCGAACGGTATAGGTAAAAGTACATCCGTCCAGATCCTCTCAGGAGCGCTCATCCCTAACTTCGGTGGTGACAACAGCGACTGGGAAAAGGTCCTTGACCACTATTCCGGAACCGCCATGTACGACTATTTCAAGAATGTTGTGGACGGCAAGGTCAAGGTGTCCCAGAAACCGCAGTATGTGGACATGATCCCAAAGGCCTTCAAGGGCAAGACCCGTGACCTTCTGGAAGGTACCGATGAACGCGGTGCACTGGACGACCTCATCGAAAGGCTTGACCTGGGTCCCATAATCGACCGCAATATCGGTGATCTCAGTGGTGGTGAACTGCAGAGGGTAGCTATTGCAGCCTGTGCTGCAAGGGATGCGGACTTCTACTTCTTTGACGAGATCAGTCCGTACCTGGATATCTACCAGCGTATCAATTCCTCACAGATCATACAGGAGCTTTCAGCCAAGAAGGCTGTCCTTGTAGTTGAGCACGACCTGGCGATACTGGATATGCTCTCCGATGTCGTACAGGTGGCATATGGTATGCCTGCCGGTTATGGTGTTGTGACACATCCGAAAGGTGTGCGTATTGCTATCAACCAGTACCTCAAGGGTTACCTGCCTGAAGAGAACGTCCGTATAAGGCCGGATGCCATCACTTTCGAGGTCCACCCCCCACGTGTGGAGGCCGACATAGCGACACTTGTTGACTATAGCGCGTTCAGCAAGAAGTATGGTGATACCTTTTCACTGGAGACAGATGCCGGTTCCCTGAAGGAAGGAGAGGTCATCGGTATCGTAGGTCCTAACGGTATCGGTAAATCCACTTTTGTGAAGATCCTTGCCGGAGAGATCGAGCCGGATGAGGGTGAGCTGGATATCGATGTCAATATCTCTTACAAGCCTCAGTATATCAAGGGAGATAACCCCATGCAGGTACAGATGTTCCTTAGGAGCATTACCCGCAGGTTCGATACAAGCTATTATCAGGCAGAGATCGCCAAACCTCTGAACCTTGAGCCTCTCTTTGAGAAGATGCTCAGCGAGCTCAGTGGTGGTGAACTGCAAAGGGTAGCCATTGCTGCATGTCTCTCAAGGGATGCCGACCTGTACATCCTTGACGAGCCAAGCGCTCACCTTGATGTGGAGCAGCGTTCCCTTGCCACAAAGGCCATCAAGAGGTTTGCCGAGAACAATGGTAAGACTGCAATGGTCGTTGACCACGATATTTACATGATAGACCTGCTCAGTGAAAGGCTGATAGTCTTCGAAGGTAAGCCTGCTGTCTATGGTAAGGCCCACTCTCCATCAAGCATGCAGAACGGTATGAACAAGTTCCTTTCAGACCTTGATATAACGTTCAGAAGGGATGAGGATACCTCACGTCCAAGGGTCAACAAGCATGGTTCGCGTCTTGACAGAGAACAGAAGGCCCTTGGGGAATATTATTACAGGCTGGCTGAGTGAAAGCTCATCCGGCTCCTTTTAAATCATTTCATTGACCTGACCGATTGTCTGTTTATAGGTCTGGTCTAATTTCCATCCTTCTCTTATTTTGTCGTTCTCTTGTTCCTTGAAAGGTACCAGGTAAGGAACTCCGTATACAGTATGATCCCAATTATGGTGGACCATATGAACAGCAAAAGATGGTAGTTGCTGATGGGTACAAGACCTCCCGCAAGTCTTGCATGTTCGTATGCAAGGAACGCAGTTGCTACCTCCGGTGTCGCGATTATGAATGTCAATGGGGCCACAAGGAGCACAATGGCTGCCATTAAGGATGAGTAGTTGACAAGCAGGTAAAGCACAATGGCAGCGAACACTGTAAATACCAATACTGATGTGCCTGTTCCGACAATGTCCGTTTAGAATCCTCCTTTGGTTTTAGAGCTTTTTTAATATGCGTTCACTGCAGCCTTTTCTATTATTCAATGTGACCTGCGTATATAAAAATATGCAATAAGCGGGATGATCGCAAGCACACATGCTATTGTGATAAATGAGGATAGCAGGAACATGGCATGTTCTCCTCTTGAGAGAGCTTCATTGCCTGTAGCTGGATCGTCAGTTTTGATGTTTGTTTCAGTGTTTCCGGGTGAGTAAACATAGATTTTCACAACATTGGATCCGAATTCTCCCTGAAGCCCGTCTTCATCGGTATAGGAGACCATTGCAGCCGACAGGTCTGAGATGCCTTCTTCCTCTGCAAGCATGGTGTAGGTCAGTTGTTTTCTATCGCCGATCTCGAGTGGACCTTCCCACATGTTCTCTCCGCCCACTAGCCTGAAACCTTCAGGTATCTCTTCTTCGAGGGAAGCTACAACATCAACGGTCCCGCTATTCGTGATCGTTATTGTTACGTCAACCTCCTCTCCTGTGAAGATGTCACTGAGGCTGACCTGCTTTTCGACATCCAGTGATGGTCCATCGACATCTATGGTAACCGCCGGTCCCTCCGATGCAACGCTGTAGGTCTCACCCTGAGAGTACCAGCTTGCAACTGCCGGTCCGAGCTCATAGGTTCCGGCTACCACGGGCATTGTCTTGTATTGTATCACTTCTGACCTTCCCGCACCGAGGAACACTGTCCAGTCGGCGGACCCAATTACCAGGGGTTTGAAAGCCGAAGGCAGGGGATCATGAATGGTCACTTCATGCCCGATGCTTGCATTGTTGTAGACCACCATCTCGACGATGACCCGTCTTCTGCTCCTGTCCTGTTCTTCCATAAGGCGGGTGTCAATGGTCTTTTCAATGGATATGTAAGGTTGCACAATGGTTTGTGCTGATACTGAATTCTGATAGTTGTTCCCACGATAGTCATAACCATCAACGTTCACATCGATCTCTATGTTTTCCTTAACAGGAGTTTCGGGCAATTTGAGGGTGATGGGGACCTTGTGTATCTTAAGCGTATCAAGCATTGCAAATTCGTAGTTCACAGGTTCGATCTGACCGTTGCTGGCAGATGCTGTGACCGTGATACCCCTTGCGGGAATCGTTCCGGTGTTTTTCAGGTATATCTCAAAAGAAGCAGGGTTATTGGGAGAATACTTCTCTTCAAGTTTGTTGATCTCAACTTTGAATTCCGGCTTCCCGGGCTGGTAGAATTGCAGATTTATCTCATTTGCAGCTCGGTCGATGTAAGTGACTCTGACCATGATGTCATCGGAATACTTTTTGTGATCATTTATCATGTATTCGTCAACATAGCTTTTCCCGCCTGTCATGACCTCTAGGGTCGCAACATTTTCGCTCACGTTCAGCAGTCTGATCTCCGTATTGTCGACCTTTATCATATCTTCAACTGCAAGTCTCTGACTTCTGGATCGTATCCAGACAAGCTCATATTCGTGAAGATACAGTTCAAGAGTTACCTTAGATGGATCTATAGAAACTGTCCTGACCTTGAGGTCCTTTTCATGGATGTGCTCATTGTTCAATGAATCATCGGCAAAGAAGCTTTTCCGGAACTCCCCATCAATGTACAGTAACAGTGTGGCAGAATAACCTTCGTCTTCCTTGTTGATCTCATGGACCTTGACCGTGTATTTCTCTGCAGATGCCCTGTCCCCTTTCGCAAGATCGAATACCCCCTGATGCACCCAGATCTCCTCATACTGGAATTCATCCGCAGCTGAGGATATGCCGGTGAAAAAGAGCAGCATCAGGACTGCAAGGGCAATACGCTTTAAATACATTAGCCGTTTTTATGTGCTTCATAGCGTTTAAATATACCGTTCTTTCCATAGATCATCGCCTTTCTTTTTAATCTCTCCTTTCCTTCAACAACATTTAATTAGGGTACATTCATTACGTAAACTATGCTTACAAAGAGGATTATCCCGTGTCTTGATGTCACCCTTGATTCAGAAGGCGGAACAGTGGTCAAAGGTGTAGAGTTCGTAGATCTCAAAAAGGCAGGTGACCCCGTAGACCTTGCAAAACGCTACAACGAACAGGGTGCAGACGAACTTGTTTTCCTGGACATCACAGCTTCACACGAAGGTAGGTCAACAATGATCGATGTGATCGAGCGTACCGCCAACGAGGTATTTATCCCTCTTACAGTGGGTGGCGGAATAAACTCTGTTGAGGATGTCAGGCAGATACTGAGGGCAGGTGCGGACAAGGTGTCCATCAATACTGCTGCTGTGAAGAACCCGCAGCTTATCAAGGAGGCTTCCGATATCTTCGGTTCCCAGTGCATTGTGACAGCAATCGACTGCAAGCGTAATCTGGATGTTGAGAACAACCCTGACAAGACCATCATCGAGCTTGAGGACGGGACTCCTGCATGGTATGAGGTTGTGATCTATGGTGGCAGGCAGCCCACAGGTCTGGATGCCGTCCAGTGGGCGAAGAAGGTCGAGGAACTTGGCTCAGGCGAGATCCTGCTTACAAGCATGGACCGCGACGGGACCTATGATGGTTTCGATATCCCTATCACAAGGAAGCTCTCGGAAGAGCTGGAGATCCCTATCATCGCTTCCGGTGGTGTGGGTAAACCCGAGCACATGTATGGTGGCTTCGTTGATGGAAAGGCCGATGCAGGACTTGCTGCAAGTATCTTCCACTTCGGTGAGTTCACAGTACGCGATGTGAAGGAAGCACTGAAGGAAAAGGGCATCCCTGTCAGGCTTTGATGACAGTTTATTTTCGATAGACATTCAAGGAGCTTACAAAATGGAGATCTCGGAATTCCAGAAACTGATGTACGACCTGTACGCACACAACGACAAGCGCAGGGGAGCAGCCGCAACCACCCTCTGGTTGGTGGAGGAGATCGGCGAGCTGGCAGAGGCGGTCCGCAGGGAGGACATGGAAAATCTGAGGGAAGAGCTCGCAGATTGCTTTGCCTGGATCGGAGCACTGGCAAACCTCTATGATATCGATCTTGAGCAGGCTTTCCTGGAAAAATATCCGCTTGTGTGTCCCACATGCAGGAAGAACCCGTGTATTTGCACTGACTGAACATGACAAGAAGACCTGAACTTCTGGCCCCGGCAGGCAACTGGGAATCCTTCGTCGCTGCTGTGGAGAACGGTGCGGATGCTGTCTATCTCGGTTCGAAGACCCTGGGTGCCAGGGCCTATGCGGGTAATTTCACCCTTGAGGAGATACGTGAGGCTATAGACTACGCCCACCTTCGCGGGGTAAAGGTCTTTGTTACGGTAAACACGCTGGTCAAGGACCAGCAGATGAAGAACGCTGCGAAGATGTTGTGTTCCCTGAACGAGTACGGTGCGGATGCTGTTATCGTACAGGACCTCGGCCTGCTTTTCATGGCAAAGGAGCTCGTTCCTGAACTTCCGATACATGCAAGCACCCAGATGACCATACACAATACCGAAGGTGTGCGTTTTCTTGAAGAGTTGGGTGTCAAAAGGGTGGTGCTTGCGAGGGAGATGTCCCTTGAGGAGATCAGGGCGGTAAAACAGGTTACGGACATCGAGATCGAGACATTCGTCCATGGAGCACTCTGCATCTCCTACTCCGGGCAGTGTCTTCTGAGCAGCATGATCGGTGGCAGGAGCGGAAATCGCGGGCACTGTGCACAGCCATGCCGGAAGGTATACGAGCTTGAGATGGACGGTCAGGTTGTGGACACGGAGGGTCCTTACCTCTTAAGTCCCAAAGACCTCAACACCACCGAAATGCTGCCGCAGCTTATCGAGGCAGGCGTGGAGTCCTTCAAGATAGAAGGTAGGATGAAGCGGCCTGAATATGTGGCAGGTGTTGTGAGCACGTACAGGGATCTGATCGACCGCTACATTGCTGATCCGGATTCATACTTCGTATCCACTGAAGAGAAACTTGTCCTTGAACAGCTTTTCAACAGGGATTTCACTGATATTTATCTTAAAGGCGAATCAGCAAGAGGTATGATGAGCCGTGAGCAGCCATACAACCGCGGTGTAGTGGCCGGAACTGTTGTTGGCTACTATGAAGAGGAGCGGAGGATCATAGTCGAACTTTCCACTGATCTGGAACTGGGCGACGGGATAGGTGCCGAAGGACTGGAGGATGCAGGTGAGAACATCACACGTATCGTACTGAACGGTAAGGAGGTTGATTCCGCAACCGAAGGCGATATTGTTGAGATCCCGTTCTTTGAGGAGGTCCCCTCCGGAAAGCTGATCTACAGGACCCTTGACAGGTCCCTGATGGAATCACTGAAAAAAACCTTCACTTCTCCCAAGCCTATTCGGAGGGTCCCGGTGAGGCTCAGTTCTGATGTCGTTGCAGGCTCGGTCCTGAAGCTTGAGATGGAGGATTCCGATGGCAATAAGGTCTCAGTTGAGTCTGATTA
This sequence comes from Methanococcoides mangrovi, assembly GCF_052057775.1. Taxonomy (GTDB): domain Archaea; phylum Halobacteriota; class Methanosarcinia; order Methanosarcinales; family Methanosarcinaceae; genus Methanococcoides. The sequence continues at coordinate 500,128 of NZ_CP195121.1, read as the reverse complement.
CTTTGTCGAACCTGCACAGAAGAAGCCGACAACTGAAGAACAGGTTATACAGCAGTTCTCAAAGCTTGGTAATTCCGTATTCGAGCCTGTTGATATGGCTGTGAACGTTACAGGCGATGTGTTCATTCCGATCAAGGTCCTTAATGACATCAGGAACCTTGCTGTTTCCAAACTGGAGGCAGCGAGGGTGGAGAAGTGGCACCGTTCCCCGAAAGGCAAATGCAGGGTCCCGGATGTGACCTGCGAGGAAGCGGATGTCGATAAGCCGCTGCTGGTAGTGAGTGTCGATGATCCTCAGAGACTCGAGGCTGCTATTGAGGGTGGTGCAGACGTCATCTATGCCGGAGGGGAAGTTTTCAGGGGAAGGGAACCCCTGGACCTGAAGGAAGCCTTCGAAAAGTGCAGAAATGAGGGTAGGAAGATCTACGTGAACACCCCGAAGATCGTCTCTGACAATGCTATGGTTCAGGTGCAGGAGACACTGAAGCTGGCAAAGGAACTTGGTGTTGATGGCGCAGTTGTCTCGAACTACGGAACTTTCAGGCTTGCAAAGGAAATCGGTCTGGAAGTGGTCGCGGATAGTCCCATGAACGTTTTCAATCTTCATTCCTATGCAGCCATGAAGGGGCTTGGAGCAGGTTCGGTGGTACTGTCCCCAGAGATGTCGCTTACCCAGGTGGAGGATGTCGCACAGTGCGGTCCTGTGGAATGTATTGTCCACGGCAGGCTGGAGGTCATGGAATCACGCTATTGTATGATCGGCGACCTGTTCGGCTCAGGCAGCGGATGTCCGCGCTTTTGTGAGGAAGGGAAGTTCGAGATCTACGATGAGAAAGAATATTGTTTCCCGCTTCTCATGGACAGCGATTGCAGGATGCATGTGCTGAACTCGAAAGAGCTGTGCATGGTCGAAAATCTTGAAAAGCTCGTCAGGGCAGGTGTATCGGCTTTGAGGATAGAGGCAAGGACAATGGATGCATCCATGGTGAAGAAGGTCACACGTCGCTATCGCAATGTACTGGATGGGAAAAAGAAGGCTGTCAAATGTAAGGATATCACCGATGGTTACACTGGAGGACATTACATGAGGGGTGTCCTATGAGGATATTTCTGTCCGGCTCGATCCGCGGAGGAAGGAAGATGCTTCCTGTGTACCAGTTCATTTGCGGTCATCTTCGCAGGAACGGTCACGAGGTCCTGAGCTGGCATGTTGCACATGAGGGTGTGGAGAAAACGGAATCCCTTATGAGCGAGAGCCAGATATACGAACGTGACATGGGGTTCCTGAAAAAAAGTGAGTGCATGATCGCAGAGGTCAGCCTTGCTTCCACAGGTGTGGGGTATGAGGTCTGCTCGGCGATACACAAAGGGATCCCGATCCTCTGTGTCCACCAGCCGCATGCGAACGTCTCTGCCATGATACTGGGAAATACCAATGGCAACGTCACTGTGAAAGAATATTCTGATACTGGTGACCTTGAAGTTATCCTTCGTGAGTTCCTTTCATCCTTTTGAAGTAACTGTTAAATATCGTTGACATCTATTTTCAATAGATAAACATGGTAGTAGAAATCATAGTAGTACTGGTGGCGATCATCATAGCTCTTCTTCTGTACAAGGTGCTGAAGACTGTCAAGAACATGATAGTGAACACCGTATTGGGTGTGATCCTTCTTCTGATCGCAAACTTTGCACTGGGCCTGGACATCGCTTTCACATGGGTCACCATATTGGTCTGTGCACTTGCAGGAATCGTCGGAGCGCTGTTGATAGTGCTTTTAGCATACCTTGGCATCTTCTTCTGATGCCAGTTGTATCGTTCCGTTTATCATATGGCGGGTATGTGACTCGCCCCTGAAATTTTTTTCCGTAACTACGTCTTTGATATCCAGCATCCCGAAGTCCCGGAAAAGATGCTCGATCTCTTCTTTTGTGAAATAGTGGTAGATTATCCCACTCTGGCGGATGAATGTGTGGGGTTCGACAGCATCCCCTCCGTATCGCATATCCTTTACTCCGAACACTTCCAGGAAGATGGTTCCACCTGGTCTCAGTACCCGCCTGAACTCTGCTACCGCCTTTTCACGTTCATCTTCCATGAGGTGCTGCAATACCCCGAAGCAGACGATCCCCTCAAAGCTGTTGTCCGCAAAGGGAAGATAGGTTATGGATGACACTGCATGATGTGCTTCACGTTCACGTTTTGCAAGGTATTCCCTTGAGGCTTTCAGTGCGGTGGGGGATACATCGATGCCGGTGCAATCGTAAAAATTGGATAAGGGGAGAAGGTGTCGTCCTTTCCCCGAGCCTGCGTCAAGGATGCGGCATCCGTCCGGGATGCGGGTGCGGATCGGTTCGATCGGTGCTGCACCGCCCCATCTGACATGGGTATATTCTTTGTCCCATGCCGAGAAATGAGTGTGGGATGCCGGGTCCTGTGTCATGCTCTTAAGGTCTGTATGTTGATGCTTCACTGAAGCGCTTTGCGAGGAAGTCTTGGTCAATGGATGACAGGAACCATCCTGCCTTTGGTCCGGACTGCTGGCCCAGCACTGAGGTGTAGATGGCCTTGAACATCTCCTTTGGATCGATCTCCAGTTCCTCTTCGCTTGCACCAAGTCTCTCTACTATATTGTTGTGTAGTTCGGAACCTGCTTCCTTTGAGGAGTACACGAGGTTGTGGTAATCCTCACCTGTAAGTTCCCCGCTTGCTTCGATGATCTCTGCGAATGCTCCGAGGAATGCCTTCTGCACATCATTGAGTGTTGCGGTCTGCTCAGGCAGCTCGTCCTTCACACTGAACTTAGCGAATGGTGGTGCATACATCTCAAGCCAGTTGGATACATTGGTTGCCAGTTCCCTGATGCACTTCTCGTTGCTGGTATCGTATCCTGCACGCTCCACGATCTTCATGATCTTCTCGAAGTCACCGTGTGCCACCTGGAAGATGGTGGTCATGTGCTTGAACGGGATGTCAGTGTGGCAGATGCCCTTTGCATGTGAGAGCTCCAGCACACGCTTGTCGAGTCCTTCCAGATCATCCTTTGCATTGAGGCGCTCGTACTCGTCCACAAGTGTGAGCAGTGGCTGTCCCGGATCGAACTTGATGTGTTTTTCAGGCTTTGTACGCATGATCAGGTAGCGCAGTACCTCAGGAGGTACGACCTTGAGCATGTCGGCGATTGATACCACGACACCGGTGGATGATGACATCGCACCTTTTGTCCCGAGCATGATCCACTCATAGACAATGGGCAGTGGTGGTTCATGATCGAATATCTCACGAACGATGCGCTTTCCTGTGTCGTAGGAACCTCCTCTTGATGCATGGTCCTTACCGAATGGTTCAACAGTTACATCGAGCATCTTCCATTTTGCAGGCCAGTCCACACGCCATGTAAGCTTTCCACCACCAGTCATTGAAACTGTACCGGAGTGGCCGCATGAACATTCATAGTCAACGGTCTCGGCATCTGCATCAAATCCTGTTACGATTGTAGTTGTAATTTTACCACATTGATTGCATATAGGGTTGAAAGGACTCCATTCCGCAGCGACTTCTTTTCCTGAGACTTCCTTGAGGATCTTTGCGATATCATCCCTTTTGATCAGTGCCGTCTTGATGGCTTCAACGAACATGCCACTCTTGTACATTTCATCTGCACGGTAGACCTTTGGGTGTATGCCGAGCCTCTCAAGACCTTCAAGGAAAGGCTTGAGGAAGTGCTCTGCGTAGCTTTCACATTCTCCGCAGGGGCATGGTATCTCGGAAATTGGTTTTCCGACATGTTCTGCATAGCTTTCCGGGAGGAAAGGATAGACCTTACGGAGCGGATCGAAGTTGTCGGCCATGTATATGAATTCGGTCTCAGCACCCTTTTCCACAAGCATCCTGTATGCTGCATCAGCGGTCACGACCTCTCTCATGTTTCCGATATGGATGTGTCCGGAAGGTGTAATTCCTGTGGATATCCTTTGTAAGTTTCCATTTTCCAGGGCTTCGTCAGCAATGACCTCTGCCCAGTGTTTGATCTCTGCCATTGATTATCTCCATGTGTATTATGATAGGTATTTGTGATCGGTATAAATGTTGATCTTTTTAAAGCTGTTTTGAACCTTAGGAATATCTGCATGTTCGATTTTATATATAACATATTCCTTTTGCTGAAAACATCATTGTCCTGCGAGGTTATATACCTCATTCAGGACCTTGTTGTGCATTTCTGAGTATTCCGGTGTAGGTTCGATCTTATTTACGTCATAGCATTCAATGAAATGCTTGCCAATTTCAGGCCGGTTAAGATGCTTACTGTATTTCTTATACAATTTGTTGCAAAGGTTGTTCGCATCTTCAAAAGAAAGGTTCGTGGCCAGTTCGGCCATCTCGAGCATGAACAACGCATCCAGTCCTCCGGCGTGATCGATCATTTGCATTGAATTTGGCGCTGGTCCTGCAAGCATATCCACTCCACAGACAGTAGCTGAGATCGTCTGAACTGCGGTTTCGTAGAACATCATTTCGGTGCATGGTCCTGCGGTATTAACGATGTCCAGTCCGTGAAGGATCTTTGAGTTTGTTGTAAGTGCAAGGGAAGATATGCCTGAAGCCCAGAGTGTCTTTGCCGTCGATGAGGCACCGGTCTCGGAATCGGCAGGGCTGCTGAAGTATATATCAGCACCGTTGATTACCTTTGATTTGAAGGCTTCGGCTATTATAACAATTGCCAGTTGTTCAGGCGTTTCGACCGTGTTTCCTCCGAGGATCACGATCTGGTCTGAAAGGTAGGGAAGCCCCATTCTTCCGTAGTGTATGGATTTTGTGATCGAATCAACGTTAACTTTCATATCTACAGCATTGTAGATCTCATGCATGGTCTCTTTCCCTGTGATAATCTCATTGGCAATTGATAGTGATGCCCTGATGTCACCGATGGAAGGCGGGGTGCTGTAGCACATTTTTGGTCGGTTCTCCAGAGTGCAGGCATTCTTTACCATTTCAATGGAACGATATGCACTATACAGTTCCATTGGTGTACTTAAAAGAGCACCTTTGAAGCTGTTCACCATTGATGCAGGGGAAAGCATAGCCATGGCTCTCAGTTTGGCATATGAGCGATGGATGGGGGCATAGTATTCATCTGATGCGGGGGCTGAGCATGGTCCTCCCCAGATCGATGGCATACGTTTGTCAAGAATTTCCCTGAAGTGTATGCTGGTACTGTCCACGCCTTCTCCCAGAGTAACAGAACTTCTTGCATTCTGCATCGAGTCAATGAGCTCGTATCTTTCGGGTTTGACGATCCTGTTGGTACCCGTTGTAAAAAAGCCGGCAGTCTCTACGAGATCAAGGGCCGCAAGGTATGCCCGGTCTGCCATGGTGGTATCGGAAGGTACAAGCTGATCTTCATCAAAAACGATATCATAGCTTTCGGCAAGTTCGAGGCTGGTATCAAATACTAGTTTCTCATGCCCTGTTTTTGTTACTTTTTTGCCGTTAAACATCTGGTCGACTATGTTCTGCATGATTCTCTCCTTTAAGTTACATTTCATTGGCTATAATATTTTGCTACTTTATGGTTCCAGTTAGTTTTGTTTATTTTCTTCTTTCTATTTATATGACTCGCAAAAAAATGAGCAAAAAACAAAATACTTATATACAAGAAAAAATTACAGTTAGAAAACCTTAAATATTACAAAATTAATTACTCAATAACTAACATTGACTATTGGAGGTCTAAAATATGATGAATATACATTCTTCCGGAAAGTCCACGATGCAGGGAATCGACCTGGGTCTCTTCTCAATGGATGAGCTGAAAGCTATCCATTATGCGACCCTTGATGTTTTTTCCGATCCCGGTATCATGGTCACGGACGCTGAAGCAAGAGGGCTTTTCAAAGAAGCAGGTTGTGATGTCGATGAGATCACACAAATGGTAAGGATCCCTGAGCATGTCGTTGATGCGGCTTTGAGGGTTGCACCTTCAAGGTTCAGGGTGTATGGTCGTGAAAAGAAACACACATGTGTCATGGAAGCCGATGGGAAGGTTCACTGGACGAATTTCGGTACCGGCGTGAAAATGAGTGCTTACGATGAAAGTTCAGGGAAATATGTCCCTCGTGACAGTACTGAACAGGATATCGTGGACACTGCAAAGATATGCGATTGGGCTGACAACATTGATATCTACTGTATGGCTCTGTCCGCAATGGACGTTGCCGGATTTGGTGCAGCGGATCTTCATGAGACGATCGCAGCATTTACCGGTACTTCCAAACATGCAATGCTTGACCCTGTGGATGAAAACTTCGATCGTACTTTAAAGATGATGGAAGCTTTCTATGGTGGGGATGGTGAACAGGCACGCAAGAAACCTATTGGTTCGATGTGCATGTGCCCAACAAGCCCGTTAGAACTTGGTGACAATGCATGCCAGATGCTTATCAACAGTGCACGTCAGGGTCTGCCTAATGTTATCATCAGCATGGCAATGGGTGGTGCATCATCTCCTGTACATCTTGCAGGTACTCTTGTCACTCACAACGCTGAAGTCCTGGCATCAGTTATCCTTGCACAGCTTGCTGAACCCGGCGCACCTGTCTGGTATGGTAGTTCCACGACATCCTTCGATCTTAAGAAAGGAACTGCTCCTGTAGGCTGTCCGGAGATCGGGCTTATCAGTGCTTCTGTTGCAAAGCTTGCGCAGTTTTACGGTCTTCCTTCCTTCGCTGCCGGTGCATAGGCAGACGCTAAAACCGTAGATACGCAATCTGGTCATGAGAAAACCATTACTGCAATGATGCCTGCTTTTGCCGGAACGAACCTTATCTATGGCGCAGGTATGCTCGAGCTTGGAATGACCTTCTCTATGGAACAGCTCCTTATTGATAATGATATTATCGGTATGGTAAAAAAGACTTCTGAGGGTATTCTCGTGAATGAAGAAACGCTCTCCGTTGATGCGATCAAGAAAGTTGGCGCCGGAAAGAATTTCCTTTCCCACAAAACAACAATGAGCAACATTGACCTTCCTTCAGATCCGATGCTCTTTGACAGGACGATGTATGGTGACTGGGAGTCAGCAGGCGGAAAAGACCTTCTTACCGTTGCACACGAAAAGGTCAATCAGGTCATGGCAAACCATGAGGTACTGCCAATAGATTCTGACATTCTGAAGGACATGATGGCAATCGTTGAAGAAGGTGACAAAGCTTTCCTTGCCAGCCACTGAGCTCAAAACCGAAGTTCGAACCGGTTGGTCCGAACTTCTTCTTTAAAAACAGAGGTGATTATTATGGCATCTACAATGAATGATCTGCTTTCCGGTATGAGGCTGGAAGCACTTACAAACGAAGAACTTGATCTTATCCATCAGACCACTCTTGATGTACTTGAAAGGGTGGGAATCCGTACCGATGATCCTGAAGCACTTGATTACTATGAAGGTGCAGGTTGTTCGGTCGATCGTAACACCAATACTGTGTACATTCCAGGTTACCTTGTGGGGGAAGCTATTCGCTCAACTCCAAAGAATATCAAACTTTATGGTGTGGACAAGAAAAAAGACATTGTGGCAAAAGCATCTGATTCCAATGTCCATTGGAGTCCTTTCGGCGTCGGTTTCCAGATGTTCGATTATGATCCAAGTGGTAAACACGGGGTTCATGATGCTACAGAGACAGATCTTGTTAACTCGATGACGATCCTTGATTATTGTGACAGTATTGATAGGGCTGATACTCCTATCACTGTTACCGATATTGCAGGAAAGGGTCATTGTGACATTCATGAGCTGTACATTGGTTTGACCAACACTACCAAACCTTTCTCACTTGGTGCATCCGAATATGAGAATTTCGATACCTATCTTGAAATGAACAAAATGGTATATGGTGGCGATGAAGAACTTGCTGCAAAGAGGCCAATTTTCTTCTCTTGCTGCTGCCAGACAAGTCCTCTTGAATCTCCTACCAGAGATTCCCAGCTCATCATCAAATGTGCTGAGAACAACATCACAAATGAAGTTATCAGCATGGTGATGGCTGGTTCAACAGGTCCTGTAACTCTTGAGGGTACTATTGTTACACACAATGCAGAGGTTCTTGCAGGTCTTGTTCTCGCTCAGATCGTCAATAAAGGTGCTCCTGCGTTCTACTCTTCTGCGACCACCATGATGGATCTTAAGAATGGTGTTGCAGCTACAGGTTCTCCGGAAATGGGACTCCTGAGCCTTAGTTTTGGAAAACTTGCACGACATTACGGAATGCCTTCTGGTATTATTGCCGGTTGCTGGACCGACAGCAAACTTCCTGACGTTCAGGCAGGTTTTGAGAAAGCTATGACTGCAATGCTGCCGGCTTTTGGAGGTGCTACTACTGTATTCGGTGCCGGAGGCATTGAGTCAGGGAATACTATGAGTCTGGAGCAGCTTGTAATAGACAACGATATTATTGCAATGACCAAGCGCCTTCTCAATGGTTTCAACGTCACTAGTGAAAGCCTTGCTTTTGATGATATTCAGAAAGTCGGTCCTGGTAAGCATTTCCTTGCCGTTAAATCAACACGTATGGGCATGGATTCTCAGTCGTTCCCTTCCATTTTTGACAGGAGGATGCGTGGTGATTGGGAGAATGATGGTGCAAAAGATGCTCTTGCAATTGCAAATGAAAAGGTGCAGGAGATCCTGAAGACTCACAACCCATGTGGTCTGGATGCTGATATTGTTGCAGATCTGAAGGCACTTGTTGCTGAGAAAGACAAAACGTATGTTCAAAAGGCCTGATCTTGGGCCTTTAACTCAATATTAAAAAATAAAACAGTAAGAAGGTGATTAAAATATGGTTACACAGGATGAATTAAATGAAAAAGGTAAAGCTGCAGTGATGGACTTTGATGGTGATGTTGTTGCAGAAATTGCAGAGGAATGCATTTCAGCTGGTCTCGATCCGATTGACCTGATCCAGAATGGTTTCACTGCCGGGATCAATGAAGTTGGGACTCAGTTCGAGCAGGGTTCTCTTTTCCTGCCTCACATCATTGCTGCTTCTGAAGCAATGTCTGCTGGCGTTGAGGTTCTGACCCCTGTGCTTGAGAATCTGAGTGCACAAGCCGAGGATAAAGGCACAGTCGCTATCGGTACCATCGAAGGTGATATCCACACCATCGGCAAGGACATTGTTGCGACCATGCTGAAGGTTGCGGGCTTTAATGTCATCGATCTTGGAAGGGATGTTCCGATCGCTGATTTTGTTGAAGTTGTAAAAGAAAAGAAACCGGCAATCGTTGGTTCTTCTGCATTGATGACAACAACCATGGTCTTGCAGCTTCAGGTCGAAGAGCAGCTTAAGGAAGCAGGTGTTCGTGACACTGTGAAAACAATGGTCGGCGGTGCACCTGTGACTCAGGACTGGGCAAACCGTATTGGTGCGGATATCTATGCTGAGAATGCATCTGACGCAGTTGTAAAATGCAAGGCTGCATTCGAATAAGACAGTCATGGGTGGTGGATGCATTCATTCTGAGTGTATCCTCCATTTCCTGACCTCCTTCCCAACCAGCCCCTCATCTCTCAGTACGTTACAATCTCCCATTTCATCACCCCACTGAAAAACGAGATGGGGGGCACAACTCCAAAAGATCTGCTGTAATCATTTTTTATCCGGGAGGTCCTTAGATGGATCTGGTGTGGCAGGTGTTTTTAAATATTGTCTAAAAAACTATAGGATGGTAATATTATGGAAGTCTCAAATGCTTCGGAAGCTGACACATATGCTGATGGACTTGAACTGGATCTTATGGGTAAAGATGACCTTAAAGCACTTACTCATGTATCAACACAAATTCTGGAAGAGATCGGAATTCAAAGTTCTGATGAAGGCTCCCTGAAACTTTATGCGGATGCGGGATGCGAAGTGAATCTTGATACTATGGTTGCAAAGATCCCTGAACATCTTGTAATGGAATCCATAAGGTCTGCGCCAAAGGCCTTTAAACTTGCTGCACTTGATCGGAAAAAGGATTTTAAGATCAGTTCGGGATTCGGTTTCAACCTGGGTCCGTTTGCAGTAGGTGTGCAGTGTATGGATTATGGTGGAAATGGCAATTATGTTGTTCGTGAAAGCACTTCTGAAGATCTCAGGAATGCAACGATCATTGCTGACTACTGCGATAATTACGTGGTTGGTGATGCCTGCGTTGCTGCCAGGGATCTGGAATCTGTTGCCAGGCCTTTCCATGAAATTCTCATTTCCATGACGAACACGACAAAACCGTTTGCATACAGTGAACCTGACGGTCATTCGTTCGATGATTATTTTGAAATGACGAAGATCGCTTATGGTGGAGATGGGGAGCTGGCCATAAAAAGGCCACTTGTAAATGTCGTCTGTTGCCCGACAAGCCCTCTGTCCATGTGTGACAATACGGGAAGGGTCATCATTGAGGCTGCCCGGCGAAATATTCCAAACCATATAATAAGTATGGTAATGGCCGGGGGCACAGGCCCTATCACGCCGGAAGGCACTCTTGCGGTTCACAATGCTGAGATCCTTGCAGGTATCGCCCTTTCCCAGATCACAAACAAAGGAGCTCCTGTCCTGTACGGTTCAGCCACTACTATAATGGATATGAAGACTGCAGGGGCTGCAACCGGTTCTCCTGAAATGGGGATGTTCTCGGCGGCAGTAGCAAAGATCGGTCAGTACTATGGCATTCCTACCAGTGTGGCCGGAGCATGGACTGACAGCAAACTTCCGGATGAGCAAGCAGCTTTTGAAAAAGGGATGACTGGTATCCTCCCTGCTGTTGCAGGTGCGGATCTGTTGTTCAGCGGTGGTGTGCTTGAAGGGGGGCAGACATTATCGCTGGAGCAAATGGTCATAGATAATGACATGTTCTCGATGTTCAGGAAACTTGCCAGAGGTTTCAGTTTTTCAGAAGACAACATGCTTTTCGATGAGATCCGGAAAGCGGGTATCGCTGGGCATTACCTTTCAAAACCATCCACTCTTGAACGCATGTCTGAGCAATCATCTCCCTGTGTCTTTGACAGGGATGTGCGTGAGTCATGGGTGAAACAGGGTTCCAGGGATGCTGTTGCTGTAGCTCACTCTGAGGTTGTGGATATACTGAAAAACCATGATCCCTGTGGCCTTGATGCTGAAATTGTAAGGGATCTTGAGCATTTTGTGAAAGAAAAGGACCTTGAACATTCCAGAAAAGCATAATCTCTGATTTTTCGGCAGGATCTACTGCTATTCTTTTTTGTTTTTTCTTTTACTTTTTGTCTTTGTTCTTCTCCTTTATTCTCTTTCTGCCATTTCGTCTCTTTATTTAAATAAATCTGTTCAAAACTGCAAATAAAAGATATATTTATATATTAGAAAATAAGCAAGACAACAAACTTTATATATTATAAAATTTAACATTAATATGGTTATAGTCCGGCTACCCGGGCTCTTTCAAATGTAACAGGTGAATAAAAATGAAAGATGAAACAACACTTCAAAGCATTGGGGATTCACTGGTCAACATTCAGGAGGATGTAACATTCAATTTAATTGAAACGGCTATAGATGCCGGTTTTAGTCCTCTTGAGATCATTGAGAATGGTCTCTCCCCTGGCATGCTTGCTGTCGGTGATCATTTTGAGAGGGGGGAAATGTTCCTTCCACAGGTCATGATGGCTGCAACGCTGATGGGAAAATGTGTGACTTCCCTGAATGAGAAGATGGCTGAAAATGAGGCCTCTGAGAAAAAAGGTGTCATTGTACTCGGGACTGTTGAAGGGGATGTGCATGATATCGGCAAGAATATTGTGAAGGTCCTTCTCAACGTCAATGGGTTTGATGTCCACGATGTTGGCAGGGATGCGCTTCTCGAAAAATTCGTCGAGAAAGCAAAGGAAGTGAACGCCGATATCATTGCATCTTCCGCTTTGATGACAGGAACAATGGAGGCAATGGGTGATCTTGAAACTGCCCTTAAGGATGCAGGAATTCGGGGCAGTGTCAAGACCATTGTTGGTGGTGCACCTGTGACCCAGTACTGGGCGGACAAGATCGGTGCTGATGCTTACGCAGAAAATGCAGGCGAAGCAGTTCAGAAAGCTGTCGAACTTATGCGGGCCTGAAGCAGGAGGTTTTTCAAATGGAATATGATCAGCGTATGGGTGACGGTCGTCTTGTAAGGATGACAAAAGAAGCCATCCGTGAAGATATTGAAGCAGGTGCTGCTGATGCAGCAGACAGGGGAAAGATCCCTACACTTTCTGATGATGATGTGGAGCGTTTACTGGATATCATGGTAATGCCAGGCAAGGCTGTCACTGTTGAGATCGGTAATGAGGTTGTTATGAGTACCGATGTTGGTCACTCTGCAATTGACGGTAACTACAGTGAATGTGGCGGGTCCGGTATTCCCCTGAGTGCAACGTCTGGAAACCAGATCCTGGAGCGTTCCATGGGTGCAGACTGCACAACCTTCCTTTGGTATGATTATACCTACAAGGCTATCAAGGCGGTCATCACACAACAGCAGCAGGAGCTTGAGTCTATCCTCATGAACACCATCTGCCCATGTGCATTTGGTGCAATGCCAAATCTTGGTGCCTACTACAAGCCGGATGGTCCTTTTGAAAATGTCGGTGACATGATGTCAGAAGGCAGGATCATGGAAGGAATGGAAGTCTACGAGCAGGCAGCAGAAGCAGCCACTGAGGATGTTTTCTGGGTGGCAAAACAGGTTGCCAAGGTCGGTGTTGACAATATCATGATCGACACCGCAGGTGCTGCAGGTGATGGTGATCTTCTTGCTTCCCTTAAGGCAACTGAGATCATGAAAAAAGAGCTCGGGATCTCCGTTGAGATGGGAATGGCCAACGAATACGTCCTTGGTGTCCATGGTGGAATGCAATATGCCGGTGAGAGGCTTGCAGGCATGTATGCACACCAGCTTGTGAAAGTGGCTGAAAAAGCAGGTGTTGACATCTTTGGTCCTGTCTGTAACACGAACACACGCATGTCAACTCCCTGGAACGTTGCAAGGGCTGTGACCTTCCTTCAGGAATGTGATCGTGTATCCGAAATTCCTCTCCATCCTAACATGGGAATGGGTGTAGGTGGTATCCCGATGGTCGAGAACCCAACACTTGATGCTGTGACAAAGGCATCAAAGGCAATGGTCGAGATCGGTGGTGCTGACGGTATATAGGTGGGCGTAGGCGACCCTCTCGGTGTTACCCTCGGTCACCACATGGCTTCAGGAATGAACGGTATCCGCACAGCAGGTGATCTTGTTCTGAGGATGGAGATGCAGGGTATGAGGATCAATGAAGCAAAAGAGTACGTTGCAGCTAAGCTCGGAGTTGATGTTCTGGACCTTGCTGATCCTTACAGGATGAAAGAAGTAAGGCAGGAACTTGGACTTGGTACTGTTCTTGCAATACCAGGCGAACCTAAGGGAATGAGGGCCAAGGCAAACATTGCAGAAGTCCTTGACATCGAAATTCCATGTCTGAACAAATTGTGATCTAAAAATAAACTAAAACAAGATTCGGTGAAGCACAAAGGTAAGATCGTTTGGCCCTTGATCACCTTTGCGCCTCGCCTAGCATAAAGCAGGTGATAAATATGTCTGAAAATAAAAATACCCTTCGCAGGGGAGCATCGTGGACACTTGGAGTATTCCTTGTGATTACCGGCCTTCTTGACTGGATCTATCTGAGTGGTCCTGCCATCGAAATGGTCGGTAAGTGGGCACCTCTGGTATGGGTTATTACAGTAGGTCTGATGGCGATATCGTGTTACATCTTCCTTGAAATGGCCATAATGCACAAGGATAAGGCTGGTGGTATGGCTACATATGTTATTGAAGCATTCAAGAACAGAAGCTCTGTTCCTGGTCTGCTGGCAATGTGGGGTTATGTTACCTCATGGGGTCTCGCAGTAGCTGCGATAGCAACATTTGCAGGTTATTTTGTCCAGTTCTTTATTCCTGATTTCAACATCGTGATCGGGGCATTGGTTATTGTTATTGGCTGTTTCTTTATGAACCTGTTAAGTGTGGATATTGCTAACAAAGTTCAATCACTTATCATACCGGGAATTATCGCATCGATTGCTGTAATTCTTGGAGCATGGGTGACCCAACCGGTTCTCACCCCCGACTTCTCCCAGGTGCAATTGTATGTAAGCGGTGACAACACCATTGTAACATTCCTGGGTGCCTGTCTCTTGATCTCATGGTCAGCATATGCAATGGAGGCTGTCCTCACGCTGATCGCAGAGTACAAGGACCCTGTAGCTGATGCCAAGAAGTCAGTATATGGTGCTGCAGCTATCTTCATGGTAATGACAGTAGGTATCTGTGCTTCACTCACCTACTTGCTGCCTCTTGATATCGTCCTCAATGATCCGTTCACACCTCTGCTGCCTCTGGCAGAAGCTACCTTTGGAACAGCATATGCCTATGGGCTGGGTATCCTTTTCATAATCGGCCTGATCCTTGGTGTTAACTGCTGCTTCATTGCATCTTCAAGGGTCCTTTATGAAGCTTCTTCACTCGGGTATTTGCCGCGTATCTTCTCAAATCTCAACAAGAACCAGTCACCAATAGGTGCACTTGCATTCATCCTGCTGATCAATGTGGCATTGATCCTTGGTGTCGGAGAAGCGCCGGTCTTCATGGTCGTTGCCGGTACTATCGGTTACCTTGTAACTGTGATCCTGGCAAACTTCTCCATCTACTTCATGAGAAAGGATTTCCCTGATGCTGAGCGTGAGTTCAGGGTCCCGGATTTCTTAATTCCTGTGAGCATAGGTATAGGTATCATTAATATCATCTTCCTCGTAGTTGGAAGTACCTCATACACGATCGGAAATATTGCAGTTGGTGTCGGAGTCCTTTTGAGCGTGTTCCCACTATACTGGTACAGGACAAAAGTGGAGGACAGAAAAAGTGTTGCAGGATCTTCTTCATTTGCAGTTGCAGCTGCCGAACTGGAAGTAGAGAGACTTGAGAAGTAATTCTGTTAAAGACACTATATTGGTTTAAATCTAAAGAGTTATGGTCTTCATAACTCTTTTTTTGTTTGGATGGAGGAATGATTAAAATTTGAAGGTAAGAAGATGAGTGATCTTAAGAATAGACTGGAACGGACGATCACCTGGAAGACCGGGTTGTTCGTGGCCCTTACCTGTGTTCTTGATTGGTTCTGGCTGACGGGGACAGCTATTGGTCTGGTGGGTAAATGGGCAATTGCTGCATGGGCTACAGCAGTTATTCTTCAGGGATTGGCATGTATTGGTTATCTCGAAATGGCGACCATGTTCAGGGATTCGTCCGGAGGTCTTCCTACATATGTGCACGAAGCATTCAAAAAATACGGTGAGTTCCCCGGAGCACTGGCTTCATGGGGCTATGTCATAGGTTGGGGTGCAGCACCTGTAGCAATTGTAATATTTGCAGGGTTCTTTGTCAAAGAAACGATAATTCATTCTTTGAACATAACGCTCTTTGCATTGATAGTCCTCTCAGTTGTATATCTTGTGAATTACTTTGGGGTCAAAATATGGAGTAAGGCAAGCACTTTCATTGTTATTACCGCTTTTATTTCTCTTCTTGTCTGTATAGGAAACTGGTTATTCCCTTCCCCGGAATCCGTAAATGCTATTGGTTTCGGATATTCGGCCCGCGATGTGGGTTTTTCGACTTTTATAGCTGCAGTGTTCATACTTGCATGGTCTGCATATGCATCTGAGGTCGTACTTAATATCACAGCTGAATACAAAAATCCGGTTAAGGATTCTAAAATAGCATTGTTTACTACCATTTTGATCTTTCTTTTCGGGACGGCTTTCGTAAGCATCACGTATATGAAAATGCTTCCTCTGGATACGATTTTGAATCATCCTTATACTCCCCTTTTGCCTCTTTCTGAACATCTGATGGGATATGCCGGACAGTTGGCTGTCACTTTTGCAATGGTCGTGGGTCTTTTCCTGAGCATGAACTCATGCTTTATTGCATCGTCCCGCGTCCTTTTCCAGATGGGGAGGACAGGTACGTCGATCAGACAGTTTGGATATCTAAATAAGTACGGATCTCCTGCAATTGCGTTATTAGGGGTTTTTGCTCTCAATATCGTTATGATCACTATACTGGGGGAACAGCCGATAGCAATTATGCGTGCGGGGGACGTTGGTTATTTTGGCACTATTATCCTTGCCAACATCGCTTTCATATTATTAAGGCGCGACAGGCCGGATGCAGAAAGGGGCTTCCGTGCACCTGATTTCTATGTATATGTTTGCGGTTTGCTTGCAATAGTAAATCTTGTGGTCGTAGTAGTTGGTACCTGGGAATGGGGTCTGTTCCGTACTATGGTCGGTGCTTCTCTCTTGCTGACATACCTTCCTTTCTATTTCTACAGGAAGAAAGTTCAGGACAGAAGAGAATATTCTGGGGTGAGGTTCCTATGATCCCTTCTAAGGTTTTCATGACAAAGGGAGTAGGTATCCACAAGGACAAACTTGCCTCTTTTGAGCTTGCCTTAAGGGATGCAGGTATCGAGAAGTTCAATCTTGTATGTGTATCCAGCATTCTACCTCCTAAATGCAGAGTTGTTACAAAAGAAGAAGGACTTCCCGACCTTGCCCCCGGTGAGATTGTCTATTGCGTAATGGCAAGGAACGAAACAAATGAGCCTCACAGGCAGATCGCTGCAGCCATAGGGAATGCAGTCCCTCTGGTCGAAGAGAACTATGGCTATATTTCCGAGCATCATTCTTTCGGGGAGACTGAGGAAAAGGCAGGTATCTATGCCGAAGATCTTGCTGCCACGATGCTGGCAACGACCCTGGGAATCGATTTTGATGCGGATTCTGCCTGGGAAGAGCGTGAGCGGGTGTACAAGGCAAGTGGTCATATCATCAGTACGACCAACATATGCCAGACAGCGACAGGTGACAAAAAAGGGTAGTGGACCACCGTGGTGGCTGCAATGGTATTCGTAGATGGTCGGTCTGAGTACTGACCATCAGTCTATTATCTCTGTTGGGATCTCTTCCAGGTCACAGAAGTTGGACGTGAAATTGTAAGCTCCTGCATTGATGAACACGATCTCATCGCCGATCTCAGGCTTCTCCTTAAGGTACACACGGTATCTGAAAAGGTCCATTGAGCATGGTGTACAACCCTTGATCACATAAGGTTCGCCTGCATTGTTTCCGACCTCGCCTTCAATTCTCAGTTTCACAGGTACGAGGATAGCATCCATGTCACTGTTATAGACCGAGGCGTTCACGATGATATTGTTTTCATAGACACCTGTGATGTAGGTGATGAGCTTCCCGGCGGGTGCCGAAATGAACCTTCCCGGCTCTATCATGAGCTGTATGTTCTTCTCATGCAGCCATTCCCGAAGCTCCCTGAGACGCCTGAAGATGCTGCCGACGACATCGACGTTGGTGTTGGCATATTCTGAAGGAAGACCTCCTCCTATGTTGAGGATGTCTATGTCCTCAAGTGTCTCTTCTGACAGGACGTCTTCGATGTCCTGCTGTATCTTCCACTCGTTGACGTTCTGTGTCTTCCTGTGAAAATGTACCCCGAGCTGTTCGATGTGAGGATCATCCTTAAGCTGTGCAATCCTTTCATTGATGACGTCGGAGGTCATTCCAAATACGAAATACCTCTCGGTCCTGAGGGAATGCTCCTTGAGCTTTAAGCGGAGCAGGAGTTTGATCTTCCAGTCGGTGGCCTCCATGGCGGAGAGCAGGATGTCCAGGTCGAACTCGTTATCAACTGCGAAGAAACGGATCCCTTTGTTGTACAGCTCTTCCACTATCTCCGGTGTCCAGCCCTGTGCCAGGAAAAGTACCCTTGACATGTCCTTTATATGTTTGAGCTCATTGGTAGTGTGCACGCTCAGGAGCCCGTCGGTGTTCTCCTCGATCATAGGGGTGACCCTTGGGTTCGTCTTGGAGCTGAAGGCGGGGATGTCCACGACCTCACGGACCTTGTTGTACTGCTCAAGGACCACTTTCTTTGATAATGTGAATTTTGGTGACGGGACGTTCGAACTGCTCATTTTGCCACTCCACTGTCCTCAGTGTTCTTTTTCAGGCTTTCCAGTATCCCATCCTCTGCAAGCTCATCAAGTGCATGTATCATGGCAAGTGGGAATGTGATGCTAACGTCTCCGATAACGGTGGCAACATCGCTCTCGTCCTTGACCTTTCCCCAGGACTTCGCTTCGTTGGTGTTGGCCCCGGACATGCTTCCCGAGGTGCGGTGGGCAGTTGTCATATATACTGCGTACTCGGCACCTCCATTGAGGAGTGTGCTCAGGATGGCATGGTGCTTGGATATCGACCCTCCCAGTGCGATGACGCCTTTGCGTTCATCGAAGCTGCTTGCGAACAGGATGTTCCCGAAGTCCTTGACCACATCAACCATGAAGTCAGGGTGGTCCTGCTGGAACAGGTACAGGTGGAAACCGAATGCACCGTCGGTGATGGCCGGGCAGAATATAGGTACGTTGTTCCTTGCTGCCTGATAGAGGATGGAACTCTCGTCGTCGAGCATCAGCCCGATCTCCCGCAGCATATCCGAGACAGCCCAGCGTTTTTGTTTTTCGTAAAGTTCCTTGAGCATCCTCTCGATGAGGCTCTCGAAGTTCATGTAACTCTCATTTTTGATGAACAGGTTCCCCACACGGTTGATCCCTTTCTCGTGCAGTTCCACATCATCCGTCTGGAAGGAACCGATCTGGAAATCCTCGCCAGTTGCTTTCATGATGTCCTCTTCAAGGCCGCCAACGGTGGTGACGATGACATCGGCAATTCCAAGCTCGATAAGCTGGGCGAAGAACCCTCTCAGACCGGAGGTGACCATGTTGGAGGTAAATGTCAGGAATACCTTTGCAGAATCCTTCTTCATCTTAACTATTACTTCGGACGCCCGCTGGAGCTCAACGCTCTGGAATCCGATGTGTTCGTAGGAATCGACAAGCTCAGACACTCGCATGTCCTGCTTCCATTTCAGGTCCTTGACTTTTACCATTAAATATCACCGTAGAGTATGGGTGATGGAATCCCGAAATCATATATAAATGTTGGTCTGTTCTGTGGCATCCTGTCTATCGAAACATATTTATCTCTCCCTTTTATAGGCATCTCTATGATCCCCAGAAAAGCATTTGTTGTAAAAGGAACCGGTGTCCATAAGGACAGGCTTGCTTCATTTGAGCTTGCACTACGGGACGGGGGGATCGAGAAGTTCAACCTTGTGACTGTTTCCAGCATACTGCCTCCTAACTGTGAGGTGGTCTCAAAGGACGAAGGGCTTGCTGAGCTTAGCCCGGGCCAGATCGTCTACTGTGTCATGGCACGCAACCAGACGGATGAGCCAAGACGCCAGATCGCAGCTGCCATCGGGAATGCTGTTCCTGTAGAGAGCAAGGACTATGGCTACATCTCCGAGCATCATTCCTTCGGGGAGGACGAGAAAACCGCAGGGATCTATGCCGAGGACCTGGCGGCTACCATGCTTGCCACGACACTTGGTGTCGAGTTCGATGCTGACTCTGCCTGGGAAGAGCGTGAGCAGGTCTACAAGGCAAGTGGCCACATATTTGATACCACTCACTATTGCCAGTGTGCCCAGGGGGACGAAAACGGGCTCTGGACAACGGTTGTTGTCGCAATGGTATTTGTGATCTGAAGCGTTTGTGAAATCCGAATAATTTTCGGTATGCAGAACCAAAATTTATATATCCAAATCATAAGTTATAGCCACTCATTACATTAATGTGTGAATGAAAATGACTGCAGACCGCATTGAAGAATATCTTGAAACGATACTTTCTCTCAGTAACAACGGCGAACTTTCTGTCAAGAACAAGGATGTGGCCGATGAGCTTGGCGTATCACAGGCTGCGGTCTCAGAGATGGTCCAGAAGCTCACAGATGGGGGGCTTGTTGACCACCAGCCCTATCAAGGCATAAGGCTGACTAAGAACGGGCTCATGCAGGCAAGAAAACTGAGGCGTAAGCACCATGTGATCGAAAAGTTCCTATCGGAGGTCCTCGAGATCGACCCCGACGTCTCCCACAATGAAGCATGTGGACTTGAACATGCGGTATCGGACATTGTTGTGGAAAGCATGTGCAGGTTCATGGGCAGTAATAATATTGACTGTAATCCCGTTGATGAGGACGAATGCTGCCTTTTCAAAGAGAGTTATATTGCATTGTCCGATCTTAAGGAAGGTGACAGCGGAACAGTGGTCATGATGACCCTGCCTGACTCAACTAAAGAGCGTCTGACATGCCTTGGACTGATCACCGGGGAAAATGTGGATGTCAAGCGCAAGCAGAAGCAGGGCTCTACTTCTATCCTGACACGTGGCACCGAGATTGCCCTTGGAAACGAGATCGCAAGGAAGATCTTTGTGCGCCTGGGTATAAGAAAGAGGCATAGGCGCGGAAGTGGTAGAAATTAATACGGCTGCTGAAGTTGCTACCGAAAGGTCCGTTTCTTCAAAATATGATATGACCATCGCCTTTGTGGGCAATCCCAGTGTGGGTAAAAGTGCATTCTTCTCACGCCTTACCGGCATTGGCGTGGTGGTGGCGAACTATCCCGGTACAACAGTGGAGCTGACACATGGCAGTATCAATGTGGGCTCCAAGAAGATCGATGTGGTGGACCTGCCGGGGATATACTCTCTTGGCGCTTCCACGGAAGATGAGATGGTCTCAAAAAGATACCTTCTGAGGGAGTATCCTGATGTTATCATCAATGTTGTGGATGCCACCAGGCTTGAAAGGAATCTCTACCTTACCTTGCAGCTCCTGGAACTGGATATCCCGATGGTGCTGGCCCTCAACCAGATGGATGCTGCAAAAGAGATGGGCCTGGATATCGATATTGAAAAACTTTCAGACTCCCTTGGCGTACCTGTGATCCCCACGGTCGCCACCAAAGGCCTCGGGCTTGATGATGTTGTTCTCTCAGCTCTCGATGAGGACCTTTCGGGTGAGAAGAAACGCAAGGTACATTATGACAATCACATCCTTCGTGCCATCAAAAGACTGGATGAGGATTTTCCTGAGGTGGGGTATGGCATCAAGGTCAGGGCACTTGAAAGGGACGCAGAGTTCGTTAAACTTAGCTGCCGTCCCCACGATGCCGATCTGTTGCTCGCTGCTTCCGGTTCCATTACCGAAGAGATCGAAAAGGCACACGGGATGCAGATCTCGGATACCATAGCACGTGACCTGTATGGTGAGGCCGGATACATTGTTGATCAGGTGACCACGCAGGTCGAACGCAAGGCAACGCTCAAGGATAAGATCGACTCCCTGCTCACTTCCGAGTATGTGGGTATCTCCGGTCTGATCGGTGCTCTTCTAATTACGTTCTACATTGTTTTCACACTCGGAGGTTTCCTTGAAGAGGGCATCGTTTCCCTTTTTGAGACATACCTCATCTTCCCGGTGGATGATATGCTTGCAGGCTCCTCCCCGATATTAAGTAACGTGATCATCTATTCCCTACTGGGAGTTGAAGCCGGGTTTGCCATAGCGATACCGTATATCGCGGTGTTCTATATCATCCTCTCACTGTTCGAGGATTCAGGATACCTTACGAGGGCTTCCTTCCTTCTGGACAACTGGACTCACAAGGTAGGTCTCCACGGGAGGGCTATCATCCCACTGATCCTGGGTCTTGGATGCAATGTGCCTGCCATAATGTCCACAAGGGCTCTCAACACCATGCGTGAAAGAAGGATCGCATCGATCCTGATCGCGCTCACTCCATGCTCTGCAAGGACCGTGATAATCCTGGGACTTGTGGGTACCTTTGTGGGTTACTGGGCAGCTATCTCAATATACGTGCTTGAACTGTTCGTGATCTTCGCAACAGGATGGGTCCTTGGAAAAGGTCTTCCGGGTGAGAAGACCGGTCTTATCATGGAGATGGCACCATTGCGCAGGCCTGACCCGAAGGCCACTTTCCAGAAGACATGGTTGCGTGTGCGTGAATTTGTTTACGTGGCATTCCCTCTGCTTGTGGCAGGCAGTGCCCTGCTGGGTCTGCTTGACGCAATTGGGGTGCTGGAGGTCTTCCAGAGTGCTGTGGAGCCACTATCAGTGGGTGTGCTGGGACTGCCTGCATTTGCAGCAACCGCCCTTATCTTTGGCATACTCCGCAAGGAAATGGCATTGCAGATACTGGCTGTGCTTGCCGGTACTGCGAACTTTGCCCAGGTCCTGACGCCGATACAGATGTACTCCTTCGCTGTGATAACAACGATATACATTCCATGTGTTGCAACCATTGCAATACTAAAACATGAGCTTGGCTGGAGGGATACAGCACTCATATCCATGTTCACGATATGCCTTGCTCTGCTTGCAGGTTTCCTGATCAAGGTGGCAGGCATGATGCTCTGATATGACTGAAAAGTGCCTTTTTTGCTGAATTGTCTTTTATGACCTATTTCGGCAGATTTTAATAGTACTAAACGAACAGTATTATGATGACCCGTATTACAGCTTCACCACAAAAGAATACAATAAGTGCTCTGATGGACATCTTTGAAATGAGCAACCTTCGGGATCCTTTCCTTGATGAGGTCAGCAGCATGCTTGAGATCGTGGGTACCCATGGCTCTATAACAGAAGGGGCTGTGGCCTATGAAGATGAGGAGATATATCATGTTCATACGCTGAGCATAATGAATCCTTCAAAAAAGAAGTGAGTTTTAAGAAATTAACTTTGATCCGGGCTTAAATGCTTAAATTCAAAAGTGTTTCAATTTCCATATTTATCTCGGGGCTGTGATCCCTGTAGAATTTATGATCGCGTATGATGTTTCCTTCCAGTTCCAGACCGTCAATGTGGCCATACCAGTAGATAACCATTCCCGTACCATAATCCCTTTCATAGTACTGGAACTGTTTTTTCACGTAATGTGCATGCTCTTTTTCATCTCCGAACATTGCCTTGCTCTCTATCCACTGGATCTCAACACCATCAATGTAGATCGGCTCATCCAGAAGGAAATCCGGGGTCTTTTGCATTCCCATTTCCCTGAGGTCTTCCTCAGTGATGTACTCAAGTTCTTTATAGGCCAGCCATTTTTCAATGATCTTCTCTCCCATCTGCCCGCGTACAGATTGTGCCCTGTGGGCTTCAGGTGAGAAGAAATGGTCCTCATTTATTGCTTCGGTGATCTCTCTTGCAAGCCTTCTGTTCTTAAGTGAATCGAGATGCTTCATGACATATTTCTTGGAGTATCCGAGCTCTTTGATTATGACGGATGCCATTAGTGTGGCGGGTACTTCATTGTTCTTTGCAAGCACAATGATGCTCATGCCTTTGTTCCATAAGTAGAGGTAATTTCTGCTTTTGCTCTGGAGACCATGCATCTTCCTCTTGACCTTCGAGACCATCTTCTGGTTAAGTATTGCAGCAATAACTCCTGTGGGTTCGTTGAACTTTATTGCAAGTTCATCGATATTTTTCGGATCGTTAACACTTTCATATATCCGAAGATAGGTACTCTTATCCATTTTTTACCTCTCTGTCTTTGAACCTATGCAAGAGTATGCAATCATTACATTGCTTCTTTCCACAGTAGTTCTTTGCATATTCTACTATCAAAGCATGGTATTCTTTGTATAGTGGAACCTCTGATGGAAGTTCTGATTCAAACAGTCTTTGAAGTTGCATGTAGTTTCCTTCAATTCCGATGCATTTCATGATGCGAGTGGTATATGCATCGATAACGAACTTCGGTTTGTCTGCTGCATAGAGGACGATACTGTCTGCAGTTTCGTTTCCCACACCTTTGAGCGAGAGCATAAGGTCTCTCAATTCTTTCGTAGGCAAACTGAAGATATTATCCATCCCTTCTGTGGCAAAGAACTCTGCAATATCCTTAAGGCGTCTTGCTTTCTGGCGGTAGAATCCACAACATCTTACAAGGTCTTCGATCTGTTCCACATCCTCAACTGCAAGTTTCTCAGGCTCCATAAGGTCGGAACTTTTGAGGGCATCTATTGCCTTCTCAACATTTGTCCATTTTGTCTGTTGTGTCAGTATTGTACCGATCACTACCTCAAAAGGGGTGTCAGCAGGCCACCAATGCAGGTGTCCGATCTTTCCGAGGAGTGTCTCGTAGATGCTACTGACAAGTTCGTTTTGCATGTGTCTTAAAAGATGTTTTCTTATTATATAATATGGGCGTTCGTCTAAAAAAAATATTGGAAAGTAAAAAAGAAAATATGGTTGGGTTAAAGCACCAAAAGTCTGGTACTAAATATGTGAAGTTTTCCGGAACCCTCAGTTCCAGAACTCCTTTTCGTAGTCCTCGGGCAGGTCATCAAGCTTCATTATCCTGTCAAGCTTGCTTTTTGCCGCACTGTCTCTTTCAGTGGTCTCTACTATAACCTCGGTTTCCTTTTCTTCAGCAGTAGCTTCATGTGAGTGGATCACCGTTGTATGTTCGGTCTCCATCACAATCTCTTCATGGATCTCAGGTTTGCGAATAACAGGCTCTTCCCTTTGAATAGCTGGTTGCTGTCTTGAGTTTTCACTTTCGTTCCTGATATCCGGCTGTCTGTTGTCCCTTTCGACCCTTCTTTCCGGATCTTGATATGTGAATGGTGTTGGTTTATTGCCAAGGCGCATACGTGTCTCTTCAGCGTAGGTATCCATCACACGCTCTGACATGTTGCTTTGTTTGTGAGTTGAACGGTATCCGATGGTACAGTTCTCCTCTCCTGTTCTCCAGTCAACATGGAAGAGATGACATTCCTTTCCCTTGCATTGTAATTCATTGTCCAGTGGGCATCTTTCGGGTAACACCATTTAAAACCACTCCGGGTTGTCGTCCATTTAAAGCTTCTTCAGGAAATCTGCAATTAGAGGTGCAACACTGATATGACTTTGTGCTTTCTCCAGAGTGTCAGTGGCAATTACCTCATGGACACCTGCATTGTAAAGTCTCAGTACACCGTTCTTGGTAAGTACCGGATGCACGCATGCGATGTAAACATCCTTTGCACCCTGGCTGCGTAACAGTTTGATGGACTCTGCCATGGTACCGCCTGTTGCGATCATGTCATCTATGAGTATGATCTCCCTGCCGGTCACATCGATGTTCTTTGTCTTGATGGTGACAGTGTCGCCGGACAGCCTTGTCTTCTCAAGATAGTCGTACTCTATACCGACATCAGCAGCAGCACTTTCTGCAAGTGCGATAGCTCCTGCGTCAGGGGAGATGATAAGCGGATTCTCCAGGTTGAGTGACCTGATGTAGTTACCCAGAAGGTGGGATGCATCAAGATCGAAGGAATCGGCACTGAAGTGCTCAAGGATACTCTTCTCGTGAATGTTGATGGTTATGACCCTGTCCGCCTTGATGGTACGGGCAATGGCACGTGCACTGATGGCTTCTCCTGACTTGAAGATCTTGTCCTGTCTGGCATAGCCCATGTAGGGTATGACCACGGTGATGGTTGGTGCATCCTCGCATGCGTCTATCAGCTGTAAAAGTGAGACAAGGTCAGAATCAGTGGGTGTGCTCTGGATGATGGTAACATCATCGGTTATGTCTTCAATTACTCTTGTGTAAACCTCTCCGTCGGGGAATCGGTTGAACTCGCAAAGGGATGGTTCAATGCCCAGTTCTCTTGCAACGCGTGATGCGAGTAACTGTGATGCAGGTCCTGCTATGATTTTCAAAGAATTACCTCTCTTTATATAATTTGTAACTTTTTTAGTAGTGATAAACTGTTATGAACAATAATTCCTCTCTATTGCATTGAACCATTAAAAGTCATTGGTTTGTCAGTTGCTCTTTCACTTTCTTTACAACATGAATATCTTTGATAGCAGTGGATGGATAATTCCCTGTGTCGTCTTTCTCAGCGGATTTGACCATGTCCCATATCGTAAGCAATGCTACAGAAACTCCTGTGAGGGCCTCCATTTCAACCCCGGTCTTTCCAACGGACCTTACCTCTACATTGGCCGTAATTTCAGTATCCTCTACCTCGAATTCCACATCGATCGAGGTAATGGGTATCTGGTGGCACATGGGTATCATTTCCGGGACCTTTTTGACCGCTAATATGGCAGCGGTCCTTGCAGTTGCAAGGACATTGCCCTTTTCGACAGTTCCATTTCTGATGTTTTCGATGGTCGGCTCTGTAAGGCTTATACTTCCGGAAGCCGTGGCATACCTGCTTACAATCTCCTTGTTACTGATATCGACCATGTATGCACGGTCATCCTTTATGTGACTGAATTCCTGCATCTGATGATTCTCTCCGCTTAGTCGATACGCACCTGTTTTCTCTGTTCATAGTCCTCTACAGCGTCTGTAACCTTTGACAGAAGTTCCTTTGCCTCGGCAATGGACAGTTTCACGATCTCCTCATCCTCGCCATGGCTGACAACTATGCGTACCCTGTTCCTTTCAATGTCTACTACTATATTTCTACTGGTGTCCATTTTACCACTCCCTTATTTCATCACTTCTGTGATCCTGTCTATAACATCTGTTGCAAGCAGTCCGTATCCTTTATCCTTAAAGGCAAGGTCTCCTGCTGCACCATTGATGAATGCCGCACAACATGCTGCCTCCATTGGTGAGGCTATCGCAAACAGTGCTCCTGTTATTCCTGCGAGCACATCGCCTGTGCCGCCTACTGTCATTCCTGCATTGCCTGTGGTATTGATCGCAACCCTTTCCCCGTCACTGATGGTATCTTCTTTGCCTTTAAGGAGTACTGTCAGGTGTTTCCTCCCGGCAAATGACTGTACATCAGCAGCACATTCTCCTCCCCGTGCTCTGAACTCACTTGCATGCGGGGTGATGATCATTTCGATGCCTTCTGTCACAGGCAGGTCAATTGCATAGAGCCCGTCGGCGTCCACTACCACTTTTTTACAAAGGGGTATTATCCTTGAAACTGTGGTCTTTGTTCTTTCTTCTCTTCCAAGTCCCATTCCAATGACGACCACATCATGCGACGCTATCAATTCTGTTATCGTCTCCATGTCCTCTTCACAGAGGACATTCGATGAAAGCGGTCTTACTATCATGTCAGGGGAAAACGATGCAATGGTCTTTGCAACACTAACAGGGGCAGCGACCGTTACAATATCGGCACCTGTGCGTAATGCCGCCATGGCCGCAAGTGCAGGTGCACCGGAATAAGGTCCCCCGCCTATGATAAGGATCCTGCCAGACTGGCCTTTATGACTGTCATCACGTCTTTTTTTGAGCACTTTCAGGTCTCCTGAGCCTACATATCTCTCAGCATCTGAACAAACTCCGATGTTAACAACCTTTACTTCTGTTGTGTATCTGGCTGCAAGAGGACTCTCAAGTCCCGTCTTCATCTCATGAAAAGTGAGAGTTATGTCTGCTTTCACAGCTTTGTCAACATCGCCACCTTCAGGATCGAAACCTGATGGGACATCGACAGCGATCACGGGTCTGCCGGATTCATTGATCATGTCTATGATCGTGGATTCCGGTTCCCTCAGTTTTCCACTGATACCTGTTCCAAGAAGTGCATCTATGATGACATCAGCGTTGCCTGTCCATCCCGAATCCTTAAGCTGTGATGAATCGGTAAGTTCAAGTATCCCTTCGATATTGCAGTGTTTGAGGATACTGAAATTGTGCTTTGCATCATCGGTCCTTATTCTGGATGCCTGTCCTACAAGTGCGACATATACCTCTATGTCCGGCTCTGATGAGAGGTGTCTTGCAGCAACGAATGCATCTCCTCCGTTGTTTCCCCTTCCTGCAATGAAAACAGCCTTTCCGCTACCTATACGTTCCTTTACTTCACGTGCAATGGCCGCACCTGCGTTCTCCATGAGCTGCAACCCTTTGAGGCCAAGGTATTCGCAGTTCGCATCGATAGCCTGCATTCGCGAAGATGTTATCGACTTCATGTTCCCTCTGTTATTCTTTTGTTTGCATCGTATTTAGATGTATCAATAATGTCTGTATGTTGCTGCCAGATATTTTTTAAATATCAATAGTTCCAATTATCATTGGGGTAATATCATGGGTGACAGCATTATTGTTGAGATCGCACAGTTCAGGCTTGGAACTGGTGTTTCCGATGGAGCATTTCTCGATGAAGCAAAAAAGGTCCAGGAACATTTTCTTGAGAAGCAGGGTGGGTATATTGACAGGGAACTATTGAAAGACGAAGATGGTCTGTGGATGGACATTTTGCACTGGTGTTCCATGGAAGAGGCACAAAGGGCTTCCGAAGCTATGATGTCCGATCCTTCCACACAAGGTTTCATTCAAATGATCGATCTTTCAAGTGTTAATATGTTACATCTGGTGCAACTAAGTTCCTGGAAATAATGGAATGTTCGAAAATGCCCTTATTTCTTCTTTTTCCATGTTGAAGAAATGACCATATTCCTGTAAATTTGGCATGACCATCCTCAGGGCGAAACTATGTGGCAGATTGCCGATCTTGGCTGCTGCGCAAGTTAGTGCATATCTCCATTAGGCACGTTGTTCATTTTTATTTGCTATCATTATCTCACCGAAAGAACCTTAATACTAAATAAAGAATTATAGCTTACCAGGAGGTATTACAATACCCGCTTTAAAAGAAACGGATCCCCAGGTCAGGAAATGGTTGAACCCAACCTATATGATACTTGGAAGTGGAAGTATCGGCTTTGCTGTTGCAAAGGAGCTTCGTGAGCTTGACAAGGACCTGATAATAGTTGACAGGGACAAACAAAAGGTAGAAACACTTCGCGAAGAGGCATATGAGGCCTTTGAAGGCGATATTTCAGATCCGGATATTTTCCAGCATATAAATCTGAAGGAACTTACCGGTATACTTGTTCTGAGTTCTGATAATGAGGCTAATAAAAAGGCCCTTAAGAATATCTCTCATCTGGGGCTGGATGATGTTTATTGTGTTGCAAGGGCATCTGATGCCATAAGCCTGCAGGAGATGGATGGCCTTGGTGCGGATCTTGTTGTTATGCCTTCAAGGCTTGTTGCAAGATCGGTCGCAAGGTCCCTCGGTCGTGCAGAGTCTCTGCGCAGGGGAAACAGACTTTCCCAGTGGTTCAAGGAAATGTCTGGCAAGGACCTTGCCATTGTAGTTCATGATAATCCTGATCCTGATGCAATTGCCAGTGCTCTTGCGCTGCAGAAGATAGCAGAGTCCTTTGATGTAAGGTCATCTATCCTTTACCATGGCGAGATCGGCCATCAGGAGAACAAGGCTTTCGTGAACCTTCTGGGCATTGATCTTAACAGGATGGAGGAGCACGACATCTCTGAGTTCGATAATATAGCAATGGTAGATTGTGCTGTGCCTGGCGCCAATAACATATTGTCTACCGGGACACACCTGGGTATTATCCTTGATCATCATCCACTCGGTGAGGTGGATATCGATGCTGATTTTGTGGACATCCGCCCGAATGTGGGTGCATCAGCCACGATACTAACCAAGTACCTCCAGGAGCTTAATATCGAGATCGAAAGTGAGCTGGCAACGGCGCTGCTCTATGGTATAAGGACCGATACCCTTGATTTCAGAAGGAACACGGACTCAGCAGACCTCTCTGCTGCAGCATTCCTTTATCCTCTGGCTGACCATGACATCCTGGATCAGCTCGAAAGGCCTTCCATGTCTATCGAGACGCTCGATATACTGGGAGAGGCAATTCTCAACAGGCAGGTCATAGGCAGTTACCTGATGACCAATGTGGGTGTCGTCCGTGACCGTGATGCGCTACCTCAGGCAGCTGATTACCTGCTAAATCTTGAAGGTGTTTCCACATCCATCGTTTTCGGTGTTTCCGAGGACCGTATCTTCCTCTCAGGCAGAAGCAATGACATCAGGGTCAACCTCGGTGAAGTGCTCAAGAGGGCATTTGGAGAGGAGGCTGCAGGCGGTCATGCCAATGCTGCAGGGGCTCAGATCCCGCTCGGTGTCTTCAGTGACATAAAGGACCGTCAGACGCTTCTGAGGCTCGTTAACGAAGCGGTTGTCAAGAAGTTCCTCAATGCAATAGGCGTTGACGAGATGGTCGAATAAGTTCTGGTACTATGACAGAACATTTCTCAGAATACCGGCAGTCCCTGATCAGGGCCCTTCAGGAAGAACTTGAAGCTGCCGGTTCCATTCCGGTTGAGGATATCGCATCACAGATACGTGATATCGGTTTCTCGTGCAGTATGTGTGGGAGCTGCTGTAAACGTTCAGGCGGGGATAACCGCGTCTTTCTGACATCTGCAGACCTGGAACTGCTGGAAAGCTGTCCTGCATGTCCGGAAGATGCTGCTGTACCAATGGTTCCGGATGGTATGGATATGAGTTCTGCATCTTCTGTACTTGAACATCTCTTTGAGTTCGATATCGACATTAAAGGAAGGCTGCATACCTTTGGCTGGATGCTCAAAAGAAAGGATTGCGGTGATTGTTTCTTTATCAGCGAGGATGGCAGCAACCGTTGCAGCATCTACGGGAACAGGTCAATGCTTTGCAGGACATATCCCTTCTATATCGAAGGAGGGAAATTGCAGACCTCGGAATGTGAGGGTTTGGGTAATGGGATCTCCTATGAGGATTCCCTTGTTCTTGCAGGATACCTCGTTGAAAGGTACATTACGGAAATAAAAGATACTATCCTTCTGTATGAGAACTTTGAGGAGATACAAAGCTCTGCAGAATCTGTGGAGGTCTTCAATAAGAATCTTTCAGATGGTGTTCTTGCCTTTGTTGTCCATGATTGTACCGGAATGTCCATTTTTTCACGTAAATTATTTATGTGACCTTGTTCATCGATTGCTTTATTTATAATATGTACATTAAATGCAGTGATTACCATGGCCAATAGTAATGATCATCCAATGACGATCTCAGAGAAGATCTTCTCCAAAGCTTCAGGAAAAACGGTGAAAGCAGGAGAGTTTGTACTTGCGAACATTGATCGTGCAATGACCCACGATATCACAGGACCACTTGCAGTAGATGGTTTCTACGAGATCATGCGTGACAAGGAAGAGAAAAAGGTATGGGACCCAAGCAAGGTCGTGATCGTTTTTGACCACCAGGTACCTGCAGATTCTCTCAATGCATCTGCAAACCATATCAAGCTCAGGCAGTTTGCAAAGGAGCAGGGTATACTGAACTATGACGTTTATGAAGGTGTCTGCCACCAGGTCATGCCTGAGATGGGACACGTTCTCCCAGGTGACCTTATCGTGGGCTCTGACTCTCACACATGTGCATACGGTTCCCTTGGTGCTTTCTCAACAGGGGTCGGATCCACTGACATGGCAGCTGTCTTCGCATCCGGAAAGCTCTGGTTCAAGGTTCCTGAGACCATCAGGTTCGAGGTGAACGGTAAGCTTCCAAAGCACGTCTATTCCAAGGATATCATCCTGCACCTGATCGGTGATGTCGGAGCAGAGGGTGCCAGGTACATGGCAGCCGAGTATGCCGGTTCCACAATCGAGAACCTCCCGATCTCAGAACGTATGACCATCTCAAACATGGCCATCGAGATGGGTGGAAAGGCAGGAATCATCGAGCCTGACAGGACCACAGAGGCATACCTTCAGGAGCGTATCCCTGATTACAAGCTCGACCCATACTGGAAGTCCGATGAGGATGCAGAGTATGCCGAGTTCCATGATTATGATGTTTCCGACCTTGAGCCACAGGTAGCATGTCCTCACAATGTAGATAACGTGAAACCTGTATCCGAAGTTGAGGGAACAAAGGTCGACCAGATCTTCGTCGGTTCCTGTACCAACGGACGTTTCGAGGACATCAAGATCGTTGCCGAGATGATGGGTGATGAACCGGTAGCAAAGGGCGTACGCCTTCTTATCATCCCTGCATCAAGGACAGAATACATGAAGGTACTGCGTGCAGGATACGTGGAGCAGTTCATGGAAGCAGGTGCAATTGTCGAGTCACCATGCTGTGGTCCATGTATGGGAGGTTCTTTCGGTCTGCTCGGTGATGGTGAGGTCGGTCTTGCCACTTCCAACCGTAACTTCAAGGGACGTGAAGGCAGCCCTGAATCATTCGTATATCTCAGTTCACCTGCAACAGCTGCAGCATCTGCACTGACAGGTGAGATCACTGACCCGAGAAAGATCTGAGAGCGCCTCTCAGTTCTCTTCTTTTTAAATAGGGACCAAAACAGATATATCTGAATATTGATAAGTAACTCAAGACGTTGGATTTAAACCAACAAAAATTCCGTCATATTTTGTAGGATTACAAGCCAACGTCACATTACTTCAAATTCTTAGACCATTATTTTCTTCAAAAAAAAGCTGGTCCGTTATTTCTGGAACAGCTGCTTAATTATGTCCCTTGCGCTGAGTATCCCTACCGGCCTATAGGATGCACCCACGGTCTCTTCGGACATTACTATCAAACGGTGTACTTTTTTCTGGACCATAAGGTCTGCAGCATCATGAACAGTGGCGGACGGTGTGATGGTCTCTACTGAATCGGACATTATATCTTCAACGGACGCTATTTCCCAGTTCTTGTCCTTCATCTTGCGCAGGATGTCCACGTCTGATATGACTCCGAAGGTCTCACCATTCTCTTCAATGGCTATTATCGCAGAGACGTTGTTATCTGCCATTGTCCTTGCGATCTCAACAGCATTTGATCCCATTGGTACTGTTACTACTCCTCTTGTCATAACGTCTTTGACCTGCATGTTTTCTGCTATCAATTCCATTCCTCCCTTTATCTCAAGAATATTCAGTATTTATCGTTCGATACCTGCAGATGTTACTGCCCCAATATTTATTTGAAGAATTTGCTATAAATATGCATCGGGTAATTGAAATCCTTTTTAAAGGAGTAGTACAATAGCTAAGTAATCCGACCCTTGTGGTCTGTTAAATATTTCATGATCTCATTCGCAATTAAATTATATTCACAATGGAGTTTTCCCAATGACCGATGCAGATATGTCTGTCCTGAACGAAGTATTCGATGTTATAATGGATCGCAAGAACAACCCTGTGGAAGGTTCATACGTCTGTTCCCTTCTTGACCACAGAAAAGGTATCAATAAGATACTTGAGAAAGTCGGTGAGGAGGCCACAGAGACAATTCTCGCGGTCAAGGATGATGATAAGGAAGAGATCATCTATGAGACATCTGATCTTCTGTTCCACCTTCTTGTAATGCTGGCAGCAAAAGGAATAAGTCTTAAGGATATCTCAGAAGAAATGAAAAAAAGAAGGCATTAAGGTCATATCAGTATATGACCAGTTCATGCAATACATCTGTTTTTGATATCATCCCTACCGGACTATCGTCAACTGTGACGATGAGCCTGCCGATGTTGTGATCATCGAACATTTTCACAGCATCACTAAGGGACGCATTGCCATCGATTGTGATGACGTTCTTTGTCATGATGTCCTTTACTTTGAGGTTGATCTTTCCGCTTGCAAGTGCTTCTCCGATGTCCATGAAAGTTGCAATTCCGACGATCCTTCCATGTTCCTCCACCGGAGCACCATGGATCTTGTTGGTGATGAACACACGTGCAGCTTCCTGGATCGTTGCGTTTGCATCCACAGAAATAGTGTCTTTCTTTATGTAATGCCTGATCGATTTCTTTGGCAGGGATACCATTTCGGTGATCTTGAAAAGTAAAAGATTCTCAGTGTCGTCACGTCCGACCACTTCTCCCCTTACTATCAGGCGGTTCACAGGGGTGGGTCCTACCTGCACAAGGTCTCCACCTGCAAAATCCTTGATATTTCCAAGTACCTTTAATCTTCCATTGCACATTTCCGGATGTCTTACCGTTGTAAAACTGATCTCTGCAACAGTAGCCCCTTTGACAACTTCCTCATTCCTGTAAAGCGGAACTTCAGCTTCTTTCTCCATGCTTGTTACACTTAGTGCTTCATATGCTGCACCAGTGGCTCGATATCCGCCTTTCGGACCTGGCACTCCTTCGACGAGCCCAAGCATTTTGAGAGATTGCATCTGGTTCCTTACGGTCCCGGGGTTCCTGTCTATAAGCTCAGCGATCTCTTCGCCTTTAACTGCAGAATCCTTCTGACGCTGAAGGTTGATCAATTCGATAATTATCTCTTTTTGAATAGGTGTAAGTTCCATGAGATCACCGTTTTCTTCCCATGAAATTAACTCAAAAGAAGTATATATACATTTGTAGGATTTCAAACGGATGATAATGAAAAATACTTCCCAAGGAACAAAAATATATAGCTTACGTGAGTTTGTGCCTCAATATAAAGGTAAAGATCATGATATTTGAGAAGATCCACACTGTCCCGACTTCGGATGAACTAATAGATAAAGCATTTAGAAGAGCTACGCGTGCAAAAGCAGGCAAGACAATAAGGGACAATGACAGTGCCTTAAGGGCACACGAATCAATGGTCATGACATCCGGTAACATCCTGTCTGATAATCTTTCCAATATTGTCAGGCGTTTCCCGAACTTTGATGATCTTCCTGATTTCTATTATGAGCTCACTGACATCGTAGTGGGTATTGATGAACTTCGTCAGGCTCTGGGAGGGGTTGACTGGGCAAGCCAGAAGCTCCATGAGATCTCCAGGGAGTACGTTGGGAAGATACGCAAGAGCAAGGATCCCGTTACAACACGAAAAGAGGCATTCGGGCGCATGGCATCTGTCATGTCGGCCGTCGAAAAGCATCTCATTTTCCTGAACGAGGCCCGCAATATACTGAGAAAGCTCCCTGATGTTCGTGATGAGCCTACCATTGTCGTGGCAGGTTACCCGAATGTCGGAAAATCAAGCTTCGTTTCAATGGTCACCGGAGCAAGGCCGGAGGTGGCCTCCTATCCTTTTACAACCAAAGGGGTTCTTATTGGTCATTTCATGAGAGGCCATGATCGTTACCAGGTGATCGATACGCCAGGTCTTCTGGACAGGCCGATGTCCGAGCGTAATGATGTGGAGAGGCAGGCAATAACTGCAATAAAGTATCTGGATGCTGTTGTGCTCTTTATCATTGATGCAAGTGAGACCTGCGGTTATGCGATCGAAGAGCAGAAACGTCTCCTTGATGAGGTCGTTCAGAACTTTGAGCTTCCGATCTATGTTGTGGCAAACAAGGCAGATCATGAAAGGTTCGAGATGCCGGATTTCGTAGATGTGAAGATGTCCACGGCTACCGGTGAGAGCCTCGATATAATTGTGGATAAACTTGTCGAAATGATCGATGAGATCAAAAAAGAAAAAGAAGAGGATCAGTCTGTCTTTGACTGATCAAAGTACTTTTTTCATGATCTCAAGTGCCCTGTTAATATCCTCCATGGATGTGGCATAAGAGATCCTTATATAACCGTCACCATTCTGTCCAAAGGCAGTTCCTGGCACGACAACGACTCCGTTTGATATCAGTTTTGTAGCAACTTCCACGCTGTTATCAACCTTCGGGAACATGTAGAATGCACCCTTTGGTGCCTCACATTCCATGCCAAGTTCGTTGACGCCTTTTACAAGCACGTCCCTGCGTCTTTTGAACTCATCCCGCATCTCAAATACGGAATCCTGAGGGCCGGTGATGGCTGCAAGTGCTGCCTTTTGCGCAATTGAATTGGCACAGGCCTGCACGTACTGGTGGACCTTGAGCATCTGTTCCGTGTACTCTTTGCTGGCGGCAGTATAGCCTACACGCCATCCGGTCATGGAGTATGTCTTGGAGACTGCATTGATGGTGATCACATTGTCTGTAAACTGTGCAGGGCTGATATGTTCTCCTTCGTAGATGAAGTATTCATAGACCTCGTCAGAAATGAGAGTTACATTATGATCATCTGCAATATCTGCATATGCCTTCATATCGGCCTTTGAAAGAACTCCTCCGGTAGGGTTGCATGGAGAGTTAACGATAATGGCTTTCGTTTTTGGTGTGATCCTTTCAAGCACGTACTCCGGTCTCATGGTCAGGTCTTCACCCAGTGGGACTCCGACCACTTTTCCTCCCATAAACTCGGTCAGTGCATTGTAGGATACGAATCCGGGATCTGAGATCATGACCTCATCGCCTGGATTGACAAGCGCTGCGATTGCTATCTCGAGTGCTTCGGATGCACCGGATGTGACGATGATGCCGTCTGGGCTGACCTCGAAATTGTTGTCCTGTTTGAACTTATTGCTCAATGCTTCCCTGAGCTCTGCGATGCCTGAGCCATAGGTATATCCTGTAAAGCCCTCGTTTATAGCATCAATGGCCGCCTGCCTGATGTGTGCAGGGGTTTCAAAATCGGGCTGTCCAAGCCCCAGGTTAATCGCATCAGAACCTGCGGCTTCGAACATCTTCCTGATGCCTGATATGTCCACATTGAGAACTCTTTGTGCAAACTCTTTGCCACTCATGGTAAGGCCTCTTCACTCAAGCTTTGCATGACGTGATTTAAGGTCGTCCTCGGAAGCTCCGGTGAGCGAGATAAGTTCTGCTACCAATGCATCCAGAAATACGAGGGATGAGATCTCAAAGGATGTTCCAAGTGGTGTAAGGTGTGAGTATTCCCCGCGCATGTGCCTTTCGAGGTAGCCACCTGTGTCGTTTTTTGTCCTTCCCATGATCTCCACTGTGGTGTCGGAAAGGTGGCCAAGGGTTGAGTCCTTGTTTGATGTGACTGTGATAAGTGTTGCACCGATCTCTTTTGTTATCCTTCCAAGATCTGAGATGGACCTTGTCTCTCCGGATCCTGATATTGCAATCACTGCATCTCCTTTACGGACTGCAGGAGTGGTTGACTCTCCCACCACATAGGATCTAAGGCCAAGATGCATCAGGCGCATTGCAAATGCCTTCCCTACAAGACCGGATCGGCCTGCACCCATGACAAAGATGCTTTCAGCTTCCATGATGTTCATCAGCATCTGTCTGATTTGCTCTTTGTCAAGGCTCTTGGCAACATTTTCCAGGTGCTGTGCCATGAGTTCCATGGATGAGATCAGATGTTCACACTCTGTTGAAGATATTTTATCTATCATGATTTGTATTCCTCCTGCATTTCAAGGGCAAGTATCAGCGCTTACCTTACTCTTTGTATATAATCTCTTTTATGTCCCACCCTTCTATCTTCTTAAATTCGTCCGATAGTTTGGAAATGTCGGAATCATCCCCGTTCCAGTAGATGTCCAGTACAACATCATCTGTCCTCAGTTCCTGGATTATGTTCTCTGCCAGGTGGAACAGGGCTTTGTTGCTATGGAATGGTACATTGAACATGGCCCGGTATCCGTGATCTGCCCTGGCATAGGAGACTAGCACGTATCCGTTGCTCTCATAGTCGGTGATAGAATCAAAATCACAAATTAGTTCGATCTCGTAAACAGCTGACTTGTCAACCTTTGAGATTGCAATAAGGGTCTGACCGACTACCAGGTCCGGGGTCTGGCGTCCGAAACAGACCGATATTTTCCCATAAGTGCAGATCACGTCCACATTTTCACTCCCCATCTCGCATGAAGAAAGGGAGTGTAATGAGGATCCGGTTCTGGCTCTGTCTTCAAGATTTTCCATTAATGTCCCACACGCTTATTTGTTCGAAACAAGTGCGCTTATCATGTCACGGTCTTTCTTAAGCGTCTTAAGCTTGTTCGCAGGACCAATTACAGTAAGGCGGGTACGTACCGGGCTCTTCTTTAAGAGTTTTCCGAGGAAAGAACCTTCTGTCTGTGAAGGGTAGCTTTCCATCTCAATTCCTGCAAAATCGTCCGGCTGGATCTGGGTCATTGTCATTTCGATAAGGGTTGCTTCCTCTTCAGGGGTGAGTCCTTTCTCGAGAACAAGGATCTTGCCGCTCTTCACTTCATCCAGGATAAATCTGATCTTTTCAACCGGTGGCATCTTTGCAAGCCTGTCTTCTGAGACAAGGTCCATTTGAATACCCTGCATTGCGATCACCCGAACCTCTTGGCGATTTCTTCATAGAATGTATCTATGTTCTTTCCTTCAAGGGCAGAAATTGCTACCATCGGGTGCTGTGGGAATGCTTCCCTTATTGTGGATGGAGATGATTCCGGCAGGTCCACCTTGTTCGCAACGATCAGCAAAGGCAGGCTTCTTGCTTCCATATTACCGATGACAGTTACATTGACCTGTGTGTATGGGTCTTCGGTAGCATCCATCACAAGGATTACTCCGTCAAGGTTCTCCAGCCACTTCACAGCTTCAATTACACCTTCTGTTGCTTCCTTTGCTCTCCTCTTGGACTCAGCCTCGTCCATGCCCAGTTCCATGAACTCATGAAAATCTATCTTGGTCGCAAGTCCAGGAGTGTCGATGATGTCCAGGCTGATGGATCCGCCATTTGATTTAATGGTAACTCCTTCCCTGCGCCTTGCACGGCGTGTTTCGTGAGCAATGTGTGAAACAGATCCCATCGCATCGCCGGTCCAGTCCCTTAATATCCTGTTGGCCAGGGTTGTTTTACCTGCATTTGGAGGGCCATATATCCCTATCCTTGCATTCTTTTTGTTAAACAGCTTTCTGAAAAAGTCTGAAAAATTTTTCTTAAAAGATCCTATTACACCCATTAAATCCCTCTAACTATGAATATGAATGCTATCAAATGTATGATGATTTGATATTACTTATTCCTTATAAATAATCGCCTGGATTCCATTTGGTCCGATTATTTTTTGATGTTTTTCCTAAAATATCATTTGTTCTGGACGATGGCCATTGACAGGTTGATCGCAAATTCAGAGATATTTGCTCCGTATTCTCCTATTCTGTCGATACTGTCCGCAACCGTTCCAAGAGCAACAATGACTTCCGGTGAGTTCAGGTCAAGGAGTGATGCGTTCAGCTCATCGATACTTGTTTTTGCACTATCTACCTTTGCTATCACTTGGTTTGCAAGGTCAGTGTTCTGGTTGTATAATGCGTCTATGGCATCTTCCACCATCGCAGTTGAGTTCATGTGGGATCTTTCGAGAAGTTCCATGGTCCCTTCAGGTATCGGGTTTTCAAGTGTCGATGCTATCTTTGCTATCCTGAGGGCGTGGTCTGCGATACGTTCCAGTGAACTTGCGGCAAGACGGAGGTCATGGTATTCGTCAATTGTGGTTTCAGATGTATCAGGCAATCGGCTTCCCCGAAGTACTGTTCGGAACTGTTTTGAAATAAGCAGGAAAAGTCTGTCCACTTCGTCATCACGTTCTATAACATCAAGCGCGAGATCTTGATCGTGGTTCTTCAGTGCCTGCATCGCATCATTCAGCATTGATTTTGAGATTAGGAACATCCTTCTGACGCTTTTTTTAATTGAGACCTCACTGGGGTTTAGCAGGTCCTGGATCAGTACAGAGTTCGCTGTCTCTTCTATTATCTCCGGTCCTATGAGCTTGTGGCAGACGCTTCTTATGATCTTCTTCTGGTCAACCTGTATCCTGTTGGCCCGCAGCTCGATCATGTCGGAACCGGATATGTAAGCTGCTATCAGGAGCCTTACAAGTTCGTCTCCAAAGCACGCGTTCACATCAATTACGTTCTTCTTTTTCGTGCTCTGGATGATCCCTTCAGCTGCGATGGTAAGGGTTCCGTCCTCCTGTGGCTGGAGTGTTACTTGTGAACCTGTCGTTATTCCGGCTCGCTCTGCCCACTTTTTCGGCAGGGATACGATATATGTGGAACCACCGGTCTGCTGTATCTTTCTAGTTTCGATATAAACCACCTGTTAAAAGCTATGGGTATATATCGATATATAGTAATGGCAAGTGTATATATATCTAAGGTTCAAAAAGTAGATCGGGATGAGCTATATTTCATAAGTGAATTATGCCGGGAATATGATCAGTATCCATATTCCCCTATCAGAGGTACGAAAATGACTCCTCCCCATGCCTGTTGAGTGATTTTCCCTTCTTTGTCCTTCTTTACAATAACGAGCTGTTGTTCACCATTGCCAACAGGGATCGCCATTATTCCTCCGGCTGCCAGCTGTTCGATAAGGGGCTGCGGTACTCTGGGTGCTGCAGAGGTCACACATATCCGGTCATAGGGTTCATGTTCTTCCAGTCCACAGGATCCGTCGTCCTGAATGACAGTGACGTTCCTGTATCCTGCCTTTTTGAGATTCTCTTTTGCAAATAGGGCAAGTGCAGGTATACGTTCGACTGTATAGATCTGGCCTTTCTCTCCTGCAAGTTCTGCCATAACTGCAGCATTGTAGCCTGATCCGCTTCCGACTTCCAGGATCTTCATGCCTTCGGTGATCTCCAGCAGTTCACACATGATCGCAACCATGTGAGGTGCAGAAATTGTCTGGTTATATCCGATAGGTAGCGGCATGTCAATATATGCCGTGCCCTGAAGTTCATCAGGCACAAAAAGGTGTCTTGGGACACGCATCATCGCATCAAGTACTTTGTTGCCTATCCCGTTTGGTCTTAGCGAATCAATCAGTATCTTCCGCTTCTCTTCGAACTCCATGATGTTTTAGCCTCTCCCCATCCTTTCTTACGCACTTCTGTAGCAAAGATGCGCTTGATATATTTGGCAGGGACCCTGTCACCTTTGCGGGACTGGAATCCCCCTCCCCTTATCTTGATCTTGGTGATCTGGAAATCCTTCCTTTCGGCATTGTACTGTTCGCCGACTATGAACTCAAATTCTCCGGAAACCCTTTTTTCCACAGAAACGGAGCCGTTACGAACCTTCACTGATATCTTTGTGTTGACCTCGTCTGTGGCACGTCCCCATATAACTTCAATGTTCTCTATCTCTTCCTTTTCCACCCGGCGACCGCCTGATTCGAGAGCTGTCACAATTATCGGGTATACCTCATCTGCCTCTTCATCATCCACGATGATCTCATCATCTACGTATATGACCTCTCCGGCATCGATGTTTGTATGAAGTGTGAATGAAACCTCCCCCTTGCTGACGATAACCTTTGTGTTAACAGGTTTTTTTTCTTCGATCGTTGCGGGGTGTACTGCTCCACATTCGTGGCACTGGACAACAGGATTCTGGCCTGGTCTTAGAACATCATGTCCCACTGGCTCTTTTGGTGAACACATTGGGCAAATTACTATTACTTCTTCTGTCATGGTCTCTGTCCATATGATTGTTGGAGGTGTGTATAAAGTTAACCATGAGGTAAGCTCATTGAATTGAAGAAGCGTGGGCAGCAATGAACTCACGGATGAACTTCGCACCCAGCAATGCGGTCTGGCCGCCGTCATATTCCGGTGTGATCTCCACAACATCGAATCCGGCTGACATTGGTGCAAGTCCCCTCACAATATCCCGAACCTCAATAGAAGAAAGTCCGAAAGGTTCAGGTGTTCCCAGTGCAGGTGCGTATGCCGGATCAAGGGCATCCATGTCCAGTGACAGGTAAATGCTGTCGCAGTCTAGGTATTCCCTGATCTCCCTCACAATTGTTTCGGGTCCTTTGGAGGCAACATCTTCGGGTGTATAATAAAGGATATTGTTCTCTTTAGCGAATTCCCATTCTTCTCTCGGTCCGCTTCTTACGCCTATGGTCACATATTTGTCAGTGACCTCGTCAAGTATGTGTCTTGATACGCAGGCATGGTTGTATTTCACACCTTCGAACTCATCGCGAAGGTCAAAATGTGCGTCCAGCACGACCACTCCGAATTTACCCTCCGCCCTTTTTGCACAGGCTTTGACACATGGAAGTGTAAGTGAGTGTTCTCCTCCCATCATTATGGGTATCTTTCCGTCCTCAGTAATGCCTGAGACGTCCAGGTATAGTTCGCTAAGGACATCATCTATCAGGACACCTGCTTCGAAGTTCCCTGCATCGTGTATGGGAAGTTCAGCAAGGTCAATATCAAAAAAAGAGTTATAACTTTCAAAGTTTGCAGAGGCACTCCGCATAGCATCCGGAGCCCATCTGCTCCCGGCACGGAATGAGGATGTACGGTCAAAAGGTACTCCAAAAAGGACGTAACCGGCAGAATCGTAATCTGCCAGTGCATCCACCATGCCAGGACGGTAGAACATAATATTCCCTTTAAAGGGCGCTTATCTGAGGTCGATCTTCAGTTTGCCAAGGGCAGTGATGTATGTGATATCTGCACCTTCGACGACCCTGTCCTTGAACTGCTCAGGGATAGGGAGTTCGAATGTGGAGTAGTCTTCCATGTCCATAAGCTGTGCGACGTCGCCTGAGATGGACAAAACCTGTGCGGATTTGCGCTCTACGATAGGTACGTATGTCTTAGCGGAAACTGAGCTTACAATGGAACGCTTCTGGTTGTCGAAGATCCCGATCGCCTCTATCCTTGCCTTTGCTGAACCGTGCTTACCTGGCTTTGATTTTGCGATGCTCTTGATCACACATGGCTCATCATCAATAACTACGTACTTACCTTCTTTAAGTTCTTTAACCTCTACTTGCTGTTTCATTTATGATCCTCCTGTCACTCGTAAAAAAGCGTCAAGTTTTTTATTATCGGATAAATCTGTGGTTATAATTCTGCGTTCTATATATGAACTTAACGAACAAAGTCGTCCAAAAGGCATGGATGTTTCAAAACTATTTAAATTCATGTCCTTTGGAACTCTTTTTCGCTTATTTTTGCCTTAAAAGTCCCAGTTCTTCAAGTTTCTTTGCTGAAGGGTTCCCGTTCTGGCGCCAGTCCCTGAAATGGTAGTAGTCTGATATTGCTTTTTCAAACTCATTCCTGTCGAGACCATCCTTTCCGAAGAACATCTCCGGCAGGGTGTCATCCTCTGCGTCGAAGCCTGCTCTCATATTGAACATCCTCTCAAGGTTCCATATCCTCTCTCCTGCCTGCATGAGGTCAGCTGCAGAGTATTCAATTCCTGTGGCACTGCTCAGCATTGCTGCAAGTTCAACTTCAGAGAGGGCAAACGTTGCAAAATGGCACAGGGCAAGCGATTCAAGTGCAGCAGCATAGTTCTGGAACACCTGCACCAGGCCTGCCTTTCCGGAAAGTTCCGTCCTGTCAAGCAGGAAAGGTTTACCTGCAACTTCCGGTCCCAGCATGTAACCGTTCAGGTGGCAGGCACCCCTGTTGGAGGTGGCATAGGAAAGTGCCTGCCCTTTCAGTTCTCTGGGATCATAGCCGGGGATGTGCGATCCTTTTGATGAAAGGGACTGAAAACTCCTCTTTTTGTCCTTTCTTTCCTTCATCTGTTCACCTTCACCGACAATCGGGACCATCTTTGGGTCCATTTCCCCGGAAACTGCTATTATTGAACCACAGGAGATCGGATCGATCCCATATTCATAACAGTCTCCGGATGCATCGGTTATGGATCTCAGGTCATCATTGCCGAGGTTCGGTCCGAAGGCCCATATCTCATCGTATTCGGGGACCCTCTCACCACTATCATATACGTGCCTGCATCCCACAGGGCACATGTAGCACGGGTTTCTTTCTGTTTTTTGGAAATTCATTATGGTGCTCGCAGAGAGCCTTTCCGCATTTTCAAAATAGGTCTTCCCGAAGTTGTATGAAGGCATTGCTTTCATGTGGTTCAGCAGGCTCAGGAAAACAGCGCTTCCATATTTACTGAGACCTTTTGAGGTGACCGTATTTGAACAGAGCAGCTTGCTGGCATTTTCAACGGCCCTGTCAAAGCTTTCCTGTTCGGCGATCTCCGGTTCGAACTCCCCTTTGACAACTACTGCTTTCAGGTTCTTTGAACCGGCAACAGCTCCTGGGCCTCCTCTTCCCTCCGATATACCATCACTTACAATATTGGATATGCTGACAAGTTTCTCTCCGGCCCTGCCTATGGCTGCAACTTCCCCTTTATCCTTCAGGATGGAGACCGTCTCACTTACATTCTTTCCCCAAAGGTGTGATGCATCCAGTATGTTGACCTCTTCACCTTCGATCTGCAGATAAACAGGTTTTTGGGAGGTTCCTTTGATGGCAAGGGCATCAATCCCCGACCACTTCATCTCCTTTGCGAAATGACCTTTCTGTACTGTGTTGAATATCGTTTTTGTAAGGGGTGATATTGTTGTAATGTTGAAAGCACCTGACATCGGTGCAGCAGTTCCTGTAAGTGGTCCGGTTGTGAATATAAGCGCATTTCTGTTATCTAAGGGATCA
Source organism: Methanococcoides mangrovi (assembly GCF_052057775.1). Taxonomy (GTDB): domain Archaea; phylum Halobacteriota; class Methanosarcinia; order Methanosarcinales; family Methanosarcinaceae; genus Methanococcoides. Next base: position 455,969 of record NZ_CP195121.1, on the reverse strand, counting down.
CAATTTGCAGGAACAATGTCCGAGAAGATGGCTGCTCCAAGTCCTCTGCCACCAATGAAGTCCTTTGCCATCCTGGCTCCTGTCCTTGATTCTGTGACCGAGTTCTCGGAAAGGTCTACTGTGATCGTTCTTCCTGTCCATCCTTTCATCTTCGATCTCCCTTATTCTCTTAATTCCTCTTCCGTTGACAGGGTTCGGGATCATTTCTTCAGCAGTTCATGCTCAAGCTTTTGCCGTTTCCTGTGGTAACGTAACCATACTATCGAGAGGTATCCCGATATTGCAATGGCCATCAATATAACTATGATAATAAGCGGATAGGTAGTTTGTACAAGCAGGGGGTCAATATTTTCCCTTTGTTCATAGGTGGGGTACATTATATCCCGGGGGTCATTGCTGTGCCCCAGCCCAAGGGCATGGCCAATTTCATGGGTGACAAGCTGCTCCATATTCGCATCGCCATATTGTTGCCATGAGAAGCCTCTGTAATCTCCTACTTCCAGTACGATATCTGCATGGACATATCGTCCGTTGGCTATCATAGGTCTGCAGAACCCGGCGACACCTTTCTCTGCACCGGTGACCTCTTCCATGTTCTCCACCCACATGATGTATATGTCCGCATCTGTGGTGTTGACAGGTTCAAAAACAGGAGTATAGCTGAGCTTACCGTTCCCCCCGTTCTCCCAGTATTCCAGGGCTTTGATCACCGTGGCAGGATAGGATGGACTGTAATGCGGTGGTGTGTTCTTCTCATCAATATATACTGTGATCGGGGTGTGGTCCCATGGTTCTTCCAGGAATTTCGGATATTCCTTTTTATCTAACAGGGCTGACCCAGGTGTAACGATCGCGATGATGAGAAGTATGGTGATAACTGCTTTCCGGAAGTTCATAATATCTCATTCATTGCAGTATTGTTTGTTACATCATATTTTATTTTCAAAGGATATGTCTTTTTTGGGATGGTCCGGGTTCTGGAATGTGATCATATATTTTGTACCCGAACTCCCATCGATCAGGATATTACCTCTGATCTGTTCCACAAGTTCATTTACAAGTTCCAGTCCTAGCGTGTCGGTTTCTGATATTTCCTTTACGGGTATGCCTATCCCATCGTCTTCCACACATAGGGTGAACCGGTCATCAGAACTGTGGAACCCGATATAGATATTTCCTTTCCCGTCCGGGAAGGCGTATTTGAAACTGTTCATGATAAGTTCATTTAAGATGAGTCCCAGATGGGTTGCATCATCAAAGCTCATCAGAATGTCCTCAGATTCGATATTTATGTTTATGAAACGTGTCTGATGTTCGTTCATGTGCTGCAGGTAATCGACAACATCGCGCACATAATTGCGGAAATTTACCTTTCCCATCTCTTTTGAGCGGTATATCTCCTCATTTGCCATGGCGATGGAATGCACTCTGTCCCTGCTCTTCTCGAAAGCCCTTATGACTGTCGGATCTGTGAACTTTGAAGCTTCAAGGTCAAGGAGGCTTGAAATGATCTGGAGGTTGTTCTTGATCCTGTGGTGTATCTCCTTTTCATGCACTTCCTCTGCTTTAATAAGTGCCTCTTCAGCCCTTTTTCTATCGGTGATATCCTCGCCGGAGGAAAGTACTCCAGTGATATTACCATCTTTGTCATAAAGAAGTGAGTTGTGCCACAGTATCTCCTTTTCTTTCCCGACCATTGTTTTTATCGGGGATTCGTAGCTTTCCAGGTTATCTGTATCCCCGAGGATGAAGCGGGATATTTTCTGAATTGCCTCTTCCCTGTGTCTTTCAGGAACAAGTTTCTCAACGAAGTTCTCACCTATCAGTGTTCCATCATTGCAACCAATTATCTCACATCCTTTTTTATTGATAAGCTGGATGTTCCCTTCTGTATCGAATACCGTGAGCATAACTCCGGCAACTTCCAGATATTTTTGTGCAAGGTTGCGTTCCAGTTCGTTCTTCTCATTAAGTTCCTTGATCTTCAGGAGTGATCTTATCCTTGTTTTGAGCTCAAGCTGGTCAACCGGCTTTGTGAGGAAATCATCCGCTCCGGCTTCAAAACCTTTGATCCGGTTTTTCCTGTCTGAAAGGGCGGACACTATTATCACAGGTATGAAACGGGTGCTTGGGTCATTTTTCAGGATATTGCAGACTTCGTATCCTCCCATGTCAGGCATCATGACGTCTGCCAGAACAAGGTCTATATCCTCTTTTTCGATGGTTTCAATAGCTTCTTTTCCGTTGTGCGCATTTATTACATCGTACTCCGGATAAAGGTAAGCCTCCATCAGTTCTAGGATCTTCTGATTGTCATCCACAACCAGTATTCTTGGTAAAGCATTTTCCTGCAATTACTGATACTTCCTGTGAGCCAAGTTTAACTTGAACTAAATTCAATGGTATGCTAAGTTTCTTTTACTAAGCTTCTATCTTACTATACCAGTCTTTCTCTAATATTACTATTTTGGGATGTTTTTCTTTCAATGTATTTTTATTAGTGTATATTTTGCAGGAACTTTGAAGTATCTTGCCGAAAACTTCAATCTATGCGTAAGGTCATTTTAATTCTGCTGCTCTTAAGTTTCACACTTTCACTTTCCGGATGTATCGACAACTTTGATGCAGTTCCGGAACGTACGGTTACTTTTGCGAATGTCACTGAAGTGATAGACGGGGACACCTTCGTCATATCCACTGGTGAAAAGGTCCGTCTTATTGGGGTGGACACTCCTGAAAGGGGTGAGCCCTATTACGGGGAGGCCAGGCAGTACATGGTCGATAATGTGCTTGGGAATACCGTTGGCCTTGAATCAGATGTTAGCGACACTGACCGCTACGGCCGTCTTCTAAGGTATGTCTGGCTTAATAACACCATGGTGAACAACGAGCTTGTGCTTTCAGGACTGGCCTACTCAAAGACATATGAACCTGATACCTATTACCAGGAGCTGCTGGATAGTTCAGAGTTACATGCAAGAGGGATGGGTGTGGGGCTCTGGTCAATCTCGTCTTCAGGAGATGCGGACCTGAGAACCATATCCTACCTTGATGCCGGCAGGTATGTGGGACAGGAAGTGAAGGTTGAAGGTAGAGTTGTCACAACTTCAAAGAACAATGAGAATGGTATCATTTTTCTCAATTTCCATGAACCCTATGAAGGTTATTTCACCGTGATCATATGGTCGGATGACTGGGACCATTTCCCGCAAAGTCCCGATGTCTATTATGACGGGAAGCAGGTGTTGGTTACCGGCGAGGTTGTTGAATACAAAGTTACTCCTGAGATAGTCGTACATGAGCCTTCTAAGATCAAGATCTTAAGTGAATGAAAAGGCCATTTTGTTTTGGTAAAGAACATAAAGTTAATAATTGGTTATGCTGAATCATAAAAACATGCAAAAGAGCATTGCTGTGGTTTTCGATAGTGCAGGTACCTTATTGCATATGTATCGTGTGGCAAAGGACATGTCTAGCGGAGACCTTCTTACCGGTGTGGAAAGTACTGATCTGGTGGCCCGCCGCAAAGGTCGGGCACTGATCGTGCTTCACACAGAGCCCTCCGTGATCCTTGCTGTTGACCGCAACATGCGCGTGATCGATTTTATTGACGGCCACGACATAGCTATAGATATCAGCTGTGCAAGTGTTCCTTTTTCTGTGGAAGAGGCTTATGACATTATCAAGGACAGCGATATCAGGGTAGATGATATCCTTCAGGTGGTTGGTGTTGTCCGGAAGCATTGCCCGGAGATATTCTATGTGGCAGCAGGCATCATCGTTGACCGTAATGATCATTCCGTACCCTATGTTCTAAGTACGGGAGGCCGCCTGTTCCATGATAGTAAAGAAACCGTTGATAGGCTGAAAGGTCTTGGGGTTTCTGTATTCATAGCATCAGGTGACAGCAGACGCAATCTTAAGCAACTTGCCGAATGCATGGGCATATCCATGGAAAGGGTCTATGACATTGCCACTACCCGAGAAAAGGCACGTATAATCCTTGAGCTGAAGGATACTTATGATAAGGTGCTTATGGTCGGCGATGGTATGAACGACATCCTTGCCTTAAGGGCTGCAGATGTTGGGATAGTGACCCTTCAACAGGGAGATCACCGTCCGGAAAAGCTTGAAATGTCTGCAGATGTTGTGATAAGGGATATCCGTGAAGTATTGGGCATTGTCGAATCTCTCTAATTCTATTTTTACTGTCCTTGATTGCGTCATCCTGTCGTTTGCTATTGTTTTTGAATGTTAACGGTGATGCGCCAATGCGTTATGTTTATGTAGTGCATTATGTAATGCTCATATATCTGGGGACAAATTCTTAATAATGTCTCAGGAACAAAAGCAAAACTGATATGTACTTCAATGGTTTTGTGCCGACCGTGCAAACCTGTTAAGTAGCATTAAATACCATATTATAAACGGATACTTACGCTTAAGCCAATATCGGAGGAAAGCAAATGTCATTGTTCATTGAGGTCAAAGACCTGACCATATCTTATGATGGTGTTAAGGTTCTGAAAAATGTCAATCTTAACATCAATGAAGGTGAAGTCATTGGAATTTTAGGTCGAAGCGGTTCAGGAAAGACCATCCTGATGCACGCTTTGAGGGGAGCCGAGGAGTATGAGAATATTTCCGGTTCGATAATATATCATCTCGCAAGATGTGAAAAATGCGGTCATATCGATCCTCCAAGCAAGGTAGGTGAAACATGCCGCCATTGTAAGGATGAGGTGATGAAAGCATTCGATGCCGACTTTGTCGCCCTCTCCCTTCATGATCATTACCGCAGAAGTGTTTCCAAAAGGATCGCTATCATGCTCCAGCGTACCTTTGCACTGTATGGTGATGACCAGGTCGTTACAAACGTCATGAACTCTCTTACTGAGATCGGTTACAGTGGCAATGATGCAATGTCAAGGGCAATGGAGCTTCTTGAGGATGTAAGGCTGTCCCATCGTATGATGCACGTTGCACGTGACCTGAGTGGTGGGGAAAAACAGAGGGTAGTACTTGCAAGGCAGCTTGTAAGGAACCCAATGCTGCTCCTTGCCGATGAGCCTACAGGTACACTTGACCCGAGGACTGCGGATGTTGTCCACGATGTTATCGAAAGGGCTGTCAAGGCCTACAACATGACAATGGTGATCACTTCCCACTGGTCAGAGGTTATTGAGGAGCTTGCAGACAAGGCCATCATCCTCGAAGATGGAGCGGTTATCAAGGAAGGCGATCCCCATGAGGTTGCCGCTGAGTTCATGAAGATGGTCTCACACATCGAGAAGAACGAGAACATTGCTCTTGGTGAGCCTATTATCGATGTCAAGAACCTTGTCAAGAAGTACATCTCTGTTTCAAGAGGTGTTGTCCATGCTGTCAATGACATCTCATTTGATGTAAAGGAGGGCGAGATCTTCGGTCTTGCAGGTACCAGTGGTGCCGGAAAGACAACAACTTCCGAGATCCTTATGGGTATCGTACAGCCTACTAAAGGTGATATCCACGTGCGTGTGGGTGATGAATGGGTGGACATGACAGTACCAGGTCCTGATAACAGGGGCCGTGCTACCAAGTATATGGGAATCCTGCATCAGGAGTATGGACTTTATACACACAGGACCATCATCGATAACCTTACGGAATCAATTGGTATCGACCTCCCTTACGAGCTTGCTGTCCGCAAGGCAATAAAGACCCTTATTGCTACCGGATTCACTGAAGAGAAGGCAAAGGCGATCCTGCCAAAGATGGCCGATGATATCAGTGAGGGTGAGAGGCACAGGGTTGCTCTTGCACAGATCCTTATGAAAGAGCCTAACATCATTGTGATGGATGAGCCTACAGGTACAATGGACCCTATCACAAAGATCGAGGTTACAAGGTCAATCCTTAAAGCACGTGATGAGATGGGTGACACGTTCGTTATCGTTTCACACGACATGGACTTCCTGCAGGAAGCATGTGATCGCGTTGCACTGATGAGGGATGCCAAGATAGTGGCCATTGGCGAACCAGATGATGTTCTTTCCCAGCTTACCGAGGAAGAACGTTTACTTGCTGCTCAGGAAGCATAACTTTAAAATCAGCTCCCTCTATTAGTGTAGTGGAGGCGATAGTCCTGAGCAGTGATATTAATGCAGAGGTCAATGGACATCAGATAGCTTTGCCCCCGGGTTCCACTCTGGGGGATGCTATAAAAGCATCTCAGGCCCCTTATATGGAGGGTACAGCTATAGGTATCCTCAAGAAAAATGAGGGTGGCAAAAGCGGTGCTATTATAGATTACTTTGTGAAGACCTCGAAAGGAGACTTCAGGATAGAACTGGAAGATGACTCATCCTCTGCTGCCATATGGGCAGAGCACTTTGATGAATATGAGGGCATAAAAGTACGATGGGATTCCAGAGATGCAGTTGCATTTGGCCCTTTTGCAGCGGATATTGTTCCGACTCATTCTTCACTTACACTGAACAAATATGATGTTGTTTTCGGAGCAGGAGGCCTTGATCCGAACAACACTCACATGATAATAGCCCTGGAGGACCATTCATCGGAATATGGCACTCCGGAAGATGGCATTTTTGGGAAGGTCGTAAGTGGTGTAAGCGTCCTGTCCCGGTTGGGCAGCGGTGACAGTATTCTCAGTATCGAGCCGGTCATGGAATGGGAAGAGACCGGTGAGCACATCTGTACCACTGACCTGAATACAGTTGTAGAGGATGGTTTCAGGATATTCACATTCATTGAGGTCGAGATCGACCCCAGAGCGCCTGAGGGTGCAGAACATTTCTTCGCTCTGACACGTCATGGGACCTTTGACGTTGAGTTTGCTTCAAGTTCTTTTATTTCTGATCATTCACTTCATGGTGAAATGTGTAAATTCGAAAATTTCGATCCAAGAACAAGAGGTTCTGTGTGGGTAAGGACCGTGGGATACGGAACCGGTAAAATGTTCATTGCCCGCGATGACAGGCCTGCCAGCATCATGCATTCGGTCGTTGGTCATGTTTCCCATGGTATCGAGCTTGTCCAGATGGCAGAGACCGACCAGAAGCTGATGGTAAAGACATATCCTGAACCTCTCTGGCTTTTGGGCCTGTCCTTTAAGGAGGCTGAAGAGAAGCTTTCAGCCCTTGGTATTGAGCTTGTGAAGAAGGGTTATTCCGAAGATGATGCGGTAATCGTTGAGCAGGAACCAGGGAACACCATCGATGTCCTGAGAGGAGGAAAGGTGGAAGTTACAGGGGTATCGGATTCCAGGCTTGTGAAGATTAAGCTTTATGATGACCTTGCTCCCAAGACACTTGATTTTTTCAGGCATGCAATCGACCTCCAGTTCAAGCCTGTTGGCGCATTGCCAATAATGATGACGTATGAGAACACCTACATCTTCAAGGCAGAGAAGGCCGCTGAAAAATACAAGGAGATCTTCCCGGAGAACGTACCTCAGGGCAAGGTGGCAGCCGGTGAGCTTGGTGTCACCAACCAGGCGGCAAAGAGACATGGTATGGTGGGTGTGAAACTTGAGGATGACGACCTGTTCGGTCCTACGGGTGAGAAGTTCGCAAGTACGAACATCATAGGCCGTATCCTTGAACCCGAGAAGCTCAAAGGCATGAAGGACGGCGATGTTATGTATGTTATTGAAGATACAGGAAGTGATCAATGATGGCAGAAAGTGAGGATAACATCACAAAGATCGTTGTAATAAGCTCGGACAGCGTCCTGCCAATGGATGCGGCCATGAAGGTATATGAGTCGGAGGATGCCATCACCATCAAGGAGACCTGTTTCGGGACAATGGTGAATGGTCCCCGGGATGCTGTGGAGAGGGTAGTGGAGACCCTTCGTTCCATGGATCGCAATCATATCTTTGTTAAGGACAGGGGTTTTAAGCCCGGTGCGGAAGTAAGGTGTCGTGCAGGAAGAGGAGGGGGCCCAAGGCCGGGTTTCCATTTCCTGAGGGAAGAGGTCAGCATGCTTCCGATGATCGGCAAAGCACTGGACGATTATGATGCCGGGGTTCCTCTTGAGGAGAAAGAAGCTCCCGGAAAACTGGATGTATCGAAGTTGAAGAAGATCATTGATTCAGAATTATGAGGTGTTATTTTGGCAAAAGTTATCATTTATCCAACAAACAGCCTTATCCTTTCCGACATGGTCGAGAGATTCGGGCATGAGCCTCTTGCCATGATGGAGAAGATACGCGAGAAGATCACTACTGTGGGTGTGGACTCTCCTCCATTGAACATCACTCCTGAGGGGCCAAAACACGGTCTTAAGTATGCGGCTGTGGAGGTCCCGGCAGGTGTCAGGGGGAGGATGTCCATCATTGGCCCGCTTATCGATATGGCAGAGGCTGCTATCATTGTTGGTGATGCTTCCATAAGTTTTGGCTGTATGGGATGTGCCCGTACAAATGAGCTTACAAAGTTCCTTATAAGGGCGAAGGATATTCCTATACTCGAGATCCAGTACCCTCATACTGAAGAGGAAGGGAAGGCCTTTGTGTATAACATTGCAGAGTTCCTGAAAGCCCTTCCAAAAGGCGGTGACGAAGAATGAGCGATAAGAAAGACCAGGTACTGATAGCACTTGTTTCCTGTGGAAGCGAGTATGCCGGTGTCCAGAAAGAGCTGGAGGACGCTGCAAGCACCCTGAACGCAAAGCTGGTCTATCCTGAGATGGATGTTGCGTCACTGGATACCATCGGAATGGAGTTCGGTCTGGAGGTCGCAAGTCCTGACCTGAAGCTCATGATGGCAAGGGCAAAGGCAGTTGTCGAAGGCGTTGCCAGGGTGGATGGTGTGTTCGTCACATCATGCTTCCGCTGTGCAGAGGCTGCCATCGTCAGGAACGAGGTCCGCAGGTACATCTTCGAGAATTCCGGACTCCCTGTTATCAGTTATTCATTTACAGAACGTACTACAGCAGCTACATTGCTGACACGTCTTGAAGCTCTTACCACCATTGCAAGAAGCAAACACCTCCTTGCAAGAGAACACCAGGTGGGCATTACTGCTGGAATAGACTCCGGTTCCACCACCACCAAAGCGGTTGTCATGAAGGACGACGAGATCATCGGTGAGGGCTGGGTCCCCACCATCAAGGTCCTTGAAAGTGCAGATCAAGCTTTGAACCAGGCGCTGGACCAGGCTGGCCTTAAGAGGGAGGACCTCCAGGCAATAGGTACCACCGGATACGGCCGTTTCCTTATAGGAGAGCACTTCAATGCTGACCTGATGCAGGAAGAGATCACCGTGAACTCAAAGGGTGCTGTCTATCTTGCGAAAAGGCAGCAGGGCAGTGCGACAGTTATCGATATAGGTGGAATGGACAATAAGGCCATATCCGTACAGGACGGTATTCCCGGAATGTTCACAATGGGAGGTATCTGTGCAGGTGCATCCGGTCGTTTCCTTGAGATGACCGCAAAGCGTCTCGGTGTCGATATAACGGAACTTGGTGACCTTGCCGTGAAGGGTATGGGCAAGAACGTGGAGATGAACAGCTACTGTATCGTTTTCGGTATCCAGTCCCTTGTGAACTCCCTTGCCAAGGGATCGAACCCTGAGGATGTGGCAGCCGCAGCCTGTCACAGTGTTGTCGAGCAGATCTTCGAGCAGCAGCTTCAGGAGGTAGAGGTCAAGGAACCTCTGATCCTTGTGGGCGGTTCATCGCTCATTGCCGGTGTTCCAAAGGCCCTTGGTGAGCTTTTGAAGATCGATGTTCTCGTGCCTCCACATTCACAGCTCATCGGTGCTGTGGGTGCAGCACTTCTGGCATCCGGTTATGTAAAGGGGTGATCTTCATGGAGCCCCTTGAGACATTCATTGTAGAGACCACGGAACCTGACGAGGCAAAGGCTTACGAGAGCATACTGAAGGATATTATCTCAGAACTTGCCTTTGTAAGGACAATAGGGAGGATAAAAGTGAGGATAAGGCCAGAGGACTCATTGTTCATGATGGCCATGGTCCTTCGTAGCGGTCTTCCTCCTGTGAAGGCAAAGGAGATTTCGCAAACCGAGATCGACAGACCGGGATCGAAGGTGCTCGTCACTGTAACGGATGAGAAGACCATCCCACAGTTCCTCGAAAAACTATGGGCGCAGTTTGGAAGGCAGAACGTCATACAGCCCCAGAGGAACCTGATCGAGGTGATCTCCGATGACCCGAAGGCAGCCGAGGGATCAATTGGTGATATCATCGTGGATGATCCGGAAAAGTCCCTTCGTGAAAGGCTTGCAGATATGGCGATACGTGCCACGCCGGAAGGTTTCAGGATCCGTTATCACTCACTTGATAATGGCAGGTTCATATTTGTTGCATCAGAGGACACGATGCAACAGGAATGGATAGACGAGGCCCGTGTGATGCTTGAAGACCTGACAGGAGATGAGTAAATGGCAGCAGTGCTTGAACCTTATATCTATGAAGGCGGTGTTCACAAACACAGCCTTATACTTGAACTGCTGGAAGATCTTGGTGGTTATCTTGTCCAGAAGACGCCTGCTTCCACAGAAGTTACTCTTGTTATGCTTATCCCGAAAAAGGATGTCCCTCTGGTGGAGGACCTCTGCAGGAAATTGCTTGGAAAACTGACTCCTGCCCCACTTACGGGAACAGAGATCGCAGTGGTTTCCCCGACACTTGCTTCTCATCACCTTCCGCATTCTGCATGCGATGTTGCGGAGTACCTGCGTCGCGGAGGTGCTAACACGACCATGATCGGTCTTGCAAGGGGGATGGGCAGAAGGGTCGCCCTTTCTGCAGACTACGAAAGAAGGCTTATCAACGAGCATGATGTTGCAGTTTTCTCTTTCGGTACCTTCCGGGATTGTATCATCAACAAGAAACCCAAGCTCTTTGAGGGCATCGAGATCCCGATAATCGTAACCGGTGGGCCGGATATCAAAACAGAGGATGTCCCTGGTGCTGACATGTATGTGGGTGGTATCGGCAGGGTTGCCCACAGGATGAGAAAGGGCCCGGAGCTTGATGCAATGGACGTCCTCAATGAAAAGGTGGGCGAGATCATAAACCTCAAGAGGGAGTGGATCTCAAAAGATCCTCTTGCAGCTCTTCCTGCAAGGGTGATGAAAGAAATACAGGAGCAGGTTCCTGACATCCTCGATGTCCTGGCCCCTGCACCCATAACACTTCAGCTCGACGGCCTGAGGGTGAAGCTTCCTTTTGAAGAATATCACGAAACCATCGGGAACATTGAGTTCGATGAAGGTTTCAGGCTTTCGGATATTGCGAACATCACTCCTTCAAAGATGAAGAACTATATCCTGATCAAGATCAAACGCAGGTCAGAGGTAGGTTCCCAGGTTTAATTATTTACTATCGGTGAGGATAATTATGGATATAAAAAAGATCAGGGAGATTGTGGAAAAAGAGCCTGAAGAGGCGGTAGAGGAGGTACTGGAAGGCGTCAGGGAAAGATATGGTGAGATCCCATATATCCTGAACTTCATGAAAGATATGCCGGATCTCCTGATCCCGAAAGTTATGTATGACAATTCCATCATGAGGGAATTCGAAAGACTGGACCCTAAGACCATCGAACTGATCTGCATCGGTGTTTCTTCGGCCATCCGCTGCGATCACTGCATGAAGATGCACATCCGTGTGGCACACAGGCTCGGTCTTACAAAGGAAGAGATCTTTGATGCTGTCCTGATCGGTGGTGCAATGTCCAACGCCTCTGTCCTTGCGGAAGGCACCAGGGCACTTGACCTTGAGTTCAACGGCACGAAGCCCGAATGTGATGAGAGTTGTGATGTCTGCAACATTGCTAATAGCGGCAATGGTTCTGCTAAGGGCAATGAAGACTGAACGTCAACCAGAACACGAACAAAAATAAGTCTCAAAAAGTGATTGATGTCTTTTTTGACATTGACATCGCTTCTTGTTATTTCTAATTTTGATATTATACTGACCTTATCCCAGGACCGGTGTTCCCGAGAGAAGAGCTCCTGCAATGTATCCAAGGATAACTCCACCATTCAGGAATGGAAGTCCTGCCTGTGGTTTTCCTTTCATGACGAAGATGGTCAGTGCAAAGAAACCAATAAGGGTACCTATCATAGCTCCAAGTGCAGGGTATGAGATGAAACCGCTGTGTTCGATGAACACGTTTGCTGACACTACTAGCACTGTGGGCATGACCGCATCCCCGAGGCCCATGAAGAACGCATCTCTCTCACCTTCTGCCTTCAGGCTGTCCTTTATGAATGAATAGTTCAGCTTCTTGGGGATCACGAAGAGTATGGGCAGTTTAAGGTCCATGACACCTTCTGCCAGGTCGATCATGTGCTTCGTCTTGTAAACGGAGATCGCATCGTATATTGCCAGCAGGCTCAGGAGCACTATGGCGGGGATGATCCCGAAGGATATTCCGAAGATGGAGCTTGCGGCTGCTGCGACTATGATCCCTGTGATATCGATGACGTACCATTCGGGGTACTTGTAAAGCAGTGCTGTCAGGGCTATGGAAAGCGGGATTGCTATTGCATTGCTCATTACCTGGTCGAAACCGAGGATGAAGAACAGCGGGTAAAACCCATAATAGACCGTTGCTGCCACCGCAAGGAGTATGGTAAGTTGTATCACCCACTTCATGTTCTTTTTGATAGCCATGAGCAGAAGGAACGTGAACACGAGGATGAATCCGATATAATAGAGTGAGTTCGCCGTGGATTCGGGATCTTCCACAGCACGCATTCCAAGATTCTCCATAGGAGATGCCATGAGAAGTGCTATGGACTGTATCACAAGTATCAAGCCGGCCATAACTAACATTGGCACGTAATCCCTGATCGTGTCTTTTTCAGAACTCAAGATAAATACTCCCTTTATATCTAAACTTCTCCGAAAATCTAAATATCTGCACAGTATTTAATAGTATGTAAGAGTTTAATAGTATCATCAGCATAATATTGCTGCAAGTATTTGTAAATGAGGTAAAAATGATGGATACCCGGGACATTGTATTTTCACTTGTGATGGTTGTATCGTCCTTTGTCCTTACCTATGAGTGGTTGGGTAGGTTCAAGTATAGTCCGGCGAATTCTTTGATCATATTAGCCGCTATTGTAATGGTTGGTGCACTGGCTGCTATGATTCTCTCTGCGGATATAAGGCTCCGCAAGATAGAAAAGGCACTGGATGAAAAAGAGCGTTCTCTTCGCATAAATGTGCAGAGCATTGAAAGTTCAATGGACAAGAAGATGAACGAGGTTATCACTGTAGTTGATGAGGCAATGGATGTAATGAACAGGAGAACATATCGCTGATTTCCCGTTTTATTCTTCTCTTTCTTCATGCCTTCTTTTTTCACCTATGTTCCTGCATTTCTCTCTGTTTCCAATCTGATGTTGGTCTGACCAGAAATGCTATCAACCGGGTTGAAAATCGACAGATGCCGAAAAGCATATTAATGTGGCCGTATTATGTTGTCTTTATAAGGTCGAAAGACTTTCCTATTATATTCATGAACTGTTACTTTACAGGGGACTGCGTACATGCGCATTAATTTAGAACCGATCGGTATAATCAAGAAAGCTGGGAAATATTCAGAGATCCTGATATACTCTGAGTTTGAGCAGGTTGTCAAGAATCTTGTATCCAAGGTTGGAAAGGGTCCTGTTTGTGGTCAGGAGCTATTGATCATACACAAGAACGGTAATGGTGATGACATACATCAGGTGGAAGTAACGAAGACAACGATCTTTGATCGTGTGGGCAATATCATTAAGGTTGGCAAGATCAATGCACATGATGATTCCGTGATCGATGTGCGGATCAATATCAACGAGGATATCTCAGGACACAACTGATCTCTTTTTTATTCCAGAGTAACATGGGCACGGATATTGGTGATCTGCTTCAGAAACACACGGTTGAGATAGCTGAGCTTTCGAACAAGGTCGTGGCTATCGATGCCTATAACACGCTTTACCAGTTTTTGAGCATAATACGTCAGCGTGACGGTACTCCTTTGAAGGATTCGAATGGGCAGGTGACATCCCATCTTTCAGGTATTCTCTACAGGTTCACAAACCTTGTCGAAAGTGGTGTCAGGCCGGTATTCGTTTTTGACGGCAAACCCCCTGAGTTCAAATCCGGGACCCTTGAGAAGCGCCATGAGATACGTGAGAATGCCAGTGCAAAATGGGAGGATGCAAAGGCACAGGGTCTGGAGGAAGAAGCGTACAAGTATGCACAGGCCTCATCAAAGGTGACGAAAGAGATCATCGAGGACTCGATCAGGCTTATTGAGCTGATGGGTATCCCTTATGTGAGGGCTCCCTCCGAAGGAGAGGCTCAGGCTGCCTATATGGTGCGTAAGGGTGATGCTGATTATATCGGTTCCCAGGATTATGATTCTCTCCTTTTCGGCGCACCTTATGTAATACGGAACTTAACGATAACCGGCAAGAGAAAGCTTCCACGCAAGAATATCTATGTGGATGTGAAGCCGGAGATGATCTCCCTTGAGGAAAGCCTTGAAGAACTTGATGTGACCCGTTCACAGCTTATCGATATTGCCATGTGTATCGGTACTGATTACAATCCCGGGCTTGAGAACATCGGCCCGAAAAGGGCATTAAAGCTCGTGAAGGAACATGGAAGCATCGAAAAGGTCCTCTCTGAGACAGGAAAGGAGATCGAGGACCTAGGATCTAAAAAGGAATTCTTCATGAACCCGCCGGTGACCGACGATTATGAACTGAAATGGAGGAAACCGGACCGTGCAGGAGTAATTGCTTTCCTCTGCAAAGGTCACGATTTCTCTGAGGACAGGGTCAATAAGGCCCTCGACCGTCTTGAAGCGAACATGGGTGGCGGACAGAGCACCCTTGACCAGTGGTTCTGATCGAAGAATGGCAGGTGCCTGCCCATTTTTAATCTTTTTATCTTTCTATCAGGGAATGACCGGTCATCTCTTCTGGTTGCTCTATTCCCAGGACTTCCAGAATGGTTGGTGATACATCCGGAAGGCTTCCTTTTGAGAGTGAGATCCCTCTGTCTTCTGTTACGTACACAAAGCGGACCGGGTTGCTTGTGTGCGCAGTGTGGACACATCCTTCCGGTGTGCAGTAATCGATCATCTTTTCAGCATTCCCATGGTCTGCCATGATCATGGCCTCTCCACCTTTTTTCAGCAGGTGCCCGACTATCTTTCCGACACAATCGTCAACAACTTCCACTGCTTTGATGGCAGCTTCCATTATTCCGCTGTGACCTACCATGTCCATGTTCGCCAGATTGAGTATGATCACATCATAGGCATCGGAATCGATCCTTTTGATAAGCTCCTCGGTGACCTCGTATGCGCTCATCTCGGGTTTGAGGTCATAGGTGGCGACCTTCGGGGAGGGTATAAGACATCTTTCCTCGCCTTCGTTCTGCTTTTCCACCCCTCCGTTGAAGAAGAAGGTCACATGGGCATACTTCTCGGTCTCTGCAATGCGCAACTGCCTGATACCTGCCTTGCTGAGCACCTCTCCCAGTGTGTTCCTGAGCTCCTCAGGAGGGAATGCGATGGGTATGGTTAGATTCTCATCGTATTCGGTCATACAGACATAATGGACAGCAGGAAGGACCTTGCGTTCGAATCCTTCAAAATCGTCGTTAACAAAAGCGTATGTCAGCTGCCTTGCACGGTCAGGCCTGAAGTTAAAGAAGATCACGGAATCGTTGTCCTTTACAGTGGCAACAGGTTCTCCGTTCTCATCGACAATTACCGTAGGTTTGATGAACTCGTCATCCTCACCTCTTTCGTAGCCATCTGAGACTGCAGATACCGGGTCATTGGCTTTGAACCCGATTCCCTGAGTGAGTGCATCATAAGCTGCCTGTGTGCGTTCCCAGCGTTTGTCCCTGTCCATTGCATAGTACCTGCCTGAAACAGTTGCTGTCTTTGCACATCCTGTTGATCCGCAGAACTTAACGTGCTCTTTCATGTCCTCAAGGGCTGCTCTTGGAGGTACATCCCTGCCGTCAAGGAATGCATGTATGTATATCCTGTCAAGTCCCTCGCTCTTCGCAAACTCGATGAGTGCACGCATGTGGTTCATGTGGCTGTGCACGCCGCCGTAAGAGAACAGTCCCATCAGGTGGAGGTCTGAACCCTTTTCCTTTGCATTGTTGATGGCTTCCAGCAATACCGGGTTCTTAAAGAAGTCGCCGTTGGCAATATCCCTGTTGATACGGGTCAGGTCCTGGTATACGACACGACCTGCTCCGATGTTCAGGTGGCCCACTTCAGAATTTCCCATCTGCCCTTCCGGAAGTCCTACGGCCTCTCCGGACGCATCGAGCAAGGTATCCGGATATTCTTCCACCAGCCTGTCAAGGTTGCCGGTGTCTGCCAGGGCGATGGCATTACCTTTGTCTTCAGGGGAATATCCCCATCCGTCCAGTATCATCAGAAGAAGTGGTCTTTTCATTAGTTTCATGGGGGGTAAAATGTCCTGATGATAATTAAATGCACGGATTTTTGCAGGGTCTGAAAATTGAGCTTATGGTAAGGTGAGATAAGATCTGAAAAAAGAAAAGGAATGTGAAGGAATGGATAGGAAGTAAAAAATGAGGATCGAGGTGCACTTCAGAGTGCGTCCCCGTCTGTTTCTCCTGTGCGTATCCGGATAACTTTCTCGACCGGATAGATGAAGATCTTCCCGTCACCAACTTCTCCGGTTGAAGCGTTCTCCATAATGATATCGACCACTTCATCGACCTTTGATTCCGGAACTACGATCTCGATCTTGATCTTGGGTATCAGGTCGACGCAATATTCGCGTCCTCTCCATTGGTGGACCATACCTCTCTGTTTCCCACGTCCGGTAACATCCGTAATTGTCATACTCTCGAACTTCGCATTCTCGAGTGCGGCTTTTACATCATGGATCTTTGTGGGTCGTATGATCGCTTCAATCTTCTGCATCATATTATGCCTCCTCTCTGCTAAGTACATATTCAGGATATGCCCTGATGCCGTGTTCTGCTCTGTCAAGACCGGCTATTTCATCTTCTTCGGACACACGAAGTCCAATTGTGGCATCAATTATCTTGAATACTATGTAGGAGATCCCGAATCCCCATACGATGCTCAGGACCATGCCAATGAACTGGATGACGAACTGTCCATATCCTCCGTAGATGAGTCCGGCTCCTTCTGCTGCATATGCTGCGTCTGAAAGGATCCCGTTGCCCATTCCTATTGAGAAGATGCCCACTGCCAGCAGTCCCCAGCTACCTGTGTAACCATGCACTGCAATTGCACCTACCGGGTCATCCACCTTCAGGAATGTCTCATTGAACATTACTCCCTTGTAGACAATAATACCTCCTACCAGTCCGATCACCAGTGCTGCCCAATTATTAACTGAACCGCATGGTGCCGTAATTGCCACAAGACCTGCGAGAAGTCCGTTGGCGGTAAGTGAAGGGTCCGGCTTACCGGTTTTTATCCAGGTGATCAGCATCACGGTCACTGCACCTGCAGCGGCTGATATGAATGTGTTTGCTATCACCAGGTTCATGTATGCATCATTGCCGTCAAGTGTACTTCCTCCGTTGAAACCTATCCATCCGAATGCTAGGATGAGGGTTCCCAGGAATGCGAATGTCAGGTTGTGACCCGGAATTGCCACCGGCTTTCCGTTCCTGAACTTTCCTATCCTCGGGCCTACAAGAAGTACTCCTGCAAGGGCGGCATAACCTCCGATTGAGTGTACAACTCCTGATCCTGCGAAGTCGTGGAATCCGATACCAACGAATTTTACGATGGGGCTTTCAGCACCTGCAAGAAGTGCCCTGTCCGCACCGCTCCAGACCCAGTGCCCGTATACCGGGTAGATGAATGCTACAAGTGCAATTGTGTATAGCAGGTAAGCTTTCAGATCGGTCCTCTCTGCCATTGCTCCTGATACAATGGTCGCGCCGGTTGCTGCGAACACCATCTGGAACCACCAGCTGTTCCAGAGTGCGTTGTCAGCTCCCTTGAGGAAGAACTGGTCGATGCCTATCAACCCTGCTGCATCGGCACCATACATGATGCCCCATCCCACTGCCCAGTAGACCAGGATACCAAGACATATGGTCATGAAGTTCTTCATGAGAATGTTGGCAGTGTTCTTGGATCTTGTAAGTCCGACCTCTACCAGCGAGAATCCTGCGTGCATCAGGAATACTATTGCTCCTGAAACAAGCAGCCAGATAAATGTAAGTGCTGTTTCCAGATCAGCAATTGCCTGCGTGTTCTCATCCACTGTTGCAGCGGATGCATTTAAAGTGGTTGCTATAAATATGACGAAAAGTGCCAGCAACATCAAGCAAGCACGATTCATCTATACTTTTTTTGAATTGTTCATTTGTTGTAGCTCCTGTACCTTCGATCCAATTAGGCACACGGAATCTTACTGTATATCTTATAATATTTAAACTTAATTACCATTTACATTTAGAATAAATATTTTAATATCAATGTCTTAATTTGATCTTCTTAATATATGGTCTATTTTCGACATCATTTGGCATATTTTTCCTCATTTCCCGGATTGACCGGTTGACGCGAGGACAGGCTATTTCTATAAGTATGATATATACAGAGCCAGATTCGGAAGTGAATTGCCGCCAAATTCGGAATATTCCTATATTCTCCGGGCAAGGTTCACATGAGACAAATAATGCTAATACAGATCAGGGTTTTTCATGGACTCTCAGCGATCAACGGATGATTCAATATGAGCTACAAGGTAGGAATTATGGGTGCCACTGGTGCAGTGGGCAGGGAAATTATCGAAGTGCTTCATGACAGGAACTTCCCTCTGGAAAGTCTGAGACTTTTTGCATCAGAGAGAAGCGCAGGCAAGACGATCGAGACGCCTTTTGGTGATATCACTATTGAAAATGCAGACTTTGCAGATTATTCAGAGCTTGACATCGCATTCTTTGCTATCAGCGGCGGCTGGAGCAAGGAGAACGCCACAAAGGCAACAGACGCAGGGTGCTACGTGGTCGACAACAGCAGCGCATTCAGGTATGATGACGAAGTGCCCCTGGTGGTCCCTGAGATCAATACCGATGCCATCGGTGACTCAAAGCTCATTGCCAATCCTAACTGTACGACCGCAATTGCAGCAATTCCGCTGTACAATCTCCACAAGGAGTATGGCCTCAAGAAGGTGATCATCAGCACCTACCAGGCTACCAGCGGAGCTGGGGCTGCCGGTATGAGCGAACTGACAGAGGAGACCCGGAACTACCTTGACGGCAAGGAAGTAAAGAACAAGGTCTTTGCACATCCAATTCCATTTAACACCATCCCTCACATCGACAGCTTCCAGGACAACGATTACACCCGTGAGGAAATGAAGGTCGTCTGGGAGACCCGGAAGATCTTCGGTGAACCTGATCTGGCCATCAGCTGCACCTGTGTGAGGATCCCTACCATGAGGGTACACGGTGAAAGCATCGTTATCGAGACCGAAAAGCCGATCTCTCCCGAGGATGCCAGAAAGTTATTGAGCAACGTCGAGGGTGTTGAAGTAAGAGATGACATAGAGAACAATGTTTACCCGATGCCACTGACCGCTACCAAAAAGTATGATGTTGAGGTCGGCAGGATCAGGCAGAACCTTGTGTTCGGTGACCGCGGTCTTGAGTTCTTCGTATGCGGTGACCAGATCCTCAAGGGCGCTGCCCTGAACGCTGTTCAGATCGCTGAAAAGCTCTGATCTTAGTTCATTGGATCATTGATAATCTATCTTTGTGCTAAGGAAAGGAAGTTCATTTAACTTCCTGCTTCCGCTCTTTTTTATTTTGTATTTTACTGTCGGCAAGTTCTCATTATCTTTCAGGCACAATCTTTTATTGAAGTTACTTCCTACTCATTCTCATGGATATCAGAGACATCGACTGGAGTGAAGTTTGGAAAGAACATATGAGGCTTTACAACGAAGTGAATGGCTCATCGGAAAAGGTGGATATCTGGGAGAGCAAGGAAAGCGCCAGAAGATACTGGGAAATGTCCCGGAACAAAGGTGCTGCAAGGGTCGAGCAGACCCTCAAGGAGATCGAGCTCACACCGGATTCACGTGTTCTTGACATTGGTGCAGGACCTGGCGCCCTTGCCATCCCTATTTCGGAGCGTGTCAGGGAAGTGGTTGCTGTGGAACCTTCTGACGGTATGATGTCTGTTCTGGAGGAAAATATCGATGCTATGAACATCGACAACATCAAATGCATACACAAAAGCTGGGAAGACGTCGGTCCTGAAGAGATCGGTGATGACTTCGATGTTGTCATTGCTTCCTATTCACTGAGCGTTCCCGATATCAGGGATGCTTTTGAGAAGATCCAGGCAGTTTCCAGTGGGCATGTTTATGTCTACTGGTTCGCAGGGGAAACGTCCTGGGACGAACAGTACCGCGCCATATGGCCCGCTCTTCACGGAGAGGAATATCACAGTTCACCCAAGTGCAACATCATGTATAACGTTCTCTACGACATGGGGATCTATCCTAATATGAACGTTTTCCCGCTGGAACGAAGCATGACCTTCTCTTCACTGGATGAGGCTGTACAACATTACATCCCTCACTACAGAGCATACACTCCCGAAAAATTGCAGATACTGAGGGAATACCTGGGTGTGATCCTGCCTCAGAATGAAGATGGTTCCATCCTGCATCTTGGTGAGACTACACGGGTCAGGATGTGGTGGGACAATAGCAAAAATAGTAATCTGGGCAACAATAGTCAGTGATAAATACTGTAGCTAATTCTCAGTATACTCTCCTGAAATTGTGGCAGCTCAGGCATTGTTGGCCTTGAAAGCGTTGTATTCCCTTGCCAGCATTGCAAATGTCACGAGGAATGAAAGGCTATCGGACACAGGGAAAGCTATCCATACCCCCTCCAGCTGGAAGAACCTTGGAAGTATCAGTACAAGGGGTATCAGGAACAGGACCTGCCTGCTTATTGAAAGGAAAAATGCGGGTCTGGCCTTCCCCAGCGTCTGGTATATGGATGCCCCTACGATCTGGAAACCTACGAATGGTAATGCAAGCACCATGATCCGTGTGGCAGATCTTCCTGCCTCTATCAGTTGCTGGTCTGTGGTAAAGATGCTGAACATCTGGGAAGGGAACAGGAAAAGTAACAGGAATCCTGCCATTGATATCACAGTGGTGATCTTGATGGCAAGTGATGTTGAGCTGACAACCCTTTCAAAGTTCTTTGCACCATAGTTGAAGCCCACTATTGGCTGAAGTCCCTGAACTATTCCTATCATAGGCATGAATGTGAACATGAACAGGCGGTTTACAACACCAAAGACCGCTATGGGTATGTCTCCGCCGTAGATGGCCAGTGCATTGTTTATTACAATTACCATGAGGCTTCCGGATGCACTTCTTGCGAAAGAGGACGCTCCGACGGTAATGGTCTCCCTGAAAACATCGGGTTGAGGCATGAGGTCGCCTGGGTGAAAGTTCAGGCTGCTCATCCCGCTGGTAAAATAGTGCACAAGGTATATGGCGCTGACAGCCTGCGATATGACGGTAGCGATTGCAGCACCTTCTATTCCCATATCAAGGCCGAATATGAATATGGGGTCCAGTATTATGTTCAGTCCTGCAGAAATGAGCATCGTCAGCATGGCAACCTTTGCATTTCCCTCTGCACGGACGATGTTGTTCACCGTCATGGAGAACGCAAAAACAATGGTGCCGTACAGGATGATCCTGGTGTATTCATATGCAAAAGGAAGGATCGTATCAGTAGCACCGAAGAGTTTCAGCAGGGGCGTGATATAAATGCTTCCGAGTACCGTGACAAGTGCGCTAAGTACAAGTATCGCAGATATGGCATTTCCAAGTGCGATATCAGCACGCTTGTAATCCTTTGCACCAAGACTCCTTGATATTATGGAGGCGCTCCCTATACCTATGGTAAGGGCAACTCCCATTATTATCATCTGGATCGGGAACGCTATTGTTATTCCTGCGATACCCTGAACACTTTCAGGTCCAAGTGCCCTTCCGACAAATATTGTGTCCACAAGGTTGTAAAGTGCCTGTACCACCATTCCGATGGTTGCCGGTACTGAAAGTTTGAAAAGGACCTTTGAGATGCTCTCTTCTCCAAGCATCCGGGTTCTGGTGTTCATTGGTGTCTCCCTCGAAGAAGTTTGATGTTGAGAAAGGAAACACCTTATAAAACAGTTCCGTATTTATCTACTTTTATGGATGTTGCAGTATTGTTCATCTATAATAATGGGTACTGTTTCGTCAGAACCTATCTCATTGTATATGAAAGCAAGTGCCATGGAGGACCATCCTATCCTTATCCTTTTAGGGAATCTATTTTCGGTGACCATGTTCCCAGATCCTAAGATCTCTTCTGCAAGATCCTGACCAAAGGAAATGGCATTTGCAGGATCCATATCGGGAAACTCCCGAAGGAATATGTTTGAGATGAACCTGCTTGTCCCTTCTCTTGAACAGACGTTCTTATCTGCGTGACAGGGATCGATGTGAATGTTGAGTCCGTTGGTATCTGTCCAGTAATGCGTGTCTGTCCTGAAAAAGAAGTCCACGGGAGTTTCTAAAGGACCTTTTGATCTCTATTGTGTATCCATGATCTTTAGTTTCCACATGTCTTTTAGGGTAGGAACCTCTTTGGATGAGCTTTCGGATTCTGCATGTGCATCTCCATCAGAATACATCTCGATGGTTGCGGGTATTGCAGTGTAATGGTTATTCATACTTCAGCCTCTTGAGTTCCGGTGCGGTTGTTTCCTGTTGAAACCTCTGAACTCTTCGTATTTTATTTCGGTTTTTAGCATTCTCTCCAATTGTCTTATTCGGAGTGTATATACAACCAGTACTTATTTTATAAGGAGTATATATTAGTGAGTTGGTTGTAAATTAGCTCAGTGGCAAAAGTTAGTTCAATGGTATAATCATATTTTACTTTACTAATATCATCTAGTCTGCTACTTTTATACTCATGGCTGAAAAAACAGTTATTTCCACAAATCAGTTGAGCTATCCGAAAAACAATAACAAGAATGCGTATTTTGAGTTGCCCGATCTGTCCGGGTTGTGGCCGACACTTCATCTTTTGAACAGTTCCACACTTGTGTCAGTATCCGGAGCCCTGAGAATATATCTTGCCTTCCTTCTGCTGCAGATGCAGTTGAATATTCTTTCCTGTATTGCAGGTGGACTTGTTGTGTATGCTGTGTACACGCTGGACCGTGCACTTGATTCAGAGGAGGATTCTGTCAACAGGTCCGAGCTAAAAGGAGCAAGGACAAAAGTAGCACTTTTCGTTTGTTTGCTTGCATTTCTGGCAGGTTCTTATCTCCTGTTCCTCGATGGACTTCTGCACCTTGCATTTCTTCCTCTTGTGACAGGTTATCTTTATACTAAAGGTCTGAAGGTCGGTAAATTCCATCTGAAACTAAAAGGTGGCCTTGGTGTGAAGAACCTTGTTGTAGGTACTACCTGGGGTGCCTTCATTGCAGGTATTGCAGGGTGGTACGCAGAGAGCATCTTACCTGTGATAGCAGTCTTCCTTTTCTTTGGTATAAAGCTCTTCGTAAATTCCTCTATATATGATTTCAAGGACATCAAAGGTGATGCACTCGCAGGTATCAGGACCCTTCCTGTAAGTCTTGGTTCTCAAAGGACTCGTGACCTGCTTCTTGGAATGCATCTTTTCTCGCACTCATTTCTGGGTCTTCTGATACTTTCTGAGACTATTGCCTATGAGCCTGTTATTCTGGTCTATAGCTTCATCGCAGGAATGATATGCATATACAGGTTCACAGTTCCAATGGAGAATGAGCCAAAGAACCGGATGTACAAACGTCTCTTTGTAGTGGACGGTGAGTCCAGCATGGTAGTGGGTCTTAGGGCATTTATAGGGATGTAATTTCCCTTGCCTCTTTTTTGTAATGTTCAAAGAGGTCCTTTCCCCATGTTGTAATTGTCTCTCCGGTACCCATAAGATCTCTTTGTGGGTCGTATGTACCGTTCTTGAAGAACAGTGACATGGAAAAGAATCTATCAGTTGCTACGAATGCGACCCTTGAGTTCTCGATCAGGTAAAGCCTTGTATTATCCGAGTCGAGATATGCCTGCATTATTTCGGTATACTCGTTCCTGACCTTTTCAAAAACATTCCTGGTCAGTATGAGGGATGTAGGTACGTTGTTCTTTGCAAGGTTTGCGAAGAACTCCGGGTATATAGGTATGAATATTGAGGATACGCCAAAGACCTTTTTTGATCTGGCAATGTTGTCCAGGAACTCTTTATGGGAATCATATATGTTCTCGATCCCCTCTTCGTGTATGGTACACTCTCCAAGTTCACTTATTCTGTCAAGAAGGTGTTGTGGGATATCATCAAGAATATGTTCTTTCCAGAATTTCTCGTTCTTCTCTATTGATTCAAGCGTATCGACCAATGGTCTCAGGTATTTAGCTGCAACTCTTCCGATGGGTGTTATGTAATATTCTTTTTCATTCTTGAAGATAAGGTTTGCAGCTTCCATTTCTTTCAATCGGGGTGAGATCTCCGGTGAACTGACGTTAAAAAATTCCCTTATCTCTGACAATGAGCGAGGTTTCTCTTCTATAAGGAACAAAAGATCCTTTCGTTTTTCGGAAAATGTCAGAATGCTAAGTAGCCCTGTTGATTTCAGTTTACCATCTCCATGATCTGCTGTGCATCAATTGTATATATAGCTCGTAAACTCGTATTTAAATGTTTCTTAATTTTCTTTCTTTCTTCAAAGTTATCGGCGTTCATTTTTCATCATTATGATGGCGAATGCTGCTGAAACCTTCAATTTTCTCTAATTATTTATAATGTTTTAACTGATATACAATTGATCGAATTTGCAAAGCCTTTGTTATATCCTCTTTCAAAGGCAAAAAGAAAAATAGTTGGTAGAATGTATGCCTCAGCACACATTCTTTTTGGTATTTCAGTGCAGGAAGTGTCTCATTCCTGTGAATACCATGGAGATGTTCAGGCGATTTGCGGTGGCAATGACCTCTTCATCCCTGATGGACCCGCCTGGCGATATGATGTATCTGATCTTGCTTTCGTCTGCATGAACAATGCTGTCATCGAACGGGAAGAACGCATCTGATGCCATGACACATTCGGAAAGTACGGATTCCCAGTACTCTTCAAAGGACATGTCAGGTTTTTCCCTCTCGTAGATCAGTTCAAGGTTCTCTCTTGCTTTGGTGGTTGCAAGCTTGCGGATGGAGTCAACACGATTTGGCTGTCCTGCACCCATTGAAAGCATAACATAGCAGCCGTCCTTGTACTCGTATGCAAGGGTCACGGAGTTTGATTTTGTACTCTTGCAGGCAGCTATACAGAACTCTGAAAGGCCGCGCTTCGCTTCAGGGTATGGTGTTTCTGTCACGCATTCCCATTTGTCATAGAGTCCGATGTTCCTCTGCTGTTTCAGCATTCCACCAATGACATACTTGTAGGTGTATTCCGTGTCAAAGTTCTCATTGAACTGCGGAAGCTCAAGCAGGCGAAGGTTTGCACTCTTCTCTTTCAGGTATTCAAGTGCATCTTGCTCGAATCCCGGTGCAAGTATGATTTCCACGAACTTGCCCTTGAGGAATTGTGCGGATTCCATGTCGAACACAGTGTTCGTACAGATTATGCTGCCAAATGCGGAGATCGGATCGCCGTCCCATGCGTGCTGCAATGCCTCGCAAAGTGTGCTTCCGGTTGCAAGTCCGCAGGGGTTGTTGTGCTTGACAATAGCAACTGCAGGGTTCCTGTTCCCGACCTCTTTGATGGTCTGGAGGGCATTATCGGCATCAACGTAGTTGTTGTATGAAAGTTCCTTTCCATGAAGCTGTTTTGCATTTGCGAGTGAAGGTCCCTCGATCCCTCTCTCTTTGTAGAATGTTGCTTCCTGATGCCAGTTCTCACCATAGCGAAGCTTGACGCCATCGGTGAAGTTCATACGAAGCACATCCTCCCCGAGAAGTGTTTTGCTAAGGTATGTGTCAATGGTGCTGTCGTAGTTTGCAGTGTGGCGGAATGCCTTTACTGCAAGACGTTCCCTGTTCTGGTCAGAGACAACTCCTGATGACCTTAATTCTTTCAGAACATGTCCGTAATCATCGGGGTCACATATTACAGTGACAGCGGAATAGTTCTTTGCTGCCGATCTCAGTAAGGTCGGCCCGCCAATGTCTATGTTCTCGATAGCTTCTTCGAGGTTAACTCCATCTTTTGAGACTGTGATCTCGAACGGGTAGAGGTTGACCGCTACCATGTCGATAAGCTCTATGGATTCTTTTTCTGCTTCTCCCATGTGGGATTCGTCTTCTCTCAGGCACAAAAGTCCGCCGTGTATCCTTGGATGCAAGGTCTTCACACGACCTCCCATCATTTCGGGAAAACCGGTTACTTCTGAGACATCGATGGTCTCAATACCTGCATCACGAAGAATTCTGGCAGTTCCGCCGGTAGATATGATCTCTATGTTCAGTTGCTCAAGTCCTCTTGCAAAATCCACGATCCCGGTTTTGTCAGAGACGCTCAGCAGTGCTCTTTTTACCAAAAAATCACCAAGTTAGGTAGTTATATATTATGTATAAATGTTCTGGTTGGCCACTTCAGGCCATCGATACTGTTCATCATCCAAACTTCACCACCGGACATATGTCGATACAGGCACCACAATGGATGCATGTTTCTCCAATGACCGCTTTTTCGTTGCTGATGGTGATGCAGTTATTGGGGCATTGTCCCACACAGACGCCACAACCCATGCATTTGAGAGCACGCCTGACGGACCTTTCCACACGGGTCATGAACTTGCGTGCACTTTTTTCGTCATTGCCCCTTGCAGTGATGGTTCCCGAGGCGAATATCTGTGCACGTTCATCTCCGTTCTGTACCGAAGCCACACCCTCAATATAGGCTGGCTTCCCGGCAGCACGGAGCTGTCCGGTAGTCTCAATAAGTTCCAGGTCCAGTGCGATCCCAAAACTGCCCTCAGCAGACATCCCGCCTTCACGGCATGGTCTGTATCCGGAGGTTACGGCAAAGTTCAGGTCTCCCTTCACTTTGCTCTTTGGTATGATATTGATCCCTTTCTGTTTTGCCACTTCTGCAATGGCAGGAGGCAGGTTCTGCCATCTCCACAATCCGTGGTCCACCCACTCCTTTGAGAGTCCCATACGCTCGGCATATGCCAGCAGGTAGTCAGTAAGCCGTTTTTCCATCTGTGGGTGGGTTTCCTTCAAACGGACGATATCTGCCAGTGATGATGAAGGGCACAGCCAGCAACCGATCCTGTCAAAACCGCGCTCATACATCACATTGTATGGCACCCCGGTCTTGAATATGTAGAGCCAGATGTGCATTGCTGTCCAGTCCTGTATGGGTGATGCACCCACTTGGTTACCCACCCAGGGGTTCTTCCATACGCGCTCGCTCTTTGCCCTGGCATCGGACTCGTACTTTCTCTGGCCGATAAAAGTGAGACATCCATTCTCGTAGTTCTCTTCTATTATCTGCGTGATCGGCCCGAGCTTGCAGACCTTGCAACACCAGCGTGCTTCCACGGAAGGTGGTCCGAAACTGTCCACGCTGTCCCAGAATGCTTCCTTTGCAGCTTTCGTCCTGATAGGTTTCTTGTATAATTTTACTATCTCTTCCACGTTCTCAACGGTTTCCGGGAACTCCAGTCCGGTATCCACGAACATGAGGTCGAAATCTTCCAGACACTCACTTGCAAGCTGCAATACTGCAAGACTGTCCTTGCCGCCTGAGTATGAGATAGTGACCGGTTTATTTACGGTCTCTGTTACGTTCCTGATAAATGAATGTGCTTTTTCCTCGAATCGTTCGAGGATCTTTGAGTTTGCCTCTACGGCATCGTCCCAGGTCTGCCCGCCCTTTGGAATATTCAGTTTTTCAGGCTTCCCTTTCCAGCGGGTCTTTACTCCTACACCACGCTTGTGCGCCAGCATGTCGGTGCCTGGCATCTTTGCGCGTCCGGCTGCTATGATATCTCCTTCAGGGGTAAGTACAACTGCCTCATCGGATGTCTGTATGCCCGGGTCGGCATCAACGATACCGGGGGCAAGAACGCTTGCTCCTTTTAATATGAAGCTCAAGGCACCGCTGTCCAGTACCACCCATCCTTTCATATCCTTCAAGTCCTTTCCTTCGAAAAGACGTCTTGCGCCGGGCAGTCGTGGCAGGAGTACCCAGTCCAGTTTGTCTACCTCAAAACGGATGCTGCCAAGAACCTCTCCGTCCACGATGATCTCTTCCATCCTGTCATCGTATGGTGCCTTGTTCAGCACGACCAGGTGACCTTCCGGTATAAGGGGTGCGTTGAACTGTTTCATTGAGACCGCATTGATATGGTCTATATCGTACTGGAATGCCGGGCGTATGTCGGCAGGAGGGGTTACCTCTATTTTCTTAGTGCTTTCCCCACAACTGCATTTCTTTCCGAGTACAGGCACATTACAATTGCCGCACCAGTGGAGAAGCAGTTTTCCAAGATATACAGGTTTTGACATCGTAGATGGACACTGGAAGAATGCATAAATAGGTTTTGGGTGCGTTCAGTATTTCAAAAGAGTCTGGATGCAAGTGATGACCTTGCAGTGGTGCATAAGTGCATGAAATTACAATAGCTGCAGGCTGTTACTTCTTTCCTTTCAGGAAGGATGCCGTTTTTTATGCTGTCCACACGGCTGCGGATCTTCAGGACCTGACGGCGGTCTTCCGGCCTGATCTTCACCTCTCGGATACTTCCGTGCCTTGCATATTGCACAAAACCATGCTCGACACTGTCCCCATAGTTCTCCTCAAGAAGCATCGCAATGGCTGCAATGTGTATCCTGTCATTTCTCCAGACGCCTGAATCCGGGTATTTGCCTGTCCTGATACTGAGGGGCAATATTTTCTCCTCATACTGTATTATCGCAGAAGGTATGCCTGTGAGCTTGAGTTTATCTGAGTGGAGTACCGGCTCTGTGCGGTATGGCCTTATTCTCCTTATGGTCTCTTCCTTGCCATACTTGCTGATGGTCTCTGAAAGGTTGGAAGCGATCATTCCTATATGTTCGGATACAACCTCCTCAGCAGTTTCAAGCACTCTATGGGGTAGGTTCCGTAGCTCTGTTGAATATATCAGTTCCAGCTCACCTTTTACACGTTCCATCTCGATGTTGAGTTCATCAAGAATGCTCACCCTGTCAATCGAAGCTCTTTCAATAGCATCAGAGTAGCCAATTGCCATCTCCTTTAATATCATATGTTCAAGGTATTCAGGAGTTATCTCTGCCGCAAGCTCATGATCTCTGTTTGTGTAGTATACCTGTCTGGGGCATTTCATGTAGAGCATAAGTTCAGAAACATTTGCATGCAGTTTGAGATCTATCAAGGGCATGATTTATAGAACATTATCGGCATTTTATAAATACTTGAACAACATAAGGATTTTTATTCGGCAATTGTCGAAAGCCCGTTCGCTAAATATATATGTAGAATCCCCCTCTTGTTTAACGAAGCATGACCGAAGATATGGCCTATGAGAACATCCGTCAGCGTCTGGCTGAAAAGATGGCAGGTGAGATCACTTTATCTGAAAAGCCTGGTGAGGCTTTGAAGAAATGGCGATTGAACTTCGATATTGCACAGACAGATCTTTCGAGCTATCTGGGTGTATCCCCGTCCGTGATCAGTGATTATGAAAGCGGCAGGAGGAAATCTCCCGGTACTCTTATTGTCAGCAAGATCGTCGACGCACTTCTGGAGATCGATACTTCCAAAGGCGGACAGAAGATACATAGCTATGAAGGTATGCTTTACACCGATCCGGGTGCAAAGGCTGTGTATGCAACATATGAGTATACATATCCGATACAGCTTGCAAAGCTCGCAACCCTGATCGAGGCAGATGTTGTGAACAAAGGAGTAGAAAAACCGCTTTACGGTTTCACTGTTGTGGACAGTAAAAAGGCTATTCTTGAGCTTTCATCACATGAGTTCCAGAAATTGTATGGCTGGAGTACCGAGCGTGCATTGGTGTTCACAAAGGTCTCTACCGGAAAGTCCCCGATGGTGGCGATCCGTGTCACGAACCTGAAACCAGGTGCTGTGGTAATTCATGGTATCAGGGGCAATCAGGTCGATCCAATGGCGAAGAAGATGGCAGAGATAGATCGGATACCTCTTCTTGCAACCACAATGGACATCGATGAACTGGTAGAGGTCCTGAAAAAGTACAGCCAGTATCATGTGATCGAGTGAAGATCTCTTTTTCAGATAGATCTTGAAAATTATAATACATCAAACAGGTGAACAAAAAATGAGTGTAGGGATTGTCTCGTATGGTGCTTATATCCCAAAATACAGGATAAAAGTAGAAGATATCGCCCGTGTATGGGGGGATGATGCAGATATTCTCAGTGCAGGCCTGATGGTATATGAAAAATCAGTACCTGACATGGATGAGGATACTGCCACGATCGCAGTGGAGGCCGCAAGGTCCGCAGTAGCACGAAACAACATTGATCCCAAACGTATAGGGGCCGTTTATACCGGTTCTGAAAGCCACCCTTATGCTGTAAAGCCTACCAGTACCATCGTAGCTGAGGCAATTGAGGCAACACCTGCCATGACCGCAGCTGACTTCGAATTTGCCTGTAAGGCAGGTACAGCTGCAATTCAGGCATGTATGGGCCTGGTCGCCAGCGGAATGGTAGATCTCGGAATGGCCATTGGTGCCGATGTCTCCCAGGGTGCTCCTGGCGATGCACTCGAATACACCGCTGCAGCAGGTGGTGTCTCTTACATCATCGGTAGTAAAGAATCCGAGATGGTTGCAGTTATCGAGGACACTTACTCATTTACCACCGATACTCCTGATTTCTGGAGACGTGAGGGTATGCCTTATCCTGAGCACGGTGGAAGGTTCACCGGTGAGCCGGGATATTTCAAGCACGTAAGCGGCGCAGCAAAGGGTCTGATGGAAAAGATGGGCACATCACCTTCTGATTATGATCATGCTGTTTTCCACCAGCCAAACGGCAAGTTTCCTTCAAGGGTCGCCAAGATGCTGGGATTCAGCAAGGAACAGATCAAGCCGGGCCTGGTCGTACCAAGGCTGGGTAACACCTATTCAGGTTCATGCATGATGGGTATCGCCGCAACACTTGATCAGGCAAAACCGGGTGACAGGATATTCGCAACAGCCTTTGGTTCAGGTGCAGGTGGAGATGCATTCAGTCTCAGGGTCACCGACAAGATCGACGAGATCCGCGATGCTGCACCTACTGTTGAAGGGCTGCTGGCAGATCCTATCTATATGGACTATGCAATGTACGCCAAGCACAAAGGAAAGATAAGGCTTGCATGAGGGTGTTGATATGAGAGACGTAGCAATTATTGGTGTAAAGAACACAAAGTTCGGAGAAATGTGGGATCGCTCCTTCAGGGACATCGTCGTTGAGGCAGGTGTCGGAGCTATTGAGGATTCAGGAATTAGCGGCGACAGGCTTGATGGCATGTATGTCGGTAACATGAGTGGCGGACAGTTCGTTGAGCAGGAGCACATCGGTGCTTTGATCGCTGATTATTCAGGCCTTGCACTGGATCTTCACGTACCTTCAACACGTGTTGAGGCAGCCTGTGCTTCCGGTGGTCTTGCATTCAGGCAGGCAGTGATGGCAGTCGCTTCAGGACATGAGGACATTGTCATGGCAGCAGGTGTGGAGAAGATGACCGATGTCTCATCCACTGCAGCCTCCGCAGCTCTGGCAGCAGCGGCAGATCGCGAGTGGGAAGGCATAATGGGTGCAACGTTCCCGGGTCTCTATGCAATGATCGCAAGGATGCACATGCACCAGTATGGCACAACCAGTGAACAGCTGGCAGAAGTGGCTGTCAAGAACCACAAGAACGGTTCCATGAACCCCATTGCACAGTACAAGAGCCCGATAACTGTGGACAGTGTACTGAACTCCATCATGGTGGCAGACCCATTACACATATTCGACTGTTCCCCGATCACAGACGGTGCTTCAGCAGTGGTACTGGCCCCTGCAGAGATCGCACATGAGTACACGGACACTCCTATTTACATAAAGGCGACAGCACAGGCAAGCGATACCATCGCACTGCATGACCGCCGTGATATCACAACACTGGATGCATCCGTTGCAGCAGGTAAGCGTGCATTCGAGATGGCAAAGATGACACCTGCTGACATCGACCTTGTTGAGGTCCATGACTGTTTCACCATTGCTGAGATATGTGCCATCGAGGACCTTGGCTTTGCAAAGAAAGGTGAGGGTGGAAAGATGACCGAAGAGGGAGAGACTGCGATCGGCGGAAAGATCGCTGTGAACACTTCCGGTGGTCTGAAGGCATGTGGCCACCCTGTGGGTGCTACCGGTATCAAGCAGGTCGTTGAGATCACCCAGCAGTTGCGCGGTGAGGCCGGCGGACGTCAGGTTGACGGCGCAGAGGTTGGAATGACCCACAATGTCGGAGGTTCCGGCGCGACAGCAGTTGTACACATTCTAGCGAGGGAGAGGTGATATCGATGTCTGTAGCAAGATTCTGGAGAAAGCAGATCCACAGGTACAACCTTGTGGGAACACACTGCAAGACCTGTGATACATACTATTATCCTCCACGTAACGTATGCCCCAAATGCAGGCGTGATGGTGAGATCGAGTCACACAAGTTCTCCGGTCCCGGAGAGATCGTGACCTACACTGTCATCCACACAGCAGCAGAAGGCTTTGAGCACCAGGCTCCTTATGTACTTGGCATTGTCCAGCTGGACGAGGGTCCAAGGTTCACTTCACAGATCGTCTGCAAACCTGAGGACGTTCAGATAGGAATGAGGGTCAGACCGGTGTTCAGGAAGCTCGGTGAGGGCGGTGACAAGGGTATGATCTACTACGGAACCAAGTACGTCCCTGCATAAGATGATAGAGATCGAGATCAAAGTGCGTGCCGACCATGGTCCTGTCAGGGACAGGATACTGGAAATGGGTGCGCACAAGGTCCGCACTGAAGATCACCTTGATGTGTATTACAATGCACCTCATCGTGATTTCGCTAAGACCGACGAAGCATTGAGATTGCGCAGTGTCAATGGCGGCACGCGCATGACCTACAAGGGCAGGAAGCTCGACAGCGTTTCCAAGACAAGGGAGGAGTTCGAGACTCCTGTGGACGGGGAGGCTGCGAAGGGCATTCTTGTCTCCCTTGGTTTTTTTGAATCCGGTATTGTAAAAAAGACACGCGATATCTACAGATACGAAGACATAACCATCTGCCTTGATTCGGTTGATGGTCTTGGAGAGTTCGTGGAAGTGGAGTCCGTGGCAGACTCGGATGTTGACTCTCACAGGGAACGGTTGTTCGAATTCCTTGAAAGCATCGGATTAAAAAAAGAGGATTCCATCAGGACATCCTATCTTGAGATGCTGATGGAGAAATAAAAGGAGAATATTCTCCTTTTTTTGTTTTTTACAGTTTTTGAATTTACTTATTTTAACAAATCTGATTGTATGATCACATTATGCCGTTTCCGGCACCTGTCTCCTTCTCAGGCTGCAACAGGATTGCCTTTCCGTCCTCGTCGGTCCCTGCAAGTACCATTCCGTTTGACTCCACTCCGCAGAGCTTTGCTGGTGCAAGGTTTGCAAGTACAAGGACCTGCTTGCCAGGGAGCTCCTCAGGTGGGTGTGACTCCTTGATGCCGGCTACGATCTGGCGTGGTGCTTCCTCGCCAAGGTCGACCTGCAGCTTGAGCAGTTTCTTGGATTTCTTTATCTCCTCAGCGGAAACGATGGTTCCTATCCTGAGGTCAAGTTTTGAAAAGTCGTCGAATGTGATCAGTTCTTTCATCTCCTTAGGTTCTTCTTTTTCTTCCTTGCCACTCTGTTTTGCAATTGCTTCCCTGACCCTTGCAGATGCGATAGCTTCCATCTGCTCGGTCTTCTCATCCTCTATCTTCTCAAAGAGGATGGATGGTCCTTCAAGTGGTGTGCCAGCTTTTATGAGCACTGTGGCTTCATCGTATCCTGCTGCGTGCACATCCGTGTCCATTCCGATCTGCTTCCATGCATCTTCCATCTTGCCTGGCAGGATCGGTTCAAAGAGCAGGCACAGTGCCTTTGCGATCTGTATGCAGTTTGCAACAACCTCTCCGCATGCGTCCTTGTTCTCTTTTATGAGCTTCCATGGTTCATTGGACTGGAAGTAGCTGTTTCCGTATGATGCAAGTGCCATGGCAGCATCTGCATATTTCTTGAACTCATAGTTCTCCATTGCATCTTTTCCAGCTTCGATGGTCGAATCGATCTCGTCAAGTGTTTCCTGCCTGATCTCGCCTGCAGGGATCTCCTCGAAGTTCTTGTGTGTGAACAGGAGGGTCCTGTAGAGGAAGTTCCCGAATACACCTACAAGTTCAGTGTTGACCTTGTCCTGGAAGACCTTCCATGAGAAGTTCAGTTCCTTGGTGTGTGAGGTGTAGCTTGCCAGGTAGTAGCGTAGCAGGTCCGGGTGGAATCCGTGGTCAAGGTAGTCCTCACCTACCCAGACGACATATCCGCGGCTTTTTGAGAACGTCCTGTCCTCGATCTTCACCATTCCGGATGCGACAACTGCCCAGGGCTGGCTGTATCCAGCACCCTTGAGCATGGCCGGCCAGAAGATACAGTGATGGTATATGATATCTCCGCCGATGAAGTGAACGATGCGTGAATCTTCTTTCCAGAATTTCTCCCAGCTCTCATTGTTTGCCTCTGCCCATTCCTCGGTGAATGCGATGTATCCGATAGGTGCATCCACCCACACGTAGACCACAAGATCATCGTGGCCCGGGAAGCGCACTCCCCAGTCAAGGTTCCTTGTGATGCACCAGTCGGTCAGCTCCTGCTTGATCCATCCCAGTGCATAGTTCCTTGCATTGAGCGTTCCCTCAAGCTTTTCCAGATGCTCTATCAGGAAGTCCTTGAACTCGGAAAGCCTGAAGAAGAAGTGCTCCTGCTTCCTGTATTCTGCAGGTCCGCCACATGTAGTGCAGGTGGGGTTCTCAAGTTCTCCCGGTTCAAGATGCTTTCCGCATCCCTGGTCGCACTCATCTCCCCTTGCCTCTTCCTTACAGTGGGGGCATGTTCCTTTCACATACCTGTCAGGGAGGAAACGGTCACATGAAGGGCAGTATGCGATCTCGATGGTCTTCGGGAACACATAACCGTTCTCGATAAGCTTGTTTACGATGTCAGTGGTACGGTTGTGATTCGTAGGGTCATCGGTGGTGCCGAATGCATCGAACAGCACACCCATCTGCTTGAAGGTCTCATCGAAATGCTTGTGGTATATCTTGATGAGCTCCTTTGGTGTGGTGTTCAGTTCTTCCGCATTGAATACGATAGGGGTTCCGTGGGTATCGGAACCACATACGAAAGTAACCTCCTGTCCTGTTTTTTTGAGGGACCTTGTGAAAATATCTGCGGGGATATAGGTACGCAAATGGCCGACGTGAGCCTTTCCATTTGCATATGGCAGTCCGCATGTTACGAGGACCGGTTTATCTGATGGGAATTTGGACATCTTGTATCTCCATAATCATTAGTTTCCTTTTGCATGGTCTGCAATAATAAAATATATTTCGCTTATTTAATCCCTTAAGAGAAGCTTTTTGAATGTTCACGCCAATCTACAATATATATCAGAGGTATTGGATGACCGATATTGAAGAACCCGTTAACAGGAAAGATGATACTGAGGAGCTTCGTGAAGAGGTTCTGATAGAATCTACCGAGGAGGTACCGGACCTCGGGGCATTTGAGATGACCCCGGAACCCGATTACACGGAGATACTGGACAGGGCTCATGAGGACGGTGACCTGACGGGCAGTGTCGTTGTACCTTCAGGTGAGTTGTCGGAAGATGAGATCGTGGGATACAATCCTCCTGTAGAGGTCAGTGAAGAGACTGCAGGGAGTACAGGGGCAAAGGCTGCAGAGGAAGTAAAGGCTGCAAGTGAGCCCAAAATCTCTCCGGAGAGGGCAACAGAGCCTCCTAAGGCTCCAAAAAAGAGCCACAAATTGCAGTATTCTGCATTGTTCATCGCTTTGATGCTTATCATCGGTGGAAGTTTTGCGGTCATCTATCTGTCCTTTGGCGGAGAGATCTATACTTCCAATGATAAGGTCGCAGTGATCTATGTCCAGGGAACAATGCTTACGGGCAACCTCCCTTCAGGTTTTGGGTATGCAACATCCGAGGATATATGCAACAGCCTGCGTGAAGCGGCAGCAGATGAAAGTGTTAAGGCCATAGTCCTGAGGGTGAACAGCGGAGGCGGATCCCCGGCAGCTGCCGAGGAGATAATTACCGAGATAGAGAATGTGCAGGCTCAGGGTATCCCTGTGGTGGTTTCCATGGGTGATGTGGCTGCAAGTGCCGCTTATCATATTTCCGCACCTGCCGACCT
This sequence comes from Methanococcoides mangrovi, assembly GCF_052057775.1. Classification (GTDB taxonomy): domain Archaea; phylum Halobacteriota; class Methanosarcinia; order Methanosarcinales; family Methanosarcinaceae; genus Methanococcoides. The sequence continues at coordinate 419,399 of NZ_CP195121.1, read as the reverse complement.
TATCCTGGCAAATCCTTCTTCCGTAACCGGAAGTATAGGTGTGATCGGTATCTACACGAACCGCTCGGAGTATTATGATAATGAAGGCATAGAGTTCTACGTCGCGAAGTCCGGCGAGTTCAAGGATATGGGTGGCGACTGGAGAGGCCTTTCCTCCGAGGAGAAGGAGTATGCTGACACTGTGGTTCTAAAGGTCTATGACCTGTTCATCACCAGTGTTGCAGAGCACCGGAACATGACAAAGAGCGAGGTTAAGGATATCGCCGATGGTCGTGTCTATATCGCTGCGGATGCAAAAGAGCTCGGTTTGATCGATGACTTTGGAAACCTGTATGATGCCATCGATGCAGCTGCCGAGCTTGGAGGTATCGAAGGTGAGGCGACAGTATATTACATTAACAGGCCATCCCTCTCGAGCATACTTTTCGGCACAGAGGAAACATTCTCAAAAGACACTGTAAAGCAACTGGCAAGCTATTATGAGGATAGCCCGGTTGGAATGATCGTCGAGTGATCGGCGGTCAGGCCTTTTTCTTTTCTGAATTAGTGTAAAAAAAAGAAGTGACCTTTTATCGATCACTTTGATATCATTGATATCTTTTATCTTCAATATTGGGCTAGTTTTTTCGTTACTCCTTATCCCATATGTGAGAGCTCCCATCCGAGATGTTCCTTGATGATGGTGTATGCCATTTGTGGAGGGAAAGCCCCGACCTCGGTGATGATCAGATCGATGTATTCGGCAGGAGTGATGTCGAATGCGGGATTTTTTACCTTCACGTTTGGAAGTGCTGCAAGTATCTCCTGATCAATTACTTCCTCTGCTGACCTCTCCTCTATATCGATCATATCTCCGAGGATGGTGTTCGGACTGAACTTAAATGTCTCGGCAACGCTCAGCACGTTCTTCCTTGCCTCGTGTGCTGCATGTGCCAGCTGGGAGGTCCCTACCTTGTTCACAAGGGCTCCATTGACGGTTATGGCATCAGCCCCGACTATTACTGTGTCGACCTCCTTCATGCAGTACCTGACAGCGGAATCCACGATCAGTGTGGTGGGTATGCCATAATCGTTCAGTTCCCTTATGGTTATGAATCCCTGTCTCCTTGGGCGTGATTCGGTGGCAATTACCGAGATGTCCTTTCCCTGTTTGAAGGCTGTGGATATTACAGATAGTGCTGCATGGGAGTTGCAGTGTGTCATGATGACATCGCCGTCATGTATCCTTTTGGCACCGATCCTGCCCATTCTCTCAAGGGCTTCTCCTGCCTGTTTGAGGAACACATCTGCGTTGCGTATGATCTCTTCCCTTGCTCCTGCAACATCATCGGCACTGTGGCGTTTTGTGATCTGGACCGCATTTGGAAGTGATACGGCTGTGGGGCGTGTCTGGATAAGTATGTTGGCAGCTTCGTCCACCTTTTTGTTGAAATCCTTTATGTTGGTGACTTTCAGGTCTATCACATAATCACGGAGTGCAGCAGAAGCGGCTTCAGCTATCCTTCCTGCTCCACGTATCTCCATCGTCCTGATCTTCTCTGCTGTGTCAAGTAATTGCTTCATGAAGTTATATTTGAAGTATGTGCATTTATAGGTATGTGGTTGGCCTTTTCTGGATGATCTATGTGTCTGCCTTCTTTTTATGAACCATTACGTTCTGGCCTTATGTGATGTTCTATGAAGTCCAAAGTTTACATCCTGGCATTGCCAGTTCCAAATCCGCCTCTCTTATATCAAATCAGTAACAATTACCCAACCATGAATACGATGATATCAGTAAACCCCGCTACAGGGAAGGTCAATGGTGAGTTCGGGATGAACTCTCCTGAAGAAGTTGATACTATCCTCAAAAAAGCGAGTGAAACATTTCTTGAATGGAGGTCACTGGCTGCTGCGGAGCGGGCTGTCTATCTTGAAGAGGTTGCTGATGTACTTCGAAAGGACAAGCAGGATCTTGCAGAGACCATTACAAAGGAGATGGGTAAACCCATAAAACAGGCTCTTCCCGAGGTTGAGAAATGCGCTACCATGTTCGACTACTTTGCACAGAACATAGAGTCACTTCTTGAGCCTGATGTTGTGGATGGTGACCCTTCGGCCCTGATATCATTTGAGCCCATGGGGGTAATACTTGCCATCAAGCCCTGGAACTTCCCTCTCTGGCAGGTACTGAGTGCTGCTTCTCATGTGCTTGCAGGCGGGAACACAATGGTGCTGAAACACTCCAGCTATGTACCAATGTGTGCGCTTAAGATCCAGGAGGTCTTTGAGAAGGCGGGTGTTCCGGAGGGTGTTTTCCAGACGCTTCTTGTGGACGGTGCCACTGCATCCTCTCTGATCTCAAGGCCGGAGATCGCAGCTGTATCGTTCACCGGCAGCCTTCCTTCAGGTCAGAAGGTTGCTGAAGCTGCCGGGAGGAACATGAAAAAATGTGTCCTTGAGCTTGGTGGCAGTGATCCTTTCATCGTACTGGAAGATGCTGATCTCGAGGAGGCTGCAAAGGTAGGTGTTTCAGGTCGTTTTATCAACACGGGTCAGACCTGCATATCTTCCAAACGCTTCATTGTTGCAGAGTCTGTAGTGGATGAGTTCACTTCCCTGTTTGTGGAGAAGACGCGTGCCCTTAAGCTTGGTGACCCCCTGGATCCTGAAACAGACCTTGGGCCGCTTGTGAGCGGGGAACAGGTCGAACTGCTTGAAGAACAGGTCAGGGAGGCAGTCTCAATGGGTGCAAAGGTGTTACTTGAGGGTGGCCGTCTGGAGGGTGAGGGTTACTACTTCTCACCTGTCGTGCTCACGAACGTGACCCCGGAAATGGGGGTCATGAAGAACGAGACGTTCGGGCCGATAGCTCCTATCATCTCGGTCAGGGATGAGGCCGAGGCTTTGAAGATAGCGAATGCATCTGAGTTTGGTCTGGGTGCCAGTGTCTGGAGCTCTGATGAAGTGAAGGCATCCTCAATTGCCTGCCAGATCGAGGCCGGCGTTGTTGGCGTGAATGGCTTTTTCAGGCCTCAGGCGAACATGCCTTTTGGTGGTGTCAAGAAGAGTGGCATTGGACGGGAACTTTCAAGGTTCGGCTTCTATGAGTTCATGAACATCAAGTCCACAAGAGTGTACTGATGCGTCCCATTGTTTTATTTAATGCATATCCGGAAGTGTTCCAATGAAGTCCTTGAAATATCCTGCTGATATCCCTGAGGATCTCTTGCATCTGGTCCCAAAGCGTTTCGATGTCATAGGGGATATTGCGGTTGTATCCATACCTGCGGAACTGAAGGCTCATAAGATCTCTGTTGCAGAATATGTCGCTTCAAAAAGAGGCAATATCAGGTCAGTGCTCAACAAGGTGACGAAGCTGGAAGGCGACCATCGGGTTGCGGGTTTCGAACTTCTGATCGGTGACAGCACGTTAACGACACATTCGGAATTCGGTTTCAGGTACAGGATGGACCTGAAGGATGTCTTTTTCAATGGAAGGCTCTCTTTTGAGAGAAAAAGGGTTGCTTCAATGGTCAGGGAAGGGGAGGATGTGCTTGTCCCCTTCTGCGGTGTAGGTCCTTTTGCAATTCCTGCTGCAACAAGGGGTGCAAACGTGATTGCACTTGAAAAGAACCCTGAGGCCTGTAAGTGGCTGGCGGTTAACATCCGGCTCAACCATGTGGAGGACAACATATCTCCTGTCCTCGCAGATGCATCATGCATAGGGAACCTCCTGAAAGCTGATTTTGACAGGGCGATCATTCCTACTCCTTACGGTATGGACGACTTCCTGGGGGAGGTCCTTCCTCTTGTAAGGCGTGGCGGGAATTTGCATTTTTACACGTTCAAGGCACGGGAGCAGATCGATGATGTGATCGGGAATTGTTCTGAGATGGGACTTGATGTGACCGGTTACCGCCGGTGCGGGAATGTTGCTCCCGGGATCGGCAGGTGGGTATTTGACATGGTGAAGTTATGACATTTCCTTTCGTGTCATCTGGGGAGAGGTAAAGGTTATTAGTTGTGCTATTGTAGTTGTTGTGGAAAGTTTGTGAGCTATTAATTGCGCTATACATTGCCTGATATCCATGACCGGATCTAAAAACCAACTCACTACTGGGGTTCTTTGATCATGCAGAATACTATCGAGAAGGAAAGTTCTACGAACATAATCATAATCTGTTCTACTGTTGACCTGGCAGGTCAGAACATAAAAGGCCATTTGCTCAGATCAAGAGACTGGGATCAACTGGAGGTACCACAGGCTCTGGTCGAGGATGTGTCCGAGGTCTATGAGAGTGACGATCTTCGTATCGTTGAGGTCAAAGAACATCACATCTATCAGGACGGGATCGATGAGAAGTTAAAGCAGGCGGGAATACCCTGTGATCTCATTATCTTTGCCTCAAAGCACAGGAGTGCTGATGGGAGGCGTTTGTTAACATCACATTTTACTGGTAATCCCGGCTCTGCCGATTTTGGTGGTAATCCCGGAGAGCTTGCAGTGGCAGCTCCTTTTGCTTTGCGTTCAATTCTCCTGTCTATGTCCGAAAAGGCAGGAGAGATCGGGTACGATGTATCTATGGAATCAACACATCACGGTCCTTCGGACCTGAAGGTTCCTTCGGTATATGCCGAGATCGGAAGCTCGGAATCGGAGTGGGTGGATCCCGATGCCGGTGCTATTGTTGCAAGTGCTATTCTTGGAGTGCAGCAGGAAAAATGTCCTGTGGCCCTCGGCTTTGGCGGTGGTCATTATGCAGCAAGACAGACAAATCTCATATTCGGTTCTGATGTAACTTTCGGACACAACTTCCCGGATTATCAAATTCCTCATGTTGACGGGAAACTTTTCCGGCAGGCAGTCGAGAAATCCGGTGCAGAACTTGTGTACTGTGACAGGAAGTCAATGTCATCCGGTGCCCGGAAGAAAATAAATGACCTGGCCGAGGCATCAGGACTTGAGATCTTCAGGGAGAGTGATATCATGGAAATGAAGGGTATTCCCTTTAACTATTTCCTGACCTTTCTGGACAAGGTCAGGGATCATGATCCTGCAGGTCGTGTAAAGTTCTCTGAAGGCATCAGGAATAAGCTGGATGAGCTGGCTACTGGCATGGGGCGGGATCAGGTAGCCGTTACAACGGTAAAGGTGGATCCCCAACTGATTAAACTTACTAAATCCGTGGACCTTGAAGCTTTGAAGAAAGTGCTTCAGAGTTCGGATATGGTTTATTTCGAATTGGATGATTCGACAGTATCAAATGTCTTCTTCACTTTCTGGAAGCAAGATGCAGAGGGTTTCCTGCTCTTTATGATAGATGAATGCATTAAAATACTAAAAGAACGTTATGATACTGAATACATTTTCGATGAAAATGTGTTGTGCATTACGGATGATAGGTTTAACCCCGATCTCGCACGTAAGATGGGAGTTCTTCCTGGTCCCATGTTTGGGAAACTGGCTGGCGGCGAGCCGGTTACGATAGACGGGAAGATCATCGAGCCAGGAATGGTGCGTGAGAGGATCAAAAAAAGTTTTGTGATTAATAACGCAATCTTTTGATTTAATGGTTAAATTATAGTAAAATCTAACATGCGTATTGCAGTAGTACTGTATAATTCCAATAATACATTTGATCATTTCGCTATAGTGGAGGAGAAATTATGAAATCCATAGTAGAAGAGGCATTGGCACGATCTGCAGATGAGGGGGCAATTCGTTCCGTCACTCCAAAACAGAATGACATCAATGCAGAACTCGAAGCTATGTTACGAGATCTGCAGACAAATATCAAGGTCATTGGTTGCGGTGGCGGCGGTTCGAACAGTGCTCAGCGCATGGCTCAGGAGGGCATCAAGGGTGCACAGCTTGTTGCGGTCAATACTGATGCACAGCACCTTTTGAACGTTTCTACAGACAACAAGATCCTTATCGGCAGGAAGAAGACCAGGGGTCTTGGTGCCGGCAGTCTGCCACAGATCGGTGAGGATGCTGCACTTGAAAGCATCGATGAGGTGCGTGCAATTGTAGATGGCACTGATATGGTGTTCATTACAGCAGGACTTGGCGGAGGTACCGGTACAGGTTCCGCACCGGTTGTTGCCGAGGCTGCACGTGATGCAGGTGCACTGACGATCGCTGTGGTCACTCTTCCATTCGCTGTCGAAGGTCAGGTAAGACGCACCAACGCCGAAGCAGGACTTGAAAGGCTCAGGGACGTTGCAGATACTGTTATTGTAGTCCCTAACGACAAGCTCCTCGAGGTTGTCCCTAGACTGCCACTACAGGCTGCTTTCAAGGTCTCCGATGAGGTTCTCATGAGGGCTGTGAAAGGGATTACCGAGCTTATCACAAAGCCGGGTCTTGTAAACCTTGACTTCGCTGATGTAAGGACCGTCATGCAGAACGGTGGCGTTGCAATGATAGGTCTTGGTGAGGCAGATGGTGAGAACAAGGCTGTGGAATCTGTCCAGAAGGCACTTAGAAGCCCGCTTCTTGATGTGGATATCTCCGGTGCTACATCTGCTCTTGTGAATGTTGTAGGTGGTCCTGATATGACCATTGCAGAGGCAGAGAGCGTTGTACAGGAAGTCTACAGCAGGGTCGATCCTAATGCAAGACTGATCTGGGGTGCCCAGGTGGATCCTGATCTTGAACACTCAGTACGCACAATGCTTGTTATTACTGGTGTTAAATCTCCGCAGATCTATGGAAGCGGAAGTTCCCAGAACGTCACAAGGAAATATGGCATCGATTTCGTAAAATGAAAAGGAGTTATCTCCTTCTCTTTTTAATCAGATGTCTCTGTTACAGGGGTTCAATCGAAAGGTATTTTATATAGTACGTTATTTAAATGCCGCTACTAATTTATAGTATGGTCGAGGTGATGATATCCCCGATCTGATTACCCCGATCGATCATATACAATATAACTGGTTGTGAGAAGTTTGGCAGATAATATGTTTGAAGTGCCTAAGATAAACCGCAATGTCGGTCAAGTCCTTAAGTCATACCTGAGGGTATTGAAATTGTCCAAAAAGCCTTCAGGAGAGGAGTTCTCTATGATCTCTAAGGTCGCTGGCGCTGGTATTCTGGTGGTAGGCTTTGTTGGTTTTATCATCTATGTACTGCTGACAGAAGTACCAAAGTGGGTGTAACTCTATGGGTGAAGATGCCGCTATATTTGTTGTTAAGACAACTGCGAATCAAGAGCGCTCAGTTGCTGGAATGCTGGCACAGGTTGCCAGGAAGGACAATCTTGATATCAGGGCAATAATCGCTCCTGATGAACTTAAGGGATATGTACTTCTGGAATCTTCTGATTCCGGTGCTGTGGAACAGGCCATACAGACGGTCCCTCATGCAAGGGCTGTTGTCAAAGGCAGGTCCACTATAGCGGAGATCGCACATTTCCTTACACCAAAGCCAACTGTTACTGGTATTGTTGAAGGTGCAATCATCGAGATAACTTCCGGTCCTTTCAAAGGCGAGAAGGCACGTGTCAAGCGTGTTGATGAAGGTCACGAGGAAATTACGGTCGAGTTGTTCGATGCTGTTGTACCAATACCTATAACTATACGTGGTGATACTGTACGGATACTCAGTAAGGAAGAGGAATGACCCTTATCCGTAATGTATGCTTATATTTATAAACAAAACTTAATTTACAAAATTTAAAAAGGTGAATCTCTAATGGCAAGTGTTGTAGAAGCCTTGGTTCCTGGAGGTAAAGCAAATCCGGGACCACCACTTGGTCCTGCATTGGGACCTCTTGGTGTAAATATCAAAGATGTAATCGACCTGATCAACGAAAAAACTAAAGATTACAACGGAATGCAGGTTCCTGTTAAGGTAATTGTAGGCGATGACAAGAGCATCGAGGTCGAAGTGGGTACCCCACCAACAGCTGCATTGATCCTTAAGGAACTTAACATCCAGAAAGGCTCCGGTGAATCAGGTACTGTCAATGTTGGCGATCTTAAGATTGCACAGGCTGCAAAGATCGCTCGTATGAAGAAGGACGATATCCTTTCCTACTCTCTCAAGGCTGCAGTGAAAGAGGTCATGGGTACATGTGTACCAATGGGCGTTACTGTGGAAGGTCTTGATCCAAGGGAATGCCAGAAAGCTGTTGATGAGGGCAAGTTTGACGAAGCTCTTGCAGCAGAATCATGGTAATTAAGGATCGATATCTGATCTTAATGTCAAATGAGTTGGTCGGCCTCTCAGGCTGACCGATAAGTTTAAAATAATTGCTTCATTATTGAAGTGCTCGTAATAGAGATTAAAATCTCCTTACTTTAACCGTAGTAGGCCGCAGCGGCCGCATCGGTTGGTATGCAATGCTGTATGCCTGCCGGATACCGGGCATGTGCCCTGTATCTGAACATTTGTTCATTAACTACGGGAGGAATAGAATGGTAGAAGAGACTATATTAAATATGGTAAAAGAGTTGATCGAAGGATCCCCTGAGCGTAAGTTCTCTGAAAGTGTGGATCTGGCAATCAACTTAAAGAACCTCGATATGAGTCAGCCCAAGAACCGTGTTGACGAAGAGATTATTCTTCCAAACGGTCGTGGCAAAACCCTTAAGATCGCTGTTTTTGCAAAGGGTGAAGTTGGACTCAACGCTAAAGAAGCTGGTTCAGACTATGTCTTTTCCGAAGAGGACATAAAGGAACTTGGTGAGGACAAGTCCAAGGCAAGAAGTCTTGCAAATGAGTGTGACTTCTTCATTGCAGAAGTGCAGTACATGCCACTGATTGGTAAGACCCTCGGTACAGTTCTCGGTCCTCGTGGAAAGATGCCTGTACCTTTGACACCTGATAGGAACGTTGCAGATCTTATCAACACTACGAAGAACTCAATTCGTATAAGGTCAAAAGACAGACTTACCTTCCACGTATCAGTAGGTCGCAGGGACATGGATGCCGATAAACTGGCAGAGAACATCGAGACAGTTATGAACAGGGTCGAGCAAGCACTCGAAAAAGGCAAACATAACCTCAAGTCAGTTTATGTTACAACCACTATGGGTAAATCTGTGAGGTTGGTATGATGGAAGAACTTCACCACAGTGAGCATATTCCTGCTTGGAAGAAGCAGGAAGTTGAGGACATAAAGAACCTCATCACATCCTACCCATTAGTAGGTGTTGTGGGTATCGGAGGCATTCCTGCAAAACAGCTTCAGTCAATGAGAAGGAGCCTTAAGGATGTTGCTGTCCTTAAAGTGGCAAGGAACACTCTCATTAAGAGGGCGATCGAAGAGTCATCCGATGATGTCAAGAAAATGGATGATTTCGTCGAGGTTCAGACTGCACTGATATTCACAGAACAGAACCCTTTCAAACTCTTCAAGTTGCTTGAGAAGAGCAAGACCCCTTCCCCTATCAAAGGTGGGATGATCGCACCTAACGATATCATTGTGGAAAAGGGCCCAACAAGCTTCCCACCGGGACCTATACTCGGTGACCTGCAAGCTGCAGGAATCCCTGCTGCTATCGACGGCGGTAAGGTCGTGATCAGGGAGACAAAGGCAGTTGCAAAGGCAGGAGATGTCGTACCCCAGAAGCTCGCAGCCATGCTTGCAAGGCTGGAGATCTATCCACTTGAAGTTGGTCTTGATCTCAGGGCAGTTCTGGAAGAGGGTTCAGTCTTCACTCCAGATGTCCTTGCAATTGACGAGGTGCAGGTCTTTGCAGACTTCGTACAGGCAAGCCAGAAGGCATTCAACCTGTCTGTCAACGCAGCCTACCCAACAACCGAGAACATCAGCACATTGCTCGCAAAGGCAGCTACAGCATCCAGGAACCTTGGTATCAATGCTGTGGTCTTCGAGCCGGATGTCATGGGCTCACTGCTTGGCAAGGCACAGTGCGAGATGCTGTCTGTTGCATCAGTTGCATCCGGTAAGGATGAAGGTGCAATTGACGATGAGCTGAAAGAGGCACTTGGAGCAGCTGCAGCCGCAGCACCAGTTGCATCTGCAGCTGAAGAGGTCGTTGAAGAGAAGGAAGAAGAAAAAGAAGAGGAAGAAGAGGGTGACATGGCTGCCGGTCTTGGAGCACTCTTTGGATAAACTACTATCAAAAAACTAATACTAATAACATAAAAGGTGATTTACAATGGAATACATATACGCAGCACTTTTACTACACAACGCTGAGAAAGACATTACAGAAGAAGCAGTTACTGCAGTACTTACTGCAGCAGGAGTAGACGTAAACGAATCACGTGCAAAGGCACTCGTCGCAGCACTCGAGGACGTTGACATCGCTGAAGCAATGGCAACCGCAGCAGTCGCAGCAGCACCTGCAGCAGCACCTGTAGCAGCAGCAGCACCTGCAGAAGAAGAGGCACCTGCAGAAGAAGAGAAGGCTGAAGAAGAAGAGAGCGGCATGGCTGGTCTCGGAGCACTCTTCGGATAAATTCTTTTCAAAACCGATACTCGCATTATGCGAGTATCAACAATCTTTTTTTATTATCAAAGTTATTACCAATAACTTGTATCCAACAAGTTTGTACTTTCAAAATTAACTTTCAACAGGTTACTGGTTAATTAACCAGGAAATGTAATTCTACCGGAATGTTATCATGCTGGTTGTACGGTCTTTTTGTCGTGTGGGAAATAGTTAATTCCCGTCCCGTCTTCAGTTCTCATCTTCAAGTTCAAAGAATGGTATCGTTGTGGCCGGTCTCCACTTTTTAAGAAATACCAGCATATGGTATTTCATAAAGATATGCAATGGCATGATCGTTACAATTGAGAGCAGGGCTAATACTATTATCTCTATGATCGCAAGTGATGTAACGACCATCCAGATAACTCTCTGCTGTAGCATTTCCGAAAGGGCAAAGTAGATGATCCCGTCGATAAGCAGGAATATCAAACCTGGTATCAATAGTACGATGAGTGCAAGTATGCTGAAGACAACTCTTCCTCCTGTCCACAACAGAAATCTTCCTAGCCAGTATCCTGTAATTTGTTTCCAGTCCTGCCTGAAAGTTGCCACCACTTTTTCCAGTGCTTCGATTATCCCTATCTGATCATACATTGCGATGGGGATACAGAGGTGGATAAAAGAGTTGATGATAGAGCTGAAAACAGATATCATCAATATGACTGCAATAAGACTTAATCCGCCTGCGATCAGCATGGGCCAGAAATTTCCGGTTGGGTCACTAATGATCTGAACTATCATTGGTAATGCTGCCATGGCAAATATAGCAAAGAACCCAATTGCCAGTACGATGCGTATTATGAACAGGTTCAGCCCCATTCTCATATACTTTTTAGCGTATTCACGCAATCGCACATCATTTTTTGTAACGGATTCAACAAGAACGAAATCCATTACTGATGAAATGTACCAGAAGATCAGAATTAACAGCGCAATGGCACCTATTATTGCAATTAGGGCCGGAAGATCCGGCATGGTGGTGATCTGTTCGAGGAATCCATTCCCTTTTGCAGGATCAAAAAAAGGAAGTTGTGGAAAATCGCCGGTTTCAGTGTTAGGGATTGAACCATTGTATCCTGAACTGCTTCCACCACCTGCCAGTGCAACAATGATTGCAAGTTTTAACCATTTCTTCAGTTCGAACGGTTCCAGCAAGCAGCTTCTTGTCCTTTTGAAGGCTTCCCCCGCTGCATCAACAACAAACCAGTTCATGCGAAGAATTTGATTGTAGTTGTATAAAAAGGTGACCGGTATGGTCACTCCTTCCTGACCTTAACTCCGGTACGCTTCTTGAATCCTGTTTTGCCTTGTTTCCTGGATTCACCGGAACTTTTGAAACCTTTGCGATCGTCCGACCTCTCAGTTTTTCCTGACCTTTCGGTTCTTCCAGATCTCTCAGTTTTTCCTGACCTTTCAGTTTTTCCTGACCTTTCAGTTTTTCCTGACCTTTCAGTTCTTCCAGATCTTTCTGTCTTTCCAGATCTCTCAGTTCTTCCAGATCTTTCTGTCTTTCCAGATCTCTCAGTTCTTTCGCGTTTGTCCCGTCCTTCCGGTCTTTTCCTGCCTTCGCCTTTTCCAGCTTTCTTTGGTTCGCCGCTTCCGTCATCTTTCTTAAATTTGCCACGGTTACCGGACCTTTTCCCGCCTTTCCTGAAGCTGTTCTTATCATGGCGTTTGTCCTTTTCGTCCTTTATGATGACCCTCTCAACTTCGGGGACTTCCTCTTTGGTGATGGTGAAATCGCGGTGGTGCCTTACTATCTTTTCAAAGGCCTCTGCTTCCCTCTCTGTCAGGACATTGATAACCTTTCCTTCCCTGCCGGCTCTTGCAGTCCTGCCTATCCTGTGGACATATTCGTTCACATCTTCAGGGATATCGTAGTTGTAGACGTGTGATACATAAGGAATATCCAGGCCACGCGCAGCAACATCTGTACAGACAAGTGCATGCGCTTCACTTGAGTGGAACTTGCTGAGGGTACTCTTCCTTTTTGCCTGTGTGTGGCCTCCGTGTATCGCAATTGCATCAACATCGTTCTTACGCAGGTTCTTCTGGACAAAGTCAACATTGCTTCTGGTATTACAGAATACCATCACCAGTCCGGATCTCTCATTTTTCAGGAGGTGGACCAGAAGTGAGAATTTGATCGGCTTTGGAACGTCATAATATACCTGCTCAAGCTTTCCGGCGTCCACATGGGCCTGTGCAAAGACCTTTTGTGGATCTTTCATGTACTTGCGTGAAAGATATTTAATGTCTTTTGAAATAGTTGCTGAGAACAGCAATGTCTGCCTGTCATCCGGACAGTTCACTATGATCTGTTCTACATCGTCGATGAATCCCATATCCAGCATCCTGTCTGCTTCATCAAGGACCAGTATTTCCACATTGTCCAGATCGACAGTTCCTCTTTCGATGTGATCCAGCAGTCTGCCGGGGGTTGCAACAACAATGTCTGCCTTCTCCAGCTTCTTGACCTGCGGACCAATCGCAACTCCGCCGTAAACTGATGCTATTTTAAGTCTCTTATGACGTGAGAATTCCTTCAGTGAATTATGGACCTGCTCAGCCAGTTCTCTTGTGGGGGTCAGTACAAGGGCTTTGATGCCCTGTCCATTCTCTATCTGCTGGATGATCCCACACCCAAAAGCAAATGTTTTTCCAGACCCGGTGGCAGCTCCTCCGATGATGTCCTTCCCTTCAAGGATAATTGGGATAGCCATTGCCTGGATCTCAGTAGGGGTTTCAAAACATTTTTCTTCGATTGATCTCAGGATCGCCTCTTCGATCCCCAGTTTCTTAAATGATTCCATGATGATTACCTGTTGTTATATCTAATTCTTAAAAGAAGAAGAGCTCCATTTTTGTCTCTCGTTCTTGCAAATCCCCACCGGAAATCTTGTCAGAAATCATTTTTATGTTTAATTATGATGGGAATTCAGGCTTTTTAGTTTCAGATGGCCTCTCATACATCTTTGTGCTTATAAACATTGTCCTATGTATTGCAAAAAAAACAAAATTTCACATGTTATATCCCAAAAATATCGTTTGTTATAAACCCTAAAAAATATCATTTGATTCCCGGGAAATGCCAAGTTTTATCAATACCCATAGAAGATATAGAGCACCCTAAAAGAGCATTCTATCAAAAAGATCAACATGTCCAAATTTTCTCCCGTTATCGCAGCGCGTGCGGTCTGGCAGATGAGGGTCAGAAAAAGACCTTTTGTTCTCTCCCATGCAGTCAATTCCAGATGTAACATGAGCTGTAGCTTTTGTGAGTACTGGAAACAGCAGGGGGGGGAGATGAGCCTTGATGAGATATTCAGAATGCTTGATGATGCCAGTTCTTTCGGAATAGGTGTTTACAATGCCTGGACCGTTGAACCTCTTCTTCGTGAGGATCTGCCTCAGATCCTTGCGTATGCAAAAAGTAAGGGAATGATAACATCCCTGATAACCAATGGGAAGCTGCTGAAAGAAAGGATGAACGACTTCGATGATCTTGACTATCTCTCAGTTTCCGTGGACGGGACAAAGAGCTACAAGGAGATCCGTGGCATGGACTTCGAGACCCTTCTTGATGCTATCATGGCCGTTAAGGACAATCTGAAGAATCCCCTTTTGATGAACTGTGTGATCAGCGGAAAGAACCTTGATGACATTGAAGAGCTCATACAGCTTGCACGTGATCTGGGTGTGAAGATCTCCTTTGAGCCTCTATATGAGTTCCGTGGGATCAACGAAGATGTCTGGGGCAGTCTGGGTATCCGTGATGTGGAAAAATATCGCTGCACGATCGATCGTATCATCGAGATGAAAAAGGCAGGGTATCCGATCATTAATTCACTGACGTACCTTCGAATGATAAGAGAACTGAAAAAAGGTTACAACTGCCATGTAAATAACCTGATCCTTGATGTCACTGCAGATGGTTCCATTGAGCACTGCCGTGTCCACCGGGAACTGCTGGGCAACGTGAAGGATGGTATTGTCGATGTGTGGAATGCCTCAAGGGATCGTCAAAAAGAACTGGCAAAGAATTGTGAGGGATGTTTCTTCTTCGGTTATGTTGAGAACAGTCTGATGTATGACCTGAACCTTGAGGTCATGCAGCACTATGAGTGGATGTGAATTTCTCAGTACATTTTCTTCTATGAAATGTTTTTCTTCAAGTTGTTTATCTATGAATGAATGACCTGATCAACCGATGGACTATTACTGATGGCCTATGATCAATGGAACAGGCGACTGAATTCCGGGTTCATCGGATTTCTTTTGAAAGAGCTTATATATTAAATCAAATATGTCCTTATTGACCTTTTTAAAAGGAAAAAATCGTAGTTAATTCGTATTAGTGTTTCAGGAATTAGGTCTGAATAAATAGAACATATTATTTTGAGGTTTAATTATGGATAGTTATCAATTGTTTATGGCAATGCTTGCAGTCTATCTCTGTGGACTGATCGCAATTGGCTGGTACTTTACAAAAAGACAAAAGACGGTGACCGATTTCTGGCTTGCCGGTCGTAAGATCGGGATGATAGGTGTTGGTTTTTCCTCGGCAGCATCCTGGCTGACCGCTGGTGGGATATTGGCCGTGATAGGATTCTTCATGTTACTTGGAATGGGCTCCATATGGGGTTTTGTAGCACCGAACATCCTTGCACTGCTTATTATCGCTATATTCGTGAAGAGGATCAAACACCTTCCTGCTATCACACAGGCAGAACTTCTTGAACAGAGGTACAGTTCTGCTATCCGTGCTCCCGTGGGAATTATCATCACCATCGTAATGATCCTTTTCGCAGTTGCTGACATCAAGGGATTCGCTCTTGTTCTGCAGGTTTTCTACGGCCTTGACCCGATATATGCAGCTCTTATCGTTGCCCTTGCAGTGTCTGTTTATGTCACCCTTGGTGGTCTTTCTGCTGTAGTCTGGACCGATGTTATCCAGTTCGCCTTCCTTTCCATATTCGCTATCATAATGGCATTTCTTGCAGTTGACTCTGCTACATCCAGCGTTGCTACCATCTCAACAGCATCCGATCTTTTCGCTACCGTTCCTGGTGATTGGTGGAACCCGTTCATCATTGGAATCCCGATGGTATTGATCTTCGTCTTTGCTATCATCCCTGGATGGATCACTGAGCAGGACCCATGGCAGAAGATCTGGGCAGCAAAGGACTCAACTTCCGCAAGGAACGGTCTGGTTCTTGGTTCCCTTATGATTGCAATTGTGTTCAGTGCATGTGCAGTTATTGCTATCGGACTCAGTGCATTGTATCCTGAGATCCCTGCAGCAGGCTTCCCTATGGGAATGGCCCAGGCAGAACCTGCATTGCTGACCTACATAGTAAGCACATTCTCGCCTGTAGTTATCGGTCTCAGTGCGATTGGCCTTGCAGCTGCTTCCATGTCCTGTGCTGACACCTTTGCAACATCCGGTGCATCATGTGTTTCACGTGACATCTACCAGAGGTTCATAAGGCCGGATGCAACAATGAAGCAGATGCTCGCTATCAACAGGCTCAGCGTCCTTTTCATAGTCGCAGCAGCAACTGTGGCTTCCTTCTTCATTGACAGTATCATCGATGCTATCCACATTGCAACCTTCATTGCAAGTGCTTCCTACTTCTTCCCTCTCATGGGAGGACTTTACTGGAAGCGTGCTACAAAGGAAGGTGCTATGGCCGGTCTTATCGTCGGTGCCGTTGCACAGATCGCCTTTACGGTCTATGATCTTTCAATGACCGCACCTATGGCTCCTTCATACCTTGAGACCGTACACCCGATCCTCATGAACCATGGTGTTATTGTGGGTATGGCACTCAGCGGTGTTGCATTCTTCGGTGTCTCATTCATGACAAGGCCATCAAACATTGTCAACCTTGCTCCATTCTTCAAGGAGGCAGCAGAGGAACTTGCAAGCCATGAGGCACAACAGGTTGATGAGCAAAGTGCAGAGTACAAGAAGTTCCTGAAGAACGTCGATGAGCAGATCACAGGAGAACGTGCACACCTTCACCTGAGACTTGAGGGTTCTGCAACCGTTAACTGGTCAAAGTTCGTAGACCAGCTGAAGGATTCATATAAGGCATGGGTCACACCAACCGGTATTGATTCAGTGTACAGGCTGATCCAGGCTGATATGCTTGCATGTGTTTCCATCACACGTGGTGAAACCGAAAAGGAGATCTGGTTCGCATCCGAACCACCGGTTGACTCCGTCGAGATGCAGAAAAGGGAACTTTTCATTGCATACAAAGAGGTTGCAGCTGCTCTTGAAGAGACAGGCGTTCTTCTCTCAATTTCAAACAATGACTGATCTTAAGGCAACACTCCCTTTCTTCAGGGAGTGCTGTTATTTTTTTCAATAACCTTTTTTACCAATGGTGCCCATTGTTTTTTGATAAACTGTTTGTGATGTGTACAATGAATAAAGCAATTATAACAACAGTATTCATTTTCGCTCTTGCAGTAATGGCATCAGGCTGTATCAACGAGCTAATTCCTGTGGATGAGGAGGCGGCATCTCCAGATCTTTCCACATATGAACTGGAAGTCTTTTACAGTGGATCAGTCGGTGGCGAGTTCGTAAATACGACCACTTTCTATCTGACGGATAATGGCTCTGCGAACGTTGTTCATATGATCGTGAACGCTTCTGCAATTGAGATAATTCCTCTGGAGGACATACTTAACCCCAACAAGGAAGCTGTATCGAACATAATCATCCTTGCAGGCAATGCCGAGGATACGGAACCATCGTTTGAGACATTCGGGATGCTTTCCACATCTTCGATAGATGATGTTCCTGCTTTCAACTACACTATGGATGAGGAGGTCATCAGGGGCCAGAAGCACATTTACATGAGGTTCAACGAGAGCCTCACGGGAATTGTGGCCTACAGCATGACAACTCCTATGGGGCAGGATTTCATGTATATTCCTTCCCATGATTCGGTCGTAAGATTCGTTCTTCCTGAAGGTTATACAACAGGCAATCCATTTATCGGTAAAGTAAGCCCCGAACCTGATGAGAGATATTTTGACGAGCTTAACAGGGAGGTCCTTGTGTGGTATGACCTGCGTGCAACAACCGGTTCGTTCACAGAGATGGCAAGAGAGTTCCTTAAAGTTGAGATCGATGAGGAAGAGCTACCATACAATCCTGTAGTTGTAAAGTTCTACACAACTTCAGCTCCTCGTATGCTTCTGATAGGCACTATCATTCTTGGCGGAGGGGCACTTATTGTTCTTGGGAACTACCTCTCAACAAGAAGAAGACTCCAAAAGACCCGTGAGCTTATTGAAGAAGGGTTCGATGAGACAGGAAAGGGTAAGTTGAAATGAGGCCTTTACAGGCCCTGCTTTTTTTTATCTGTATCGCACCCATGGTAACTTTCAGTTCTATATCTGCGTTCAGAATGTGAATTCCATTCCGTCGTAACCCAGCGGATATGTTGCTGATGCTTCATCATGAGGCTTGTAATAGTGGCTCAGGTGTGTCATAGCTACCTTTTTTGCCTTTATGTTCTCAGCCAGTTCCATGGCTTCTTTTGCATCCATGTGTTTCTTAACATGGAATCCGACATCATCGGGAATAATGGCATCCACTATGAACAGGTCCGGTTCCATAATAAGTTCAAGGCTTTCCTCCGGGAGGTTATTGTCAGTATCTCCGCTTATGACCACTTTTTTATCACCATCGCGTATGATGACACCAATCGCCTTTTCCACAGGTGGGTGGTTGACCTCGAATACGGTGAACTCAAGGCCGATGATCTCAAAAGGCTCACCTGGTTGAACGTCATGCCTCCGCGGTTTCAAAAAAGAGACGTAGTCGAGTATATAGTCAAGTGTTTCGGTGATGCCGTAGACATCCACATGGCTCTGGACGCGGTGGAACTCGCCAAAACCGGTGTAATGGTCGTAATGCCCGTGGGTCCAGATCACTGCATCGATATGCCGGACACCTTTTCTGAGCATCTGTTGTCTCATATCCGGACTTGTATCGATCAGAACCTTTCCTTCATTGGATTCCACAAGGACCGAAAAGCGGGTTCTGTTACTCTTCCCTCCGTTTCGTGCATCCCTGCAGGTCCTGCAGTCACAGCCGATGATGGGGGTGCCGGGTGCGTCACCGGTCCCGAGGAGTATTATCTTCATGGTCCCTTAGAATCCCCCGGTATTGACAACATATTCGTCGGACTTTATCTGAGCGCGCTTGTTGAACCTGCCTACTGCCTCGATGAGGTCCTGCTGGTTGATGTTCGTACGTTCCTCTACCAGTGCATTGAGCACACTCTCACGGATTATCATACGCAGGTCGGAGCCGGAGTAGCCTTCAGTGAGGGAAGCGATCTCCGCGTTATTGAGATCACCTTCTATTTCCATGGTGACAATATCGAGGATCTCCTTTCTCATCTTCTCATCCGGAAGCGGGAAGTCCATGATCTCATCGAACCTTCGCCATACTGCAGAGTCAAGCATCCTGGGGTGGTTAGTAGCGGCTATCAGGAGCACTCCATCGTTGGTCAGGCTGATCTGGTCAATGGCCTTTAGAAGCGTGTTCACGGCCCTCTTTAAAGCTGCATGCTCATCCGATGCCCTTGTCTTGGCAACAAAATCGAACTCATCTATGAAGAGGATGCATGGGCTCAGGCGTTTGGCAAGTGCGAACACCCTGTCGATGTTCTTTGCCGTCTCACCGAGGTACTGGTCGGTTATCATGGAAAGCCTGACCTCAACAAAAGGTATGGACAGACGCTCTGACATTGCCTTTGCCACAGATGTCTTTCCGGTTCCGGGTGGTCCCACCAGCAGTATCTTTCCGATATCATAGAGCCCGATACGTTTGAGGTATTCCCTGTACTCGATAGCCTTTACTATCTTCTCTACCTCTTCTTTTTGCTCATCGTTGAGCACAAGATACCTGAGGGGCTGGACGATGTCTTCCGGGGCCACGATCTCCACAAGTTTGAGCATGTCCTCTCCGCCTTCTTCTTCGGCGATCTCACCTACCAGGGACTCGATCCATTCCCTGTCAACCTCTTTTGGCCTTGTCGCAGCACGTGCTTTCTCATAGCTCGTTCCGGCAACTTCCTTCTTTTCGTAATAATATGATAGTGCAGGGTTCTGGTCAATGCGCTCTGAGGCATTCTCCTGTTTGCGGAACCATTCCGCTGCAACATCAAATGATGTGAACTTCATCCTGGATGTAAGTTCATCGATATCCAGGAACGGAAGTGTGAATACCTGCCCCTTTATTTCCTCGATCTCAAAGAGCTTCTTTATGTCAGAGCGGGAAACGTTAATTGGTTTTGGGACGCCTTTATGTGCACGGCTCCAGTAGTTCTTCCTTATGTCCTTTGGAAGATCGTTAACATCCATTTCCGGATACCTGTTGTATATCTCTGCTGTCAATAGAAGTTCTACAATGTCGAGGGTTGTCTTGTCGGACATGTTCTTACCTTGTAATGAGAATGATCTGGTATAGTTATATGCTCATTTTCTGAACGGTTCAGTGAACCATAAGATTATGTGGTTCTTTTAGATATAATTTATGTGTTTGTGACAACCGGAGCTGAATGTCCGTAATTCTGAATTTCATGACCTCATAGCGTTTCCTCAGGCTCTCGGTCCCACATTATGGGATGAGTTTGATGTATCCCTTTTTAGGGGAATATATGTCCCCTTTCCGGAGCAGCTTTTCTAGGTCTCTTCCAATTATATCCTCATCAAGGTCCTGAATGAGCGGATGATCATAAAGCCGGGTCTCCTGCATCTCTCCACCTTCTTTTTCAAGGATCGACAGAATGGTTTTTGCAGGGTCTGTTCTCTTAGTTCGGGATGAGCTCTTGAGGGGTGTTTCCCGGAAATTCGGGATGAACCCCTTTTCAGCACTTCCTGACCCGTTAGACTTGGCTGATGTAAATGTGGTAAAAGGATCAGGTCCGTGAGATCCGCTTTCTTTCATAGTGTCACATTCTCTTTCAGAAACCTCTGCCTGCAGTCGGGTACGTACTGCAATTGCCTCTTCAAGGTTCTCGGTAGTGTGGAATATCCTCAGTTTCCTTGTCTGCAGTGTAGCTCCGCATCGCTGGCATCCTGTGGTCTTTGCGCACTTTTGTTCTATAATCTGGGCGGACTTCCTGCATTTGGGGCACACTATAACCGAATATACTGGCATCAATGAGAGGTTGTGCGATCTTGTATAAGTATGGAACCCTGCGATAGGGGAACCTTTAATTTATCAGTCATGAGGCCCTAGTTCTGTTAATGATGCGGATAGCCACCAGTTCTGATATTGATTCGATCGTAGAGATCGAGAACCTTTCCTTCGAGGTGCCGTGGGAATCACGCATTTTCCGTTCATATGCAGACTATCCCGGGTTCATTGTACTGGAATCCGATGGCTTCATCCTTGGATATGCTGTTCTTGTCGTCATAAAAGAGGCGGCACATCTGGCAAGCATTGCAACACATCCCCGCTTCAGAAGAATGGGTGTTGCAACGGCTCTCCTTGAGGCATGTGTGCTTCTTGCAAAAGAGAACTCTTTTCCTCTTATCCGTCTGGAGGTACGGGAAAAGAACAAAGGTGCCAGGGAATTCTATCTGTCGAACGGCTTTGAGGAGACCGGAACTATCCCGCGCTATTATCTTGATGACAATGCCATTGTGATGGAACGCAGGGTATGATAACTTCTTTGTTTTGTCATTTGCCAAAGCGCCTCTGTCTCTTCTGAAAATCCCGTATGATCCTCAGCATATCCATTTTCCTGAGGTCGTGCCAGTTGACATCTGTAAAATAAAGTTCCGAATATGCGGATTGCCACAGCAGGAAATCAGAGAGGTGCTTCCCGCCTGCACGTATGATCATGTCCGGTTCTTCCCTGACCAGCAGGTGAGACTCAATAACGTTCTCATCTATCTCTTCCGGTCTTATTTTTCCTTCCTTTACTTCTGAGAGGATCGAACTGACAGCTTTTGTGATCTCTGCCCTTCCTCCAAAGCCTGCTGAAAGATGAACTGTAAGGGAGCTACCCTTACGTTCCTTCCGGAGGTTTCCATTCTCATCGTATATGAAAAAACCGACATTTTCGGGAAATGATCCAAGTATGTCTGTGAGTTCTGTGGTAAGGATGGTGACTATCTCTTTGCGGAACTCCTCTTTTGTGTCCAGCACATCAACATAGATGCTGATGGTCGCGATGCCAAGCTTCATGCACCAGGTTATCAGCTCCCTGAACTTTTCTTTTCCTTTCAGATCAAGAAGGTCGGATTCAGAGAGGACCATTGTTATATGTTCAGGTATCTTCTCAGGTGAGCTGTTCACCTGGCCGAGCAGATACCTCTCATACAGGGCTTTGATCATACTATGTCATCTTGAGTTGTTCTTTGGGTATATTCGTCCATCACTTGGCCGTAGATACTATCTTTACCACATCGCCGTCCTTGAGCTCGTGCTTTTCCCCAAGACGCATCTTTGTCTTGCCGTCCACTGCATACAGGAACCTGTCCCCGATATCGGTATGTACCTTGTATGCAAGATCGTGGGCTGTGGATCCTCTCTTCATGAGGAACGCGTCGGGCAGCATCCTGTCATTCTTGTCGGTCCATTTTCCTTCATCTTCTACAGGATATACTACTATGAGGTCGAGAAGGTCAAAGACCGCCCTGTTAATGCACTCTTGTATCCCGCCGCCACCGGTTCCAAGCTTTTTCATGAGGCCTCTGAGGCTTTCCAGACCCTTTTTCTGTGCATCGCTCATGTCATCTGAGAGGATCCCGAAGTCATTGTCTCCGGGAAGGTACTTTATTATCCCGTTCTTTGCAGCTGATCTTAATGCAAGCTCGGCAGCAGCACTGGTGGGCACTACTATAAGGTCGAGTTCTTCGAGGTTCTTTACGTTCTCCTCGGGTGCCACATCGATCTTGTTGGCAGCTATCATTGTAGGTTTGCTAAGAGTGCGGATGGCCTCACAAAGTCTGACCATGTCCTCATCGGTCCACTGGGTACATTCTTTTGGCATATCACAGCAAAGAAGTGCTTCGTGTGCCTGTGATTCATTCACCCCGGCACCCATGAGCTGGTCGGATATGACCTCTGACATCTTGAGGCCTTCCGCTTTGATCTTGCGTGAGAGCCTGTCCCAGTTGCGTTTAAGGATGCCTGTCATCCACATGGTGATCTCACGGTTCAGGAAGTCCACGTCTTCCAGTGGGTCGTGGTCCCCTATGTCCACGGGGTTTCCTTCTATGTCCGTGCCTCCGGACGCATCGATAACATGGATAATGGCCTGTGCCTGCCTGAGCTCGTCAAGGAAGGCATTACCAAGACCACGGCCGGTGTGTGCGTCGGGCACGAGGCCTGCCACATCGATCATTTCGATCGGAACGAACCTTATACCGTCCTGGCAGTTGCCACAGCGTTTATCCTTCTGGGTACATGGACACTCCGCCCTTACGTATGTTACACCTTTGTTGGCGTTGATGGTGGTGAACGGGTAGTTCGCGATCTCCACATCTGCAAGGGTGGCTGCCTTGAAAAAAGTTGATTTGCCTGCATTTGGTTTTCCTGCAAGGCCTATGGTCATTGACATGTCCTACACATCATCCTTGAAGCATTTAACTTTTTTTCATGAAGGCCTTTTTCCTGTGAAGATTTCCATAATTTTGCTTAGAATCTGCTTTTGACCAGCAATATTTATATTGCAGTAAGTTATTAGGAACCTGTCCAACCTGTCCCGGTAGGGTAGTGGATATCCTTGAGGCCTGCGGAGCCTTAGACTCGAGTTCAAGTCTCGGCCGGGACGTATTTCATCTTCTTTTTTTTGTCAGTTTTCTTCTCATTCTCCGCGTGTGTGTTTTTACATCTTCTGTACTCCTGATCTTTCCTGTTCGGTATAGTCCGACATACCTCTCAGTTATCCTTATATAGAAGTTCATTCATCTAGAACGAACAGATAGAGCGCATAATGTGTAATATCAAACCAATTTCAAAATAACCGATATTAATTTATCAATGCTATTTAGGAGGGCTAAATATCTTATCAAGAGGAAGTCAGACAATCCGCGGCAGGGATGCACAGAGCATTAACATCCTTGCAGGAAAGGCCGTTGCAAATGCAGTTCGCACAACACTTGGTCCAAAGGGAATGGACAAGATGCTCGTGGACTCTATGGGAGACATCGTCATCACCAACGATGGAGCTACCATTCTGAAGGAAATGGATATCCAGCACCCGGCAGCTAAGATGATCGTCGAGGTGTCCAAGACACAGGATGACGAAGTAGGTGACGGAACAACTTCCGCTGCTATCCTTTCAGGTGAGCTTCTTGCAAAGGCAGAAGAGCTTATCGACAAGGGTGTCCACCCAACTATTATATCTGAAGGTTACAGGCATGCTGCAAAGAAATGCCGTGAGATCCTTGAGACCATTACGATCGACGTAACTCCTGAGGACACAGAGGCTCTGACGAAGATTGCAGCAACTGCTATCACAGGTAAAGGTGCTGAAGCATACAAAGAAAAACTCTCCAAGCTCACAGTGGAAGCTGTCAGAAGCGTTGTCGAAGAGGAAGACGGCAAGTTAGTTGTCGACACCAGCAACATCAAGATCGAAAAACGTGCAGGCGGAAGCATCATGGATTCCGAGCTTGTACAGGGTCTTGTTATCGACAAGGAACGCTCACACCCCAACATGCCTGAGAGTGTAGAGAACGCAAAGATCCTTCTCGTAAGCTGTCCTATCGAGTTCAGGAAGACCGAGATGGATGCTGAGATCAAGATTACCTCCCCTGGCCAGATGCAGATGTTCCTTGACCAGGAAGAGAAAATGATGAGAGAGATGGCTGAGAAGGTCATCGCAAGCGGTGCAAATGTCGTATTCTGCCAGAAAGGTATTGACGACATGGCACAGTACTACATCGAGAAGGCAGGTATCTACGCTGTCAGAAGGGTGAAGAAGAGCGACCTTAAGAGGCTCAGCAAGGTCACCGGCGGTACTCTTATCCAGGACCTTGACGAGATCACCCCTGAGGACACAGGTATTGCAGACCTTGTAGAAGAGAGAGAGGTCAAGGGCGCAAAGATGACCTATGTTACCGGATGCCAGAACTCCAGTGCAGTAACAGTCCTTCTCCACGGCGGAACTGAGCACGTTGTAGCTGAACTTGAGCACGCAATGACAGATGCTCTCCGTGTTGTGGGAGTTGTCATTGAGGATGGTAAGGTCGTTGTAGGTGGCAGCTCACCTGAGATCGAACTCTCACTGAGGCTTAGTGAGTATGCAGCAACCCTCAAGGGAAGGGAGCAGCTCGCAGTCAGCAAGTTCGCTGAAGCACTTGAGATCATTCCACAGACACTTGCAGAGAACGCAGGTCTTGACCCGATCGACATAATGGTGGAACTCCGTTCCCAGCACGAGCAGGGTAACAAGAACGCAGGTCTCAATGTTTACACCGGTGATGTTGTCGACATGTGGGAAAACGATGTTATCGAACCACTGCGTATCAAGACCCAGGCTATCAATGCTGCAACCGAAGCTACTGTCATGATCCTCAGGATCGATGATGTGGTGGCATCAACCCGCTCATCAGGTCCTACACCAGGTGTCCCTGACATGGACCTTGACCTGGACGCAAGTGCAGGCTACTGATACGGAATTTAAACTTACTAAAGTGTCGGATCATCCGGCACTTCCTTTTTTAATTTTGACCATTTTGATAACCATTTGTTGATTATCTGAAAGTCTGCACTTTTCTGGGAAAAGTATTTATGACCTGTCAACCATTCTGGAATCATGGTTAACAACAATACGGATGTTGATGGCAACTTTTCATCCAGCCCCTCTGACAATATCAGAAAAATGGTCTACGCCTCTCTTTTCGCTGCATTGACTGCCATAGGTGCCTACATAACTATACCCCTGGGTCCTATCCCGTTCACCTTGCAGGTGGTTTTCGTCCTGATGGCAGGTGCAATGCTTGGAAGCAAATGGGGTTCAATAAGCATGATCGTCTATACTCTGCTAGGGATTGCCGGTCTTCCGGTGTTCTCCGGCGGTGCTTCGGGAATTGGTGTCATCCTTGGTCCTACCGGAGGATATATCATTGGTTTCATTGCCGCAGCATTTGTTGTGGGTTTCCTTTTTGAGAACTACAGGACAGAAAAGCTTCCTATCAATGCTATGTATGTCCTCACAGGTTCGGCTGTGA
Source organism: Methanococcoides mangrovi (assembly GCF_052057775.1). GTDB lineage: Archaea > Halobacteriota > Methanosarcinia > Methanosarcinales > Methanosarcinaceae > Methanococcoides. The sequence goes on along the minus strand of NZ_CP195121.1, from coordinate 393,725 downwards.
TATATGCCTTTGGCCTGAGCCATTTGATGATAGTGGCCAACATGTCCTTTATACAGGCGGTAACTGTAGGTCTCCTTCCTTTCATCGGCGGTGCTCTTGTGAAAGTAGCAGTAGCTGCTTATATTGCTACCCGATATAGGATATGATCAATAAAGAGGGCTGAATATCCCATGATCAGATTCGAAGGTGTGAGCTACAGCTATCCTGATGGTCACAAGGTACTTGATGAGATCGACCTTCAGATAGAAGAAGGAACGTTCACCGCAATAACAGGTGACAATGGTAGTGGCAAGTCCACCCTCGTGCGCCATATGAGCGGACTTCTTACACCTTCGAAAGGTACTGTTTCAGTATGCGGGATGAACACCCTTGACCCCTCAAACCTCCGGAAGGTCCGGCAGCTCGTCGGGATGGTGTTCCAGGATCCTCATTCCCAGGCAGTGGGTGCCACTGTTGAAGAGGACGTTGCATTTGGTCCTGAGAACCTTGCACTTGAACGCGAAGAGATCCGTGATCGTGTATTCTCTTCTGTTCTTGATGTGGGCATGGGGGGCTTTGAAGAGAGACTTTTGATGAACCTCAGCGGAGGCCAGCTGCAAAAAACAGCAATTGCCGGAATACTGGCAATGAGGTCCGAATACCTCGTGTTCGATGAGATCACATCAATGCTCGACCATGATTCCCGGTCCATGATGCTGGATCTTGTAAAGAAGCTCAACCATATGGGAAAGACTGTTGTTTATGTGACCCATCATCTGGAAGAAGTGCTGGCTGCAGATCGTGCGATCGTCATGGAAGGCGGATCTGTTGCCATTGATGGGTCCCCTGCTAATGTATTCCGCGAGCTCTACTCCTCCGGGCACAGCATTCCTCCTCTCATGGAGCTTGCTATAAGGCTAAAGGATACCGGTATACTGGAAAATAATGTGCTGCCTGCCACTGTTGATGAACTGATGGAGGATCTATGCCGATCGATGTAAAAGATCTGTCCTTTTCTTACGGTAAAGGGAAGGCAGCAACTTCGGTCCTAAAGGATGTCTCATTTTCCATTGATAAAGGTGAGTCCGTGGGGATCGTGGGCAAGGTCGGATGTGGTAAGACCACTCTGATAAAGCACCTTAATGGCCTCCTTATGCCGGATTCCGGGAGTGTCACCGTTGACGGGATGCCTTCTTCCAGGAAAGATATCTGTAAAAAAGTGGGGATCCTTTTCCAGCACCCTTCAAGACAACTGTTCTGCACCACTGTTCGAGAGGACATTGCTTATGGTCCGAAGAATTTCGGTATCCATGGAGATGAGCTGATTAAATGTGTACGTGAATCTGTTAAGGAGGTCGGCCTTGCAGAGGGTATACCTGATAGGTCTCCTTTCAGCCTGAGCGGTGGTGAGATGCGCCTGGTTGCACTTGCAGGCGTCCTGTCCTCCTCACCGGATTATCTTGTTCTGGATGAACCCACTTCGGGAATCAGCAAAAGCGGGAAGTCGAATCTGTTCCGGATACTGAGAGATCTGAAAGACGGTGGTATCGGTGTCGTGCTGGTGTCCCACCAGATAGAGGATGTACTTGATCTTGTGGACAGGCTGATCTGTCTGGAAAATGGTGAAATTGCATTCGAAGGTACTCCCTCTGAATATCTCCGATCTGTACCTTCTCCGGTACCGCAGATAACCGAACTTATGAGGGGATTGAAGCTCTCTGGTATCGATGTGAGGGATGATGTGTTCTCTGTGGATGATGCATTCGCTGAGATCCATGCTGCATGGTCGAAAACAACGGGGAATATCTGATGGCAGGTCCGCTCTTTTCATATGTTTCGGGAAGGTCCTTTCTCCACACGATGGACCCCCGGGCGAAGATCATCTCGGTAATGTCCCTGAGCATCCTGATATTCAATATTTACTCATTTACTCATCTGCTTATTATGTGGTGTCTGTTCATAGTGCTGGCGCTGATCGCAGGGCTGAGTGTGTCCTTTGTGTTTCGGTCCCTTCGCCCAATGGCAATATTCTTCGGTTTCATTTTCCTTATACATCTGTTCTTCACGGATGGGGCCCCGATGTTATCTCACGCTTTTTCACCGACTTACGAGGGTCTTGAGAAAGGATCGCTCGTGACCGGTCGTTTCATCCTGCTCATTCTTTTTGGGTCCCTGCTTACTTCCACCACAAGGCCGGCCCTTGTAACCAGTGGGATCGAGCACCTGCTTCGTCCTCTTCCTTTGAGGAGGTTGGGCACTACCTCTTTCGAGATAGCGACAATGATGTCCCTGGGAATTCATTTCATCCCGCACCTGTTGTGGTATGTGGGTCAGGTCCGGGATGCACAGGTATCAAGGGGTCTGAAATATGGTTTCCATCCGGTATCGGGGATGCTTTCCCTTGCGATACCTGCCTTGAGGGGTTCCATGCGTATGGCCGACGATGTTGCGATGTCCATGGAGTCCCGTTGCTACCAGGGAAACTATCGTACCTCGCTTTTTGAGATGAGGATGAAGGCCTCGGACTGGTTCGTATGTGTTTCTGTAGTTCTTGCAACGGCAATACTCATATATACATGAACAAATGTTCATATATTCATGCAACCAGACACATCCTGTGAGCGCATTGACCCTGAATATATAAGCTCTCTTGTCTCCGGTCTGCCTGATGAGGATGCAATTCTGAGACTTTCCAATATCTTCCATGCACTCCGATCAGGGCCACGCCTGAAGATGATGTATCTGCTGCTGGAAAAAGAGATGTGTGTGTGCGAGCTTGAGTTAGCTCTCGGGATGAGCCAGTCTTCCATATCCCACAATCTTCGCACCCTTCGACAGCTTGACCTTGTCAGGTCCCGGAAGAAAGGGCGCTTTGTTGTGTATTCTCTCGCCGATGAACATGTACAGATGCTTCTTGAACTTTCACGGAAACACGTCACGGGGTGTATATCATGAGCTTCGCGGAATCTATCATGGCAGCATTCTATGGCATAACGTTAGGGTCATGGTACATCTTTGCAGAAGCAGCTCCATATCTTTTGCTGGGTTTTGGTATCGCCGGTCTGTTACACGTTTTCGTACCGGATGATAAGATCATGCAATATCTGGGAAGGTCTGCGGGAAAGCTAAGGTCTGTGATCAATGCCTCACTTTTGGGGGTACCTTTGCCACTCTGTTCCTGTGGTGTTGTACCCACAGCCCTGTCTCTGAGAAAAAGAGGGGCCACAAAAGGCGCAACTCTTTCGTTCCTTATCTCAACCCCCCAGACGGGCGTGGATTCTATTGCCATAACATATGCGCTGCTTGATCCGATCATGACAGTGTTCAGGCCGGTGGCCACGTTTGCTACTGCTGTTGTCGCAGGCACAGCCGAGAATATCCTGAACATCCCAAAGGATGGCAGGGATGCTCCATCCGGTAAAGGAACACCTTTGAACGTGTTGGCGATGTCCTCTGCAACGGGATCATGTGGCTGTAGCTCATGCGGCTGCCATGAAAACGAGGATGTGGATGAGAGCGGAAGCCTTGTCCGAAGGATCAGGTCAGGTGTCAGGTATGCTTACATAGAACTGCTTGGCGATATCGGTTCATGGCTTATAGTAGGCGTCATTGTTGCAGGTATAATCTCTTACCTTGTCCCCGCCGATCTTGTTGGCAGCTATCTTGGTGGTGGGATCACATCAATGCTTCTTGCTCTTGTTGTGGGAATACCGCTTTACATTTGTGCAACCGCTTCCACGCCTCTTGCAGCGGTCCTTATCCTGAAAGGGATGAGCCCGGGTGCAGCGTTTGTTTTCCTGCTTGCAGGTCCGGCAACGAATGCAGCTACTATTACCATGGTGCTGAAGTTCCTTGGCAAAAGGACGACGGCAGTTTATCTTTCATCCATCGCGCTTTGTGCGGTTGTTTGCGGGCTGATCCTGGACCAGATATACCTGAGGCTTGGTATCGATGCTCTTTCAATAGCCGGAAGTGCCAGTGAGATCATGCCTGATGAGGTGAAGAACATATTTGCAGTGATACTCATACCGCTGTTGCTTTACGGCATGTACACTAAGAAAAAGTGTGCTGAATAAATGGTGCTTGTTTCTGACAGGTATGGCCACTTTCATTGTTCAATGATTTAGCCTATGCCTGTGGTCAGATAGCATATTACGCATACGTTCCTTGAAAGTATCGATCAGTACTTCCCCTATCTCCTCGCTTCCGAGTGCCATGCGGTTGTTGATCATTGTGTTATCATCAGCAACGATCTTTTTTCCTTCTGATGGTGGGATGGCAACGATCTTACCAAAGCTTTCAGGATATGTTATTTCGTTGTTTTTCCATGAGAAGTCATGTTTTTTCATAAGGGTCACATCCATTCAATTTGTCGATATATCTTCAAGTTTGACTATGTAGTTATTGATATATATAACACACGACCAAGAATTAATATATTTAGATGGCCATTCTTATATTTTTCATGTGCAGAATTTCTTCGTGAGTTCTCATCTATTTTTATATGTTCTATCTTTAATAAGTTACTCAGGAATTCACTGGGAAATGCCGGTTTGATACCATTCTGTGATCATGATCTCTTTTATAGGCTTACATGCGGAAATTTCTGAAATATATTGACCTATCTGTCTCATTATCTATATTTATAATGCGCCTCTTGGTATCGTTTTTAGATGTTAACACTGATAAATAAATACGATATGTTTATGTAGGGGTCTATTTTCTTATCGTTTAGTTATAGGTCATTTTGAAAGGCCAATGTTCAAATTGTTCATTTCATGAGATAAAGGAGTTGTTTTGGATGAAATACAGTCTTGGTATAGACGCAGGTGGAACTTATACAGATGCTGTACTCCTGAGGGATTCGGATGAGGTTATTGTTGCTTCTAATAAAGCACTCACTACATATCCTGATCCTCTGGAAGGTATAAGAAATGCAATTGATGGTATCGATGAAGAATATCTCAAGGACGTGAAGGTCGTCTCGGTTTCGACCACACTTTCCACTAATAGTATTCTGGAAGGAACAGGTTTTCCTGTGGGTCTTATCCTTGTTGGGAATTATGAGATCAACCAGGAGCTTCCAACTGAACACTATGTTCAGGTAAGCGGAGGCCACAATTATAATGGTATAGAGGCAGCACCTCTTGATGAGGATGCTGTGAGGGAGTTTGCAGAAAGGGTAAAAGATGATGTGGCCGCTTTTGCAGTTTCTTCATATTTCAGTATTCGTAACCATGAACATGAACTTCGGGTGAAGGAGATCGTCAGGGAAGCTACCGGACTTCCGGTTGTTGGTGCACATGAGCTTTCCCAGGACCTTGGTGCTTTCGAAAGGGCAGTTACTGCATTCTTCAATGCCCAGCTTATTCCTATCACTGAAAAGTTCATGTCCACTGTGGAAAAGTACATTGAATCCCGGGGAATGAACGCAAAGGTATTCATGCTCAAATGTGATGGTTCTGTCATTGGGATCAGAAGTGCCCTTGAAAAGCCGATAGAGTCGATCTTCTCTGGTCCGGCCGGCAGTCTGGTAGGCGCATCTTTCCTGACAGGCAATGAGACCTGCGCTGTGATCGATGTGGGTGGAACAAGTACGGATATTTCGGTCATCACCAACGGTGTTCCCGAAATGAGCGAATCCGGAGCTGTTGTTGGGGGCTGGAAGACAAGGGTAAAGGCCATAAAAATGGAGACCTCTGCAATGGGTGGTGACAGCGATGTATGGGTCAAGGACAATCATGTGAACATCGGTCCCAGAAGGGTTATCCCGCTTTGCCGTGCTGCAGATCTCTATCCGGGCTTCCTTGATCAGCTCAGGACCAACCCCATGCCTTCAAAAGGACTTCTTGGTATTCATTTCCAGCCTGCCAAGTTCTTCATCAGGACTGGTTACGAACCGATGGGTCTGACCGATCTGGAGAAAGAGGTACTGGCTACAATATCAGAGACCCCTACATCATTAAAGGAGATCAGGGCACGCATGAAGAAGTATCCGGCAGCAAAGCATCTTGATGTCCTGCTTCAGAAACGCCTGATACAGACCATAGGCTTCACACCTACGGATGCTTTGCATGTACTTGGGGACTATGAAGAACATACTGTTGAGGCATCGGTCATCGGGGCAGAGTATCTTGGTTCACTTTGCAAGCGGGATGGTAAAGAATTTGCAGCTTTTGTGAAACAGGAGTTTGCCAGGAACATGGCATCAGACCTGATGACCTTCTTCCTTGAGGGTGTCTCAAAGGAGGAGATCCGTAAGATATTCGATATTGATTCTCCTGCAAAGTTCAAGGTAGGGATCCCTGTGGTCCTGATCGGTGGTCCTGTTGTAGCATATCTCAATGAACTTAATGAGATCCTTGATGCGGATATTGTGGTCCCTGAACACTCGAACGTCGGTAATGCAGCAGGTGCACTGGCAGCAAAAGGTATCAGAAGGGTGGACTTCCTGGTCCGGCCGGCATCAATGGCTGCTCCGGACTGGGAGTTCTATGTATTCTCTGAGTACGGAAGAGTGAGCTTCTATGAGTATGAAGAAGCGCTTGAATATGCTACAACAACCGGAAAGGAAACTATCATACAGTATATGATCGATGCAGGACTGGACCCCGAGCATGTGCAGGTTGATGTGAAACAGGATGAGATAATCCCTGATGGCTGGGATCATCCGCTTGAAACAAGGATACGCGTGATGGGTGTTGGTATCAGTCTCATGGAAGAAGAATGCTGATCTGGCATTGCCCCTTCTTCTTTAATTTATTCTATCTGTAGTCACAGTTCTCTTTTTCATCTCTCTTTTTCTGTTCTCCCGGATCAGCTTCTCAGACAATTTCTTTGACCAATAGTTATTGTTCCGGTCATTATCCTGGAAACGGTATGTTTTTACCCGCTGGCAAAATTTGAAGTAGCATTGAGTTCAACTCTTATGTATTGATTTCTTCTGCTAAACGGGGGGTTGATGCCGGATGAAATTATGTGACGGTAAAAATAATAAAGAATGGCTTACCTGTCCAGCCATTGGTCTGATCTCTATACTGATATTTGTAATATTGGGTATACTGATCTATGAGGCCGTAGTGATCAGGCTCCTCCAGATCATGTCTGGTTCCTGAACATCAGCAAATGTACTTTGAAAGGCAGTTTTATCAAAATGAGCGTAGCCCGGTTATTCGTTGTCTATGCCGTTCATTTTGTTCCTTTCATAATTGACTATTCTGCGAACTACCAGCTTCTTCTTTCCCATCCACATGTTAGGTACTTCCGGGTAGTTCTCTTTTGCGTAGTTGTAAAGCTCATCTGTTGTCATGTTTGAAAGTTTGTTTTCCAGTTCAAGGATCTCTTTCATTTTTTTATCCCCCTTGTTTTTCTTAAACACATTACGGAGGCCAATATTTATCCTTTTTGGTATTCTGTACAATAACTGACTGATATATTTTAGAATAGAAATGATTATGAATTGAGACGTGTATTAAGTACCAAACTAATATGAAATAAATTTGAAGGTAATCATATGAGCAATGATAATTTTGAGCCAGTACCAAGTTCATTAATGTTTAAGAGCCTGCTTGACAAGGACACTATCATAATGACAGCCAACCCAAGGATAGCACTTGTCATGAAAGGCATCATGCGTGCGGCCAAAGATATGGATGCACCTCTTATCTTTGAGCTTGCAAGGTCCGAGTGCAATCTGGAAGGTGGATATGCAGGACTTACACCTTCTGACCTCTCAAGGATGGCAAGAGAAGCAGCAAAGGAAGTGGGCTTTGATATGTGGGCTTTGCATGCTGATCACATCGGTATCAAGAAAGGGACCGACGAGGACATCGAGTCCACAAAAGAACTGGTCAGTGCACAGATCGAGGCAGGATACACCTCTTTTGCTATCGACGCATCCCACCTCTTCAACTTCCAGGGTGGGAACCTTCGCGAAGAGCTCGCTGACAACATCGATGCAACCACAAAGATAGGCCTTCACATCAAGGAGAACATGGGTGACAAAGAGTACGGTCTTGAGGTAGAGGTCGGAGAGATCGGCAGGGAGGATGAGCACGGCAGGGTACTTACCCGTCCAGAAGAGGCAGTCACATTCATCAAGGCATTGAACGAGAACGGTGTGTTCCCTCACTTTCTGGCCATTGCCAACGGAAGTGCACACGGTAACACCTACGATGCAAACGGAAACCTGATCGAACAGGTATCCATCGACATCGACCAGACCATTGCAGTGGCACAGGCATTGAAGGACAACGGGTTGGATGTGAGGATCGCACAGCACGGTATCACCGGAACACCTCGTGACCTTATTCACAACCATTTCCCACACGGCGACATCGTCAAAGGAAACGTCGCGACCTTCTACCAGAACATCGTCTGGGATATCTTCAAGGTCTACGAGCCTGAACTCTACCAGGACATCTATGACTGGACCATCACAACCTACAAGGAGAAGGCACCGGGCAAGAACGACACCGAGATCTTCGGCAAGTTCAGCAAGTTCGCGGTCGGTCAGTTCTTTGACAGGATCTACTCTGTGGGTGATGACACAAAGGCCGCTATCGATGCAATGTGCTATGCTGAGACCCTTTTGTTCATAAAGGCATTCAACGGTGAGGGCACTGCCCAGATCGTCAGGGACTCAATGAACTAAGATCTTTAATTGCAGTGATGTGATCAGTAATAAGGTCACATCATTCCTGGTCTTTTATTTTCCCGTGCCCTTTCCACAACGCTGTTTATTCTTCTGGCCCGGGTCTCTTCACGTTTTGCATCCATAACCCATTCTATGTAGTTCCTTCTGTAACCGGGAGCAAAAGACGAGAAGTTCTTCCAGGCCATCTCATCAGCCTTCAAGGCTTTTTTCATATCTGTCGGAATGTCATCCAGGTTTATTCTTTGTGGCTCCGGAGGTTCATTGAGCGCATTGCCAAGCTTTTCCATGCCCGTTTTTGTCATTTTCCCCTCTTCGATCATCTTTCTTGCCCTTTGCTTGTTCGTTTCCGACCACTTACTTCTCTCAGTTCGGGGCGTGTACCTCCGGGCATAAGTTTCCTCATCGATCCTGCGGACCTGGCCATCTATCCAGCCAAAACAGATAGCTTCCTCAACTTCGTCCTCATATGGGATCACAGCTTTCCCGGTGTGTTTCTTGTAGTGGACCAGCCAGATCTCCTTTTCAGTGGAGTGGTGTTCTTCCATCCATTTTCTCCACTTGTCTCGGGTTTCCACATGAAGGGTATTCATAGCATCATTTTTGGTGGTAGTCTGTTATATCATTTCTCACAAGGTCAGCTTGTTTTCATTTCTTCCTTTGACCTCCAAAATGGTTATATCACTAATGTATGCATCTCTAATGCGGGAGGATGGCTCGTGAAATCACAGAAAGTATCTTTTATTGCGTTGCTTGTTCTGATCATGCTTCTGTTGCAACCAATTGCTGTGACTGCATTGTCTGCAAGTGAAGCTAAACAGGAATGGCATGATGCGAAGCAGGCAAGTATAGAAGCTCAGCAGGCCCACAGGGATGCAAAGATCCAATGGGCAGCAGACAAGTCCGAGGAAAATAACCAGAAAGTCATTGATACCGGTAAAGAAGCTTTGCATGCTGCACTTGATGAAGTGGAAGCATGGCTGATATGGAAAGACCTAGAGGTAGAAGAGAACCCGGATATTCCTGATGATCTGAAAGAGACCATTCAGGAGGATGTCGATACCAATCTCGTGAAGATCGATGAGCTGAGGGCAGACGTTGATGGTGTGGAGAACAGGTTCCAGCTGGGTGCGGTTTTCCTGAAAATGGTCGGAAGCTATTTTGAGCTGGTATCCGATGTTGCAAGGAACAGCGGCTTTGTCTGGGTCCATACAGCGAACGAACATGCTGATACTCTTGAAGAGTATGAGACAAAACTGCGTGAGGCAGCTGAGGATATGGATGACAATGAAATGATCCTCGAAAAGCTGGACATGGCAAGTGCCGAGATCGAGGATGCAAGGGCGAATATAGACAATGCCGAGGAAGAATACGAACAGGTGCGCATCCCCGGCCAGCCGTTGATCAAGTTCTCAAATGGTAACAACTATCTGCGTATCGCCAGGGGAAATATGCTCTCTGCACATGGATATCTGAATGAGGCCTATGGTCTGATGGTCAGGGGAGACTGATAATATGAAGCGAATGATACTTGCGATCTTGATTGTAGCTACAATGTTGCTTGTTAGTGGCTGTGCCCAGAATGGCGATGTTCCTGAAGATGAAATAGGTGATGTAGTGACAGAGGATATGACCGAGGTGCCTGAGGATGTTGCTGAGGATATTGATGACACAACGGCAGATGTTCCTGAAGATGTCATTCCTGAGGACGAGGTCTCATCAACAGAACATGATAACATCTCTTCCATCTCACAGGAAGATCTCGATAAATTAAAAGAAGAACTTGAAGGGCTCGAATTCGAAGACATGGGTGGACTTTCCGAGGAATGACCACCTTCTCTTTCTTTTTGTTAATTCTCTTTTTCCCGTTTTAAAGAACAACGCTGATCTTCCTGTTTGCTCACTCGTAGCGTAATGCATCCAGTGGTCGCATATTCGATGCCTTCCATGCCGGGTACATGCCGCCAATAAGGCTTGTGGCAACTCCGAACAGTATGCCCTCGAATATGTAGAGCAGTGTTGAAAGGGAGAACAGGTATGATGTGTTCTTAATCACCAGTGAGAGAATCAGGTACCCTGCTCCGATGGTGAACAGTCCTCCGATAAGGCTTGCAGCAACTCCCAGAAGCAGTGCTTCCAGAAGGAACATTGTGAGCACATCCTTTCGTGAGGCTCCGACTGCTTTCATCACACCGATCTCCCGGGTGCGTTCCATGGTGGACATTAGCATTACGTTCAATATGCTGACGCCGGCTACCAGAAGGGATATGGACCCGATCCCCATTAGGAACAGGGAGATGGACTTGAATGCCTCATTGATGCTTTCGAGGATGATGTTGGTCGCAAAGACTGTGACAACCTCTTCTTTGCGGTTCAATTGCTTTTCAATGTCTTTCTGTATGTCATTTACCTTGTCAAGTTCCTCTGCCCGGACGATGACGAAATCATATTCATCTCCTTCTTCAGGGTACATCTTCTCATACATCTGTGCCGATGTGAACACTCCGGTATCTGCATCGATATCGAATCCCATTCCCCTCTCTTTCAGGATACCCACGACCCTGAGCCTTGAATCCCCTATCTCTATCTTGCTTCCGAGCTTCAGTTCCAGGTTATCGGCAATGGATGCCCCAACCACGCAGTCAGTGGAGCCGGATTTGAAGAACTGTCCCTCTTCCACTTCTACCAGCTTTTCCAGGTCTTCACGTTCAATGCTGTAGATGGACCCAAAGGTATAGCTGTTCTTGTATTCGACCCGATCTCCCGTTGAATAGGCAGGTATGATGGCATCTATCCCGTCCACTTTCTTCATCTGGGATATCTGCTTTTCAGTGATCCCGTCCTCTCCGGGTGCAGGGTAGATGAGAAGTTTATCGCCAATGTCCCCGAACGAATCGGTGACCGACATCTTCAGGCTGTTCCCGAGTATTCCCATGGATGAGATGGCAATGACGCCGATGATGATGCCTATGGCTGCAAGGACCGTCCGGAAGGTCTGTCGCTTCAGGTTCCTGCTTGCCAGCTGCAGGTACATGTTGTTCCGGATCTCCTCAATAGATATCATCGGACACCTCTCCGTCCATCAGCACAATGGTCCTGTCGGAATATTCTGTAAGCTTGTGGTCATGGGTAACAACTATCAGGGTCGTACCGGCTTTGTTCAGCCTGACCAGCAGTTCCATGATACTTTTTCCTGTCTTTGAGTCAAGGTTACCTGTAGGTTCATCTGCAAGAAGTATGGGTGGCCTGTTCGCAAGGGCTCGGGCTATGGCAACCCTTTGCTGCTGTCCGCCAGAAAGCTCGTTGGGTCGGTGGGTTGCATATTCCGCATCAAGCTGTGCCTGTTTTAGTGCCCACATGGCTCTCTTTTTACGTTTTTCCGGGGGGATCCGGCTGAATATCATCGGGATCTCCACATTCTCGAGTGCTGTCAGGGTCGGTATGAGGTTGAACTGCTGGAATATGAATCCTATATTGTCCCTGCGGATGGTCGTAAGTTTGTCATCATCGACCTTTGTAACATCCGTTCCGTTGATCTTCACTTTGCCTGATGTCGGTTTGTCAAGACACCCTACCATGTTGAGAAGTGTGGACTTTCCGGAACCGGAGGTACCCATTATTGTAATGAATTCTCCCTTCTCAATGGTTATGCTAACCCCGTTGAGAGCATGCACCTCACTTTTTCCGAGGACATAGCTCTTCCTGACATTCTGCAACCGGACTATCGGATCGGACATATGTTCTCCATCAGTCTTTGTTTTCTTCGGTGTCAGCTTCATCGAACTTTCCATTCACTTCCTCACCGTCGAAGTCTTCATAATCAGGATCTTCGTCATCGGAATCGTTCTCATCAGGGTCTTCAGCTTCTTCCAGTTCTGCTGCCTTTCTCTTCTTCCAGGTGTACGCGATGACCCCTCCAATGGCTATGGTGATCACTCCAATGAGCCCCCACATCCATATAGGTGTGTCCTGATCGTTACCGGGTGCAGCTGAAGCACTTTCGAGGTCAATGTAACCTGTCACTGATGAATACACATTGTCCGTATCACGGAACTCGATGAGGATGGGTATCTGTTCGACATCAGGGGAGAGGATGCGTGCAGACAGTTCGAAGCTGCTGAAGTCATCGGCTTCCAGTGTACCCACGAAGTAGTTGGCATATGGCTGTACAGGTTTGATGTCTTCGGAACCCGCAACGGATACGAGCACGTTCTTTGCATCGGTTGTGCCAAAATTATTGATGTCCCCGATGATGGAGTAACTGTTCCCCGTCTTTGTTACTTCGATGCTTGTGAAGATAAGGGATGGCTGGTCAACCACATTGATCTCTAGGTCCGTATTTTCGGAGGTGTGGTAGTTATCGCCATTGAAGAATGATGCTGTGAAGGATAAGTTCTTCATTCCGGCGGGGGATGCCATGGTGTTGAGTGTGATCTCAACTGTGGATTTGTTACCTGCGGGTATGTTCCCTACAAAGACCTCTGCAGGATTGAAAGATACATTCTCTCCCTCAGGTCTGATCATGACGTTTGTGACCTCGTTGGGTCGGGTGTTGATGATGTCGATCTCTATGGTCGAGATCTCGTTCATCACGGTCGTCGGCATTGTTGCCAATATAAGCTTCAGGTTCCTGTCATCGATCTTGACCGGTATGTTGTAGTTAAGATCGTTCATGTCACTTCCGCCCACAAGTTCCATGGTCAGGAAGTGAACTCCATTGTCTGCTGTCTCCTTTGCACGTATGTTGAATGCCAGCTTTATGGTGTCCCTGGGTCCCAGGAGACCGATATCCGTGTGTTCTTTGTTGAGGATCTCGATACCGTCATTGCCGCCAAGTGCTATACTGGCAATGTAGGCGTTCATATCGAAGGTCTTGTCATCCTCCTGAACGTATATCTCACCGTCTGCCATGTTCTCTATGGATATGGTGATGGTTCCGGTGTCTCCCGGCATAAGGACTGCCGGCTCCATGGAATAGTCCACAACAACGGTCGGGCGGATATCCGTATCGGCCGCTGCCGGTGCAACAAGCACCAGTAGCAATACCATTGCTATGCTTATAGTGGCCTTTGTTATCACTTTATACACCTATGGACTTACATGAACTTACTTGCAGTGTACAATATATAGAGTCCTACAGGCACCAGTACGGATATTGCTGCGTTCTTTACGCTCATGTGCCTTGCATGGACAAGTCCGAATATCCAGATGTTTGCACTCCATAGTGTGAAAAGGATACCCAGGATCATTGACATTCTCATTGTGGGGTCATTGAGCATTGCCTGTTCCATGAGTTCGGGGTTCTGCATGTCGAAGTTCTCCATTGAGAAGGAGGTAGCTATCACAATAACACCTATGATGCTGCTTGCAATGGATGGGATGAAACCGTATGCAACAGCTTCAAGAACGCGCTTGAAGCTTCCCTCTCCTCCAAGGATGGATGAGATTGCATAGAAGACACCTGAATATATGATCCACATGAAGAATGCACCGATAAAAGCACCAATCGCTGCTCCAATTGCTCCTATGCTTGCAAAAGCTGCCGCTTCAGGGGGAAGGATCTCCATGATCTTCCGGGTCATTATCACACCATTAATTGCACCCAGCACTGCAATGACAAGTATTATGAGGATCGGAGTTCTCATTTCAACTTCAGTTTTGGCCTTTTCTGCAAAGAAGCCATTTGGATTAGTAAGAACTTGAGTAAGTGACATTCGTTTTTATATGCAAACAACAGTATATATTATTGATGGTTTCTTTTTTTAGTCAGGCCGCAGTTTATTTTGTCACATCTACCCTTCAAGCATCCTGACAGCTTCATCATACTCGAGGCCTTTTATCTCAACTGTCTTCTTTGAACTCCTTGCGCCTGATCTGATCGCAATGCTGGCAGTATTTATCTTAAAAAAGTCTGCAAGGCTGTTTATGAGCTCCTCGTTTGCCTTTCCTTTCTGGGCAGCGGCTGTCAGTTTTATCTCTATTCGCTGTCGCCACTGGTTATAGCCTTCGGGAAATGAGGCTTTCCTGGAACCGGGTGTCACTTCCAGTTCAATGGTTATGCTGTCCCCTTTATCCTTCAGTGCGTTTTGAAAAGACATGGATGTTGTCCTGTTACAATATAATATGAATAATATGAATGTCAATTTCAATGTGATCCTAAAAGATGTCGATAATGCTGTAGCCCGGCCCACTAACTCCGAAAGATCATCCTAATGGGATCCCCGCTGTCCCTTCCGGTTTCCCTCGTGTCAGGCTTATGTCGCATTATCGTATGTGCCGCATTGAGGTTGTCTGTACATTCACTGAAAGGCTCTGCCATATTCTCATGCAAGGACCTTACAATGCGCCATCTGATACAACAAAGTATCGGAATATAAATGTATCGTAAAAGATGGGAATGGCCATAAAATATCTCCTGTACTAATATATTTAGACAGGATGATCTCCTGTCAGATCTTGCTTGTGATTTCTTCCCTGCCTTTACAGTCAAATCCTTGGATTGGTCGATTGATACGTTTTTTGCTGGTTTGTTTTAGAGGTGGATGTCGTACACTGTACTCCATGATCCTGTTATATGCTTGAAATGTTGGCTGATATATGTTGTAATTTGACAACTTTTATATATCGTTACTCTATGGCATTTCTTATATATCATTAACTGGTTACCAGAAAGTGATTTCCGCTATTTTTTTATAGTATTAATTAATTCGCGCTAACAAGCAACGACACTATTATATACACCCTCTCGGTAATAGCTAGCCTAGTCATCTGGCTGGTTGTAGGACTCTATACTCACGAATCAGATGATTAAAAAAAATATTAACAAAAAAGGCTATATATCTCTCATGGTCTTTTAAAAAAATAGTATTATTATCTAAAATTAAATGCGAGGTAAATTCTATGGCAGAACAGAACCCATTTGAAAATGCAAGAAAGCAGTTAAAGAAGTGCGCAGATATCCTTGAGCTCGATGAAGGTATCCATGAGATCCTCAGGAACCCAATGAGGGAAATGCACGTATCCCTTCCTATCCGCATGGACGATGGATCCGTAAAGGTCTTCCAGGGATTCAGGGTACAGTACAATGATGCAAGGGGTCCAACAAAAGGTGGTATCCGCTTCCACCCAGAAGAGACCGTTGACACAGTCAAGGCACTTGCAGCATGGATGACCTGGAAATGTGCAGTAATGGACATCCCTCTCGGTGGAGGTAAGGGTGGAGTTATCTGCAACCCTAAGGAAATGTCCGCTGGTGAGCTCGAGCGCCTTTCAAGGAAGTTCATTTCAAGCATCTCAATGATCGTAGGTCCTGACAAGGATGTACCTGCACCTGATGTCTACACCAACCCACAGATGATGGCATGGATGATGGACGAGTTCTCCAAGTTCGCAGGCAAGAACCAGGCTGGTGTCATCACCGGTAAGCCACTCAGCATCGGCGGTTCACTCGGCCGTGGTGACGCAACAGCACGTGGTGGTCTCTACGCAGTCCGTGAAGCAGCAGAAGAGATCGGTCTTGACCTCAAGGGCGCAACAGTAGCAATCCAGGGATACGGTAACGCAGGTTACTTCGCTGGTGTACTCTGTGAAGAGCTCTTCGGATGCAAGGTCGTTGCTGTCAGTGACAGCAGGGGCGGTGTCGTGAACATGGACGGTCTCAGTGCACAGGCAGCACAGGACCACAAGATGGAAACCGGTTCAGTTGTCGGCCTCGCAGGAACAGAACCAATCTCCAACGAAGACCTCCTTGAGCTCGATGTCGATATACTTGTCCCAGCAGCTCTTGAGCACGTCATCACACACGAGAATGCAGAGAACATCAAGGCAAAGATCGTGGCAGAACTTGCAAACGGTCCAACAACACCTGAAGCAGACGAGATCCTCTTCGAGAAGGGTGTACACCTGATCCCTGACTTCCTCTGTAACGGTGGTGGAGTTACTGTATCCTACTTCGAAATGGTCCAGAACTTCTACATGTACCGCTGGAGTGAAGAGCGTGTCCACAACCGTCTTGACGCTAAGATGACCAACGCATACCACGCTGTCCTCGAGGCTTCCAAGGAATACAACATCAACATGAGGACCGCTGCATACGTCGTTGCTGTAAACCGTGTTGTTGAAGCAATGGCAGACCGTGGATGGTTCTAAGTATTGCTTAAGAATTCAAAAATACCTCTTGGGTCTTGAAGGGAGAGGGCCCATCCCTCTCTCTTTTTTACCCGCTCTGCTTTTTTACTTAACAAAACAGATATAACTAACCTTGGAGATTAATGGGATTGTTATGAAGATCGCAATACTTGGTGGAACTGGTAATATTGGTAAAGGATTTGCTCTCCGATGGGGTCAGAAACATGATGTGATAGTAGGCTCCCGAAGTGCAGAAAAGGCCATGGATGTAGCATCTGAATATACTAAGATACTGCAGCATAGGGGCATTGATGCAACTATTGAGGGTATGGATAACAGGGCAGCAGCAGAAGCTGCAGATGTCATTATAGTTGCAATACGCTACGAACAGGTGCCATCAGTCGTTGAGCTCATCTCTCCGGTATTGAAGGATCAGATAGTTGTCTCTGTGGTAGTTCCTATGGAGAAGGACCGCTGCTATATCAAGCAGGAGGGCTCCAATTCTCCGATAACCATTGACGCCTCAGATTCAAAATACAATGCCGATTATTTCTGTTACACAACTCCTGAAGCAGGCAGCGCCGCCGAGGAGATAGCATGTCTCCTGCCGGAAGGCACCGAGCTGGTATCAGCTTTCCACAATGTTCCTGCAAAGAAACTTGCAGATCTTGACATTGATCTTGATTATGACATTGCGGTCTGTGGAAATTCCATGTATTCAAAGAATGTGGTCTTTGATCTTGTAAGGGATATCCCTAACATGCGTCCTCTTGACATTGGTCCTATTGAGACCTCTGGTATGGTTGAGTCACTGACACCTCTGGTGATCAACATTGCCATACGCAACAAGATGCATGATGTAGGTATTCGCTTTGTTTAAATCGATCACTAAGCAGGCATAGGGTTAAGGGTCGCTGTATCTTACCAGTGACTATATATCCTATTCCTGCTAATTACTGATTGGCTTCTGATAAGGGAAACTGAAAGATTCCGTCCGTCAATATTAATTTGGATTTCAAAAATATCCCCTCAAAAAGGGATCTACAGTTTCCTTCTTTACCTTATCCTTTTGCCAAAGTACTTAAATAACGTTTTCTGACATATTTTTATGAAGGACCAATTGGATCTACCAAAAACATGATATATTAACGGTAGGTTTTAGACCATAAATTCATATATACCTCTAAGCAATTAGGCACAAATCAATACATTGATGTGGGCGATGCAATGAATATCAATACCAAAGAAGATGTACTCAAGGCCATTGAGGCAAACAATGTTAAGTTTATCAGGCTGCAGTTCACGGACATTCAGGGTGTCGTGAAAGATGTCGAGATCCCCGTGACACAGGTAGAAAAAGCACTTGGTTCGGGAATATCCTTTGACGGCTCTTCTATTGAAGGTTTTGTCCGTATCAATGAATCGGACATGGTCCTGAAACCGGATGTCTCCTCATTTGCGATACTCCCATGGGATCAGGCCAAGGGTGTCGTCGCAAGGATGATATGTGACATCTATCTGCCCGACGGAACTCCATTTAAAGGCGATCCTAGATATGTCCTCCAGCAGGTTATGAAGGAAGCTGAAGAGATGGGCTTTTCACTCAATGTGGGTCCTGAACTTGAGTTCTTCCTTTTCGAGAAAGTGGATGGTAAAGCAACCACCATACCTCATGATTTTGGCAGATACTTTGAGTTCGCACCTGCTGACCTTGCAGAGGATATTCGCCGTGATATCGTCCTTACTCTCATGGAACTTGGATTTGATATCGAGGCATCTCATCACGAGGTTGCTTTCGGTCAGCACGAGATCGATTTCAAGTATGGCGATGCACTTTCCACTGCTGACAATGTCATGACATTCAAGTATGTTACCCGTACCATTGCAAAGCTGAACGGCTTGCATGCAACCTTTATGCCAAAGCCTATCTTTGGTGAGAACGGATCAGGCATGCACGTGAACCTCTCCCTTTCAAAGAACGGGGAGAATGCTTTCTACGATCCGGAGGGTGACATGCAGATAAGCGATGAGGCTCGCTACTTCATTGGCGGACTTCTTAAACATGTAAAAGCCATCACAGCTATTTCCAACCCTCTTGTAAACTCTTACAAGCGTCTGGTACCTGGTTACGAGGCTCCGGTATACATTGCATGGTCCGGTGCCAACAGAAGCTCCCTTATCCGTATCCCTGCTGCAAGAGGTAAGGGTACCCGTGTGGAGCTCAGGAGTCCTGATCCATCATGTAACCCATATCTTACCTTTGCTGCCGTCCTTGCAGCAGGTCTGGATGGTATCAGGAACAAGATCGATCCGGGAGAGTCAAGGGAAGAGAACATCTTCGAGCTTTCTGACAAGGGTCTTCAGGAGCTTGGCATAGAGACACTCCCATCAACCATCAAGGATGCTGCAAATTACCTTGCTGAAAGTGACCTCTTGCACGAGGCACTTGGTGAGCACGTCCATGAGAACGTCCTGAGGCTTGCAAGAGCTGACTGGGATGCATATCGTATACAGGTCCACGACTGGGAGATCGAAAGATACCTTAACACCATTTGAGGGTCCCTGACTCTCATTTATTCTCTTTTTATTTCGTCTGCCTCTCCTTCTTTTCCGGAATACACAGGAAAATTTAAGGCCATTCAATGTTTAGTTTCCTCTCATGACAGACGTGATGCTTCTCTGGGACACCCCTTTGCTTTTTGAGAAACTCTTTGAGGAAAACGGCCTGAAATGTCAGCGCATCCTTTCCACTGCTTTGGGTACACCTTTTCTTCCTTCATGCAAATGTGTCATCGTCCCCACGGGATTTGCCAATCCGGCATACACGAAGATCCTTCCGGGGATCGAAAGGAATGGGAAAGCGTTTGAAAAGTTCGTAAATGCCGGAGGTGTACTTGTCGTATTCGGAGCTCTTGTCACAACCTATGATCACGACTGGTTGCCCATGAAGCTCACATATACAGAAAAACACGGTGAGACCAGCCTTCATCGTGTGGGGGAGCATGGGGCACAGTGCATAGTCTCAGATCCTGAGATGGTCGTGGAATGTGACGGGTATTTCTCTTCCACAGATGGCAATGTTATCTTAAACAATGACGATGGTCAGGCTGTAATGGTGGTAAAAAAAGTAGGTGAAGGGTTGATAATTGCCACGACGGTCCACGAGTTCCCTTCCCCGGATTTCCTCGGTTGTGTCATGGATAATGCCAGAAGATCGAAGTTATGATCATTTCATGGCATTGCGCAATTTTTCTATCTCGTCCTGTGCATCGCGGATCTTCAGTATGAAAAGCCCGCTGCATGGTTTTATGAACTGGAATATAAGGTCATTCCCCTTGACGCCGATGGGGATGGAGTTTCCTCCGTGGAGGAGTACTCCCCGTATCTTATAACCACCTTTGACGTGATAGACCTCATCACATTCCTTCTGGATGAAGTCTTCACACTGTTGTGGTGATCCTCCCTTCAGAAGGATCTCATAGGGTATGTCGTTGATACAGGCCATTTATACTATCTCGAGGTCTCCGACACGGATGCCGCTTTCCACGATCTTTCCGACTATCTTTCCGCCGGTCATCTCGGCTGCCTTCTGAGCATCTTCTTCAGGCAGGATGATCAAAAAGCCCATTCCCATATTGAATGTGCGGTACATCTCAAGATCGTCCACATTGCCTTCTTCCTGAAGGAACCTGAAAATGGAATTTGGCTCGATCGGGTCAGTGATATCAAATCCCAGGTCGGTCACTCTCCTGAGTTTCAGGAGACCGCTTCCGGTGATGTGTGCAAGTCCGTGAACGTCACATTCCTTTATTACATCGAGGACTTCCATGTAGATCCGTGTTGGTATCAGCAGTTCGTCACCAATTGTCGTCTCTGTGTTGTATGGGAACCTGTCGTGATATGAATATCCTGACTGGTCGACTATCTTCCTGACAAGTGTGTATCCGTTGCTGTGTACTCCGCTGCTTGGAATTCCTACGAGTACATCGCCAAGCTGTACCCTCTCGCCGGTGATGATCTCGTCCTTCTTCACCATTCCAAGGCATGTGCCTGCAAGGTCAAAGCCGTTTACGATCTCCGGGAGTGTTGCTGTCTCTCCTCCGACGATGGTCATTCTTGAGATCTCTGCTCCCTTTGTAAGTCCCTCGCCGATCTGACGTGCGAAATCATCGGTGTGCTCCTCAAGTGCAAGGTAATCCACGAAACTGATAGGTTCTGCACCGATTGCCAGAAGGTCGTTCACATTCATGGCGATACAGTCGATGCCAACTGTGTTCCAGCGTTTCATCTCATTTGCGATGAGCACTTTTGAACCGACACCATCGGTTGCCATTGCCAGCGCATATTCTCCGAAATCGATGAGGCCTGCATAGTGGCCGATATCTGTCAGCGGAGCTCCCAGACCCTCACGCCTGTATGTCATTCCGCCGGTCAGTGCTTTGATAGTGGACTCTTCTTTTTCGATGTCCACTCCGGAATCTGCGTATGTAAGATGTTTCTCACTCAATTCTATGGCCTCCTTATTTTTCAGCTTCCTTCTTTGACCCAAGACCGAATTCCTGGTGCAGTACCCTTACTGCATTTTCTGCATCATTCTCTTTGATAGTGAAGGAAATGTTGTGCTGTGATGATCCCTGGCTGATCATTATTACATTGATCTTATCCCTGCCGAGAGCTCCGAACACCTTCCCTGCAACACCAGGGATGCCATCCATTCCGGCACCTACCACTGCTACAACACAAACATCCTTGTCATACACGACTTCCCTGACAACATCTTTGTTGAATTCGGATTTCAATGCTTTCAGGGCCATCTTAAGGTGTGCATCATCTACAACAAGGGACATGTTGGCTTCGGAAGAGCTCTGGCTGATCATGACGATGTTGACTCCTGCGTTTGCAAGTGCGGAAAAGATCCTTGCTGCTGTACCGATGGCTCCCACCATCCCTGCTCCTGATATGTTGATAGCAGCCACTTTCCTTATCAGCGTCACTGCTTTTACAACATCCTCAGTGCGGGTCTGGTCTGCAACTACAAGCGTACCGGGATGGTCGATATCGAAGGTGTTCTTGACACGAACAGGTATGCCGTGCTTGATAGCGGGTTCAATAGCACGTGGATGGAGCACCTTGGCACCGAAATATGACATCTCCATTGCTTCGATGTAGGATATCTGTGGAATGGAGGATGCTTCCGGGACGATCCTCGGATCGGTCGTCATGATACCGTGTACTTCTTTCCATAGCCAGATCTCGTCAGCGTGGATGGAAGCACCTACAATGGATGCAGTGTAGTCTGAACCGCCACGTCCCAGGGTTGTGATGATCCCCTTCTTATCCTCTGCAATGAATCCTGTTATGACAGGGATCGAGGTCTCCACAAGTGGCAGTATGTTGCTCTCTACCTGCTCATAGCTTTTCTCCAGAGGCTGTGCATTTCCGTAATCACTTGTTGTTATTATGCCTGCCTCTCCGCCTGTGAATGGCATTGAGCCTGTTCCAAGTGAGCGTATAGCGCCGCTGATTATAGGTACTGCAAGGCGTTCTCCGTATGATGAAATGTAATCAATGGAACGTGGTGTGAGCTCACCGAGGTAACAGATTCCGATAAGTGCTTTCTCAAGTTCGTCTATGCGGGTGTCAATAGCTTCGATGACCTCGTCGGCGATCCTCTCATCATCGATCGCAAAGCCAATGGCATCATAGTGTTTTTTGGCAAGGTCTGTCATAAACTCCTTTATCTGGGCGACCTTCCCTTTCTGTGATGCTTCTGCTGCGTTCGTGAGCAAACCGTCTGTGACACCGCCAAGTGCTGATGTTATGGCAACGACCTCATTCCCGGCTTCTCTGTAGCTGATCAAAAGCTCTGCAACATGACGTATCTTCTTCCCATCAGCAATGGAAGTACCGCCGAATTTCATTACATATCTCATAATCTGATCACGTTCTGTATTAGGCTTGATTTGGAATGTGGCTATAAACACGGCAGTGTAATATAAAGATTATGAAAGGCGGAATCAATTTGCCTTCCTTTTTATGTGAATATAAAAGGGAGGGAGTCGTTCAGCTGAACTCTCTCTTAAAGAAGAAAACAGTAAGTGCAAGGAGAACTGCAACTACGATGTAGGTGAAAGCTGTAGATCCGATCGCCTCCCTGGCAGAATCGGATACGCCTCCTGTGACATTACCGGTTGCATTCTCACCATCTTGGATGATGTCATCGACCTGATCTGATATGGAGTTATCATCCCGGGATGTTGTCCCTTCTTCAGTATCCTTTGCTTCGACCCTGAATGATGCCTCCTTTGATGACACACTTCCGTCCGTTGAAACGGTTTCGATAAGTATCTCATGGGTGCCGCGATCAAGCTCGTCCGTAACTGATGCATAGAGTCCATCGTCAACATCGTATCGGACATCTATCATGTCATCATCAACATAGATGGTCACTTTGGCAGCATCATCCTCAAGGTCATAATATATGATGGCCTTCTCATCTTCCCGGACAATGTTCCCGGCCAGTCCTTCTACACTTATATCGACATTTGTCTCAACTTCCACATCTTCTCTCTGTGAGATCTCCTTCAGGAAAAGTATGTGAGTGTCAGTGCTCTCAAAGAAGTCATATACCTTTGCGATGACGATCGTACGGGTCTCTCCATCTACATTCTTGTAGTAACTGAAGATATCTCCTGCTTCCATGTCCTTCACTTCCCTGACAACATGGTCGTTCTTTTTCAGCGTTACTGTGATGGTCTGCTCATCTGTATCAAGGTCGGATGCTGTGAGTGTGTACCCTTCCTCCAGGTCCATTTCATCGCCGATGTCCACAGAATCTGACCTGTCATATATCAGGAAATCGTCGATGTCCCTGGTAGGGTCCCTGAACTGCTCGATCCTTATCCTTGTGGCAGTATCCTTTCCGCTGGTAATAAGCTCCTTTGGAGTAATGCGGAATATCAGGTATTCGTCATCCTCCTCATCGTCATCCTCTGCTTCGATGGTAAGTATGTATTCGAAGGGATCGTTCTCTTTTCCGGTGCCTTCGCCATCTTTTACGAGTTTCCCATTGTGACGTACCTCTACCCAGACATCCTCGTTATCCTCATTAATATCAACTATCTTGAGCGTATATCCCTGGGCAAGGGAAAGTTCCGTTCCTATTTCCACAACACTTTCCGAATAATGTATTATCGGTTTGGTCGGGTCAAGGGATGCTGCAGGCGTTGCTGCAAACAGCATGGCAAATATTGCTATGAGTACAAAATGTATATATTTCATTAAACGTCACCATTCACGAAGCACATTTAAACACTGTTAAAATGAGCATATTGTCTTTATAGTTTTGCCGATACCTTCATTTGAAGGTTAAATAATTATCATACAAAAAGAGGTGTATCATTGAAATATATTATTCTCATCGGCGATGGAATGGCGGATTACCCACTGGATGAGCTGGGGGGTAAGACCGTTCTCCAGAAAGCCCGCACTCCAAATATGGATTACATGACCAAGAATGGCCTGGCAGGTCTTGCTGCCAATGTTCCTGAAGGGTTGCCACCGGGAAGCGATGTTGCGAACATGTCTGTCATGGGATACGACCCGGACATCTATTATTCAGGCCGTGCTCCTCTTGAGGCTGCCAGCATGGGCATTCCTCTGAAGAAAGACGATGTTGCTTTCAGGTGCAACCTGATCACATTGAACGATGATCATATTGCAGACCACAGTGCAGGACATATCACAAGTGAGGAGGCAAAGGAGCTCATTGAGACCATCGACCACGAGCTTGGGACAGATGAACTGAGGTTCTACCCGGGTATCAGTTACAGGCACCTTCTGGTCGCCTCCAATGACCTCGGCGGTAATACCGATTGCACCCCTCCTCATGACGTGATCGGGGGTGAAAGGAAGGATCATATGCCAAGGGGTGAAGGCAGTGCTGTCCTTTCCAGGCTGATCGAGGAATCCATACCTATCCTTGAGGTTCATCCTGTCAACGAGAAGAGGATAAAGGAGGGAAAGAACCCTGCAAATTCCATATGGTTCTGGGGTCAGGGATATGCGCCTTCATTCCGTACCTTCAATGAGCTCTATGGTCTCACAGGTTCTGTGATCTCAGCGGTTGATCTGATAAAGGGTCTCGGCATCTATGCCGGACTGGATGTCATCGAGGTTCCGGGAGCAACAGGATATCTTGATACCAATTATGTGGGCAAGGCCGAATATGCCATGGAGTCTCTGAAGGAAAGGGATATTGTAGTGGTCCATGTTGAGGCTCCTGATGAGGCAGGTCATATGGGTGACCTGGATGCCAAGATCAGGGCAGTAGAGGACTTCGATGAGAAGGTTGTGGGCACTGTCCTGCGCGCTGCAAAGGAAGATGACACTGAAGACTATATGATAGTCGTCCTTCCGGACCACCCGACACCTATCGTGCTAAGGACACATACTTCGGATCCTGTACCTTTCCTGATCTATTCGACACTTGAGAATGATATGGACAGCGTGGAAACCTTTGATGAGGATGCCATGAGATCCGGTTCCCTTGGTACTGTCCGCGGTTGCGACATCGTCCGGATGCTCATTGATAAGGCAAAGCAGGGGTGATAGCCCTGCTTGTTTCTGTTTTTTAAAGCCCGTTAGTTTTTTATTTTTATACTGCATATATACTCTCACCTAATTATTAAGGAGTGGAGTATATGAAATTCGGTTTAACACGTAGGGGACCCTCCGGATTATCCCGCTGGGACCCATTTGAAGAGATCAGGCAGACACAGGAACACCTCAACCAGCTTTTCAGGGAAATATCTCCCTTCGGGGGCTGGTCTGAAGGAGGGGCGTTCACTCCTCTGATGGATATAAGGGAAGAAGGTGATAATGTGGTCGTTACGGCTGATCTCCCGGGTGTTGACAAGAAGGACATCAACATCAATGTAAAAGATAATATCATCGAGATCAGTGCTGAGTGCAAGAAGGAAACTGAAGCAGAGGAAGGGGGTTATACTCAGAGAGAGCGCACCTACAGCCGCTTCTCAAGGTCTGCCGTTCTCCCTGCCAATGTCACTGATGAAGGCGCAAAGGCAAAACTTGAGGATGGTGTGCTGACCGTTACACTTCCGAAGTCAAAAGCTGAAGAAAAGCCGAAGATCATGATCGAGTGATTTCGATCACTCTTCTTTTTCATATTCCCGATCAAGAGTAGGTTTGCAGCATCAGCCAGAGTTTATCGTCATATTTTGCTCGGTCGGGGTAACTCTCATCATCGCCGCAATCCAGACTATATGGATAGTATTATTTATTTTTGATGCCATTTCCATTCCCGAGGTATCATATTGAGGTTGGAATTGTTTACTGTGGATGAGCTTCCGCTTATTCAGAAGGGCGATGACATTGCAGCTATGGTATGTGAGCGGACGGAACTTGAGGACCATGATTGTGTGGTCGTCGCATCCACGATCGTGGCAAAGGCCGAAGGTTCAAGGATCCTGAAGAGTGAGGTTGTGCCATCCGAACGTGCTGTGAACATTGCGAAAAGGCAGGGTAAGAGCCCGGCACTTGTGCAGGCAGTGCTTGACAGGAGTGCGGATGTACTGGTCGATCATCCTCTGTTGCTTGTCGAGAACCACAACGGTCATGTTAGTATAAATGCCGGTATCGATGATTCCAATGTTGAAAGTGAATATTTTCTGGAACTTCCCCGGGATCCGGATGCTTCTGCAAGGGCAATAGGTGAACGGATATACGCTATTTCCGGAAAGGATGTCAGTGTCATTGTCACTGATACCAATGGCAGGGCCTTCAAGATAGGGCAGACGGGGGTTGCCGTGGGCATATACCATATGCATCCCATCCGAAACTGGCGAGGGGAAAAGGATCTCTTTGGGAAGGAACTTGAGATCACTGAGGAAGCGGTGGCAGATGAGGTCGCATCGGCAGCAAACCTGTTGATGGGTGAAGCCGCGGGTGGCTATCCTGTTGTGATCGTGCGTGGTTATGAACACCATACCGCGGATGATGTCAGTGTGAAAGAGATGTATCGTCCTGTGAACGGGGATATAATAAGAAAAAGTTTAAGGTGCCTTCGTCAGTCATCTGACTGAAGGTTCACCATTTCAACACCCGCAGCTTTGAAGAACTCCGGAGTGTCAGTGTCTGGGTATTTCGTGCTGAAGACTACCCTCTTGATGTTGGAGTTTATTATCATTTTTGCGCAAAGTATGCATGGCTGGTGGGTGCAGTAGACTGTAGCTCCTTCGATGCCCACGCCATGAAGCGCTGCCTGTATAATGGCATTCTGTTCTGCGTGAACAGCACGGCATTTCTCGTGCATGGTCCCGGATGCAATGTTGTTCTGCTGCCTGATACAACCAATGTCAAGGCAATGCTCGATGTTGCTTGGGGCACCGTTGTATCCTGTGGAAAGTATCCTTTTATCACGGACAATGACAGCTCCCACCTTGTTCCTAAGGCAGGTGGAACGTTTTGCGACCACCGAAGCGATCTCCAGGAAATATTCATCAATTGATGGTCTGTCAGTCATGTATAAAAAGAAAATAGCAAGTAGTATATATAAGTTGTAGTGTATGGTCTGGGGTATACAAGAATATTTATAGTTTACATTTTTTTCTGATAACGGAGCATTTGAAAATGGGATCTATTCTAGCAGAATATCTTGATTCATTCATAAGGGCTCGTGATGATAAGCAGCTCATCGCCATTCCCATGATAGTTCTGGCACTATCCCTTATAGTGTCGGTTGTAGTATTTTCAAGCACGGGTGCACCCGTTAAGCTTGGACTTGAATTCGAAGGCGGTACCATGATAGCTTTCGAGACACAGGATGCAGCAGGTGTGCTGGAGCAGGCATATTCCGATTATCCTCTGGTGGATGCACGTAAGACAGGCGACCGTGCGATCCTTCAGTTTGGTCCTATGGACAGCAAAGACCAGATCGAACTTGAAAAGGCTGTAACATCCAAATACTCTAATGTGGAGATCAAGCAGATCGGTGCCCTGTATGGAAAAGAGCTACAGTCCCAGGCATTAAAAGCTCTTTGTCTCTCTTTTATCGGAATGGCACTGGTCGTGTTCCTCATTTTCAGGACCTTTGTCCCATCTGTTGCAGTGGTGCTTTCAGCAATATCGGATATTGTGATAGCTGTTGGTTTTATGAACATTGCAGGTATCGAGCTTTCCCTGGGTACCGTGGCGGCTTTGCTGATGCTCATCGGTTATTCGGTTGACAGTGACATCCTGCTTACCACACGTGTGCTGAAGAGAAGGGGCACGCCCAACGAGAACATCGGTCGTGCAATGCATACGGGTCTTACAATGACAACTACAACACTCGCAGCACTTGTGGTGATGTACATCGTATCCACTTTCTCATACCTTGTGACATCATCCGTTTCCCAGGTCAACCTGCTTTCCGATATCTCCATTGTGCTGATATTCGGCCTGGTGGCCGATATTATGAACACCTGGATGCTTAACACCGGTATATTGAGGTGGCATGTGACCCGCAGCAACCCAAGGGGGCGAAGAGCATGAGGGAAGAAGAAGTGAAGAAAGGCCTGAAAAGCGATCTCCGCGTATGGTTACTGATAGCAGCAGTGCTGTTCTCTGTTGTTATGATACATCCGTGGTATTCCTCGGACGAAGGTGCAACAACCGATCTTAATTACGGACTTGACCTTGAGGGCGGTTCATGGATCCAGATAAGGCTTCAGGGTGCAGTTGCCCAGGTAGATGCTGATATCTCACAGACCGTCTCTGCCATTGTTGAACCTGCGATCGGTTCATCCATTGATGTGAAGAGCGTCACAGGACATAGCGGAAGCGGTTATTCTTCTGTGGGAACAACGGTGGTTTTCACTACTGATACCTCTATCTCCGACCTGCAGATGGACCTCCTGGGTATAGGTGAGTCTGATATCACCCATTCAGGGAACACTTCCGAGGTCGTCCTATATACAAGTAAGCAGACACTTATCACCAAGTATCTTTCCGATTCAGTTGATGGTGAGGTCATCCCTCTTTCAATCGGTGATTCCATTGAATATGAGGTCCGTAAGGAGGTCTCACAGGATGATCTCCAGTCCATGATGGAAGAAGTTGGCGGTTCCATCCTTAATGGGGCGGACGGCACTCCGATATACCGTGAGGGTGTCAGGACCGATACCCGTGACATGACCAGGGATATCCTCAGCGACAAGCTGAACTCCCTTGGCCTGAAGGACATACCTGTACGTACGGTGGGTGAGGATTACATCCTTATCGACTTCGCAGGAACGGATCTTGCAACTGCAAAGGAGATCGTTGAGAGGCCGGGTAAGTTCGAGATAAGGATACAGACACAGGCCAATGAGACCGCTCATGTGCTCTACGGCGATGCTATCGAGAAGGTCGGTGTCGTGACATTCCACGATGGTCAGTGGCATACTCCTTTCACACTTAACGAGGAAGGTGCCCTTGCTTTGCAGAAGGTTGCCATCGAGACCGGTGCGACCAGTGATCCTAACTCACACTGGCTCTACATGTATCTTGATGATAACGAAGTCTATGGTGCACCGCTGAGCTATTCAGCAGCAGCAAGACTTACCGAGCACCCGATATATTCCTGGGAGGCTTCAACAGGCCCTGATGAGGAAAGCAAATCCGAGGCAGAGCAGCTCCAGATCCACCTGCGTGCAGGTGCATTACCTGTGAACGTGGTCCTAATGGGCTCCGGGCAGGTCGATGCAGCACTGGGTGCACAGTTCAAGAAACAGGCATTGATGGCCGGACTCTTTGCACTTGTTGCAGTGGCCCTTGTGGTGTTCAGGAGATATGGTCAGAAGGAGATCCTGCTTCCGATGGTAGGAACTTCAATTTGTGAACTGATCATGATCCTGGGAGTTGCAGCCACCATCAACTGGCAGCTTGACCTGCCGGCAATTGCGGGTATCATTGCTGCAATAGGTACCGGTATCGATCACCTTGTGATCATTACCGATGAGGTGCTTTATGAAGGCAAGCTGCCTTCCACAAAAGTATATCTTGAAAGGATAACAAAGGCATTCGGTATAATCTTCGCAGCAGCTGCGACGACTACCATTGCAATGTCTCCGCTTGTAGTGATGGGCTTTGGCGCCCTCAAGGGATTTGCCATTACGACCATCATCGGTGTGCTCATCGGTGTGCTCATAGCAAGGCCGGTGTATGGCAGGGTCATAAAGGAAGTACTTAACGAAGCAGAGTGAACTGCTATCTATGGATGTGTTGATAATGAATGATATGTGGACCGTGAAATATCGCCCTAAGATGCTTGCAGACGTTCTGGGCAATGAGGAATCTCTCAATGCCCTTGAGCAGCTTGTCCATTCAGGCAACCTGCCACACCTTGTGTTCCACGGCCCGGTGAACTCCGGCAAGGCCTCAACTGCCTTTGCCCTGGCACTTGAGCTTTATGGTGAGGGCTATGAGAGCAATTTCACATACTTCAATGCATCCGATTTCTTTGACCAGGGTAAGCGCTACCTTGTCCGTGACAAGCGCTTTACCCACATTATCGGTACTGATGATCCGAAGAAGATCTACACAAGCGTCATCTCGGTCTTCAAGACTGTGATCAACGAGTTTGCAGGGATGGGATCCATTGATGCGGACTTCAAGATCATTTTCATTGATAATGTCGAATCCCTGGACACCAGTGCACAGCATGCACTGCGCCGCATCATGGAGAAATACACACGTACCTGCAGGTTTATCCTGTCGACCACGCAGCCATCCAAGCTGATATCTCCCCTGCGTTCAAGGGGCCTGGAACTGTTCTTCACCTATGTGCCTGATGAAGTGCTAAGGCCTTTCATAGTCTCAGTGGCGGAACAGGAGGACATCCCGATTTCCGGAGACGGCCTTGATGCCCTGTTGTATTATGCAGGCGGAAATGTCTCAAGGGCTTTGCTGACACTGCAGTTCGCCAGTATGAACAATCCCGGCAAGGAGATCACAGATGACGTTCTGTATGAGGAATCCCTCTGCGAGGTATCTGACAACGTTACAGAACTGCATTCTGCGGCCATATCCCATGATCTCGTGAAAGCCAGGAAACTGATCGATGATCTTCTCATCGAGGAAGGTTTTACCGGGGATGAGGTGCTGCAGCAGCTGCATTCGGTGGTAATGAGCTCTGACCGCAGCGAATCCGAGATCGCAAAGGCAGCATGCAGGATAGCCGATGCAGACGCAATGATTATTGACAGTGCGAATGCAAGGATTCATCTGGAATCGCTTGTTACGGAACTTTACTGATAACCGGTTTTACTATGACATCTGGATCTGATGAGAATTTCAGGGCTGCATGCAGAAAGCTGCTGGACATGGTCCTTGAGGGTAAGGTATCTGACAACCTCCAGCTCAATGAGGCAAAGAAAGCTGTGAGCAAGGAGTTTAGGCTTTCTACTCTTCCAAAGAACCCGGACATTATAATGGCAGGCAATGATGATGAGCAGAAGGAAGTACGAGATATGCTGCGCCGCAAGCCGGTTCGTACGATCTCGGGTGTTGCTGTGATAGCAGCCATGACATCTCCATGTGCATGTCCTCACGGCGTATGTGTGCCATGCCCTGGCGGTCCGAACTCCACATTCAATTCCCCGCAGAGCTATATGGGCAGGGAACCGGCTACAATGAGGGCCATGCAGTATGAGTATGATCCTTACAGGATAGTCTCGGGTCGCCTCTCCCAGTTAAAACAGATAGGGCATGAGGTGGACAAGGCCGAGCTTATCGTCATGGGCGGTACGTTCTCGGCCCGTGCCATCGACTATCAGGAATGGTTCACAAAGCGCTGCCTTGAGGCTATGAACGATTTTTCGGGCACACAGTGGCGTGATAATGTTCAGTTCATTGGAAAGGAACATCCCTATGTGACCGTGGAGGATGTGCAGAAGGCCAATGAGACCGCAGTCATCAGGAACACAGGAATCACTTTTGAGACGCGTCCGGACTGGACGACCCGGGGGCATGTTGACCGCATGCTAGCACTGGGTGCCACTAAGGTCGAGATAGGTGTCCAGAGCGTATATGATTTCGTCCTTGAGAGGATGCGGAGGGGGCATACTGTCCAGGAGACCGTGGAGTCTAACCGCATGCTCAGGGATAGTGCGCTCAAGGTGGGATTCCATATGATGCCCCATCTTCCGGGAATGGATTCTGCAAGGGACCTTCGTGGTTTCAAGAAGCTCTTCACGGACAGCAGGTTCATGCCTGATTATCTCAAGATCTATCCAACGCTTGTAACAGAGGGCACAGAGCTTCATGGTATGTGGGAGCGGGGTGAGTATGAGGCTCTGGATGATGATGGGGCAGTAGAACTTCTTGCCGACATCAAGGCCATCCTCCCGAAATGGGTGAGGATGCAGCGCATACAGAGGGATATCCCCTCCCCTCAGATCCTTGCAGGTGTCAGGAAGAGCAATATTCGCCAGCTTGCAAAAGAGAGGCTTGAAGCAAGGGGCGAAAAATGCAGGTGTATCCGTTGCAGGGAGGTCGGTCATAATGTGCTCAAGGGCAATGAGCCGGACCCTGAAAGTATTGAGCTTACAGTTGATGCCTATGAGTCCTGTGGCGGTAAGGAACATTTCATCTCATTCGAGGATACTTCTAAGGATATCCTGATAGGTTTCCTGAGGTTGCGTTTCCCGCACTCTCCTCACAGGTATGAATTAAAGGATGCTGCTCTTGTGAGGGAACTGCATGTCTACGGTTCCATGGTCCCGGTTGGCAGGGGCGCTGTTGGCAGTGACTGGCAGCATCGTGGTTATGGTGCCGAACTTCTGGAGAATGCAGAGGCGATCTCCCGGGAGGCAGGCTATTCGAAGATCTCTATCATCAGCGGTATCGGGGTCAGGGAATATTACCGCAAGTTCGGTTACTACCGTGATGGTGTCTATATGTCAAAGGACCTCTGATCCTTCCATTCAGGAATGTGGTACTGTTGTATTTGTGTAGTTCTTCAATACGTTTATAACTTAGTTGTGAGATTCTATCTGTATGCCTTTGATAATGGCGATAGGCAGGGTAATTTGCAGATCCTTGCCGGGAGGTCAATATGACCAGTGATAATTCCAATGACGAGATCGTGAGGCTTTTGAAAGAGATCAGTGGTAAACTGGATCGCATCCTTATGCAGGGTACGTCTTCCAATGATTCGGATGATGGTATCTTCGACGTACTGGATGTGATGACCCTGCTAACTCTTCCCGATCACCTGCGTGAGACGGCAACCGCACTCTTCGAACTGGGATCGGCAACTGCGGAAGACCTTGCAAAGAAGACCCACAAGGAAAGGGCTGTGGAGAGCAATTACCTGAACCAGCTGGTGAGGATGGGGCATGTTGTAAAGAGCCGTTCAGGGAGAAAAGTTTACTTTAGTATAGGTGAAGGCCTGGGGAAATAATAAAACTGCTATTTTATAGCAGGTATGTAGTCGGCGTGATCAGTATATTTTTGTTGATGATCATCCACAAATGATTCATTGTCAATTAAATAAAGTATATTTGATTTAAATGCAACTGTTCTGTGAAATACTATTATATAGATGTTCATCGTCCTACTTCATTAGGAACAATGTTTGATTAAAGGGATATAAATGGGAATAACTATTGCGGTGCACTCATCAAAAGGGGGGTCGGGTAAGACCTCATTTGCTATCAATCTGGCATTTGCATATGCCTCTGCAGGTAAGAACGTTTGTCTTATCGATGCAGATCTTAAAGCGCCAAGTCTCTTTAACTATATGTTCCCGGAATCCGATTGCTGGCTGAACGAGGTCCTTGAAGGCAAATGTGCTATCAGTGATGCTCTCGTTGAGGTCGATGATGATAGTGCATCCCCGGGCCGCTTGTATGTAGGGTACTGTAACCCTGAGATAGATGCGGTTCGCGAAATGTCGGGCAAAGACCGAAAATGGCAGTCAAAGGCCTTAAAGCACATAATGAATGCGAAAAAGGACTTGTTTTCATCTGGTGTGGATGTACTTATAATCGATACAGGCCCGGGAGTAGATTTCACTTCGGTAAATGCAATAGCAGCAGCTGATTATGTGTTGATGATCACAAAGCCCGATAAATCACATCAGAAGTACATGGAACAGGTGATCGAAGGCATCTACCTTCCGCTCAGTAAGCCCTATGGAATAGTAATGAACAAATGTCATACCGGTATGCCTGTCGCAATAGCCGGGCTGAACGATGTAAAAGAGCATATTCTGGCAACGATCCCCTGTCTTTGTGATGTTGCTATCAGGTCTGACTCGGAGGTCTTTACCGTTAAAGATCCGGACCATTCTTTCTCAAAGGCTGTTTTCAATGTGATAAGTGAGATAGACAAGTGCCTGAATGATGAGTGATTTACTTCCTATTATCTTTTTCAAGCATGTCCTTTACTTCATCCACATAGTTGAGGACATCTTTACTCTTTGATTCCCTTATCTGTTCATGATATGTTTCCGATTCCATCAGGGTATTCTGAAGTGAGATCACCAGCATATAAATGATCGAAGCTGCAGCGAGTGCTAGTGTGATCCTTTCGATCGGATATATCATAATTACTGATGCGAACATCTGTGGTGGCAGGTCAAAGAGTATTGCTGCGCTTATGCTACCTACAAGATGATCGGACAGGATCGCCATAAGTGCTGCTAAAAGCAGGAATATGAACTTGAAGATGTTCTCTTTCCTTTCCCTTAATCTGTAATAGAATACAAGGAAAGCACCAAGTGTTACCACATGGAACCAGGGGTAATAGTATACTGTCCTTCCCAATGGTGTTGCGTACCAGAGCAGTATGAGGACTCCAAAAACCCCCATTGCAGCCTTTTCTTTTTTTGTGATCAAGAGACCTGCTACTGCAGATGCCATTGACACGAAGAATGGGGTGAGCAGATGGAATGTGTCCAGATTCTGTCCTCTTATCAGGGTGTGGCCCATTACACCGGCAAAGGATGCGATCGTCCCCCAGAGCGGGCCAAGTATCATGCCGTTCAATGCACCGAAAGATACAACTGAACTTATCCTTGCGCCCTCTATTCCTATGAGGTTCTCGAAATCAGGGAACCAACTTGCAAAGTACGTCAGTACTATAGCAGAAAGTACATAAAGTGCTGTGAGTTTCCTTTTTTTGATAAGCTGGTTGTAAATGTCTATGATCACAATATTCTATTTGTTTCATTATTATATAATACTTTAAGGATACATCTCCCTTTTTTTTAGGAATCATTCTTCAATTCTCATCAGAACTAATATATATAGTCATGGCAATTTAGCGGATTGATAACTATGATGTTTATTGGAGAAGCTCTAATTGGCGAGGAACCAGAACTCGCACACGTCGATCTTATGATCGGGGATAAGGAGGGACCTGTCGGACAGGCGTTCGCAACAGGCATGACCCAGCTTTCAGCAGGTCACACCCCTCTTCTTTCCGTGATCCGCCCGAACCTGCCTACAAAGCCATCTACACTGATCGTACCTAAAGTGACAGTGAAGAACATGGATCAGGCTGCACAGATCTTCGGTCCTGCTCAGGCAGCTGTTGCCAAGGCAGTCGCAGATGCTGTGGAAGAAGGTATCGTTCCAACAGACCAGGTCGAGGACCTTGTGATCATCGCAAGCGTGTTCATCCACCCACAGGCTGTTGACTACAACCGTATCTACAGGTACAACTATGGTGCTACAAAGCTTGCCCTTAAGCGTGCACTGGAAAACTTCCCGGACATCGACACTGTGCTCGAAGAAAAGGACAAGTCCTCACACGCTATCATGGGATTCAAGGTATCAAGGCTCTGGGATGCCCCATACCTTCAGGTTGCACTTGACAACCCGAACCTTCCTGCTATCACCAACGTCATCAAGCAGCTTCCAAAGAGCGACCACCTGATCCTCGAGGCAGGTACACCTCTCATCAAGCGCTATGGTGTGGATGTCATCAACAAGCTGCGTGAGATCAAGCCTGATGCATTCATCGTTGCTGACCTTAAGACACTTGACACAGGTAACCTTGAGGCACGTATGGTGGCAGATGCAACTGCAGATGCAATTGTGGTCTCCGCACTCGCACCTATCGCAACACTCAACAAGGCTATCAAAGAAGCTCACAAGACCGGTATATATGCTGTCATGGACACACTGAACCAGCCTGACCCTGTAGCTATCCTTGAGCAGCTGGACGAGCTCCCTGACGTTGTCGAGCTTCACCGCGCTATCGACATCGAGGAGACCGCTCACGCATGGGGCAGCATCGAAGGTATCAAGGCTATCGGTGAGAAGCGCAACAGGAAGATCCTTGTGGCAGTCGCTGGCGGTGTACGTGTTGACACCATTCCGGATGCACTTGGTGCAGGCGCTGACATCCTTGTTGTCGGCAGGGCTATCACCAATGCAAAGGACGTCAGACAGGCTGCTGAGCAGTTCATTGAAGGCCTGAACAAGCCAGAGATCGACCAGTTCAGGGTAATGACCGATTTCTAAGCGTGCGTTTCCGCACGTTCCCTTTTTTACGGGGGATACAATGAGACCATTGATCGTATTGAATCTGAAGACGTATCTTGAGGGTACCGGTGAAGGTGCTGTCAGGATCGCCGAGGCCTGCAGGGATGTAGGTGAGGCAAGTGGTATCGAGATTGCAGTGGCACCACAGCTCTGTGATGTTTACAGGGTCGCATCCCTGGTGGATGTGCCGGTATATTCACAGCATATCGATGGTGTGGGTGCGGGAAGTTTCACAGGCCACGTCTTTGCCAGATGTGTTAAGGACGCCGGTGCAGTGGGTACTCTTATCAACCATTCCGAGCGCCGCCTGAACCTTGCGGACATCGAGGCATCCGTTACCGCTGCAAAGGGTGAGGGACTTCGGACGATAGTCTGTACCAATAACATCGCAACAACAGCAGCAGCAGCTGCATTAAAACCTGACTTTGTTGCAGTGGAGCCGCCGGAACTTATCGGCTCAGGCATTCCTGTTTCAAAAGCGGACCCGGAGGTCGTAAGAGGATCGGTCAGTGCCGTTGAGCGCATCGATGCTGATGTGAAGGTTCTCTGTGGTGCAGGGATCTCTAAAGGAGAAGATCTTAAGGCTGCAATAGAACTGGGTTCTGTTGGAGTGCTCCTCGCATCCGGTATTGTCAAGGCAGTGGATCCAAAGGCAGCTCTTGAGGATCTTGTGAGCCTGATCTGATACTCAAAAGTTATTTCAAAAAGAAGTGAGTGATGCCTTATGGCATCCTTTTTTTAAATTTCTTATTTCCTTAAAGGAAATACCATGCTATGAACAACAGCAATGTTGAAAATCCTAATTTCATTCCCATGGTAAGTTCTACGTGAAGGTTGCGTGCAACCATGTTGGATATCCCGATAGGCGGTGGTGATATCAGGAGTGCTGCCAAGAACAGAGGTATCCCTGATATGTAATTGTGCTCCACAATAATTAGCTGCAGTCCCCAAAGTCCCAGGACGATCCCAAAGATCGCGGTGAAGAAAAGTCCTCCTTTGTAGAACCGAAGATATTTCTCGATACCTCCGGGAAGCATGCCGGCAGTCTGCATTTTATCAGTTTTTGTCAAAATATCACCCCTGTCATTGTTTGATCTGAAATATCCAATTTGTTCTTATGACATAAATATCAGATGGGGTCATGGCCTCTTATGCTGCATCCAAGTCCATAAAGCATATTCTCGATATCTTTCTGCACCTTTGCTGCAGGAAGGTCCCCGAGTATTGTAATGCGGTATGTTGTACTGAGCCTGTCATCGGATATGCCTGAATATATATCGATGATGCTGACAGACACTATACTCTCATCGCATGAGATCACTTTTTCAATGGTCTCCGGGTCAGCGCCGGAAGGTATCAGGACAGAGATATCCCTGACCGGATGTGTCAGGTTCCCGATCTTCCATTTCTTCAGTTCCGCATCACTGAGCAATCTGACATTCTCTGTCCTCAGGGACACGGTCCGGTCGCCCCTGGATATTGTAACTGTCCTGGGAGTGACCTTTTCAATGGTTCCCACATGTGTCACACCGGAGTAATTGTGCAGAAGCCCTCTCTCTTTTCCAACGGATGCTATCATTTCCTCGAACTCTGCGATCTTTGAATTGATGAGCTTGTCCGACCTGTGAAGTGCGGATGCCGTGTCCTTGAAATGGGCAGCAGCTTCGGTCATCTTATTGCAGAACGCTTCTGTGTCCTGTTCCTTTACGATATTTGAAAGGAGCCTGCATTCATTGATGAACGCCTCGTGGACTTTGAGAACCTGTTCGTTCTTCATCTGAATATGGGCGTACAGGTATGGGTTCTGACCCAGTATCCTGCCCACGAAGTCCACCATGATCTCATATACCGGGCTCATGAAACGCCTGGACTTGCTTATGTCGAAGTCAAGGCTCTTGAAAGTTGTCCCGATGGTGATGTATGCAAAATGTGTAAGTCCCTGAACTACGGAAACGAACCTATCATGCTCTTCCGGGTCGATGATCTCGATGTGTGCGCCGCTCTTCTCGAAGAGGTCGTGCATGATCGGGAACCATCTGTCACAACGCCCTTCTATGGGGCTCATTATGACGATCTGCCCCTGTAAAGTGGGGATGGAGGGGCCGAACATGGGGTGTGTGCCCAGTATCTCCACATCTTCAGGAGCGTATTCCTTCATTGCATTGACAGGCTCTGCCTTGATGGAGGTAAGGTCCATGAGGAGGCTGCCCTGCTTCATTTTCGGAGCTGTCTCCCTGATCACCCTTGCAGTGATATCTATGGGTACTGTTATGATGACGACATCTGCCTCTGCGATCGCTTTGTCAAGGTCGCTGGCAAATTCGACTCCCATCTGGTCTGCGATCTCGGTCTTACCGCTGCTTCCCCATACTATGACCTCATAATCGTGATGCAGGAAGAATTTAGTGAACCACTGTCCCATACCTCCGGTTCCGCCGATTATGAGCATCTTCATAATTTAAGGGCCTCCATTACAGCCTTTTTCATCACATCAACAGGAGGTTCCACGCCTGTCCAGATGCGGAACGCTTCCGCACCCTGGTAGACCAGCATCATGATGCCTGTGACCGGTCTTGCACCGGCAGCTTCGGCCTCCAGGAGCAATCGTGTCCTGAGCGGATTGTAAACTATATCAAAAACAGTGAGTCCGGAGTGCATCCGGTCTGCGGTGACAATGGTATCGCCTATATTAGGGTCCATTCCCACGGTGGTTGTATTGATGAGTATGTCAGTGTCCTCAAGGCACCTGTCCAGTATGTCCAGACCGAAGCCATTGACATTTCCTACCTCTGCTGCGAGGTGCATGGCCCTCTCAGGGCTCCTGTTGGCAATGTTGACCTTTGCACCGGCTTCGGCGAAAGTGAATGCAATGGCCCTGGCAGCGCCTCCGGCACCAAGTATCAGGACGTTCTTGTCCTTTATATCGACCCCGGCGCCTTCCAGCGTCTTCCGGGCACCGATGCCGTCGGTGTTGTATCCTCTGATCCCGTCCCTGAAGTCTATGGTATTGACGGCCCCGATCCTTGCAGCCAGCGGGTCGGTCTCAATAAGGCGGGTGGCAGCTTCTTTTAATGGGACCGTGAGGTTCAGTCCTCCGAATCCCATTGCCTTTGCACCTTTTATCGCATCGCCAAGGTTCTGTTTCTCCACCCTGAAAGCATGGTATGTGCAGTCCATTCCAAGTGCTTCGAAGGCTGCATTGTGCATGACGGGCGAGAGCGAGTGTGCGATGGGGTTCCCGAGTACTCCGAACACCTGTTTCATTGAAGCATCTCCAGTGCCTTTTTCAGTTCGTGTACTTTCAGTTGTCCCGGTGCAACCGCATTCGAGACACTTGCATAGGTAAGTTTTGAGCCGTAGCATGGCCCAACGATCCGGGTGTGTTTGCCGAGCTGTCCCATTGCGATGGTACAGACGTTATCCTCACTTAATGTGACCTCGAGCAGGTCAAGGACGTCCTGCATGCTGTTGGGCATGACCGCAAGTTTTGCGATATCAGCTCCTGCCTGCCTGGAACGCTCAAGGATGTCCCTGATCGTATCCTTGTCAGGTGTCCTCTCAAAATCGTGGGATGAAACAATGACAGTTGTCCCTTCGGACCCTGCCTTTTTCACAAGCCTGTCACGAAGCTTCGGGTCAGCACTAAGCTCCACATCTATTGCGTCTGTGAAGGGTAGGATCTCCTCTAGCAGACCGATCCTGTCCTCTTCCGAACCTTCCCATTTTCCTCCCTCGCTTTGTAACCGATTGGTTGCAATACACGGGAGTCCTATGTGGGAACGAAGCTTTTTGAGCAGATCGGCTGCATCTTCAGGAGTGACTATACCCAGCAGATCAAGCCTGATCTCAAGGATGTCCGCTCCTGTGGATGCAGCGGCCTTTGACTGTATAAGAGGGTCCTTGTCGATGGCTGCAACAATGGCTGCTCTCTCATCCAGGTCGAAATTACCTATGCGGACCATATCTCATTTCTCGATGATGGTTTCTTCCACCTTCATGCCGAAGTGGCGTGCGCCTCCTTCGTAGTGGACCATTACCTCGTCTCCGGGTTTAAGGTCAGCAATTGAAATAGGCTCTCCTTTTGCGTCCACGAGCTTGATGGTCTCGGCATTCTGGAGGATGTTCTTGATGATGTTGCCCTCTACCTCTGCTTCGACAAGCATGAGGGGGCGCCTTTCGATCTTTACCCTGCCGACGATGCCTGCACGCTGATTGCCCTGTGCATCAACGATGGTGACAGCGTCACCGGATTTGAGTTCGGACAGGTACTTGGTCCTGTCGCCGACCTTCACGTAGGCATGTACCGCTCCTGCATTGACCCTGAACGGTCTGGAGGCCACGTACGGGCTTTCCTCGGATTCTGAGTGTACAAGGAACATTCCGCTTGCCTGTGAACCGACGAGCATTCCCTCGCCACGTGTCATCATGTTGCAGGTGTCCACACAGACGCGGTCTCCCATTCCCACCGGTTCGACCTTTGTGACCTTTGCAGGTACAAGCTCCAGTGCTTCAATGCCTGAGCTCTCAGCCACTGCAACGGTTGCCTTGATGGCGTTGGGCTCATCACTGTCAAGAAGGACGCCTTCAGAGCCGTGTTCCATGGTCTCGAGGGCAAGTTTTGCCTCGTCGGCATCACGGACGCCGGCGATTATCTGCACACTGCTGTCCTGGAGGCCTGCTATGAGGTTCTCAAGGGGGATGACCTTCCAGTCGGTACCGACTATTATCAGGAAGTCACATTCCTTTCCGATCTGTGCTGCGAATTCCTCGTAGGCCTTGTTCTGAATGACCACATATGCGCCTACGGTGAGGCCTTTTTCCTTCAGACGGATGGCTGTGCTCATGTCAAGGGACCCTACGGGGTCAGGGGAGAGCGGCTTTGTACCGTCACCTTCACCGCCTTTTCCGACGACTACAACGTCAGCGCCGGACTTATCGTCATGTGCGAAGGCTGCGACCTTAATGTCGCCAAGTTCCCTCACTTTTTCCACTTCGTCGGCGTTCACAAGAACATAGTTGGCACCGGATTCCAATCCGGTGGTTATCCTTTCTTTATGATCTTCCCAGCTGCCTTTGTCGGCCTTGATCCAAACAGTTTTTTCCTTCATATGTATACGCCATTTGCCTTCATCATTTAAGTGTTTGTAGTGCGTCCTCGACGGAAAGGCCCTTGTGGACTATCTGAGTGATGGCCTGTGTGATCTTTGTTGGGTCCGGGTGCTGGAACACGTTCCTGCCTATGGCGACTCCCCTTGCGCCGGATTCCATGGCGCCGCTTATCATTTCCAGGAACTGCTCATCGGTCTCGGTCTTTGGTCCGCCTGCTATGACCACAGGTACCGGGCAGCCTTCAACAACATCCCTGAAACTGTCCGGATCGCCGGTGTAAACTGTTTTGATGACGTCTGCTCCGAGTTCGGCCCCAACCCTGGCAGCGTGTGCGACCATTTCAGGATCATGAGGGTCTGTGATCTTCTTACCTCTTGGGTACATCATGGAAAGGAGCGGGATCCCCCACTCGTCGCACTGTTCTGCGACGTATCCGAGCTTCTTGAGCTGGTCGGCTTCGGTATCGGAACCAATGTTGACATGAATGGATACTGCATCTGCTCCCATTTTCATGGCTTCCTCGACCTTACATACAAGGACCTTGTCATTGGGGTCAGGGCCAAGGGATGTGGATGCGCTCATATGGACGATGAGTCCGACGTCATGGCCGTATCCGCGGTGGCCGTGGTATACCATGCCTTTCTGCATAAGGACTGCATCAGCACCTCCTTCTGCCACCTTGTTGATGGAGTCTGCAATGTTGATGACTCCCCTGATGGGGCCGTCTGACATACCGTGGTCCATGGGGATGATGACCATGTTCCTGCTTTCCCTGTGCATAATCCTTTCAATTCGAATCCTTTTACCTATTTCAGCCATATTATCACTCTTGTAATTGATATCAGTCAAACCGTGTTAGTGTGTGACATAGTAGCACAATCAACTATTTAAATCTTGTTATTTTGTTCTTACCTATGTCTGGAATAGCCTTATATATAGATGCATCATTAACTGGCAATATCGACTCAACCCGGTGTGAATTCCATCATGAGAGAGTTAAAGATCCTTGTTATCAATAATTATGGCCAGTTCTGTCACCTTATTCACAGAACCGTACGCGATCTCGACATGGACACGAAGATCGTAGCGAACACCACCCCTGTTGAGGATATCCTCGATGAGGAGCCGGACGGCATCATCTTAAGCGGCGGCCCTTCAATGGACCGCATAGGTCTCTGCCAGGAGTATCTTGAGAGCATCGACAGGCCGATCCTGGGTATCTGTCTTGGTCACCAGCTCATCGCGAGGGCTTTCGGCGGCCAGACCGGATCAGGTGAGTTCGGCGGTTATGCGGAGATAGATGTGGAGATCCTGGATGAGGACGACATCCTCAAAGGTCTTGGCCCAAGGACATCCGTGTGGGCTTCCCATGCCGATGAGGTCACAGTGCTTCCGGAAGGGTTCCTGCACCTTGCACGTTCTGATGTCTGTGAGATCGAGGCAATGCGCCATCCTGACAGGCCTATCTACGGTGTACAGTGGCATCCTGAGGTTGCACATACCGTTCAGGGCGAGGAGCTTTTCATGAACTTCTTCGAAGTTTGTGAGAATTACTGAAGCCTTTACGCTTCTTATAATATAGATCAGGAGCAAAAAGCTCCCTATTTTCTATTCTTTTTTAAAGATCAGTATTATTGAACGTTCCCTGCAGCAGCAGAGCATCCACTTCCAGGTTCGGACTCTCACATATCACAAGTCCTTTCACGCCGAATTCCCT
This sequence comes from Methanococcoides mangrovi, assembly GCF_052057775.1. Classification (GTDB taxonomy): domain Archaea; phylum Halobacteriota; class Methanosarcinia; order Methanosarcinales; family Methanosarcinaceae; genus Methanococcoides. Next base: position 350,605 of record NZ_CP195121.1, on the reverse strand, counting down.
GAACGCTGCCATCAGGTCAGCATACCTGAGATCCGATTCCCTGAGCACCAGATGGTTCTTCTCTCCCTTCTCCCCGTACTCTATGCCGGATATGTGACAGTGCATGTTCTCAAGCCCTTCCCTTCCCAGGAATTCCTCTACTTTCCCCAGCACATCCCGGAACTCCTCCGGTGTGTTGAACTTACCGCTGCTTCGTGCGTGCAGATGTGAGAAGTCGATACAGGGCATGACCCCATCGATCGCTGATGCCATCCTCAGTGTCTCCTCCAGGCTGCCGAACTGCGTCGGTTTGCCGGTGGTCTCCGGCCGAAGCACAGCATCGATGCCCTCATCCTCAAGTCTTGATGCAAGCCCTTCAAGCAGCCCCCTGACCCTTTCGAAGACCGCTTCACTATCCTGATTATGGTAGTAGGCAGGATGGAACACAATGGATGATGCACCGCAGAGTGCACCGATGCGGGCCGACTGGTAGATCCGCTCGATACTGGCATCGATCTTCTCATCCTCGGCTGAGTTGAGATTTATATAGTAAGGTGCGTGCACGCTGAGTGCTACTCCCTCTTCTTCGGCCGCTTCCCTGACCTTCCCCGCCATTTCCTCCTTCATACGCACCCCGCGCACGAATTCCAGCTCCATGCATCCCAGGCCAAGCTCCCGGATGCGCTGAATTCCTTCTACGCTGCCCCTCTTCTTTGCACTGATGGGGGTTCCTGCTGTTCCGAAGAGCAGTTCTTTCATAATATCTCCAGGTGGACCCTGAGTTCCTTTGCACGCTCTTCGGATACCTTCTCGCTCACCATATCGAAGAAAGAATCAATATCTTCGTCCTCAAGGGACCTTATATCCTCTTTTCCCTCCATTGCAAGTCCTGCAAGGTATTCCATTTCCTCACTGTCAAGCCTCTCCAGCCTCTCCCTGAAATCATCCGCATCCTCTGCGATCTTGTGGGATATAGGTCTGAGTATGAACGGATAAGGATGTCCCATCTCGGATATATGCGTCCCGCCGTTCTCAGGTGCAAGCTTGTTGAAGATCTTCTTGTCCATTTCTGAAAATTCTCGTCCCATGCGATCTGTGTATGTGGGGAGTGGTATAAAATCATGTCTTTTTGGGATCACCCTGTATGCTCCTGATCAGGGCATGTCCCTTATAATGGGTATCCGGGGGCCTACTCTTCTTTTGTGATCATGCTGATGGGCTGATCTTGTTAACGCACGCATTTATATAACATAATTTAGAAATATGCACTTGGGAGGTTGTGGGTGATGTGCAACAGCATAATTTCTATTAGTATCTTTTGTGAGGTGTGGCAATGAACGTTGTTGCAGTCATTCCTGCATATAACGAAGAGGTCAATATCAAGCACATCATTAAAAGAACGAAGCTTTATGTGGACCATGTGATCCTTGTTGATGACGGGAGCACTGATGCGACAGCCACCATCGCTAAGAATATGGGTGCAAAGGTGATCAGGCACGGCGACAATCTTGGAAAGGCCGCTGCCCTGGAAACCGCTTTTGATGAAGCCCGGAAACTAAATCCTTCTGTACTTGTGACCCTCTACGCAAATGGTTTTCACAATCCCGACGACATCCCTGCAATTCTGGACCCTGTACTTTCAGGGGATGCCGATGTTGTGAACGGTGCTTATGTCACTTCATCCGGAATTGGATCAGAGGGAATGGCCAATCCGAACAATACCAGGTTCTTCATGGCCAGTGGTTTCCGTGCGTATTCCTCAAAGACGCTGGGTGTTTTCAAGTTCACAAAGGGTGATGACCTTATTGAGGTGGAGCTGATAGATGATGCTATCAATTCAGGCTTCAAGGTGCGTGAGGTGCCTATCAAGATAATCGATCCTGTAAAGAGGGAGCTGCTGGCGACCAAACGGATAGGTGTTGTCGTTCCCGCGTATAATGAAGAGAAGCTGATAAAAGCTACCATTGATGGCATTCCACAGTACGTCGACAGGATCTATGTGATAAATGATGCGAGTACCGATAATACTGCAAAGGTTATCGAGACCCTGACCGATCCAAGGGTATTCCTGATAACGCACGAGACCAATAAAGGCGTTGGTGCCGCAATAGTCAATGGCTACAAACAGGCATTGAAAGAAGAGATGGATGTCGTTGCGGTCATGGCGGGGGACAACCAGATGAACCCTGCCCAGTTGCCAAAGCTGATGATGCCCATAATCGAAGGACGAGCGGATTATACCAAAGGGAACCGCCTTTTCAGTGAGGAGTATCGCGGAGGTATGAGCGGATTGCGCCTGTTCGGGAACTCGATGCTGACGTTCATCACCAAGATAGGAAGCGGTTACTGGAACATCATGGACCCGCAGAACGGCTATACCGCCATATCAAAAGAAGCACTGGCGGAGATCGGTCTTGATGAGATCTACACCTATTACGGTTACTGCAACCATATTCTTGTGAGGCTGAACGCCTTTGGTTTCAGGACCCTTGATGTGGTCATGCCTGCCAGATACGGGTCGGAAAGGTCAACGATCAAGTATGGTCCATACATCGGGAAGGTATCGATCATGCTTTTCAAGAAATTCCTGTGGAGGCTGAAGATGAAGTACATGATACTCAACTTCCATCCGCTTGTCCTGTTCTACATCCTCGCCATGATCCTTCTTCCTGTGGGGATCCTTTTGGGCATGTTTATGGTCATAGCCTGGCTGATGCAGTGGCAGATGCCTGTGAACCTTCCGGTACTGGATGCTTTGATGCTTGTGTCAGGCATACAGTTCCTGCTGTTCGCAATGCTTTTCGATATGCAGGAGTCTGATAAGGACATGAGGGGCTCAGGGCTACGCTTCATGGGTGGTGAGATCGAATGAGCGCTTTTTGTCTGAGACTTGCCTGTGTGGTGATCCATGATGCTGAGCATTGAAGGGCATGATTTCACTATCAGTAAGTTTCAACGCCTTTGTGATGCAATAGCTACAGCGTATCCCACCGTTACAATGGCTGAATATATTGAGGGGGACCACCATGGCAGGTTCGTTCTGATGCGTCACGACGTTGACCGGATGCCCGGGCATGCACTGGAAACCGCACGGATTGAACATGATCTGGGCATCAGGGCGACATACTATTTCAGATCGATCAAAAGTGTCTTCAAACCGGAGATCATGAAGCAGATCAGGGATATGGGTCATGAGATCGGTTATCATTACGAGACATTGAGCGAGGCAAATGGTGACCCTGAAAAGGGGATCGAATTGTTCAGGTCCCATCTTAAGGATTTCGAGGACATCTGTAAGGTGAAAACAATATGCATGCATGGGAGACCGCTGTCAAAGTACGACAACAGGGACCTGTGGAAGTACTATGATTTTAAAGATCATGGGATTATTGGTGAGGCCTATCTCTCCGTGGGGCCTGAACTGAATTATTTTTCAGATACCGGGAGAAGCTGGGGCACTAAGAACAGTCTGAGGGACTTTATCCCCGGCAAGAAAGAAGATCTCACTGTCGATACGACAGATGAGCTTATTGACCTGATCGGGAGTGGTGAACTGGAGAACCTCTATATTCTTGCGCATCCGGAACGCTGGTCATTGAATATGGTCGACTGGGGATTATATTGCAGTATGGATATGGCGGTCAATCTGGTGAAGAAAGTTTTAGTTGCGGTGAGAAAATGAGGATCTTATTCAATATGGCCCACCCGGGACAGGTGCATCTGTTCAAAAATGCTATCAGAACACTGGAAGGGAGGGGACATGCCTGTAAAATAACCACCGTTGACAAGGATGTTTCCTTACATTTGCTTAAAGCATATGGATTTGAATATGATGTTGTAGGGAGTGCAAAGCCATCCCTTTTATCAAAAGCCACAGAGCTGCTGAAGATCGAATATAACCTTTACAGGATCTCAAGGTCCTTTAAACCTGATATTCTGATAGGCGGTGTGGGTAATGCCTATGTTGCTCATGTGGGTAAGATTATCAGGAAACCTTCCATCGTTTTTGATGATACCGAACATGCAAAGATCGAGCACACAATAACCGATCCGTTTGCATCCGTTATATGCACGCCGTCCTGCTACAGGCTTGATCTTGGGGAAAAACAGGTTCGATATAATGGCTATCATGAACTGGCCTACCTGCATCCGGATTACTTTACTCCGGACCCGGAGATTCTCAGTGAGCTCGGGCTTACGGAGGAGGATCCATTCATAATAATGAGATTCGTTTCCTGGGAGGCAAGCCATGACAAAGGTCACAGGACATTGACACTGGAAGACAAATTGAATGCTGTTGACCGGTTAAAAGAATACGGCCGTGTACTGATAACTTCTGAGAACAAATTGCCTCATGAACTTGAAGAGTACAGGATCACTGTTTCCCCGGAAAAGATCCATCATTTGTTGTATTATGCGACCCTGCTCTATGGGGACAGTTCTACCATGGCCTCAGAGTGTGCGGTTCTGGGTACCCATTCTATTTTCTGTGACTATGCGGGAAGGGGGTATACGGATGAAGAGGAGAAACTGTACGATCTGGTCTACAACTTCTATGATGAAAATACGATGGGTAAAGACTCTTTAAAAAAGGCGCTGGAATTGCTGCAGGATCCGGGTCTGAGAGAAAAGGGAAGGGCCAAGAGGGATATTCTGTTAGCTGATAAGATCGATGTTACGAAGTTCATGGTGGAATTCGTGGAAAACTATTCGAAGAATTGAGTTGTATTTCATAAAGGGGGTAAATCTGTGTATCATGTTCCATTGTTCAAATTTGCACACATGCTGGGTGACTACCGTTTCTTATCGATGTACAATTCTGCTGTCAGGTCACAATGGTACTCTTACCCGGATCTTAAAATGGACCAGGAAGCTCAGCTTCGAAAGATGATCTCGTTCTCTTATGAAAATGTTCCTTATTATCATAAGCTATTCAAAGGTCTGGACCTAAGACCTGAAGATATCAAAACGCTGGAAGATCTGGAAAAGCTCCCTGTTCTGAACAAAGAGATCATCAAAGAGAACTGGGAGGATCTCAAGCCGGCTGGTCTGGACAGGATGAACTATTATTCCATAGCTACAGGGGGTTCTACAGGTACTCCCTTCCCATTTAGATTATTGAAACATGATCGTTTTATGTCCGGAGTAATGCTTTATCGTGGATGGGGGTATGGGGGATATGAACTTGGAGACAAGATGGTATTTCTGGCAGGGACATCTCTGGATGTTGGTGCTAACTCGCGGATCGTAAATAAAGCGCATGAGATCACCCGCAATATTCGCAGATTATCTTCTTTTGACATGAGCGACGACGACATGTACAGGTATGTGAACACAATACGTTCATTCAAACCAAAATCAATACGCGCGTATCCTTCATCCATAGATACGTTTGCATCATTCGTTGAGGAGAACAATATAGACCTGCCTGAGATTCCTGTGGTCTATACGACTGCAGAAAAACTGTTCCCGAATATGCGTGCTCATATCAGTGATGTTTTTGATTGTGAGGTCTATGATGCTTACGGGCTGAACGATGGCGGGGTAGGTGCATATGAATGCTCCGAACACAATGGCCTGCATATCGATACTGAGCGGAGCATCATGGAAGTTGTTGATGACAATGGGTCCCAGATGTCAGACGGTACCGGGGATATCTTGGCCACAAGTCTGCATAACTATGCTATGCCTTTTATAAGGTATAGTACAGGGGATATGGGCCACATCATTGAAGATGAATGTGGTTGTGGCAGAGGGTCGAAGTTACTGAAGGAAGTGATCGGTCGCTCCGTTGATATGTTCATTACTCCGGAAGGCAAGCAGGTGCACGGATACTTTTTAATGTACATCTTCTGGGAACATGATGCCGGTATTAAAAAATATCAGGTAATACAGAAGCAGATCGACAAGATTCTGATAAAACTGGTGGTGGATGATGATTTTGATCAGAATAACCTGTCCCTTATCAGGAATGTGATAGAATCGAAATCACCTTCCTGGCATGTGGAGTTCGAATTTGTTGATTCTATTGAAGTGACGAAGGCCGGGAAATATAAGTTCGTAATCAGCGAGTTGAGATGATGGCACTCAGAAATCTCCTGATACTAACTAACAATTTCCCTAATTTTTCCGATACCTATGTTGTAGAGATATTTGTAAAAGAGCAGTTGAAATATATTCGCAGACATTTTGAGAATGTATATGTGGTCTCTCCTGTTGCTCATGGGATGGAATACATCAGAAAGACGCATTTTGAAGATTACTCTTATGACAATGTTCACGTTTTTTTCCCTAAATATCTCAATCTGCCATTTTTCTATAATTTTCGAAAGGAGTTCTGGGTCAAACTCGAATCCCATGCGGTACTTAAGTTCCTGGAAAAACAGGATATTGACTTTGATATAATTCATGCGCATTTTACCTGGCCTTCAGGTGCGGTTGCCGTGGAAGTTAAGAAAAGTTCAGGTGTGCCTGTGGTCATTACTGAACATACTTCTGCTACCTTTAAGAAGGCCATAGATCAGAAAGATCCGGTATTCATTCGCTCATGGCAAATGTCCGATGCAATAATTCGTGTCAGGGGTGGTGATATATCCCTGATGGGGGATGTGGGTGTCGATCTGGGTAAAGTTCATCATATTCCCAATGGCTATGACCGGGAGAAGTTCCACCATTTAGATAAACGGCTGTGCAGGGATAAACTTGGTCTGCCCAAAGACAAAAAGATCATTCTTAATGTTGGAAATCTGTATGGTGAGATCAAAGGTCATACTTATCTGATAGAAGCCATGGAAAAAGTTGTCTCCAAAAGGGATGATGTAGTGTGCTATATTGTGGGTGATGGCATACTCAGAGAAAAATTAGAGACGCAGATATCATCATCCAATTTAAAGGATCATGTGAAAATAGTGGGGCTTAAACCACACCATGAGGTTCCTATATGGATGAATGCCTGCGATGTGTTTGTGCTGCCAAGCCTGAACGAAGGCAATCCGACGGTCCTGGTCGAGTGTCTGGGGTGCGGAAGGCCATTTGTGGGGACTGGTGTTGGGGGTGTACCTGAGATCATAACTTCCGATGACCTGGGTTTTCTGGTCAAACCGGGTGACTCTACGGAACTGGCTGATAAAATATCCCTTTCCCTGGAAGTAAACTGGGATGAAAACAGGATAATAGATCACGCACAAAGGTATAGCTGGGAAAATATAGCAGAACAGATCTCGGATGTCTATGCTGAAATAGATCCCGGTATATGATCTTTTAGCGCTAATTAATATACTTTCTATAACAAATTATAATTGGGCAAAATCTACCGAATACAATCTAAATATCTTTGAAGTATTAAAGTTGGGGACCGGGTACTCATGAAGCTATTAAGATCAATATCAAACAGGGAGAAGAATCCAGTTGAACTATTTGCTCTTAGCTGGCCCTATCTGGTAATCTGTGTTGTTCTGCTCGGCTTACTTTTTGCCTTTGTGATAGGCAGACCTGATTTTGCTATCAGGGGTCTTGTTATAGCAGTTCCGGGCATTATTGCAGCAGTTATCCTGACCAGGATGTATAGGACCTGGACGAAGGTCGAGAACAAGGACCTTGACACCGGGCTTGGCCAAAGACAATTATCGGGAATCTTCTTCATTCTTTATGCTTTGACCTCAGTCGTTGTACTGCTATCACCGGTCAGACCCTGGTACTATTTCGTAATGATGTCTCTGCTTTACAGTATTATCTTTATCCAGATCCTCTCCAGAGAAGTGAACCAAAGTCTGGTCCTGTCAGAGGTCATGCTGTGCATGGTGAATTTGATCTATAGCTTCACTTTAAAGGACCATCTCTACTATGGTGCCACTGATATATTGCCGCACCTTTTCATGTCCCAGGTGACCTATCTTACCGGGCACACGATCCCTGAATATCTGAGTGTTACCTATGCGAATTTTCCTTTATTTCACATTATGATATCAGAGGCCTCATATCTGTTAGGTCTGGATATAACCACCGCATATTTTGTAGTGGCTCCTCTGATCTTCACAATTGTAGTTCTCTTTTTGTATTGTATCTTTTTAAGGACCACTAAATACGCAAAATTATCTTTACTTTCAGTTGCTCTGTTCTCAACCCTGAGCACAGTGGTATATTATGAAATGTATATGATCACCAGGGTTGTAGCATTTGTTGCTTTTTTAATACTGATGTATCTGATCTATAAGAATTCAGAGAAGAAAGATCTCCGGCTGAAAATACTGGGTTTGATCGTTGCCAGCTTTATTGTGGTTGTTCATCAGGTGTCAACCCCTCAAATAATAGCCATAATGATATTGTTCCTGGTCTCTGAACTTCTGTTAACCAGATTGACGGGTCTAAGGTCCAAATTCCACGATAACAATTACATTCTCCTATTGACCGTAACGTTCCTAGCCTATTGGTTTTATGTTGCATATTCCTTTACGTTCCTTGCGCTGACCTCCAGGGCGAACAATTTGTCCGGCGAACTTACAATAAAGCAGGACATCCAGTCCGGACTTGAGTGGATATTCATCTATCAGAATATCGACACGATGATAGTCACTTTCTTTGTTTTTATTGGGATCGGGGCAATGTTCTGGAAATATGGCAGGGAATACGCTGCAGTTTTCACTATGGTAACTTTGTTCACTCTGCCATTGTATCTGCCAAATCCGCTGCAAACCCTCTGGCAGACAATGACCCTTTTCAGGTTTGACCGCTTTATGTTACTTGTAAGTCCGTTCATAGCTTTTTCAATGGCCTCCGGGATACTGTTTTTATTCAATTTCCTGTCCTCAAGGAGGAAAGAGGTCCTGTATTCAGGTTTGATCGTCACGATACTTCTGACAGGGTTCGTGTATCCGTCCTTGATCGGCGGCAGTCCTGAATATGATGAGGTCATTGCCAGCAGGACCTACTTCTATCCGGATGAGCTCACAGGCTTTGGTCATGTATTTGATTCCGTGCCGGATGATTCGAGGATATATACGGACACTCCCTCTTCCAGGGTGTTCGAGAACCGCAGATTCAGTGAAACCGACAACCTTGGGATCAAATACTACAGGATAGAGTCCTTCGATGTTTCGAACTTCACTGTCACAAACGGTTATTTCATTTTGAGGAATGAAGGCGTAGATAGGGGATTGGTATTTGATACGATGATGATCAGAGGTGCTGATAGTTTAGAATGGGGCAACTTAAGTTCAAATCTTAACTCCAATAACAAGGTCTATTCAAACTCAGCAATTGATATTTATGAGGCAGTTCCATGAGATCTTCAAAGCGATCGGCCGGGAATGGTCAGATGCAGACCACAAAAAGAGGTCTTATACTTTTTATGGAGACGAAAGCATCTTATAGCATCGTCCAGTCCTCACGGGCTTTGCACATCTTCAGGGAACTTATTAAGTATTTACCTGATACCTATCTGATGTTGCAGAAGAACGAGAGGGACGAAGTGGTCCTGGATAATCTGATCCAGGTGGAACCCATAATACCCATTGCAGGGAAACTCACTTTGTTGAAAGGTATTCTGTTCAGGTTGCAGATGTCTCTGAAAGTGTTTCATTTCCTCATTTCAAAAAAGATCGATTACGTCATCATCAGGGGCTATGACTGTATTGTACTGTATCCGTTCTTAAGATTGCTCAATACAAAGATATACTATGATTTTCACGGGAAGTACCATCTTGAACTGTATCAGCGAAAACGCATCTTAAGGGGACATATCGCTAAATTTTCCGAGAGGGTGCTTTTGAGAAATTCTGACAAGATCCTTGTGGTGAGTCCCGGGATAAAAGCCCAGATCGGAGAATATGCTCATAAGTGTATCTATCTTCCAAACGGGGTCGATGTGGATAAGATCGTATCCAGCAGCTCAGAGTGTCCTCTGGATATCCCGGAAGACAAGAAGGTCATAGGTTTTATTGGAAACTGGGAACAGGTAATGAAAATTGACGATATATGTGATTCGATCGATTACCTGAAAGACGTGGTCGTTGTGATCGTCGGGCAGGGTTATGATTATAAGAGGATCTTTGAAAAGTATGGCCAAAAGGAAAATATAATTCTGACTGGCCGTCTTGAATATAGTTCAGTATTATCAATATTAAAACGGATGGATATCTGCATTGTTCCTTACAATAAGGATTTTTACATGTCAAAATTGAAGGATTTTTTCTCTAATAGAAAAATATCTGAATATCTTGCAGCAGGCAAGCCAATAGTAATTGCAGATATTGAAGGAATTCCCGGATATCTGAGAGAGAATGTCAACTACATTAAATATGAGTCAGGGAATCCTGAAAGTCTGGCTGACAGTGTGAAGTATTTACTAAATGATCCTGAACAGATCTCGGAAATGTCTCATAATAACAAGATACTGGCGAAAGAATTTGATTGGGAGCAGATCGTACTGAAATCAGGGATTTTAGAGGATCTGTGAGCGTTGAACGTGTTATATCATTTCAATTGCTAATAACCAATTGGATAAAAGTTCAGAAACCTCTCTTACAATGGTGGTTGCGATGATCAGAACAAAAAAGGATTATCATTCCTATATGGAAGCAGATAGGGTGGCTCTGGGTAGAACAGGGAAAAGGCCTTTTTTTGCTGATGAGATCTGGAAATTTGAGAGATTGTTAAGGAAACTGGAATACTATCACAATTGTAAAAGATCGATTTTCTGGAAACCATATGTCCTGTTTCTGAAATGGAGATACTATGTGATGAGCGTCAAATTAGGATTCACGATCCCTAAAAATGTTTTTGGTCCCGGTCTGAGCATTGCCCACATAGGGACCATCGTTGTAAATAACAATGCAAGTGTTGGATCGAATTGCCGGATACACACATGTGTGAACATAGGGACCAGTGCAGGTCATTCTTCTTTAGCACCACGTATAGGGGACGATGTTTATATCGGACCGGGTGCCAAGTTATTTGGTGACATAGAGATAGCTGACGGGATCGCAATTGGGGCAAATTCTGTTGTTAACAGATCATTTTTGGAACCAAATATCTCGATCGCAGGCGTTCCGGCCAGAAAGATAAGCGATAAAGGCTCTGCAGGTCTGCTGGTGAAAGAAGAAAGATGATAATTCCAATTATTTTGTATTGTTGTGTTTCTCAATATACAATAATGAAACTTTTAAATTTGAATAAATACATAATTCACATTACGTTCTCAAAAAATACCGTTTGTCAATATGGGGGTCATAATGAAAATACTATCAGTTATCGGTGCCAGGCCACAGTTCATAAAATGTGCTCCACTTTCCCGTGAACTAAGAAGATCTCATGAAGAGATACTTGTCCACACCGGGCAACATTATGATCCCGATATGTCGGATGTTTTTTTCAAAGAACTGGGCATTCCGGAACCCGATCATAATCTTGGCATCGGTTCCGCCACACAGGGGGAACAAACAGGCAGGATGTTGATGGGGATCGAGAAACTTCTCATCAGTGAAGAACCTGATATGGTACTGGTGTATGGTGATACCAATTCTACCATTGCAGGGTCTCTTGCAGCTTCCAAGCTTCATATTCCTGTAGCTCACGTCGAGGCCGGTCTCAGGTCATTTGACAGGACCATGCCCGAAGAGATCAATCGGGTGGTCACAGATCATATTTCGGATATAATGTTCTGTCCTACTGAAACAGCAGTAAGGAATCTTGGGAGCGAGGGTATCACTGAAGGTGTGCACAATGTCGGTGACGTGATGATGGATGCACTGCAGTATAATATAAAGATCGCAGAAGAAAGGTCCACGATACTTGAGGACCTGGGAATTTCTGATCGGGACTTTATGGTCGCAACCGTACACCGGGCTTCAAATACGGATAGCATTGAAAACCTGTCCTCTATTGTGAAGGCCTTTTGCAGCTCAGATGCACACATTGTTTTTCCTGTACACCCACGGACAAAAAAATATCTGGTCCAGTATGGGCTCTGGGATACGCTGTGTGAAAATGTGCAGGTAATATCCCCTGTCGGTTATCTTGACATGCTCAAGCTCATGTCCAATTCCAGGAAGATCCTTACTGACTCCGGCGGTGTGCAGAAGGAGGCCTATATGCTTGGTGTTCCCTGTATAACGATGCGTGACAACACCGAGTGGGTGGAGACCGTGGATGATGGCTGGAATGTACTGGTAGGGTCAGATCGCAATATGATCATGGATGCGATAGATGGATTTGAGGGTGCAGGTGAGACAGGCAATGTGTTCGGATCCGGGGATGCCTGTGAAAGAATATGCACCCTGCTTGAGGACTTCACCTAAATCCAGTGTATTTTCCATAGATCGGGTCATGAGTTGTATTATTCCAGAACAGGTGTGATCAAATGTCAGATTTTATCCGCAATATTATGAAACTGGTATCAGGGAGTATGGTCGCCCAGATCATTGGAATTTTACTCTTTCCTATTATTTCCAGGATCTATTCGCCGGACGATTTTGGGGTTTTCCAGTTATTTCTATCAATTGCAAGCATTATTGCAATTGTATCCTGTCTTACCTATCACCTTGCAATAATGCTCCCGAGAGAGAACGAGGATTCTGCGAATATCGTTTCGCTGTGCTTCATTCTATTAGTGATCACTTCAGTTGCATCCGGACTGATCTTCATTCCTCTTTCTGAAGGGATCGCAGATCTCCTTAACACTCCCGATCTTGCAGGGTATCTGATCCTCTTACCGCTGGTCATCTTTTTAAGTGGCCTGTTCAATGTGCTGAACTATTGGTCATCCCGCAGGGTCCGGTTTGGGGTTGTTGCCGGCTCGCGTATTGCAAATTCGTTAGGTTCGAGATTATCCCAGGTAGGTATCGGATCCTACCGGCCTTCTCCAATGGGGCTGATAGCAGGTTATCTGACAGGCTTCTTTCTGGCAAATCTCCTGATGCTGTTTCACTTTAAATCTGATATCCAGTATTTCAGGAAAATCTCAGTGAACAGGATGAAAGAAATGGCCATAAGGTACAAAAGGTTCCCGAAATTCTCCATGGGTTCTCTGTTTGTGAACACGTTCTCCTTTCAGCTTCCTCCTTTTATGCTTGCATTCTATTTTACTTCTGCAATAGTCGGACATTATTCATTTGCGAATCAAATACTGGCTTTACCTGTTACTTTAATTGGCGGGGCCACCAGTCAGGTGTTCTTCCAGAAGGCAAGTGAGGTTAAAAATGAAAATGGGAATTTCAAAGAGCTGGTGGCTGAAGTGCACAGGAAATTGATCCTGATCGGTGCATTTCCCCTGATAGTGTTCATGATCGTCGGGGAAGACCTGTTCACCTTCTTTTTAGGGGCCGAGTGGTATTCTGCGGGAATCTATGCAAAAATACTTGCACCCTGGCTATTTATCAGATTCATGTATTCCCCGATATCTTCCGTTTTCGATATACTTGAAAAGCAGAACATTGAACTGGTGTTCAATATCCTGGTAATCTGTTCGATATTTGTTACTCTCTTCATTGGGGGACATTACAATGATCCTGTCCTGGGACTTATATTATTGTCCGTTGTGGGTGTGGTCCTGTGGAGCTGTGCTAATTTCTATCTTTTAAGGATATCAGGGGTCCAGTTGGCGGATGAGGTCAAATATCTGATAAAATATATGCTCATAGCAATTGTGGTTTCCATCCCTCTGGCTCTGGTAAGTTACCTTTCAGCTACAATATATGTGATCCTGTTCATCTCTATGGTGCTTTCAATTATCTATTATAGTGTGGTGATCTATCAGGACCATAGTCTAAGATACAGATTACTGGACGCTATAAGATCAGCGAAGAAATGAGGGGGGATAGATCATCTTATCTTATTCACTATCTGCCGACAAGCATCAAATTTCTTTGAATAGCTTGTTACCATGTAGTAGGGTACCAGTTCCGGATTGAATCCTGTTATGAACGTGGTCAGCTTTGGAGTGTTGCCGCTCATCAGATTTATCTCTTTAAAGTCTCTGCTTTTGAGATCCCGGAAGATATTGTACAGTAAAAGGGATGTTGCATTGTGAACTTTTAGTTCCGGATCTGAGGTAGCAGCCCATCGGTGTGCTCTTTTATTATCCCAGATGATTATCTCTGCAGCTGCAACCTCACCTGTGGGCATTTCAGCGATCCACATCTCTCCCTGCCGGGTTCTATGTAAAAACTCCATTATCCTTTCGAAAAAATCTAAATCTGCAGGTGGTATCAGTTGCTGTTTCTCATACGTCTGTCTGATCAGATCGTAAAAACGCCGGATATTTTCCTCTTTTTTGACCAGGATACCATTTTCATTGGCTCTGCGGATGATCGTCCTCAATCCCTTTGGCATTCTTGCGTCAATATCTTCCCTTAGGTCAAAATAGTAGGCATAACTGATATCCCTGGTCCACCTGTCAGGGGAGAACTGCCTTGTATCTATGAAATCTGAGGAATTTGATATGGATACCTGGTCGAATCCCTGTTCCTCGATGTGGTCCAGGATCTTTCTTAGAACATTGTTCTGGAACTCTTCCTGATTCCGTACTTTCCTACTTGCTGACCTTTTTATCAGAATGCTTCCGTAGGGTGTCATATTGCAGTAAGATGATGCTACTTTGAATATCCTTCTGGCCCTTTTACTAAAAAGGGAGCATCCTCCTACCAATTCTTCATTATGGAAACATCCATACATTTTCAGGTCGAAGTTGAACGAATCCCTGCATATTGTTAACCAATCGCTTTTTTGAAATATTGTTCCGTATGGGGAGATGTCGACCAGCTCATCCCAGAGTTCGTGTTCAGAAGTTTCAAGTTCCCTGACCATCATTTCCGAACTCATTGTTCCCACCATTCGATCATATCTTTTCCACTTGCCATCCATGCATCCTTTTCATAACAGTAATCCAGAATCTTCTTGTAGAACTCCAGGTTCTCGTCCAGCATGTATGTGTTGTGCCAGAGTATGGTGATCACTCCTCTGTATTTCGCAACGGTGTCGATCAGCTTCTTTGTGACTTCCCATGAACCTTTGAAGTCCAATCGCATGTAATCCCTCAGAAGCGTACAGTCCATTATGGTCAGGGGGATCTCCACGATGTCGATCTCTTTTCCTGTGTTCAGGTTCACCGGTCTGAACGGATGGCACATCCCATTCCTAAAACCTGCACAATCGTTGTATCCGAACGTTGTGTCATATTTGAAACCGGCCCTGCTGAGCAGCTCCCAGGTTTCAGGGATCCTGAACCTTAAGTAGTGGTTACGATACCCGATGATCTTTTTTCCAAGAACGCTTTCAAGTTTTTCTTTCTTCTTGCAGAGGTCCTCGTAATTGTTATATGACCGATGGCCTCCGTGGAGTCCCACTTCCCATCCTCTGGCATCTATGTATCGTATCTCATCCCTGAGTTTCCTCAGGTCATAGTCATAGTTCTGTTCCCCGGGTTCAAGAGCAAGGAAATAAAAACTTGATGTAGCGCCGTACTTCTCTTCCAGTTTCATTATCTGCCGGAAGTTCCAGAATGGGTGGCTTTTTTTGTTTATTGCGTAAGAGGGGTATTTCAGAGCCTCTCTTACGTTGCCCTTTGTTATAGCTCTGAAAGAATTGAATGCATATCTTATATTGCTCTCTTTAATTACATCTATATCATGTGTCAGGCAGACAGCAAATTTCTTTCCATCCGGATATTCCGGCCTGAAACCATTCTCGATCAGATATTCTGAGACCTTTGGCTCGAAGATATCTCTGGAACTGCTCAAATAGTAGGGAAATCTCTCATATTCGTCCAAGATCGGAGAGTTATATTCTTCCTTTTTTGTGAAAAGGTCCCACAGTTCCTTTTCTGCTTTCAGCTTTTCGATCAAAGTGCTATCTGGTATCATTGATATCCCCGGATGCCTTTTGACATCCTCCCCTTATCATCTCCTGGCGAACAGTCCATTTCCGGTACACAGGAAAACTGTCACCATCCCGCAATCCTGCTTCGGGGTCTGATCTTCTCAAACTTAAGCCAGTATATACTGTAAGGTACTGGCTGTGCTTTTCAAATAACCCCTTGCGTATGTAACAGGCCACCTTTCCGGGATGCTCCTGTCCCTGATCACTTATTGCCAAACGCAGGGTACGCCCGCTCTATTCTGATCGGAACTGCCCCTTTCCCTTTATATTATTGGATACTGGATTATTTAAGTAAATTGGTTCTCTCTCTTTTGAAACTGATATGGGGGATACATGACTGATGGGGGCAGGGGGCCCTGAAGTATATTGGCGTTGGTTCTCCTCCTCCATGAAGACGATAAAGTGCCTGTGAGCTGCACTTTTTAAATATTTGTGTTTTCCGATGTGCCCCAACTGCTGATATTAGCTGTAAATATGTTCATTTTCATGTGTTCACAATTTTATGTGGGTAGTGTCCTGCCTCATAAGGTCAACAATTCATTCACATGCTAAATATCCATTCAGGGCATTTCCTGATATTTTTATAAGTTCTTTAATTTTCTAATTAAGTTTAAATATGGCTTATTATCCTTTATGGTTCCAATTTTGTTTAAGAATGTTTCTTCTGTGAGAACGTTCTTGTTAATATTCACGAACCATTCTAAATATCATCCGGTTCCGCGGCCAAAACGTGTTCACAAAATTCGGTTATGTGCACACAAAATTCAATATAAATGTACGCAAACCTCTTATTAGTGTACATAAAAACCGTTATTTGCTACCAGTGATGTAGAGGGAAGGCAATTTTTGTTTACTTTATATCTGCTTTTTTGGCAGAGCAAAATTCACAACATTTATATGTGATTATGACCGTGAACTCCCATCTACTAATATTCAACATCAATATAATAATACAATATAAAAAAGTCTACAAGTAAAATTTGTGGTAACTATGAGGGAACTTAAAATTTTATTAATCTTATCTTTCATCTCGTTGGTCGCTGTTCCAACTGCGATGGGCAGTACTGCTCCGGTAGTATATGTCTCTGCAGCCGGGAACGGTGATTATAATTGCGATGGGATAGGAGACGAAGTAGAGATCAATGCGGCTCTGAAGTTCGTAAATGATCATGCAGAGTACACCACTGTCTATCTGATGAACGATGGTGGGGAAAATGACTTCATAATCTCTGACCAGATCGAGATCCATGATAACACCATTCTTGATGGTGAGCCCGGTGTACGCGTGAAGCTAAAGACCGGTCTTACTCAATATGATTTTGAACAGATGGTCACAGGTGCTACCCCTACAAGTCAGGTATACGGCAAAGCCGATAACATCGAAATCAGGAACATCATTTTTGATGCTGACCGATGGAACCAGGACAACATCCCTATTGACAAGAAAGATGAAAGGGAGACCATTTCCATCAGGGGAAAGAACATCAAGATCCATGATTGTACATTTGAGGATGGTGTAGGCGATTTCATCAAGATAGGAAACTACGGTGAAAAAGCCCCTGGCATTGAGATATATGACAATTATTTCGGCAGGTCCGGACATGTGGGCGTATATATCCTGTACACCGGTTCAACCGGCGATAACAGGATCTGGATACATGACAATGTGTTTGGCTATGTTGCAGCGAACACCGGTGTCCGCCTGGACGAGTGTTCAGGTGCGTTGGTCGAGAGGAACACATTCACGTCATACAACCAGGGTGACTCCGCTATCTACATATTGTACAGGAACGGCGGGTCCGGTATCGGTGCTAACGACAATGAGATCAGGTATAACACGATCTATGATGTGAGGGAATACGGCGTCACTCTTGCTGCAGAAGTAAGCGGAGGCGCAGTGGACAAGTCCGAAACAAGCGGCAACTATATCCATCACAATTCGATCCGCAATACTATCGGAGATGGTAATGCCGGTGGTATCAATGTGTATGGTTTTGATGATGTCCTGATCGAATACAACACCATAGCAAACTGTGACGGTGACGGAATATCAACCCATGAATATTATGGTTCAACCTCAACTTCCGGGTTTACTATTACTGCCAGGAACAATCTCATCTATGGTGCTCAATACTACAATGGTCGTGGTTATGGTATCAATAACGCTGAATCCAGCAGGCATACCATAATCTCCGATTATAACAATATCTACTCCAACGCATTGGGCAATTATAGGAATGTGGCTGAGGGTGCACATGACACTCATGATTCCAGCCAATCTACAATTCCTGATGAGCCAACAGCTCCTGAAACCACAGCTCCTGTGAAGCCTACTGCTTCCGCCGGTCCTGATCAGACAGTCTCTGCCGGTCAGACCGTGACTCTGGATGGGTCCGCATCAACAGATGATGTTGGTATCACATCCTACAAGTGGGATTTCGACAACTCTAACGGGATCCAGCAGGATGCCACCGGGGCCGTTGTCCAGCATACCTACAGTTCTGCAGGGACATATACCGCAACACTGACCGTGACAGACGGTGATGGCGAGGTTGACACTGACACTGTTCTTATAACAGTACAGGCCACTTCAACAGACACTCCGTCTAACATTGTCGATGCACATATGGACATCTCAAGTGGCACAGCCACGATCGACGGTGATCTCTCTGACTGGAAGTACGCTTCAGGAACCACCATTTCCGGCGTTTCCGACAATGTGGCAACAGTCAAGGCAATGTATGATAACACGTACCTTTACATGGTATATGACGTAAAGGACAGCAACCTTCAGGCAGATGGTCTGATCGAGACAGGTGGTCTTCACCTGGATGACAGCATT
Organism: Methanococcoides mangrovi; assembly: GCF_052057775.1. Taxonomy (GTDB): domain Archaea; phylum Halobacteriota; class Methanosarcinia; order Methanosarcinales; family Methanosarcinaceae; genus Methanococcoides. The sequence continues at coordinate 331,914 of NZ_CP195121.1, read as the reverse complement.
GAGATCTATCTTGACACTTTGAACAACGGTGGAGCTGCAATGCAGCCGGATGACTATCACTTCATCATTAACCTGAACGGTGCACTGGTGGATGATGTGGGTACAGGTACCGGAAAGGATTACAGTTACTCAAGTAACATCATCAAGAGTGTAAAACTGCAGGGTACCAAGAACGATGCCATTGCTGATACCGGCTACATCATAGAGGTCGCAATTCCGTGGAGTGACATTGGCGGAATGCCTTCAGACGATGTTATCGGTCTTTTCCTTGCGGTAAATGACCAGGATGACACCGGTACTGTGTATCTCCTTAACTGGTGTGATCTGATCACATCCTATGCTATCCCTGATCATTGGGGAGATGCGTCCCGTACAGCTACAAGCAACACAGCACCTGTCATGGCCCCAATTGCTGACAAAGCAGTGGACAAAGGAAGCACTGTAAGCTTTACTGTAAGTGCCTCGGATGCTGAAGGCGATCCTCTGACCTATGCGGTGAGGGGACTTCCAGCAGGTGCATTATTTGATGCTGCATCCGGTGAGTTCAGCTGGACCCCTTCAGCTGTTCCGGCAGGTAGCTATGGCCTGTTGTTCGAGGTCACAGATGGCGAATTTACTGATTCGGAATCTATGATCATTACTGTGAATGCATTAAGCACTGATCCTTCGAACAACATTCCGGTGATCACCACATTCTCTCCGGCCAATGATGCAGTGTTCGAGCAGGGAGGCGTGGTAAACATCGCAGTAACTGCCTCTGATGCAGACGGGGATGAACTGGAGTATCTCCTGAAGATCAACGGAAATATCGTCAGTACAACTTCCGGTTATGTGTGGAATACCGATACTTCAGGTGTTTACACCATCGAAGCTGTTGTAAGTGACGGGACCGACCAAGTAACATCCCAACACGTCGTCACCGTTATCAAGATGCATCCACGCTGGGATGTGAACAGGGACGGTGTTGTGAACATTCTGGATGTCACGATTGTGGCTCAGAATCTGGGCACTGCCAAACCACACCCAAGCTGGGATGTAAATATGGACGGTGTTGTGAACATCCAGGATCTCACTATTGTGGCACATTACTTCGGTGAAAAGATATAATTGACCTGATCTTAGGCGCAGATCTTGCGCCACCCTTTTTTCTCTTTTTTGAAATATCTTCCAGTAATTCCGTTCTTCTACCCCGGTCTGAGGACCTGACCAACAACTGTGATCATATCCCGGATAGATTTATATTTTCAGCTGTTCAATCTAATAGTATGCTCTATCCAGTTGCACAGGCTTTGCTCCTTGTACTTTTGATCAGTGCGATTGTGATCTATGTGATCTTTCCTGTAGCCGTTCGTAAAAAAGTTTCATCCATGGGTGCCATGCAGATCATTTTCGTGCTGGCAGTGGTGGCTGCGGGAGTCCTGACTGTTCAGTACCTGGATGCACCTGCTGTCCCTCCAGTGATCGATCCGGCCGATGGGTCGGTAGTATATGTTTCTGCAGACGGGAAAGGCGACTTCAACTGCGACGGGGTAAAGGACGAGGTCGAGATCAATGCTGCTCTCCAGTATGTGGGGGAGCATGAGGATTATGATACTGTCTATCTGCTGGATGACGGGGGAGATAACGATTACATCATTCAGGGAACCATTGAGATCCCGGATGATACGACCCTCACTGGGGATATTGGTGCAACGGTCAAGCTCGTGTCCAGCTTTAATCCTCCGAGGGACGACTGGCAAATGGTCTCAGGGGCAACCCGGCTCAGTGGACGTGGCTACAAACAGTCGAACAATGTAGCTGTCACTAATCTGACGTTCGATGCGGACAGGTGGAACCAGCCGCTCATTCCCATGGATATGGTGGACCACTACCCTACGATAGAGATACGCGGAAAGGACCTGACATTCCATGACCTGTCATTCACCACAGGGATCGGAGATTTCATCAAGGTGATAAATTCCGGGGAACAATATCCAAACCTGAACATTTACAATAACTATTTTGGCAGATCCGGACATGTGGGTGTGTATGTCCTGTACACCGGTTCCACGGGTGATAACAGGATCTGGATACATGATAATGTGTTCGGGCACGTGGCAGCAAATACCGGCGTTCGTCTGGACGAGTGCTCCGGTGCTCTGGTCGAGAGGAACACATTTACGTCTTTCAATTCGGGTGATTCTGCTATCTACCTTACCTATAAGAACGATAAATCCAACACAGGTTCAGCTGACAACGAGATAGCCTACAATACGATCTATGGTGTAAGGGAGTATGGTATCGTCCTTGCTGCGGAAGTGTCAGGCGGGAAGGTCGACAGGTCCGAAACGACCGGCAACTACATCCACCACAATCTGATCTACAATACGATCGGTGATGACGGGAACGGAGGCGGAATAAGCGTTTATGGCTATGACAATGTCAGGATCGAGTCGAACACCATAGCAAACGGCGAGGGTGACGGGATCTCCACCAAGGAGTATCATGGTTCAACCTCTACCACCGGTTTCACCATTACGGCAACGAACAACATCATCACCGGCATGGATACCTATGATGGGCGCGGGTATGGTATCAATAATATCGAACATGGGTCGCATACCATCATCTCAGATCATAACAATATCTACAACAATGCCCTGGGTGACTATAACCATGTGGACGAGGGTGCAAATGATATCCATTTCGACTCCCTGTTCTATGATGAGGCCGGCGGGAACTACCACTTAAGGTCAACAGCAGGGACATGGACTGGAAGTGGCTGGGAGATCATGGGTGATAACAGCCCGTGCATAGATGCAGGTGATGTATCAAGCAGCTATTCCAATGAACCTGATCCGAACGGTAACAGGATAAACATTGGCAGGTATGGTGATACCTCCGAGGCATCGAAGAGCTACTCCGGCAACCCCACTATCTCCGCCATCATCAAGAACATATTTTCCGATGACGTGGAACAGGATGCCCCATCAGACGATGGCCGTGAAGGCCTGAACATCGTTCGCGGCACAGCCACGGTGGACGGGGATGCAGGTGACTGGAAGGATGTGGCCGGGATCTCGATGGATGTTGCTTCCGCAAAAGATACTAAGAAGGACAGTACTGCATCGATAAAGGCGATGTATGATGATTCTTATATCTACTTTGCTTTCGATGTGGATGACAGCGACCTTCAGGCAGAGGGCCTGACCGAGACCGACGGGCTGCACAGGGACGACAGCGTTGAGATCTATCTTGACACTTTGCACAATGGCGGATCTGCAATGCAGCCGGATGACTATCATTTTATCATAAACCTGAACGGTGCCATGGTCGATGATGTGGGTACAGGCAGCGGGAAGGACTACGATTACTCATGCGATGTCGTCAAAAGGGTGATGTTGCAGGGCAGCAAGAACCATGCAGCTGATCTGGATGCGGGGTATGTGATAGAGGTCGCTATCCCGTGGAGCGATGTCGGAGGTCGCCCCTCCGGTGTGATCGGTGTGTTCTTTGCCATCAATGATCAGGATGCAGGCGATGTGTCCTTCTTTAACTGGTACGGTCTGACGGGTTCCTATGCAGTGCCCGATCATTGGGGAGACGGGACCTTACAGGCCTGATGGCACAGCCTGACGGATGAACATGGCATCCGGGCTTTGGGTCAGGCATCTTTGTGTGTCCGCGACGATGGCTTCGCCTGTGAAGGCTGTGGTCCCTCTAAAAAACGTGATTATCTTCCTGTGATCATCTTCTTCACTTTTGCCGGAGTCCGGTTCTGCCTGTACCTTACAGGATACCCCTGTCAGGATCGATGGGTGAGGGAATGAATTCGTGGTCGTGACCTGTCAGGTCCGATGTCCCTTCCCTGTCGGTAAAATAGTACAGGTATGCGTGTTTGTGTCTTCTCTTTACCATGACCCGCTTCTTCAGCACGTCATCCATTTGCTGGTCGGTGGACCAGAAGGCAATTGCGGCAGCATTATAGGTCTTTGCCAGGTCGATGGAGAACTCCACTAGTGACTGGACGATGCCTTCTTCGAACCTCGGGATGTACGCATCCTTGAGATGCATGATCTTGATATCGGTCTCTGCGCATGGTACATCGACTGCGAAATAGCCTGCAAGTTCGCCGGTTCGGGTGTCGATGCACCTGATCACATTCCTTTTCTCGGCGATGGCATCCGAAAAGTAGAGCCACCTGAGCGTATCCGCGTCCCTGCAGATGGTCGTAGTACCCTCTTTCCTGTTGTTCTCCCACAGTTGTGTGAAGGAATCATCACAATCCCTGCACAGCGAACACTCGTAATGGTCAGGCGGTGATCTGAACGTTGTTTTGTCCCTGATCCACCTGACGATCGGCGAGGCAAGCCTGATAGGGATCAGTGGGACCTTCGCTAAAAGCTGCATCCTGCCGGATGTGATGCTCGTTCGCATATACATCTCGTATATCTTTCCAAAATCCCGTATGTGCCAGTATTCCTGGTTGTTGTAGGGGACATCCATTTCGGTAAACCCGAACTTCCGGAATATCGTTGCTGCGGTATCGTTTGCCGTGCTGTTGATCAGGATGCCGGCGTTCTTCTGCTTTTCAAATGCCCGTACCAGCTGGAGGCTGGTAAATCCACGCACCGTGGGTCTGACATATAATGAAGTGCCGGTCAGGGCAATGCCATCCTTGCCATCGATCTGGTATTTCACCGGGATGTTCCCCATGAAGCCAACGATCTGCGAGCTCTCGTCCTCCACAACCCATCCGTAGGGTATGGACCCGTCAGCCCAGGGATTGCCGGTCCACCACATCTCAAAACGCCGTTCCCATACGTCAGGCGCGATCTCAAGTCCTTCGTACAGGAGATGGGCCAGCTCCGGGAAATCGTTCTCCTCCAATGGGCGTATCTTTGTAGATGGCATATTATTCCCTATCAATTTGTGTGCGTCTATCTTATATACCCGCTTTCTTCAGTCGGTTGTGTTCACTTATATTCATCCAACCTATAAAAGTAAAGGTGTCCCTCTGTAATCACGGACCACGCCCTATGTTGCCAGAGGTATGCATGCAATGGCGTCACTGTCCCACCATTTTCCTGAGATACCACCATACTCCGCTTGCCTTGACCAGCAGCTCGTTGACATCGGCACCATCCCGTATGGGAGCGCGTTTGAGCCTGAACAGGTCAGTGTCCGCGGAATTGAAGCCCGGCTCGATGGTGATGGCGCAGGTATACCCCGCCTTCCTGGCAAGCTCGATGTCCCTCTTCGAGTAGTCCCCGTTGGGATAGGACAATGTGTTGATCGAAAACCCATATTTCTCCTCGAGGTCCTTCTTTGACTGCGCGATCTCCCACTCCGCTTCCTCGTCGGTGCACATGGGCAGGATGGGATGGAACACCGTATGGGACTGGAAGTCCACCATGTCCTCCATGTCCTCGATCTCGCTCTTCAGCAACGCCTGCCGGTCCCCGAACTCCTTTGTCACCTCAAAACCGAACTGTTTCAGGACCTCCAGCTTTTCCTGGTTGGGCATACTCTTCAGATGCTCCCTGCCATACTCCCCGCCGGTCTCATGCTTCCACCAGAAATGACGATTGGTATCCACTATGCCGCTGCAGAGGAAGATGGTGGCAGGCACCTTATATTTCTCCAGAAGAGGTTTAAGCTCGTAGTTGCTCTTATGCCCGTCATCCAGCGTTATGATCATCGACCTGGGCGGCAGCTCATCAACGGTCCCCGCTTCCCTTGCGCTGATGTAATCCTGCAGGGAGATGAAATTGTATCTGGGGATCAGCGTTCTCAGGTACGTCTCTATGATGTCGGGATCGATATCATGGAACAGGATGATCGACACCTTATTCTTCTGCAGTACCTCCCTGAAGAGGAAGGGTACCCCTGTCAGCCTCAACAAAACGAATGGCAATTTCCTAAGCATTCTACTGCCCCCACATTAAAAATTAGTGGCGTAGTATATATGGCTTTTTATCATTTTTTTGTGAGACCTTCTGTGCCGTTTTTTGGCGGTTTGCAGGATACGTTTTCCCGGGCATGGTCCCCCTCGATGGCTGCCGCATCATCAGGGTCTGCTCCTCACCGCCCTTCTCCCCGCCGGCCTGCCCCTGTCCCTCCCATGTAAAGCCACCCACTTCATGTCCGCTCAAGCTCATCCCTCTCCGCGATATCCCTGCACATGCCATCACCCGAACCCGCAGGATATTTTTCGGATGTGTATATACAGCAGGCTGCAACTGTTTTTCGTGTTAACACCCGGGGTTGGATTACTTCCTCCGGCCAATGCGGTATCTCGGCCCCACATCAATGAAAGTTAACCTTGCTTTCCCTTCAGATGACCGTGTACATCGATCTCTCCGTGTACGATCCGGGTGGAAGAAATAGGAACATCATCATCAGCCATCACGTACTCTATCCTGACGATCCTGATCTCCGCTCTCCCGGCAGCTTTGCGAAGCTCGTTGATCTTCAGGGCTACGGGGTAGGTCTCAGGGGATACCACGATGGCATCGTAGTCACCTTCCAGGGTGGTGCCGTAGGGGTCGGTGAGCTTCTGGATACGGTAGTGGGATCTGGGGATGGCCAGTTCTTTTATGAAATGGAGGAGATTCCTCTCGCGGGTGGGGTAGTCGGGGATGTTGCGGTTCTTCTGGCCGGCCATCTCGTCGGAGGTCAGGCCGATGTCCAGGATGTCGTCTCCGGCTGTCTCGAAGGCTTTCTTTATCAGGTACTTGTGTCCGTCATGGAGACACTCGAAGGTCCCTCCTACCGCTGTTCGTCCCATTGTTCTCTGAAATGGGGTTTTGTATCATAAGTGTTTGTATCTGTCGGATAACAGATCCAACACTAAAATGAGAAATGCGTGTTTTTAGAAACGGAAACAGCTACCCCGCCGCAGGCGGCACATTCCAGAAATATGATGACTTTTGATAACATGTACTCTGTCATATCCACCTGCAGAATTTCCACCAGCAGGGGTTGTGTTCCCTGTCATCGTTCATCTAACCCTACGCTTGCATCCATCACTGATCTTACTGCTCAGTAAGTTACCGGCCAGTAAGATGGCATCTTCTCTTTCTCCGGATGGTGTGCGTGTTGGGAATATGGCGAGTGTATTACTTTCACACCGCTTAGCTCATCCTTAAATACTCAGCAGATATAAAGAAGAACGAACGTGCACGCTAGAAAGAAAAACTGTGCACCTAAGGAGCTATCAAAATGAGTGAAGTTTTACTGGAAGATCTTGATCATGTGGGGCCGGCAACGGCGCAGAAACTGAAGGACGCCGGCTTTAACACGGTCGAGGCCATTGCTGTGGCTTCCCCTGCGGAACTCGCCAACAGTGCGGAGATAGGGGAATCAACTGCTGCGAAGATCATCAATGCGGCCAGACAGGCTGCGGATATCGGCGGTTTCGAGACCGGTGACATCGTGCTTGAGCGTAGGAAACTTGTGGGCAAGCTGTCCACCGGGTGCCAGGAGTTCGATGAGATGATGGGCGGAGGTATAGAGACCCAGTCCATCACCGAGATGTACGGTGAGTTCGGTTGCGGTAAGACGCAGGTAGCCCATCAGCTGGCCGTGAACGTCCAGCTGCCTCCGGAACAGGGAGGTCTCGGGGGTTCTGTTGTCATCATCGATACCGAGAACACCTTCAGGCCCGAGAGGATCGAACAGATGGTCAGGGGTCTTTCCGAGAAGCACGGCATCGAGTACGATCCCGAGGAGTTCCTCAAGAACATCCACGTGGCCCGTGCCTACAATTCCAATCACCAGATACTTCTTGTGGACACGGCCTCCGAGCTTGCCAACGAGCTCAAGGACTCCGAGATGCCCGTACGCCTTCTGATCGTGGATTCCCTCACCGCTCACTTCAGGGCCGAGTACATCGGCAGGGGAACACTTGCCGACAGGCAGCAGAAGCTCAACAAGCACCTTCATGACATCCAGCGCTTCGGTGACCTTTTCAACGCCTGCGTTGTCGTCACCAACCAGGTCATGGCAAAGCCGGACGCCTTCTTCGGTGACCCCACAAAACCCATCGGCGGCCACATCCTGGGCCACACCGCCACCTTCAGGCTCTACATCAGGAAGTCCAAGGGCGACAAGAGGATCGTCAAGCTTGTGGACTCCCCCAACCTCCCGGACGGCGAGGCCATCATGTCCATCACCACCGACGGTCTCGGGGATGCCTGAGCTGCAAGCCGGGATGAGTTCCGGGAAATGTTAACTCAGGGATGGTAACTCCTCGGGGAATATTAAACCTGGGATGTTAACCTAAGATGTTAACCCAAAAATGTTGAGATAAACTATAAGATGGTCTCCGTCATATCTGACTGCATGGTCTTCAAAGCCCTTGTAGTTGATATCGACGGAACTATAACCAATCATGACAGGTCACTGGACCTGAGGGTCGCGCAAAGATTCCGCGAGCTCAGGGCCCAGGTAGTCCTTTCCACAGGCAACCCCCTCTGTTACGTTCACGCCGCTGCAAAGCTAATTGGCCTCGGCGGTATCGTGATCGCAGAGAACGGCGGGGTCGTATCCACCGGTTTTGACAGTCCTTCCATCATAGCCGACGGCATGGAGAAATGCGAGGAAGCCTACGAGCTGCTCTCGAACTACTTCGACCTCGAGAAGCTCGATGCCGCCTACCGCAAGACCGAGGTCGTGCTCCGCAGGGGCATGGACATCTCCGAACTGAGAAGGATCCTCGAGGACAACAACATGAACGTGGAGATCATCGACACCGGCTATGCCGTTCACATCAAGGACGGGAAGATCAACAAGGGAACAGGCCTTCACACCGTTGCAGAGCTTCTGGGCATGGACGCAAAGGATTTCCTGGCAATAGGTGACTCCTGCAACGACGTCGAGATGATGCGTGAGGCAGGCCTTGGCATAGCCGTGGGCAATGCCGATGACGATGCCAGACAGGCGGCATCCATGATTACAAAGGCCTCTTTCGGCGAAGGAACCCTCGAGGCCATCGAATATGCGGTCTCCAATGGGCTTCTGGAATAAATGGAAAAAATAAGGTCAGGCTAAAGCTGAATTCAAAGCTGATCTTAAAACTAAAGTTAATATTAGAATTACTGAAGTTAGAACTAAAACTACTGAAGTTAAAACTAAAGTCAAATTTAAAATTAACTTAAGGCCAGATCAAAATAAAAAAGTAAGAAGGACCTCAGTCACGGTCGTATGGGAGGCCCTTTGCCAGGGTCTTGTCCACGACGATGTAGTCCTTGATCGCGCTAACTGACTCAAAAGGTATGACGATATACTGGCCGTCCTTCTGGTACTTGGAAGTGTCAAGACCGATATCCGGCTTTACGATAAGGTCTTCCAATTCTCCGGTCTTTCCGTCCATGACGATATTGTTCAGTACACCAAGCTCGGTTCCGTCAGTAGCCATTACCTGTTTGTTGGACAGGTTCTTTGCAAACACTTTTGCCATCTTTCGTCTCCCTCTGAGTAATTAACACATTATTTACATATATCCCATATAAGAACTTGTTTCTTGTTTATGGGTGCTGCCTTTGAGTTTTTCCTGCATCTTGCCGTAGAATTCGGCCATATCCTCCGAGATGGTGGGTTTGACCTTGCCCATTGCTGCAAGGAAATGGGTCTTCTTCACAGACTCCGTTTCGAAGTTCTCACGCAGTGCAAGCATCACAGCTTCCCTGCACACCGCCTCGATATCCGCACCCACATAACCTTCTGTCATTGCTGCAAGCTCCGCGATGCTGATCTCCGGGTCCAACGGGATGTTGCGTGTGTGTATGCTGAAGATCTTTTCCCTTCCCTCCATGGTGGAGCCTCCCACAAGCACCAGCCTGTCGAACCTTCCGGATCGCATCAGCGCAGGATCGATCATGTCCGGGCGGTTGGTGGCTGCAATGACCACCACTTCTTTCAGTGCTTCCAGTCCGTCCAGTTCGGTCAGCAGCTGGTTGACAACCTGCTGTGAGCTCCTTCCCGTCTCGCTGTCAGCCATCCTGGTGGTTGCGATGGAGTCGATCTCATCGAAGAAGATGATACATGGTGAGACCTGCCTTGCCTTCTTGAACGTATCGCGGATCGCCTTCTCGGACTCTCCCACGAACTTGGAAAGCATCTGAGGTCCCTTGATACTGATGAAGTTCGCATTGGACTCGTTGGCCACGGCCTGTGCGATCAGCGTCTTTCCGGTTCCCGGAGGGCCGTAAAGGAGTATTCCCTTTGGTGCCTTGATGCCCATCTCTGCGATCCTGTCCGGACGCTTGAGTGGCCATTCAACGGCCTCGATGATCTCCTGTTTCGCCTCATCAAGACCTCCAACGTCATCCCACCTGATGGATGGGACCTCCACCAGCACCTCTCTCATTGCGGATGGTTCCACTTCCGTAAGTGCATCCTCGAAGTCCTCCGGCTTTACCATGAGCTTCTCCAGCACCTCTTCAGGGATCTCGTCCTCCTCAAGGTTGATCTCCGGGAGTATCCTCCTTAAGGAGCGCATGGAAGCTTCCTGCACCAGTGCAAGAAGGTCCGCACCAACGAATCCCTGGGTGTGCTCCGCAAGGTACTCGAGATCGATATCCTCTGAAAGGGGCATTCCGCGGGTGTGGATCTGCAGGATCTCCAGACGGTCATCGCTGTCCGGGACGCCGATCTCGATCTCCCTGTCGAACCTGCCGGGACGGCGCAGTGCGGGATCGATGGAATCCACGCGGTTGGTGGCACCGATCACCACGATCTGTCCTCTCTCCTCCATGCCGTCCATCAGTGTCAGCAGCTGGGCTACCACTCTGCGCTCCACCTCTCCGGTCACGTTCTCACGCTTTGGTGCGATGGAGTCTATCTCATCTATGAATATGATGGAAGGTGCGTTCTCTGCAGCCTCCTCGAATATCTTCCTCAGGCGCTCCTCGCTCTCCCCGTAGAACCTTCCCATGATCTCCGGTCCTGCGATGTAGAGGAAGTTCGCCCTGGATTCGCCGGCCACCGCCTTTGCGATCAGTGTCTTTCCGGTTCCCGGCGGGCCGTAGAGTATGACCCCTTTCGGGGGTTCGATGTTAAGTCTCTGGAAGATCTCATGGTGCTTCAGGGGCAGCTCGATCATCTCGCGTACCCTCTGGATCTCGTCACCCAGTCCGCCAATATCCTCATAGGCGATACCGCGGGTGGCGTCCTCGTAGCCCTTTGCCGGCTTCTGCCGCAGCTCGATCTCCGTATTCTCAGTAATGATAAGTATTCCCTCTGCAGGCGTTGTCTCGATGGCGACAAGAGGTATTGCCTGGTTCCCGGGTGTGGGCTGTGTCATGGAACTTGTGATGGGTATGACATCTCCCCTGACCAGCGGGTGCTTCAGTATATTATGTTTGATGATTGCCTGGATGTTGGCCCCGAACTCCATGGATATCCCTTCAGGGGGTGCCATGACCACCTTCTCCGCGGGTGTGACCTCCACCCTTCTGATAGAGACCCTCTCTCCTATTCCTGTACCTGCGTTCTGTCGGGTGAAACCGTCGATACGACCAATTCCCTGTCCCCAGTCCTGTCTGTCTGCTCTCCAGACCTTTGCAGCTGTTGTCTTCTTTCCCACTATCTCCACGATATCTCCGGGGGAAAGCTGCAAGCTGAGTAAAGTGCTCGGATCAAGCCTTATGATTCCACGTCCAAAATCTATTGGATGTGCTTTTTCCACTTTGATCTGTAGTTCTTCCATTGGTCTCATCCTTAATTGTTTTACTATTTTATTCGATGCAAGGCATAAATACTATATGGTTTCCTGTTCTGCTTTTGCTTTTTTGCTTTCAGGAACGTGATGATGGACCCTTTTATCCCGGCCCTGTAAATTCTAAAAGTCTCTATGCCGCTTATTTCCCTTTCACACTTTCAGGAACTCTTCAAGCCCCTGCTTAAGTTCCACCTCTGGCCGGAATCCCAGCTTCTCTGCCCTGGATATATCCGCAACGCTGTGTTTGATGTCCCCTGCCAGCGGGTCTGCGTGTTCGATCTCAACATCCTTCCCGAACAGGTCTATGATGATCTCCGCCAGTTCATTGATCGTGGTGCTCCTTCCGGTAGCTGCATTGAACACCTCTCCCACTGCCTCTTTCCTGTCAATGACAAGTTCAACCATGTCCACGATGTCATGCACCGAAATGAAGTCCCTTGTCTGCTCCCCGTCCCCGAAGACCAGTGGGTTCTGGCCATTGCGTACCCTCACCATGAACTTTGAAATCACCCCTGAATAAGGATTGGAAGGGTCCTGTCTGGGGCTGTATATATTGAACGGGCGAATGCAGGTCGTGGGCAATCCGTATGCCCTGTTGTACATCAGGCAGTATTTCTCACCTGCCAGCTTGCTGGCACCATATGGTGAGAGCGGATCCTGCTGCTGCTGCTCATTGATGGGCACTGCCACAGGGTTCCCGTAGACCGCAGCCGAACTGAAATAGACGAACCTCTCAAGATCTGCGTCCCTTGCCGCCTCCAGCAGGTTGATGGTGCCTAACACATTGTTCTGCGCATCGAAAAGAGGTTCCTGCATGGACCTTGCAACACTTATCTGGGCAGCAGTGTGTATGAGTATGTCTGCATCCTTCACAAGGTCTGAGACCTCATCCCTGATGTCTGCCCTTATCACTCTCACACCTTCAGGCACACTTTCCCTTGTGGTGGATGAATGGTTGTCCAGGACAACAACTTCGTTCCTCTCGTGGAATCGGTCTACAAGGTAACTGCCGACCTGTCCCAGTCCCCCTGTTATAAGGATGCTTTTCATAATTTCTAGGACGGCTGCATTATTTATAATTATTTGGGGATGTGCAGCGTTCCTGTATGATGATTATGAGCATCATAACTCCTAAAAATCATTCATAAAGTTAATATGTTATTAATCTACTATTATATATCAGGGAACATTATTATTTCGCTGATTCCGGTGGTACGGAACTAGATCAGGGGTCGTGTGGTGGTAGTACGGCCCCGGTGGTATGGGCGCACAGGGCGTGCCCGGCAGGTGGCCTTCTGGATGGTTCACCTGCCTTTAACGGTCTTTGTGATGCTGACTGGAAATTCTCCGGGGTTATCTATCATTATCATAATGGTGATAACTTCTTCAAATCGTTCGCCAAGTTAATATAGTATTGTTGTATAGTGAGGTCAGCGTACGACCAATACTGCTGTATCATATGGTAGTGTTGTCGTACGAGAAAAACGTTCTTTCATTTCGTCATTTTATGACCTTTCGGGGGATATTATCTGTCCCCCGACATCCCCTCTTTCTGATATCTATGATTCCGGGATAGTGTTACTTGTTGTTACGTTATCTAAAATGTTATGTTATCTGAAAAAGAGTGAAAAGACCTTCAGATCTTTTCTGCCGGAGGTGCTGTGTTGAGCTTTACATATTTGACACCTTTCAGTGCCATGAGCCTTTCATCCATCTCTTTTACCAGCTCTCCCTCACCGTCGAATATTACCACTTCAAGGCAGTTGTCGTGATCGAGGTGTATGTGGACCGATGATTTTATGAGGTCTGAATAATCATGCTGAATATCCGCAATGGCATTGGAAAGGCCCCTTTTCGTATGGTCATAGATTAGAGTGATGGTGCCGACACGCTGGCCCTTTATGTCGCTCATCCATTCATACTGGTTTATATAGTTGCGGATAGAATCCCTGATGCCCTCTGAGCGTGAAGAGTATCCCCTGCGCTCTATTATTGAATCGAATTTAGTCAGGAGGTTGTCCGGAAGGGACACACCTATTCTCATAAGTTCCTGTTCCATATTTTCACCTGAGGGGTAATTGACATAAATGGTAATAAAATTATGTGTTGTTTTTGTTATTTAATTTGTGTTTCTGTCAGAAAAAGTACACATAGCACATGTATTTATATCCATGATCCCTATATGGTAGGTAAAATCCGGAGATGAGTTTCATGAAAACGGAACAACTTTACTCAGGCAAGGCTAAGACCATTTACAAGACCGATAACCCCAACGAGCTTATTTCAGAGTTCAGGGATAGTCTCACCGCTTTTGACGGTAAGAAGAAGAGTGAGGCCGCAAAGAAAGGTTACTACAATGCCCAGATCTCAAGGAAGATCTTCGAGATGCTTGAGGAAGAAGGCATCAAGACCCACTATCTTGGCATGGTTTCCGATACAGAGATGCTCGTGAAGAAAGTGGAGATCGTTCTCATCGAAGTAATTCCAAGGAACATCGCAGCAGGTTCTATCACCCGCAAGTATCCGATAGAAGAGGGTACAGTTTTCAAGGAACCGGTCCTTGTCTTCGATTACAAGAGCGATGAGTTCGGCGATCCTATGATCAACGATGATATCGCAGTTGCGATGGGAATTGCAACCCGTGAGGAGATCGATTACATACGCAGCATGGCACTGAAGATCAATGAGATCCTCAAGAGCTACTTCGAGAGCAACGGCTTCCTGCTTCCAGACTTCAAGCTGGAGTTCGGAAGGGTTGACGGTGAGATCGTGCTTGCAGATGAGATCTCATGTGACACCTGCAGATTATGGGACGTCGAGACCGGAGAGTCCATGGACAAGGATATATTCAGGTTCGACAAGGGTGACCTCTCAAAGGCATATGAAGAGGTAGCACGCCGTCTCGTTCCAGAGATCTTCGAGGAGTAAATGCAAAAATATGATGTCATCGTGGTCGGGGCCGGCATAAGCGGGCTGCTGACCGCACTTACTTTATCCAAGCATGGCAAGAAGGTGCTGGTGCTTGAAAAAATGCATGGTGTGGGGGGAAACTGCAACAGCTACATGGTGGATGGCTATCAGGTGGATACCGGTCCCCATGCGATTACCCATCTTGCAGAAGGTCCGCTCAGGCGCCTTCTGGATAACTATTTCGATTACCAGCCGGTCTTTGAGAACTATGGTCACTATTATGTGAGGACCGAGAACCGTTTCCTGAAGGTCCCTTCCACGATCAAGGACTTTGTCACGTTCGATGTGTTCCCCAGGCTTGACCGTCTTGCTATTACGCAGTCCATCACAAAATCCCTGACGCTCTCCTCTTTTGGCGTTGATCTGTCAAAGCAGTCTGTCTATGAATCCCTGCCTTCAAACCTCTCAAAGGAGACCTACGAGTTCGCGGATGCCATCTCATATTTCCTTTCAGGAAGGTCCATGCATGAGACCTCTGCCCAGAGGGTACTTGCTGGCAGCAGTTTCGTCAGGGACAGCGTAACACAGGCGCAGTTCGAGGAGTTCATCAGGGAAGAGAAGGGACCCCGCCCGGAGTCCATCCTCCAGTCCGTGTTACCTTCGAGCCTGCACACGTCCCTTCATTCAAGGATAAACAATTTCTCCAGTCTTGGAAGACTTGCCAGCAACAAGGTCCATATCTCTCAGGGATATCCCCGCAAAGGCCTGAAATCCCTGCTCAATGCAGTTCTGTATTCGCTTCCTCCTTCTGTGGAGATCAGGACCGGATGCAATGTGGATCGCATACTCACAAAGGACGGCAGGGTATACGGTGTTGAAGCGGACACTATCTATGAATGTGACCTCGTGGTCTACACAGGATTCGCATCATCTTTACCATCTGTCGTGGACGATCTTCCATCCTCATACCTCGAACTTCTGGATGGTATCGTGCACAGTAAAAGTCTCACTGTCTGGCTCGGTCTTGACAGGGTAATGGATGAGTTCAACTACATAGGTTCTGAGATCTGGTTCAAGGATACGCCTTACTGGGCAATGCCTATCAGCAACTATGATGCGTCCCTTGCTCCCAAGGGCAAGCAGCTTGTTGGATTTGCTTTCTTCCTTGACGAGGAAGAGGACGAAAGGAAAGGTATCAGGAATGCATATGAGACCATCTACAGGGCCATTCCTTCCATAGAGGATCGTGTGGAGATGAACCACGACCAGATCCTTGTACCTGAAAAAGGGGCTGTGACCCTTGATGGTAAATTTGCCGATATCCGCTCCCCTGTTAAGAACCTCTACATTGCAGGAACGGATACTGACAGGCGCAGCATGGGTGTGACCCGGGCTGCTTACTCTGTCATCGAATTGTTAAAAGTATTGAACGAGGACGGTAATCTTCACTGATCACCGTCTGAGGATCATTGTCCTGAGCCTGTCTGCGGCATGCTCTGCCTTATCTGCGACATCTGCAATGGTGCGCACAAGCTGGTTCAGGTGGAGTACTCCTACCGGTCCCAGTTCAGCTTCATGAGCATATATCTCTTTGAGCAGGTCCTTCTCGATGAGATCCACCCTGTGTTCCATCTCCTCGATGGTGGGGACAAGTTGCAGGGACTCGTTTACTTCGCGCTTGCTAAAAGATGTCTCCAGGATCTCGCTCAGGGAGTCCACAAGCTCTTCATATTTTACTACGGTTTCAAGGGTGAGGGCTGAGAGCTCACAGATCTTTGTCCGGATGGATTCCGGCATATCACAGGGTCTCAGTGTCATCATGAACGCTGCTTCCTGTGCAACGTCTGCGATGGAGTCCTGTGGTTTGAGGAAATTGAGCAGGTCCTCTGCCTTTACGGGCAGCATGATCGAGGAAGAAAGCTGTGTCCTGATGGTTTGCTTGATGATATCCGCTTCATGCTCGATGTTGTCGATCTGAAGGCTCAGCTCATCAACCAGCGGTTGGTTCGTGCAGTATGCATTTACAGCCTGGTCAAGTATCTTTACGGTTTCCACTCCCTTGGATGCGTGCAGGTAAAGTGGCTTGAACGGTGATCTTGCGAACACGTCAAGTACAGAACGTATGTATTCCATTTTCTTCATAGTCCAACCCCCAACAATGCCACGAATATAAGTGCCGATGTTAGTGCTGCAACAGGCACAGTGATGATCCATGACATAACGATCTTTCCTATAACACTAAGGTCCACAGCAGCAAGACCCCCTGCGAGTCCGACACCGATCACAGAGCCCACGAGGGTGTGTGTGGTGGAGATGGGCAGGGAACTGTAGCTGTGAAGAACGACTACAGATGCGGTTGCGAATTCAGCCGAGAAACCTCTGGTAGGTGTAAGTTCGGTGATCTTTGTACCAATGGTCTCGATCACACGGTATCCCCATGTTGCAAGTCCGATGACCATCCCGATACCTCCCACGATGAGGACCCACAGAGGCACTACCGCTTCCGCAAAGTTAAGTGCGTTCAGGCCTGCATAGAGCGGTCCCACAGCATTTGCCACATCGTTCGATCCGTGTGCGAATGCAATGTAACATGCGGTTCCTATCTGCAGGAAAACGAACTTCTTCTCTATATGATATGGATTGTCCGTCTTTTGCAACAGGGTCACGCGAATTATCGAGAATATAAGGTATGCAATTATGGCCCCAAGTACCGGGGAGACAAGCCAGCTGCCGACGATCTTTGTCAGTACTGCCCACTTAATATCAGAGAGCAATATAATGTTCTGGTATACGGCTACGATCCCAAATCCAAGTACAGCCCCGACGATCGAATGTGTTGTCGATACCGGGAGGTTGTAGAATGTGGCGAACGTGATCCAGAATCCGGCTGCAAGGATCGCAGCAAGCATTCCAATGGCCACAAGGTTCGGATCAATAGCTTTTATGGTGTCAATAGGTACGATCCCTTTTGCAATGGTGGAAGTGACCCTCTTCCCGAAGAAAACAGCTCCGATGAATTCGAAGATACCGGCTACGATAATAACCTGTTTGAGTGAGAGCGCACCGCTGCCCACCGATGTTCCCATAGCATTTGCAAGGTCATTGGCACCGATGTTCCATGCCATGTAAAGGCCGGCAAGTACCAGCAATATTACAATTGGATTGAATAGTTCTATCATATTCCTCTTCCTGATGTTAACTCTTCACGCCGTTAAGGTCCCATATTTGATAAATGTATCAATGTTCATTTTTTTTATGAAGGGAGCTTATCTCCTCCCTTGCCTTTCTTGCTTCATCGTTATCGGGTTCAAGTTCAAGCAGGAGCTCGTATGTTCCCAGTGCTCCGACGATGTTATCTTCCTGCACGCAGAGTTCAGCGGCATTTGTCAGTATGTTCCTTGCATCTTCCCTGTGCCCGAGCTTATAGAGGAGCTTTCCTCTCTTTCTCCACAGCTCGATATTTGCAACATCAAGCTCGATGGCATTCTCTATTGCGTTCAGGGCTTCAAGATATACGCTCTGGCTATTGGTGACAAGTGCTCTCATCTCCCACATCTCAGCGGCCGTTAGGAAACATTCCAGTGCCTCCTTTGATTGCCCGAGCCGGCGGTGTGCCATTCCTTTTATGAATATGGGCTCTGTTGCATCTTCCATGTGTTCTATGGCAGAGTTCAGTGCCTTGATGGCTGCACCGTATCTCTCCATGTTGAACAACACCATTGCCTTGTTGTACCATGCATGTCCCATATCGGGTCTTATTTCTATTGCATGTTCGAGGTTTGCAATTGCTTCTTCTTCCTTTCCCATCTCCGCGAAGATACTTCCCTTCAGGAAGTAGGTATCGGGATCCTCCGGTGCGATCTCTTCAAGTTCATTGAATGTATCAAGTGCACCTTCAAGATCTCCCTTTGTAGCAAGCACATTGCCTTTGAGTTTTAGAACCTCTGCATTATCTCCGTACTTAAGTGCCTCTTCGGAAGCTTTGATGGCTTCATCATAGAGGTGAAGTCCGAAAAGGATCTGTCCCTTGATGATCCATGCCTGTGTGGGGTTTGGGGCGTGCTTGATAGCCTGCTCCACAACTTCCAGGGCCTGTTCATGCTGGCTTTCCCTGCAGAGCAGACGTACTTCGTTAAGCAGGAAATCTGCCAGTTCCTGTGGTGACATATTGTCTTTGTTCTCGGACATAATGTCCAATTGTCTCATAACGTTTTAATGTCTTGCGGAATGCTCACAAAAAAGAGTCCAGCGTTCTCTGGAAACGGAGGTCTGAAAGCATCTTAGTCTTCGCTTTCCATTCCGGTGCAGGTGTACGTATGCGTGTTGCCATATCATCCAGCGCTTCCTCTATGGTCTCAAAGGTACGGGGGACGGATGCCATTGCGTTCCGGGCGGCTTCCCTGACCACCCATACCCCCAGCGGTGCCCAGTATTCGGGCGTAATCTCCCTGATCATGAATACCGATGCCTGCCTTCCGATATCCTCAAGGTACTCAAGGGCTGCGATACGCGCTGCATAGTACCCTCCTGCAAGGTTGGAGTATCCTTTCTTCCCGTTGATGTCCTCCATGTCCTGTCCTATCCAGGAGGATCCTCCGGACCAGACAGAACGCTTCATCCATATCTCCAGGAGTTCGTATGAGAACACTCTCGGAACCAGCATTATCTCAAAATAGTTCCCGAAACATCCGCCGCTGAAAACGGATATCTCACTTACCAGCGGCATGTCCCTGACGCGATCGATGATATCCTTCCCGGCCATGTCATCGGTCGCTGTGATGGCCCATCGTGTGGGTACAAGTTTGCGCTGCTGCCCCAGAAGGCCGATGGAAAGCAGTCTGGTTATGTGCTCGGCAGGTATGTCGCTCCTGAAAAGCTCGCAAACGACATCCTTTGCAAGGGCATCGGTATCATACGCCAGGTAATCTACCTTCTTCGGGACCTTCGGGTTCTCAGCTATATCAAAGTCCTTTACAGTCCCGGATGGTCCCATTGGTGTCAGGACACTGTCGAACTTCAGTTTCTGCTGCAGGGGTTTTGTGAACCAGGCCTCGGTGTCCACCGGTGACTTCGAGAGTGCCAGTTCCTGCGATCTTTCCAGCAGTTTGTCCGGCCTCATCGCATCTTTTACGTCGATGGTGCTGTTTGCCCTGACAAGCTGGCAGCGGGCGGATATCACATCCTGGATATCCATGGAAAGCCATTGTTTCGGATCCTCAAGGGCCATTGCGTCCTTCGCTTCGACCTGCGGAGGTATCATGGGTCCGGCCCTGACCTGAGGGTAGCCGTACCTTCCCACAAAAACAGCAGGGGGCGATGCGCCAAAAATAGAACCGTCTTTAGACAGGGAGGCTGTTGTACTCTCGGTCGACCTGAACTTTTCAAGGATCGGACATAATGGTCGCCCGCAAAGTCCTTTCCCCTTACATTTGATACAAAGGCTCTTGCTCAATCTTCCTCATCGCTTTTACAAAGGATGCAGTATTCCGCTCCGGGCACGTTCTTGTACAGCCATCCGGAACGCTGGACGAACTTGCATACATTGCACATCCCTTCGGTCAGGACCCTGTCAGAGGAATCGTTCACCAGCTGGGTGGCGAATTTTCGGATCTCTTCTTCGGTCTCTTCGGAGAATCCAACCTCTGCTCCTCGTTTTTCACTTACGTACTGCGACACGGCTGCTCTCGAAAGGCCTAATATGTCTGCAACTTGCTGTTGTGTACATCCATGGTCCATCATCATGGAACGTGCAAGCTCGGCACGTATGGCGGGCAATACTTTCTGTACCATAATCTCGCAGGTAGGTTTCATAAATATGATTTCCTTTTTTCGTCCTATATGTTTTTTTCGCAGGCACTTTCGAGCCGGGCAGATGTGTCCGCACCCTGTTGCAGGTGCTGTTAAATTCAAAAAAAGGAACATGGCGATCTTGCAGGGCCATGTTCTATGTTCGAAAACTTATATGAATTGTTGATATACAAAGTGCATACCATTGATCAGTCTTTGATCTGTTCCGGAGAGAAACCTTTCTGGACGAGAACTTCCTTCATGCGTCCGAGGTGGTTGCCCTGCAGTTCAACGGAACTTCCTTTTACAGTTCCGCCACATGCGAACTTTGATTTAAGGTATGTGGATAGCTCATGCAGGTCGATCTCATTAGCATCGAAACCTTCCACAACTGTAACTTCTTTACCGTATCTTCGTTTGTTCACTTTCACTGTAATTCGCTGTTGCTCTTTTGCCACTTCTTCACAGATACACAGCTCTGATGGCAAACCGCAAACCGGGCACATTTCTGAACTCATCTTCTGGTATTTCCTCCGATTATTTACTCGCCTGTATACAATTTATATAGATTATAAACAGATATTATATGTAATCAACTATGTTATTAAAATCTAATGGTGATATCATCGCATCGGATGTTGAATACGCAAGAAGCGTGTTCAGCCAGGCAAAAGGCCTGATGTTCAGGAGCTCTGTTCCGGATAGCTATGCTATGATCTTTATATTATCGTCAGTGAAAAAGGTCTCATTACACATGCTCTTTGTTCCTTTTCCTCTGGACGTCCTTTTCCTTGATGGGGATAAACGGATCGTTAAGACCACTTATCTTCGTCCCTGGATCGGCACCGGTGACTCAGGTAAAAAGGTAAAGTATATCATAGAGCTTCCCGCAGGCGCTGTTTCCCGTTCGGACCTCTCCGTTGGTGACAGGGTAATGTTCAATGAACACTGAACAAGTTCTCACCGTTGGAAATCTTTATCTAATCTATGGTTTATTTAAGCCTGAATTCATACTCCTTATATTATGAGGCGCACAAATGTTACCGGAAAATGACCTGAAGATCATAACAGAAGAGATGGGCAGAGAACCAAACCTTGTTGAACAGGGATGCTTTTTGAACCTTTGGAGTGAGCATTGCTCCTACCGTTCCAGTGCTCCTTTGCTCAAGACATTTACCACTGTTGGTGACCGCGTGATCATCGGTCCCGGTGACGACGCTGCTATCATCCGCTTCGGTGATGGCTGGGTACTTGCCATCGGTATGGAGAGCCACAACCATCCTTCATACGTGGACCCTTACAACGGCTCCGCAACAGGTGTAGGGGGGATTGTGCGTGATATCATCTCCATGGGTGCAAGACCGATCGCACTGATGGATCCTCTCTATTTCGGTCCGCTGGACACCCCTAAGAACCTCTACCTCTTCGAGCACATCGTGGAAGGTATTGCAGGATACGGTAACTGTATCGGTGTCCCTGTCGTCAGGGGTGAGGCATACTTTGACGAGACCTACAGCGGAAATCCTCTTGTGAACGTTGTCTGCGTGGGCCTTGCCCGCGAGGAGAACATCGTGACTGCCTGTGCACAGAAGGCAGGCAACAAGCTCGTCCTTATGGGTTCCACCACCGGCCGTGACGGTCTTGGCGGTGCATCGTTCGCTTCCCGTGACCTCTCCGAAGAAGCAGAAGCAGAGGACAGGCCAAGCATCCAGATCGGCGATCCTTTCACCGAGAAGCTCCTTATCGAGGCAACCCTTGAGGCGATAGATACCGGTTATGTCCTCTCATGCAGGGACCTTGGAGCAGCAGGTCTTGCAGGTGCCAGTTCCGAGATGGCATCCAAAGGAAACCTCGGAATGCGCCTGATGGCTGACAAGGTCATCCTCCGTGAATCCGGAATGACCCCTTATGAGATCATGATCTCCGAGTCCCAGGAACGTATCCTCTTCGAGGTCGCACCTGAGAACGTGGACACGGTCCTTGCCATCGCAGAGAAGTATGACCTCAATGCAAGCATGATCGGAGAGCTCACAGAGCGTCTCTATTACACCGTTGAGTTCGAGGGCGAGGTCGTCGCGGATATGCCTGTCAAGCTCCTGACAGAAGGTGCACCGACCTTTGAGCGTCCTTCAACAGCTCCTGCCGAGCGTGACATCGGCGAGAAGCCTGAACTTCCAGCTGATATCAAGCAGGCAGTTATCGACATTCTTTCATCTCATAACATCGCATCAAAGGAATGGATCTACAGGCAGTACGACCATGAGGTCCAGGTCCGTACCGTGGAGAAGCCAGGTGCGGATGCAGGTGTTCTCCGTATTGCAGACGGCAAGGGTCTTGCCCTTTCCTGTGGCTGCAACCCGAGGCACACTCTCCTTGACCCTTACGAGGGTGGAAAGGGAACCCTCATTGAGAACAGCATGAACCTTGCTGTAAAAGGTGCGGAAGGTATCGCCCTTGTTGACTGTCTCAACTTCGGTAACCCTGAGAAACCTGACATCTACTGGCAGTTCAAGCATGCCATCCTCGGTCTTGGCGATGCTGCAAGGGACCTTTCCATTCCGGTTGTCGGAGGTAATGTTTCCCTCTACAACGAGAGTGGTGAGTACGGTACGGCTATCGTCCCGACACCATCCATCGGCCTTATTGGTATAACAGGTGACCTTGAGACAGTTCCTGCTTCCTTCTTTGAAGGCGAAGGGAACATCGTCATCCTTGTGGGTGAGACCTTTGATGAACTGGGCGGTTCCGAATACTACAACATAAAAGGACTCCGGAAGAACGGTAATGTTCCAAAGGTACGTGAGAACGCCCCGAAGACCGTTGAGACCCTTATCAACGTCATAAGAAGCGGCAAGATCGTAGCAGCCCATGACGTCTCTGCCGGCGGACTTGCAGCAGCTCTTCCTGAGATGTGCAAAAATGTCGGTGCAAGCATCGACCTTTCAGGTGTAGGTGAAAGCCTGAGAGCAGATGACCTCCTTTTCTCAGAATCCCACGCAAGGGCTATCCTTGTAACCTCTGAGAAAGATAAGGTCCTTGAGATGCTCGGCGATATCCCTTCTGCTGTGATCGGTACTGTTGGCGGGAATGTTCTGGATATCAAAGGTAATGGCTTTGAGATCTCCCTGACACTCGATGAGATCGCAGATGCAAGGGCAAGCCTCACAAAACTGATGATGGAATAATTTCCATTGTCACTTCTTTCTCTTTTTTCTAATTATCCAGTGTTTGTTCTCCATGGACGTATGTCTCATCAACTACATATTATCTGTATCAAAGATCGAAGCCGGTAAGATGGAACTTCATGTTGATGAATTCATGGTGTTCGATGCTATCAATGAAGTCGAAACAATGATGGGACCGATCGCATCTGAGAAAGGAATTGACCTTAGATCCTATATTGACATTGAAGCTCCTATAAAAGCAGATCAGATAAAGTTCAAGCCGATCATTTACAACCTTGTGAGCAATGCCATCAAATTCAGCGATAACGGCGGAACGGTATCGATCGATGGGAATATGTCTGAGAACTTTATGCATATCTCTGTAAAGGACCGCGGAATTGGAATTTCTCCGGAGAATCAGGAGAAATTGTTCCAGCCTTTTTACCAGGTCGATTCGTCTATCTGCAGGAAAGTTGGAGGTAACGGTCTTGGTCTTGTTATTGTAAAGAAATATACAGAAATGCATGGTGGCTATGTACGGGTCGAGAGTAAAGAAGGTGAGGGAAGTACCTTCACTGTTTCTCTTCCATTCGATGGGGCAATCGGTGCCATCCCTGAGCAATAAGGTGTTATAATAGCTCATGCGAGCATTGTGATCTGCTCGACACCCTCTGCAAGTGAGTCTACTTCATCCTCTGTATTGTAGAGTGCAAATGATGCCCTTACAGTACCTTCAACTCCGAGCATGTCCACGGATGGCATGGCGCAGTGGTACCCGCTGCGGACACAGATCTTCCTGGTCTCGTCCAGTATCATGGCAACGTCATGCGGGTTCATGCCTTCCACATTGAACGGGACCACGCCTGCCCTGTCCTTCGGGCCATAGACATCCACGCCTTCTATCTCTCCAAGACGCTTTGTCGCATACGCTGCCAGTTCCTTCTCGTGCTTTTCGATATTCTCCACACCGATCTCCTGAACGTACTCAACAGCTCTGCCAAGGCCTATGACTCCCGGTATGTTCGGTGTGCCCGCTTCGAACTTTGAAGGAGAAGGTTCAAGCTCATAGCTTTCTGTGGTTACTGCATGGACGGTGCCTCCGCCAATGTAGATGGGTTCGAGCACATCAGGCTCTTTGATACACAGGACACCTGTACCCTGCGGACCGAGCAACCCCTTGTGTCCGGGTGTGGCAAAGAAGTCGCATCCGATCTTTTTGACGTCAACGGCCATGTGTCCTGCAGATTGTGATCCGTCCACAAGGACCATTGCCCCTCTCTTCTGTGCGAGCTGTGTGATCTTTTCAACGTCCCTTATTGATCCAAATACATTGGAAACGTGATTGACAGAGACAAGCCTGGTCCTGTCTGTGATCGCATCATCCACTTCCCGGGGGTCCACGCACCCTTCCCTGTCTGATCCGACGATTGTGACCTCCACACCCCTTTCCCTTAATCTCATCCATGGGAGCAGGTTTGAGTGATGCTCGACAAGGGTTGTGACAACATGGTCTCCTGCTTTCCATTTTAGTCCGAGGGCCACCATGTTTATGCTCTCGCTTGCATTTTTGGTCAGGACTGTGTTCTCAGGGGAGGTGTTCAGAAATTCTGCGATCCTGTCCCTGGCATCCTCGTAGTTATCAGTGGTCTGGCGGGCGAGCCTGTGGGCTCCTCTGCCATGATTTGCTGCGTATTTGAAGAAGTAATCGTTCATGGCATTGACTGCCGGAACAGGCGTCTGGGTTGTTGCGCCGTTGTCCAGATAGATCACTTCATCAAGGACGGGAAAATCTTTGCGTACGGAATGAATGTCATACATGGATTTCCTTACGCAAGATATCTAAAAATATGTTTTGCAGGTTTTATTTTGCCAGCATTCCACCGAGGATAAAATTGTAAAGTTCCATCTCCTCAGCGTCCAGTTTTTCAGTGGTGTGGCCACTTATTACTGAATGGTATGTCCCGTCTTCTTCACGCCTGCTATATCTATCACTTTTTTTCGTGATATTTCTCATCATCTGTTACCTCCTGTCTCTTCAATTTACGTCTTAAAAATCAAGTCCTATTAAAGGACTTAAACGCATATTTACGTTGTTATATTATATATGTGTTTCTGTTCACCATGTTCTCAAGTTTGTCGTAAGGGTTATAAGTTGCAAAGGACTTCCGATAAACATGTCCCACATCCCAATCGATCGATCATTACAGTACATGGATGGTACTCAGCGTGTCTTTGATGAGGAGACGACCCTTGGTAACACAAAACCTCATCTGGAAGAGATAGGTGTCACAAGGATAGCCAGTATCACCGACCTGGACCGCATCGGGATCCCGGTGTTCTCTGCCATAAGACCAACAGCGTCCGAAGGTGCTATCTCTATATATTCCGGTAAAGGAGCTACCGAAGGCCAGGCAAGGATCTCAGCCATGATGGAGAGCTTTGAGAGATGCCTTGCAGAGCGTGTGGGTGTAAATGCTGATATAACTGAGGGTGTGGCTGCAGAAGAGTTCATTGAGTCGGTCGGGAAAGCCTCCGGGAAGCATGAGCTTGTCGATCCCCACATCCTTCTCCTGGCTGAATCTCTATCTCCTGAAAGTCTGGTCGAATGGACGCAGGGCTGGGACCTTCTACGTGAGAAGGAGGTCTTTGTTCCTTCTAATGCCGTATATCATCCTTATGATTCTCCCGGAATGTCTGCAAAGCTTTTCAGGAGCAACACCAACGGACTCGCTTCCGGCAATGTTATCGAGGAAGCGATACTCCACGGCCTGCTCGAGGTTATCGAAAGGGATGCACTGAGCATTGCCGAGTTCAACAGGAACCCGGGTAAGCAGATAATCCTTTCCGAAGATGACGGTACCAATTATGAGCTGCTCAAAAAATTCGAATCCAACGGGATACAGCTCAAGCTATGGCATCTTCCGCATGACACAGGCATAACATCTGTTGTGGCAGCAACGGATGATCTTGATCTTAAGGACCCTGCCCTGCTTGTGATGGGTGCAGGTTCCCACCTGAGACCTGAGATCGCAATAAGAAGGGCCATCACCGAGGCAGCACAGTCAAGGGTCGTACAGATACACGGTGCCCGTGAGGACACTGACAGAGAGTCCTTTGTCAGGCAGATCGGCTATGAGCGCATGAAGAGAATGAACGGGTTCTGGTATGAGGATGCAGACACCATCACCACCGCTGAACTTAATGATCTCTCCAGGTCAACTCCTGCCGGGAACATCGAGGTCGTACTGGATGAACTGCGCAAGGTCACGGACAGCGCTATTGTTGTCAACCTTTCCCGCAGGAGTGTGGGTGTTCCGGTGGTCAGGGTCATTATTCCCGGATTCGAGCAATATACCCTTGACCGCGAACGTGTCGGACAGCGTGTGAGAAAAGGAGCCAAGAGAGCTTCATCCGAGAAACCCTGGAAGAGAAGGTTCGGAAAGCAAAAGTGATCCTATGAGAGCTGTTGTTTTCGCAGGTACCAGTATCAGTCATGAGGATGCAAAAGAGGTCCTCGATGCCGTTTACCTCCCTCCTGTGGCAAGGGGTGATGTGGATAAGGTTGCCGGTCAGGGTTATGATGTGATCGGCATCATCGATGGCGTTTTCTTTGACAGGGCTGCAGTGGCTCACAGGGAGATCATCCGTGCAATGAAAAAAGGAATCAAGGTCGTTGGTGGCTGCAGCATGGGTGCATTGCGGGCTTCCGAGCTTGATGTTCACGGCATGATCGGGGTCGGTACTGTCTATGGCTGGTACAGGGATGGTGTCATCGAATCTGACGACGAGGTTGCAGTGACAACAAATCCAGAGACCTTTGAACAGGTCTCACTGCCGCTTGTAAATATAAGAGAGACCTTCAGGAAAGCAGTTGATGAAGGGCTTATTGATAATGAGACCTGCAAAGGGCTGATCAAGATAACAAAAGGGATCCACTATCCTCGGAGAAGTTATCTTGGCATCATAAAAAAAGCAGTTGAGGATGGATTGCTAAATGATGTGGAACCACTGCTTGGCTATTGCAGGAACAATGCATCGGACGTGAAAAGGGAAGATGCAATTCTTGTCCTGAAGAAGGTCAGAGAGATACTTGAAGCAGGAGAATGAGGTTCATTCCTCATGGACTTCGTGATGTCCATGGTCCAGATTGCAGTTGTCGTGCTCGATCCTTCCGCAAACCCCGAAGGTGGGATGACCCATTGATTCACAGATCGTGTTAATTGCCTTTTTTGAGACATAGGCCTCGAACCTTGCAACCTCTGTGCATGATTCTTCCGCAGTGAGCCCATAATGGTTAAGCATCAGGCTCAGGATCCTGTGTCTTCTCAGCAGGAAGTGCGCATATTCCTCCCCTTTTTCCGTAAGACTGAATCCCCTGTATGGCACATGGTTCACATATCCGGATGAGGCCAGCTCATTGATCGCCTTTGTAATGGTGGAAGGGTCAACGTTCATGTGCTCGGAGATCTCATTGGTGCGCACATTTTCCCCTCTCTCATATAGGTACTTTATGTACTCGATCTTCTTTGGTGACAGTTCCAGCCCGGTCATATCGTCCATATGGAAGGTTATGCACGTATTTATATAAAATTTGCGTACTCCCCAAAAAGTGATTTCATTCTTTCGCTGCGTGCTCGTCCAGGAAATGATCTATGAGTGCCCTTGAGATGCTCTTCTTTTGTGGAAGCTTTGGTATATCTTCCACATGGAACCAGGCTGCATCCTCTATCTCTTCAGGATCGATGCTGATATCCCCTTCCGCAAAGTTAGCTGTAAATCCTATCATAAGCGATGAGGGGAATGGCCAGGGCTGGCTTGCAAAATATGTCAGGTCCTTTACGGAGACCCCTACCTCCTCCCTGATCTCCCGATGGGCAGCATGCTCGATAGTCTCTCCTGCTTCCACAAAACCGGCCACAAGCCCATAGACGCCTTCGGGGAAGTTCTTTGATCTTGCCATCAGTAGGTGCTCGTCCTTTTCTATGAGCACAATAACGGCAGGACTTATCCTGGGATATGCAATATGGCTGCAATTTTGGCATTGCATTCCTGTCTCTACCGGGACATATTCCGTGTTTCCGCCACAGAGTCCGCAGTATCTGTGAGTGCGGTAAAAATCGGCCATCTGGACTGCCCTGGATGCAATTCCAAGCATCTCCTCATCGACCATTCCATAAAGTTCGTGAAGGTCGAAGTACTGCATATCCGGTTCGCAGAACTCTTCTTCCAGTTCAAAACAGTAACATGGGATCTCTTTGATGGTCCCTATGTAGATTACTTCGGTCCCGTTTATGGAGTTCTCTTCCGGCAGGTATTCAAAATAGCTCTCCGGCCGACTTAAAGTATCTATCAGTATCCTTCTCCTGTGGACCGGGAAGTAGAGCGCTTTTCCTTCTGGGTTGTTCTCATTTCCGTGGAACTCCAGTTCTTCGGTGGCAAAAGAAGGTCTGTAATGAGGGTTCATAACATCTCTCCATGAGATATCGTCCTTAAAGGAGTTAACGCCCGAAATGTTCTCCTGGCAATTCTTCAGAATATCGGGTAGCCAGCATAACGGTTCCAGAGGTAGAGGGATGCTATTCCCACAGAAGCTATCAGTAAAAGTGTGTTCCTTGACCGGCAATATAGCTCCTTTGATCCGGATATCCTTATCAGTACCAGCTTGTTGAGGGTGCTGATTATCCCTGCGATAACTGCTGTCTGTGCAGCTATTGTGTATGAAACGTTCCCTGAGAATGCCAGTGCTGCCACCGAGGCGGTGACCGCAGAACTGCTTACAAGTCCTCCGAGGGCGGAAGCGTAGACACCGGTATCGCCAAGGAACTCACTTGATATGCTTGTGATCACAAGCAGGATGGTAAAGATCGCACCGAACCTGAAAGCAGGTTTAAGCGCAAATGGTGAACCGATCTCCAGTGGTTCGGTCATGATATTGTACTTTTTTCTTCTTATCACCACGATACCTATGGTAAGTATGAGCATTGCCAGTTGTGGAGGCAGCATCATTATCATGGTACTTGCACCGGGATCTACTATCAGTGCGATCAGGGTGTTGCTGATTATCATGGAGATGTTCGACATCAGTATTCCGATATACAATGCATCTATCAGGCTGGACCTGTTCTTTGACATAGTCGCAAGTGCAGCGGTCGTCGCCTCGCTGCTTATGAACCCTCCAAAAAGTCCTGAATAAGTGATTCCTCCGCGTGTCCCGAATCTCTTGAGGGAAACATAGCTCACAAAACCTATGAACATGACAAGCACTACGATAAGTATGGCCGATTTCAGGTTCAGCACACCCATTACAGGCTCTGCAGGCATCAGTGGATAAAAGATAAAGGCAACAACAAGGAACTGGACAGCATTGAGTATTTCCTCATCTGAGAGGTGCTGTGCAAAGGAGTGAAGTGGTTTTTTCTCGATCAGCATAAAAGTGATGAGCACACCTATGATTATCGCAAAGAGGTAATATCCTCTGGCTACCATAACCCCAAGCAGGTATGTTGAGAACAGTGCAAGAGAATTTTTCATTCCGAATTGCCCGGTAGCGGCATATGTTATGTATATCAGTAAGAAACTGGAAGCAGCTACCAGTGCAGTGGCTATCAGAAGTATGGAGGTCTCCATCATATCTGCAACATAGGTTGCGAGCATGCCGCTAAGACATACTATTGCATAAGTGCGGACGCCGGCAAAGACCTGCTGGTCCTTGCGGCGGTGCTCCCTTTCGATTCCTATAAGTATTCCGATAAGCAGGGACAGTACAGCTTTTGTAAGGAATTCGTATAGTACAGGTTCCAGCCCTATTTCAAATGTCAGCACAATGCAGCCCCCGAAAAAGTGAAGGGATCCTATTTTCGATCACTTTGTATTAATAATATATATCCCATGAACCCTTATAGTATTTTTGAAGGTCATCATTTAAGTAGTTATTAAGGGAATTAACGATCATGATGGCTTAAATAGGGTGGGAGGTCCTGTATTTGATCATCAGGCAGATATTTACAGACGGAATAGCTCATAGTTCATACCTTCTTGGCGGGAACAATACATGCGCAGTGATCGACCCGGATCGTGATATCGATGCTTACATGGATGTTGCTTCTGAGATGGGCTGGATGATCACCCATGTACTTGAGACTCATCTTCATGCGGATTTCATTTCCGGTCACATGGAGCTCCTGGAAAGGACCGGTGCCACGATAGTGGTTCCCTCTTCTGCTGATCCCAGCTTCGATGCCATGGAAGTGTCGGAAGGAGATTCCTTTGAGATCGAGGACATGATAATAGAGGTCCTGGAAACTCCCGGACACACACCGGAACATGTTTCCTACGTTGTCACTGACAGGTCACGGGGTGAGCTTCCTGTCTGCGTATTCTGCGGTGACTCTCTTTTTGTTGGCGATGTTGGCAGGCCGGACCTGTTTCCGGGAAGGGCAGAAGAGCTTGCTTCAAAGCTCTATGACAGCCTGCATGATAAACTTCTGAAGCTGCCCGATTTCTGTGAGGTCTATCCTGCACATGGTGCAGGTTCCCTGTGCGGGAGGTCCCTAGCTGCAAAACGCAGCACGACCATCGGTTATGAGAGACTTTACAATTATGCATTGAACACAGATGGACGGGATGATCTCATCCATTCGCTTACGGAGGATATGCCAGCCGCCCCTGACCATTTCAGCAGGTGCAGTGAGGTCAACAGGAGGGGGCCTGAACTGCTCGGGAAACTCCCTCCGCTGAGAGCTTTCCCTCCGGCAGGTTTCAGTAAACTGGCAGAGGATCCGGAGAACATCGTCCTTGATATCCGCTGCTATGAAGCATTCGGAGGCCGTCATATCCCGGGTTCATACAGCATTGACCTTAAGAGCAACTTCGCGACGTTCACCGGCTGGCTGCTCCCTCCGGACAGGAACATATTGCTGGTGACAGATTCCCCTGAGAATGCATCGGAAGCAGCAGTCTGGCTCCACAGGGTAGGTCTTGACAGGATCCTGGGGTTCCTTGAAGGCGGTATGCATGCATGGGCCATGGCAGGTCTTCCCACAGAACACCTCTGTCAGGTATCAAGCCCTGAGCTCGACAACATGGTGAGGGATGATGAAGAGTTCGTCCTTGTGGATGTCAGGTCGCCTTCTGAGTTCAGTTCAGGACATATCGATAAAGCTGTCAACATCCCGGTGGATGAGATAAGGCATTCCTATAAGGAACTTGATCCTGAGGCAAAGACCCTGGTGATCTGCGGAAGCGGACAACGTTCAAGCATGGCTGCGAGCATACTGCAACAGAACAATTTCAGTGATGTCCACAACGTTTCCGGTGGGATGACAGGTTACAGTGCTGCAGGATTCGGCCCCGATTGTCCATTGTGCGCTCTTCCCTGGATATCTTCCGGGAAAGAAAAGAAGGTTGAATAAAATAAGCTGTGGGGCCTTCAAAGGCTATGCTGCGTAAGCCCGAATCCCCTGTCCTTGTTCACATTTACGCTCCCGGCCCGGTACAATTTTCCTGATCTCCAGGAATCGATCGCTTCCTGTACCGTACCGTCAGCACCTACGAAGATGTCTATATCATTTTTGTTCAACAGGTCCACGATCTTCTGGCCGACCCCGGAACACAGTACGATATCAACTCCTGCCTTCACCAGCAGCTCATGGGGAAACCCCTTTCCACCCACATGGACACTTGTGTTCTCCATGACCTCAACTTCTTCTGTCTCACTGTCATAGATCGTGTAAGTCGCAGCTTTTCCGAAATGAAGATCGACATCATCTTCCAATGCGCCTTTTTCCGTACTGGGTATAGCAATTTTCATGTTCTCACCTTTTACGGGGGGAATATGTTCTCATTGTTTGATATACTTCCGCATGGGGGAATGTCTGGCCCGAACGATCCTGCGGGAAATTCAGATATTGATAACGTATCCAGCTTCAATTGGAACAAAAGTATCCGGAGATCTGTTCCTGATCGTCTCAATGCACGATGTACAGTGTCCGGCACCGATAAGTTCCAGTCCTTCCAGAAGGTCGTATTCCCTGCTGTCGTGCAGGCCTCCGATGATGCCACGAACTTCTCCTTCTGAAGCTGCTTCTCCGATTATGGCTTCCAGTCCGGGGTGCGCACATCCTGTTATAATGTAAATGCCGTTTGCTGTTTCCAGCATCAGAGACTGCTCTTTAGGATCGTTCCCGAGTTCACCTGTAGAAAAGACGTTGTTGCATATCCTGCACTTTTCGGTGACCTCTTGTAGGTTGGAGTGTGATGCGATCTCAGTTTTAAGTTTCGCGGAAAATGATGCGGGGACGAAGACCTCAATGTTCCTGCTGCTGTTCAATATCACCGGCAGGCCACCGATGTGGTCCCAGTGCTGGTGGGAAAGCACGAGAATATCGAGATCCTCGGCAGGTATGTTCAGCTCTGATAGATTGTGCCTTAAAGCACAGCCGTCCCATCCGGTGTCAAAAAGTATCTTCTTCTCCCCGGTATTGATAAAACAGGAAAATCCCCACCCTTTCCTGAGAGGCTCTTTTGCTTCATTATCATAGACAATGGTGATCCTCATCACTTGTTCCCCATTCCGAAACGGTTCCTCTGGTAATACCCGGAATAAAGCGCTCCTGCGGGATTGTGTGCAAGGACCCTGTCCTTTACAATGAACGTTGTGACAGGTGCTTCGGAATACTTGTTGAACATTATATCATGGCCCATGCAGAGTCCCACGATGATGTTAAGCTCTGTTGCTGCCCTGTTAAGCATTGTTGCCTGAGCTATCGGGTTACAGGTCGTTTCCCTTCCTTCCCTTATCTTTTCCAGTCCGTATTCATCCTTGTCCACGCCACATATCTTGCAACATGTGGACTCTACCAGGAAGTCCTTCTCGAGTATCTGGCAGAGGATACCTGCCTCATTTTCCAGACCCAGACAAAAAGCGACGCCAAGCTTGCGGTATCCCATCTCTTTTGCAAAAAGGATCAGCTCTTCAAGCCTTGTTTTTTCCATATAGTAGTTAGCCTCGATCTTTGAGGCTGCCTTCATCATGTCCAGATCATCTCCTATATACTCAGGCCGGACTTCCCTGGGCGTGCAATCCTTTCCCTGCCTGCACCTTCTTGTCTTGCAGGATGCGCATTTCATCGTATCTTCACCTTTACAGCATTGATTTCCTTTATCGATCACTGAGTTGCATCGAGTTCTTCTTTCACCGTTCTCCAGATGCTTTTAAGGTTCTCTGTGAACTCATTGTCAGCATATTCTATGACGGTCTTTTTCCCGATCATTGCCCTGTTCGGGATGGTGTCATAGGGAAGCTTTCCTGCTACCATTATGCCATTTTCCCTGCATGAACTCTCGATCTGTTTTGTGTTCTCTTCATTTATATTATATTTATTGATGCAGACCATGGCTGGAATATTGAAGTGATCGGTCACCTCTATTATTCTTTCCAGGTCGTGTATCCCGGATACGCTTGGTTCCGTGACAATGAGGGCGAGGTCAGCACCGGTGATCGTGGCAATTACAGGGCATCCTGTTCCCGGAGGTCCGTCATAGATAACAAGGTCGGATCTCTCTTCCTTTGCAATGGATAAGGCATGCTCCTTTACTGAAGCTACCAGCTTACCGCTTGCTTCTTCTCCTATCATCAGCTCTGCGTGGACCATGGGTCCATATCTTGTCCTTGAACTGAACACAGTTCCTGCGGGGTTGTCTGCCATTGTGATGGCATCTTCAGGGCACACGTATTCGCAGACCCCGCAACCTTCACATTTACATTTGTTTATCGAATGGTCCGGGTAGATGGCATCGAACTTGCAGTTCTCTATGCAAAGGTTGCAACCGGTACATTTCTCATTATCGATGTCTGCAATGTCCATTCCGTGGAAATCAAAGGTTTCCATAACCTCAGGTTCCAGAAGCAGGTGCATATTTGGGGCATCAACATCACAATCTGCTATCACACTGTTCCCGGCAAGCGATACAATTGCGGCAGTAACGGTAGTCTTGCCGGTTCCGCCTTTCCCGCTTATGATGACCAGCTGTTTCATGCTTCTACCTCCCTGCCGTATCTCTCCTTTATGGAATCGTAGAGCTGTATGAACTTGTCTTTCCAGTCCTCCATCTCCTGCACAAAAGGAATGCCTTCTGAATAGAGCTGTGCTATCCTGGTGTCCTGTGGTATCTTCATGAGGATATCGATACCTTCAGCAATGCAATATTCTTCCACGCTGTCATCACCGCTTCCGCTTCGGTTGATAAGCACTCCGTGAGGTATGCCGAGGGTTCTGGCGACCTCCAATGCCAGTTTCAGGTCATGCAATCCAAAAGGAGTTGGCTCTGTTACAAGAATGCAGTAATCGACGTCCTCAAGAGTGGTCAGCACCGGACATGCAGTGCCAGGAGGTGCATCAATGATGTTTGTTCTGCCAGGATCTATGCTCTTTTTCAGTTCAGCGATCACAGGGGATGCCATGGTCTTGCCGATATCCAGCAGGCCTTCATAGATCTCAGGACTTGTTTCATCTCCTGCAAGACTTTTCCTGATGGTTCCTGTGACGATCTCACGCTTTTTTATAGCTCCTTCCGGACATACCAGCATGCATCCTCCGCAACTGTGGCATAGTGAAGGGAATGTAAGGATCTTGTTCGGAAGGGTTGCGATCGCATTGAAACGGCAGAAGTCTGAACATTTTTTGCAATATGTGCAATCTTCTTCCACAATTTCAGGGATCTCGGATACCACTTCTGCGATCGGTTCAAGTTCCTTTTTCAGGAACAGGTTGCAGTTAGGTTCTTCAACATCGCAGTCAAGAAGTCGGACATCCTGAAGCGAAAGGGCAAGGTTCGCCGCGATGGTTGTCTTGCCGGTTCCCCCTTTTCCGCTTGCTATTGCGATCTTCATGATATCATTCAGTGGTGATGATCATGGTCGTGATCGTGGCCCTGGCAGATGTTCTCGCTGTCTGGTCTGTCAAGGTTGCCCTCTCTCCAGTCGGAGATCGCTGTTCCCACAGTTCCCTGGGCTCCGACGAAGACCTCGATACCAAAATTGGAGAACATGTTGACCGCTTTTGCTCCAAGTCCTCCGCAAAGCATTATATTGACACCGGCATTGGATAGGAGTTCAGGTGGAAGTCCAACACCGCCGTTGTGCTGGCTTGTGTTGTCTATGACCTGGACTTCATCTGTCTCTGTATCAAGTATCGTATATACCGGAACCATTCCGAAGTGCTGTCCGACAAGGTCTTCTAATCCGCCATTTTTTGCAGAAGGTACACATACTTTCATCTTTTTACCTCTTATTGTATCATTTGATTTATTATGCACATATATGAGGAATTATTTAATTGTTATGGGTTACACTTATATATTTATTCTCTTTTGTACCTA
Source organism: Methanococcoides mangrovi (assembly GCF_052057775.1). Lineage (GTDB taxonomy): Archaea > Halobacteriota > Methanosarcinia > Methanosarcinales > Methanosarcinaceae > Methanococcoides. The sequence goes on along the minus strand of NZ_CP195121.1, from coordinate 295,971 downwards.
TAATCTCCTGTTGTCAGTGAACTGTATGGGATCAGTTCAGCTTCTGGTTACCATGGTGGCAGACCTGAACTTCTCAGTATGTGGTCCCTTCTCTCTTTCTCTAATATTCGCCAAAAGTTCCCGGGTTCCGGACCTATTCCGGAGAAGTTATTCCTGAACTCTGATGTCAGATAACAAACAGCCCAAAATGGATGTGATGACGGGAAAGGTTCAGGTTAGAACCGAATTTAGAACAGAATTCAGAAAAGAATCCGGTCTGAATGTAAGATCAATTAAAAAAAGAAATGGAAAAAAGAATTGGACTTAGTAAGTCCAAGTCTTTGCGACCTCGATCATTGCCTGGAGGTTCTCGGTTGGGGTCTGGCTTACTGTACCGCAGCCAGGTGCGAGAAGTCCCTTGCCATCGAGCTCTTTGAGTACTCTCTCGGACTCTGCTTTGACGAACTCTGGGGTCTGGTTCCAGAGGCAGTTGACTGGGTCAAGGTTACCGACGATGAGTGCCTTCTCGACCTTGCTGACTGCTGTTGCTGCGTTGACGTTCTGGTCAACACTGATTGCGTCTACACCACAGGTCTCCATGAGTGCAAGACCTTCTGTTGTGTCACCACAGATGTGGAGTACAGCTGGTACACCCTTCTCGTGGAGTGCGTCAATGAGCTTCTGGTGGAATGGTACTACGAACATCTTGTAGAAGTCTCCGCCAATAAGCTGGTAGCTTGCTGTTGGGTCAATGATTGAGAATACGCATGCACCAGCTTCGACCTGTGCGAGTGCGTACTTGATGGAGAATTCTGTTGCGAATTCCATTACTTCAAGACCGTATTCCTGCTTTGTCATGATGTCCATGAACCAGGAGTCACCGGTAAGGTGCTGTGCGAGGGAGAAAGGACCGATCATACTTCCGATGATTGGGACTTCGTCTCCATATTTCTCTTTGAGGATCTTGATTGCGTCGAGGACGATAGAGGTTCTCTTTGCTGGGTCTGCGACATCGTATCCCTCGAACTGTGCGAGGTCATCAAGGCTCTTTACAACGTGGCTGATGACGGATGGCTGCTGTACCTTTGTACCGTCCTTGATTCCACAGCCGAAGAACTCTGCTTCTGCGGTGATGTCGAATGGGACACGGATCGCTTCGAAACCGACAACGGTGTGACCTGCTTCTGAGAGTGCAGCGAGCTGCTCTGCATCATAGTTTGCTTCTGGCCAGTATACGCCAATTGCTTCCATCTGGTCTACTGTACCGGTCTGTGTGACACAGATAGCTGGCATCCTGTCAACTTTCTCTCCCTGCAATACGCGGACTAATCTTTCCTTCTGTGTGTATTCGGACATTTACATTCTCCTTTATACTAAATCCTTTATAATCACTAAAAAGGTACTTACGCTATGTATTTGCTGTATATATACCTTTTTGTTTGTTAAAAATCAAATGCAATAGTCGCATTAGTCAAGTGTGGTGGATTTATTTCGGCTTTTTTTGATGTGGTTTTGGCAGGCATTTCTTCCTGCCATCACATCATAATTTCTTCAATAACTTCTTAAAAAACAGAGTAGAGCATTGCTGCCACTCCAATTACCAGTGGCTCCATGACAAGGTCAATGTCATACTTCTCAACGAGCTCATCCGGCAGGGCGCACGGGATGCCCGGGGTTGACACAAGGCAGCGTTCTGCGATCATTCCTTCTGATATCGTGTTGGGATTTGGTGTTGCTTCGAACACCATAGAGAACTTCCCTGGATTTTCAATATCTACTGCCTTGACACCAAGTTCTTCTATTGCCCTGTTCATGAACTCGGTGTTCGGGTCATACGCATAGACATTGAACCCTTTTTTCACAAGGTGTGCTGCGCCTGCATATCCGACACGTCCCAGGCCTATAACAAGAACATCCTTTGAATCAGCGTATTTGTACCTTGAAGCGATCTCTGAGTAGATCACACCGGTACATACATGGTTGGTCGCAATTTTTCCGTTGCTCAGATTGTGTGCAATGAAAATGTGGTCGTCTGCCATCAGTATGATGTCTGCTCCGTCGGCTACTGCCTGATAATATCCGGTCATGTCCGGGTGATCGGTTATGGATCCCTCAAGGCCGAAATATTCGGATATAGCAAGCAGGGATGAGGAGAAGTTCCCGATGATGCCGTTTCCGGCAGTAATGGGTACGATGCCCACTTTCTGGTTACCGGGCTTTGTGCCATAGACTTCCTCACATATCTCTGCGATGTCCTTCCCGGTGGCTTCCTTGATGATCTCGTTGTTCGTGTTGAGCTTGTTAAGCAGGTCTTCCAGGTCTTCAGGTGTCAATAATGCCATAGTTATCACTTCTTATGATCCGTAATGTTTTCCGATATGTATGATCGCTCTGTTGCGTGCTGATCGTGCGGCGTCTTCGTCGATACCCTTTGAGATGAGGGTGAACACGATATCCCTGCCTTCACTCCTGAATATCTCAACCCCGTCCTCTTCGTGGAAGATATCATAGGTATCTCCCATGGACAGTACATGTTCTCCCACAGGGACAAGTTCTCCCTCTTTCAGCAACAGGTGCTCAAAGATGCAGTATCCTTTCTCAGGTGCTCTCTCTATCTCATTAACGCCGCCGTTGAATGCCTGCATGAGCATCTCAACAAGGTTGATGCCGCTTGAATGGTAAACAGCCGTTGGTGTCTGGCTTGGGAATCGGGCATCGATCTCCAGTACCTTAAGTCCTCTGTCGGATGCGATCGCCTCCACATCCATGATGCCTTTCAGGTTGAGATTTGCCGCCAATTCGTATGATATCTTCCTGAACTCCGGGTCATGGTCGATGGGAGTTATCATATGGCAATCATAGGTGTCATCGATGTGCACCTTTGTTTCCTTCACCACTGCAAAATGTTCTCCATCTCCGATGATCTCCAGTGATACTACATCACCTTCCAGGTATTCCTCTATCATCATGGACGGGTCAAGCCCTTCGAGCTCACTCTCGTCGTAGATGATCTTTGTCCCGATACTGCTGCTCTCACATGGAGGCTTTACAAAATAAGGCGGTTGGGACGGTTTATCATCAGGAGTAGGTACTCCGATGGATACAAAATATTCCTTGGACCTTTTTTTGTCCATGCTGATGTGGTATGCATCAAAATCAAAGAGAACGGGACATTCCAGCTTACTGCTGATATCCCTGATAAAGTCAAGTGTCTCAAGGTTCTCATTGACTGGAATTACAGCATCGACATCCTTTGAGATGCCGATGAAGCGGTCAGGTTCCTGAATTATGTCAAAACAGTGGAACTCATCAACAACATTGCGGATAAGGGGCTTGCTGTTCCGGTCTATCAGAACGACTTTCATCCCCGCTTTCCTGGCAAGATAGCTCACTTCGAAGCCCTGGAGTTTTCCCCCTATTAAACATATCGTCGTCATCCTATCGCCCCAACAACTTCTCGAACTCGCTTTGCTGCGCAGGCTCCATGCCCATTGTCTTCAGTCTGGCGACGACACTCCTCACATCCCTGTCCCTCTCGGCATGTTCCCTGTCATAGTTGACAACACCTTCCAGGGATGAGTTTGAAGATATGATGGATGTGACGACATTCGCTCCGGCGTTAAGCCTGTGTACCATCCCGTCGATTCCTTCAAGGTCCAGTGATGCCGGGATCAGCTTCTCGGGGTACATTAGGCGAAGTATTGAGATGATCTTAAGTTCTGAGTCACAGCCCTTTACTTCTTTTCCTTCCAGTGGTGTTCCCTGCTGTGGCAGGAAAGTCATTACACGCACCATGTCGGGGTTGGAAGTGGCAAGTCCTCTCAGTGAGATCAGCATGGACTCTGTGTCAGGTTCAACCTCTGCGAGGATTCCATCCTCCACACAGTATCCCATTTTTTTTGCATGGTTCCTTGAATTGATCCTGCCTTCAAATGACTGGTCAACTCTCAGCTGCCTGTACAGTTCCATATCATAGGTTTCTTGGTACAGCGCAAGGAAATTGGCACCATTCTCCTTTAGCAGTTCAAGGGTATCATCGTCGACAACTCCGGGTGACACCATGATCGGCTTACCTACCTCTTCCTTTACGATCCTTACGATCTCAGCAAGCCTTTCCGGCTTGTTGTGGAAATGGGGGTCCTCTCCCATGGTAAGGTCCACCATGTGGACACCCTCAGTCTTTATGACCTGGCAGATCTTCCTGATATCCTCCGGATCCAGTCTGTATCTTTCGATCTCATTGGAATTCCTGTAGTAACAGAAAGCACATTTGTTCTTGCAGTGTGTGGAAAAGTACACAAAGCTGTACATGAACACCTTATTTCCGAAGAAATGGTCTCTGATATGTCGTGCCACATAATGCAGTTTCTCAATCTCATCAGGGCTGCCTGTCTCAAGAAGGCTCCTGATATCATCATCGGACAACTGTGACCCGGCTATGATCTTTTCTGCATAGTTTTCCAGGTCCTTATTATCCATATTCTCAAACAAGATATTCACCTCATAGGTTGGTAATTATTCCGTTGTAGTACAGTTCGGACCTGCTTGCACGGCGTATGTTGGCATAGTTATGCTTGACCTTAAGCAGTCTTTCCAGCCCGAAACCTGCACCTATCCATGGCTTATCGATCCCCCATTCCCTGTCAAGGGGTATTGGTCCGACAACCGCTGAGGACAGCTCCAGGTCTCCATGCATCACATCAATGGTATCTCCATAGACCATGCAGTCATCTGCCTCTATCTGATATTCGATGTCCAGGTACTCAAGGAACTCACTAATGATGCCCTCCAGTTCCTCTCTTGTGCAGTTGGATCCCATCTGGCAGAAGTTCAGCATGGTGAACTCTTCCAGGTGCCTGCTGCCATCTGACTCCTTGCGGTAGCATGGCCCGATCTCGAATATCCTTATGGGGTCAGGGAGTACTTTGTCCAGCTTGCGCAGGTAGTTGTACAGGCATGGTGCCAGCATTGGTCGCAGGCACATGTTCTCTCCAACACGGAATATCTGCTTGTAGAGGTGATCATCCTTGTCGATGCCCATTCTTTCCACATATTCGAATGGTATCATTATAGGGGATTTGATCTCAAGGAATCCTCTTTCCACAAAGAACTCGGTGATCGTCCTTTCAAGTTTTCCAAGACGGTCTTCTCTGTCCTCTTCATACATCTTCCTGAGGTCTTTGCGCCGTCTTTCAAGAAGCTCCTTCTCAATATCCTTGAATTCAGGCAGATCTCCCTGCACCGGGATCCTGTCCTCAGGAGCCATCAGGGTCTTCAGCCTTTCGATCTGGGAAGGTGAATACTTGACTTCCGGTTTTTTGTCCTTCTCCGCTTTTACTTCAGGGGCAGGTGCTGTCTCCTGCGTGGTTGTCGGAGTTTGTGCTGATACTGAAACGGATCTAACAACAGCTTGTTTTGGCTTCTTGGGAGTCTGCTTATCTGTAGAGAACACACTAACGGTCTGTCCTTTCTCCTTGAAGGTCTTCTTAACAAAACGATTGATCTGCTCGTCACTTGGACGACAGCGTTTGCAAGGCTTACGGTACTTGTTGTTCCTTAGTGACCTTGCAGAACGGCTGGATCTGGAATTCCTTACTGTGAACCGGGCACCGCAATCGGTCTCGATGTGAAGGTGATTCCTTGTGACCTCTAAGTTTTTAATCCCATGAAGTAATCCGCTTCGCGAAAGCCAGACTCCGTTGAGTCCGACTAGAACATCCAGTAATTGCTTTTCCATAGGCCTAAGCTCCTATCGCGAAACACTTCATATTATCATCATCCTTTACTTTCACCCGATGTATCGTACATAAGGGTGTTATATGTTTTGATGGAAAGCCATGTCCATCTGGCGGAAACTCCGGGAATCTAACCCGGCTGAACGGATTTAGAGTCCGTTCGATCTACATGATCAAGTCTCCATGATGAGTAGGATATTGCTCTTTATGGATACTCTGGCTTTCCCAAACATATTTGTGGCAGGGTCCGGGATGTTCTATCATCCTGCACTTCCACAACTACTCTCAAATTGCAGGGTTCCATATTTAAGAATTTCGCATTGATCGTTTTTCTGCAGATACTATCTGCAAATGTTTGGTATTTTTCCTTTAAAGACCGATCGGCAATAACCACAATTGCTTATCTTGTCTGTATGTAGTTTCGATCCTATGTATGAATTGACAGGTTCCTAAAGAAAAATTTACATAAATTAATATAGCTTTTGTTCCTATCATAGGACGATTAACGTGAAGATGAATCTGGAAGACGAAATCAGTTTACCTCTCAAAGAACATATTATTGGTCTTGTGCCTGCATCGCATGGCGGTCTTGTGCGCAAGGCATCACAGGAATATGGGATCGAAGAGTCCGAGATCATTGATATGAGCGCAAGCCTGAACCCTTACGGCAGCCCGTTCGATCATCCGGAGTTCGGTCTTGACCTTTCTTCTTTATTTGAAGCTTCAAAACCGGGAATGTATCATTACCCCGACAACCGTTACCTGTTGTTCAAGGAAGCTGCAGCACGCTTCCTTGGTGAAGGTATAGATGCTGAGAACATCATCCCCGGCAATGGTTCATGTGAGACCATCCGGCTTGTTGCAGAATGCGTTCTGGGTAAAGGCGACACTGTGGGGATACCCCAGCCTACATTTGATGAGTATGAGCAGCAGTGCAGGGTGATGGGTGCGAACATCCGTTACTTTGAACACGAGGGCCTGATGGACATCTCTGATGAGGCACTGCAGGATATCAGGATCCTCTTTGTCTGCAACCCCAACAATCCTACTGGTAAACTTCTATCAAGGGATGAAGTACTTGGCCTTGCAGCACGCTGTGAGGCAAACAGCACTCTGCTGTTCGTCGATGAAGCTTTCATCGAACTTGCTGACCCTTCACAGAGCGTGGCTGACGTAGCAGCGACCAATGATCATATCTTTGTACTCCGCTCCCTCACCAAGAACTTCGCAATACCGGGCATACGCCTTGGATTTGGTGTGGCATCCGGGAAAATGGCTGCTGCACTGAACACAGCAAGACTCTCCTGGAACCTTGGTTCCACTCCCGATGTCGTTGGCACTGCCCTTCTGGACATGGAGGGAGGCTGTAACAGCAGATACCTGGTGGAATCCCGCAATTTGATTGAGAAGGAGAGGCTTCATCTGGTGGAACGTCTCTCCGGTATCTATGGTTTCAAACCCCTTCCAAGCACGGTGAACTATGTCCTTGTTGATATCAGCGAACTTCTCATTGATTCGGTGGAACTTACGGAAAGGCTTGCTTCACATGGTATCCTTGTAAGGGACTGCAGCTCTTTCTACCTGCTCGATAAGGATTACATAAGGATAGCTGTCCGTACACGGGCCGAGACCGACAGGCTGATCCATACTATAGGTGATGTCCTGACGGAGTCCGGAAAGGACTATGCTGAGGAAAAATTAAAGGAGACGATCGAGTGTGCAGCTTCCGGAGAACCCGCATCCCGGAGCACATGTCAATATTATCCGTGCCATTTCCAGTGTCAGGACTGCACGTTCTGTTTCTGCCCGTTCTATCCCTGTGAGGATCCCCGTACAGGGGGCAAGTGGATAGACAGCACTACCGGAAGCAAGGTGTGGAGTTGTGAAGGATGTACTGTTATACACAAGAATGAGGTAGTACAGGATGTTCTTAAGGTCCTCATGCGTGATATCGATACTGAGGACAAACTGAAGGTAGCCTGGGAAAAGGTAGTTGTTCCCTACCTTTGATCATTTTAAAGTTGGATTATCGGAATTATCATGATCGCCTGTATTCCGGAGGTTTGATATGGATGCTATCATTATGGCAGGTGGCCTGACGCAAAGGCTGGGTATGGAGGAAAAAGCATGTGTCATGCTCATGGATAGGCCACTTATCCACTATCTGCTGGACTCCCTTCTTGGTGCAATGCATATAGGCCGTGTGTTCGTTCAGGTATCACCTTATTCCCCGGATACTGAAAGTTGTGTGAAGGACAACTACCATGAAAGGGTCTTTATACTGCATACGACAGGGGACAATTATGTGGGTGATATGGTAAAAGCTGTAAATGATTCCGGATGTGCCGGCCCTGTGATGGTCCTGATGCCTGATCTGCCACTGGTGACCTCCTTGCATATAGATATGATCGCGAAGGCCTATGATGAATGCGACTTCCCTGCGATGTCGGTCTATGCACCTCTCAGGCTGTACAGCGAGCTCGGATTAAGACCGGGTACTGTATTTAACAAAAAGGGTGAGATGCTTGTTCCGGTCGGTATCAATATCCTTGATTCGCAGATCATAGATGAGGAACAGGAAAACTGTGATCACCTTATTGACATTCCTGAAATAGCAATCAATGTTGACTCTGTGGGAAGTCTTCGCAAATGTCAGGAAATGATGTCGAAATAAACGCCTTCCGTATTGGAATCAAACCAATCTGATTTATCACTTTCTTATTTCCTCGGCTATCACTTCGAACACGTGTTGGTTATAGTATCGGGTTTTATTCAATCTGGTATTTCCTTAAAGAAACCTAAATTGAATAACTTAATATATTTGCTCTTCTTTACATTATCCGATAAGCGTGTCACAAAAAAAACAAATCCCTCTTAAAGAGCATGTTGCAGAACTTGCCTGTCCGGCTCACGGAGGCCTGATCCGTGAGATGGCTGACCGTTATGGGATCCCTGAATCGGATATGCTGGACCTGAGCGCCAGCCTCAATCCTCTGGGTAGTCCTTTCGAACATCCTTCCGGTAGCCTCGACCTTGATGCTGTTCTGGAAAAGGCAGCGAAAAGATTCGGTCAGTATCCGGATAACCGCTATCTTGAATACCGCACTGCAGCAGTGAATTTTCTTGGCAACGGCCTTTCGGTCGATAACATCGTTCCGGGAAACGGTTCCTGCGAGATCATAAGGCTCGTGGCAGAGGCCGTACTGGATGAAGGCGATGTTGTGCTCATACCACACCCCACATTTGCTGAATACGAACAACAGTGCAAGGTTGCGGGGGCAGATGTGCGCTACATAAGGCAGGAGGATGTCATGGACCTTTCGGATGATGTTCTTGAAGGCGCAAAGATCCTCTTTGTGTGCAATCCGAACAACCCATCAGGTAAACTGCGTTCCAGGGAAGACCTTCTGAAACTGGCGGAAAGGTGTGCATCGAAACACACACTTCTTTTCCTCGACGAAGCTTTCATTGAACTTGCTGATGATCCTTCACAGAGCATTTCCGATGTTGTCGAGAGCAATGACTATCTTTTCATACTCCGTTCCCTGACCAAGGACTTTGCAATTCCCGGTATCAGGATCGGTTTTGGTATCGCATCAAAAAGAGTATCAGATGCACTCAATACTGCAAGGCTTTCATGGAACCTCGGATCCATTCCGGAGGAGGTCGGTATTGCAGTAATGAGCATGGAAGGTGGATGTGACAGCCCATATCTTGTTCAGTCCCGCGAGGCAATAAAGAAGGACAGGGCGTATCTCATAGAACGCATCTCAAAGATACGCAAGTTCATACCTATAGATACTGAGATCAATTACATTCTCGTGGACATAAGCAACTCAGCATTCGATTCAACTGAACTTACCCGGCGCCTTGCTGCCCATGGCGTGCTTATCAGGGATTGCAGTTCATTCCCGTTCATGGGCAAGGATTTTGTAAGGATAGCTGTAAGGCCTAAGGAAGAAACGGACCGACTCTCACGTGCAATGGGAAAGGTCGTTGTGGAAAAGGCCAGGGAGGATGCACGGTCGGACCTTATTGACATGCTTGAGAGCGGTGATGTGAGGCCACAGGGTCCCAATACCGATTGTCCCTATTATCCATGCCATCATTTCCCCGGACAGGACTGCACGTTCTGTTTCTGCCCGTTCTACAAATGCGAGGATGAACGTACCGGCGGGAAATGGGTGGACCGCTCAAGCGGCGGAAAGGTCTGGAGCTGTGAGGATTGTGTAATAGTCCACAAGAAGGATGTTGTGGAACAGATTCTCAATGAGCTCTCAGGCGAAGGTTCCATGGGAGATAAATTGAAAAAAGCATGGACTAAGGTTCTGGAGCCTCTTCTATGATCGATCTGTTCCTTGCTGATACCGATCATCTCATTTCGGTCCTTCTGCTTGCAACCGCATTTGACCTTCTGATAGGTGAACCGCCAACATCCCTGCATCCGGTGGTCTGGATAGGCAATCTGATAGCTTTCTTCAAAAGATCAGCTCCTGCAACCCACAGGAAGCTCTATGGCGTATTGTTCGCCCTTATTGTCATACTGTTCGCAGCATCAATTGCCGGCGCCGTGCTTTTTATAGCAGATCTGCCTTTCCTGCCGGGTTTTGTTGTGCTTCTGATCGAGGCGTATTTCCTCAAGTCCACATTTGCCATACGCCGCCTTATTGAGGCAGGTATGGAGGTCAATGCCGAACTGGTAAAGGGAGATCTGCCTTCCGCACGTCAGAAACTGTCCATGTATGTCAGCAGGAACACATCACAGCTCAGCGAAGGTCAGGTATCTTCATCCGTTATAGAGACATGTTCGGAGAACTTCGTTGACGGAATATTGAGCCCTCTGTTCTACTATGCGATCCTTGGTCCCTATGGTCTTATAGGTGCATACATCTTCAAGGCAGTGAGCACTCTTGATTCAATGGTGGGATACATGGACGAGAAACACAGGGACCTCGGGTACTTCTCGGCAAAGACCGATGATGTGCTGAACTGGATACCTGCACGTATCTGTGTTGTTTACATTACCCTTGGGTCCGTGCTTGCGGGAATGATCTCTAAAGGGAAGAGGCTTGATCATGGTGGTGCCATCAGATGTGCTACCAGCGACTGCCGTTCCTGTTCGTCTCCAAATTCCGGATATCCGATGGCCGCCGTTGCCGGTGTGCTTGGAGTGCGCCTGGAGAAGCCGAACACCTATGTGATCGGAAAGGACTTTTCACTGCCGGTGGCAGAGGATATAAAACAGGCATCAGTTGTAATAGCTGCAGCATCTGTACTTGCAGTGTTCTCGTTTGCCGTGTTAATCTATATAATATCAGTTATAATCAACTACGTCTAATCATACTATAAGTGATCATCATGAAACTTTCAGATATAGACTCTCAGGACCTGAAAAAGGACCAGCCAAAAGAACTGGATGGTGAGATAACTTCCGATATCATTGATATACTGGAGGAGGAAGGAATAACTGTGGATATGCTTGTGGACACAGCCCTCGAGCTCTATGCCCCGCACCCCGGTCTGGAGACCAGGGAGATCGCAGAAGAGCGTTTCAGAAGGGAGCTTGATATTGCTGTATCTGATGCCAACCTGTGTCTTCTGATCTATTCCGGCATACTTCTGGAAAGGGATGGTGCGAAAGGAAAGCTGCCGAATATCAGCAAAAGTTCTTATGAGAAGGACCTGACCTTCATAATTGCTGATGAGGTCATGGGAATGAGCATTGCCAAATATATCAGTGGTGACAAGGGCATGTTCGAGTTCGTTCGTTTTGATAAAAAGAAGCCTGGGATCCTCTCTCAGTTAGGTCCTTTCATGGATGATATAATAGGTGGTCTTATAGGTGGCGTTTCTGCTAACATGTACACCAGAGGCATGGCGGATGCGGCTGAAGCTGAGAAAGAACGTAAAGCTAAAGAAGTAAGTGATGTGATGGCAGCATGAACAACTTTTTCCTTGCACTTAAGACAAGTTTTGGCTTCCTTTCCACAATACCTGTGGGTATCACCATGGAAGGTCTGGACGAACTGGTAAAACGCAGTTATCTTCAGACATTCGCTGGTGTGGTCCTGGGTATTCTGATCGGGGCCTTTGCTTTCATTACTGAGACCTTCCTGCCGGACCCGATCAGTGCTGTCCTTATCATGGCCTTCATTTACTATCTGACAGGCCTGAACCACCTTGACGGCCTGGCCGATTTTGGTGACGGTGCTACCGCTCACGGGTCGCTGGAAAAGAAGATCAAGGCTCTCAAGGATGTTTCCCTGGGTATAGGAGGTGTCGGTTATGCGGTCCTTACTCTGCTTGCACTCTACGCAGCCATTTCTGCCCTTCAGGCGGAAGCATTGTTCTTCTCTGACAATGCTGCTTTCATAATTGCAGTTTCACTTCTGGTGGCAGAGATCGGCGCCAAGCAGGCAATGCTCACAATAGCCGCATTCGGAAAGCCGATACACGAAGGACTTGGTTCCATGATCATAAACAGCACCACTTTCCCCAGATATGTGCTATCTTTCATCCTCGGTGCATTTGCAAGTGTGCTGGCATTCGGTTCCATTGGTGCGATAGGTTATGTGGCATCTATATTTAGCGCACTTGTCATACTGAACATTTCCAACCGCCACTTCAAAGGTGTGAATGGGGACTGTATCGGAACTTCCAACGAGATCGCACGTGTGATCGTACTGATCGTGATAACCCTTGTGATCATGGCTTCCAATAACGGTTATGGAGGATTTGTTTGGACGCTGTTATAATGGCAGGCGGGCAGGGGCTTCGTCTTGGCATGGGTGAGAAGCCATGTGTCGAACTTCTGGGAAAACCTCTTATAAGCTATGTTATCGATTCTCTGGAAGGTTCTTCACGTATCGACCGTATCTTCGTAGCTGTTTCTCCTTCAACACCTGCTACTGAAGAGCTTGTGGAGGAGAATTATGGTGACCATATACAGGCCATCAATACAGCAGGTGATAACTATGTTGGGGACATGGTGTATGCTGTGGAGAGTGCCGGTATAAATGAGCCTGTCATGATCATTATGTCTGATCTTCCACTTGTGACCCCGGAACTTCTGGACTCGATCGTTGATGCCTATGAGGTCTGTGGGAAATCTTCCATGTCGGTATTCATACCTCTCTCTCTATGCAGTGAGGTAGGCATCAGGCCTGACACTGTATTCAACTGGAGCGGACAACTGATCGTTCCTGCAGGCATCAATATCCTTGATGGAAAATATATCAATGAAGAACAGGAATATCTTAATTATATGCTGGATGATCCTGAGATCGCATTGAACATAAATACGGCAGAGGATCTGAAACGTTGTGAGGATATCCTCAGGGATAGATCTTCGCATTAAAATAATGGGGTTTGGTATGGTGGAATTAGTAACTCTGGGTGATAAGAACTATTCTCTGGAAACAATAAGGCTTGTTACAGGTGATATGAATGCAGGTTCTGATATAAAGGACATCCCTGAAGAACAGCTCCTCCTTTGTGAGGCAATAGATGATCCTTATCTTCTTCCCTATCTGCTGGAAAAGTTCTACATGATGGAGATCGGGGATGCAGAACAGTTCCGTCTGTGTCTTATAAGGGTGCAGGTGGATTCGGATATGCGTCTTAATGAGGATATCCAGATGCATCAGCACAGGGGTTATGTTGCCCGTACCATAGAGAAACTGATGTTCCGTGATATTTTCCTCGAGATAATAAAGGAGGAAGATGTTGGTATGGATGGTTGATCCCTGGTGTTATTTATTAGCGGATAAATCATTTTTTATATCATAACAAGGCATAGAGGAATAGATAACGCAGATGCTAATGGGTACTTATCTATTTGAGTAGGGAGAAAATGTATTCATTATGTCTGCAAGGATCTCATGATTCTATTTTAAAAAAATCTACATGATCTAACTATATTATCAGGTGTAAAGATGGCTGACGAAGTAGCTCAAGAAAGGGTTAGCACGGGAATTCGTGGATTGGATGAAATGATGCATGGTGGATTTTTCAAAGGGACTGCCAATGTGGTCTCTGGTAAATCCGGTACCGGTAAGACGATCTTCGGGACCCAGTTCCTGCTGGAAGGTATCGACAAAGGCGAGACCGTGATGTGCATAATCACATCCGAGGAATCCAAGTCAATTGTGCGTGAAATGCAATCCTCTTTCGGATGGGATCTCGATTCAAAGGTCGCAGAAGGTAAGCTGGTGTTTGTAGACATCACAGATCCAAGCCTTCGCCTTCAGAAGAGTGTGGAGATCGCTCCAACAGAGCTTATCAAGAGCTTCAAGAAACTTGTTGAGAGCAAGATCGAGGAAACAAAGCCTGACCGTGTCTTCATCGATTCCATTGAGGCAATGTTCCTTGCAATCGAGTCCAACTACAAGCTGCGCACTTTGATCGATGATATCTTCGGTATCTTCAGAAGGCGTGATGTCACAGCTCTTGTGACCGTTGGTGTTATGTTCGGACTTGATGAGATGGTCGAGTATGGTGCAGATTCTGTTATCAAGCTGGGCCGTGAGATTATCGGAAGCAACCTTCAGCGTACCATCTATGTAATGAAGCTCAGGGGTTCCAGTACCATCAACGAGGTAAGGGTGCTCAATATCTCTGATAGCGGTATGGCTGTACTTGCACAGTCTCCATATCTTGAAAAATAATTTGTCCAATGAACAGGTACCTGGGAGGTACCTCTTTTTTTACTTTGTTTGATCCTGGTGCCCGCTTTGCAGCTTGGATCAGAATTTGAAAATTAAAGCCAATCTTATGGGAAATTTAACTCTTTCTCCGGATCAGCAGACTGGGGATGCTGGCATTTTTACAAAAGGTACCAGTCCATATCATTTGTGGAGTGGTCCTCATGGACTCCCACTGTTCGCGGTGGTATGTTGAGGATATTGGTGATAGCATCTGAAAAGTCCTGAAGATATTCCCGCTGGCTCAGGCTTCCATATTTGAAGCGCTTGGTCGGGTCTGCGATCTCTTCCATTGTTCTCCTGGCAGGGACGATGGTGACCTCTATGCCTGAAATCTCAACCGCTTTTTCCATGGCTGTCCTGAAATCGCCGATGCAGTAAGCTATGCGATGTTTGTAATTGTCGCGTGTTTTTTCCAGGTATTTTGCAAGCCTTTCACTTTCCATCTTGATGAAATCCCGCTTTATCTTTGCAACATTGCATTTTCCCATCATGAACTTGTAATCCGTGAAGGGATATTCAGTGTCTATCTCACGAGGTGTGATCCCGCAGGTTCCGAATACCACTACGTGAACATCCCCGGCTTCCAGTATGCCGAAGATGATCCTATCATACATTTTGTGTGAGGGGCTGGTGTGGTAAGGTTTCCTCATTGCACAGGGTACAAAGATGCAAAAATCATTTATGGGGGGCTGATATTCAGAAAGTACCCACTCGTTGGCACGTATCATATCGGGGTGGTATATCAGTCGCTCAGTGTCCAGTGGTTCACTTGAACGTTCGTTCTCAGGAATTATAGTTGTCAAGGGTTGAGGGATTCTGATAAACTATATATATAATTAACGACGTGAATATTATGGTTTTGTATAAACTGTACAAGAGTGATTCATAAGTTCCATCAAATTATAAGTGGTGAATAATGACAGCAACAATACGGGAAATGTTAAGGGCAAACTGTGAATGTGAAGATGTGGCAAAATGCATACTTGGCCTGAAGGCACTTGATATGGATGCATACAAATGCTTGCTTGCTAACGGACCAATGACTGCCGAAAATCTTGGAGAGCATCTTAACAGGGAACGCAGTACTGCCTATCGTTCATTGCAGAACCTTATCTCGTCTGGCCTTGTCTACCGTGAGACAAAGACCATCGACATCGGTGGATATTATTATGAATATGTTGCCATTGATCCTTTGAGGGTCAAGGAAATGCTCAAGGAGAACATAGAGTTGTGGTATACGAAGGTAACCGGTCTTATTGAGAATATCGATAAAGAGCTCCTTGGGAGTAATTGATTCTCTTTTTCCGGTCGATCATTTTATGTAGGTCCATTCCTGAAGTGGTTCCTATATAGTTCTAACTTCAATAATCAGGTGCTTTCAGCTCTCCTGTTTGCTGATCGGTCAATTGTATTGTTTGAAAAATAAGTTGAAAGAAGGATGGTGAGGTATGTTCTCATAATCCGTCAATAAATGTGGCTATCCTGTCAAGAGCTTCCCTGATGTCTTCCCTTGATGCTGCGTAAGCACAGCGAAGGTAACCTGCACCGGTATCTCCGAAGATATCCCCTGGGATCGTGACGACGTTCTGCTCTTTGAGAAGCCTTTCTGCAAATTCATCAGATGTAAGTCCCGTGCTCTTGATGGATGGGAATGCATAGAATGCTCCTCTTGGATTGAAACATTCAAGTCCCAGGTCGTTGAGCCCGCCGACGATGAGCTTCCTGCGGCGGTCGTATTCACGTACCATCTTCTGTACTTCTTCCTCGCCGTTGCGGAGAGCTTCGATAGCACCCACCTGGGCAGTTATCGGGGCGCAGAGCATTGAATACTGATGGATCAGCATCATGGAACTGATGATCTCAGGCGCTGCCAGCGCGTATGCCATCCTGAACCCGGTCATGGAATATGCCTTTGAGAAGCCGTTCAGCATGATCGTCCTGTCCCGCATTCCTTCAAGAGCTGAGAAACACGTGTGTTTTCCTTCATAGGTAAGCCTCTCATAGACATCATCCGATATCATCATGATATCGTGCTCTACGATGACGTCTGCAATGGCTTCCAGTTCATCCCTGCTTATTGTTGCACCTGTGGGGTTGTTCGGATAGTTGATGATCACTGCTTTTGTTTTGTCCGTAATGGCGGCTTCTATCTCTTCAGCTGTGATCTTGAAGTCATTGTCCCCTCTTGCACCGATGGTCACAGGGACTCCGCCTGCGAATATAACGGATGGTACGTAGGCAACGTATGAAGGCTGGACCACAATGATCTCGTCGCCAGGGTTTGTGATGGCCCTTATTGCAAGGTCGAGCGCCTCACTGACTCCGGTTGTGACAAGTATCTCGTTTTCCGGCGCGTAGTAGACGTTGTGTCTCTTAACGTATGATCTTGAGATCTCCTCACGAAGCTCCATCAGGCCATAGTTGGATGTATAGGATGTTTCCCCGTGCTCGATAGAGTGTATGCACGCCTCGCGGATATGCCATGGTGTGGCATAATCAGGTTCTCCTACTCCGAGGGAGATTATGTTCTCATTCCCTGACGCCATATCAAAGAATTTACGGATACCTGATGGCGGTACTTTTTGCATACTGTTCGATATAAATCTGGAGGGGTTGCATTGTGTTCTCAAGATAGGTGCCTCCTTTTAAGGAAAAGCAGTTTTTAAGAAAAATAAACTTATGGGGAGACCGCAAGTCTCTTGACCTGGTCTGGTTCGTCCAGGATCAGCCCATCTTCTTTGTAGGTCTTCAGAACAAAGTGTGTGGCAGTGCTCTGGACCTGATCCAGTGTCGCTATCTTCTCCGCTACAAAGAAGGCGACCTGTTTCATGGAATTGCCGCGCACTGTTATAGAAATGTCATGTTCACCGGAAAGCAGCCTGACTGAGCGCACTTCCGGGAACTTGTATAGCCTCTCGGCAATTGCCTGGTATCCCAGTTTCCGTTCAAGGATGACCTTGAGTTCAATGATCGCGTACACGTAATCCTCGCCTGCCAGTTCCCAGTCAATGACTGTCTTGTACATGCGAATTATCTTTGATCTTTCAAGTGATTCGATCTTCTGCTCCACTTCCTCAACGGTCATGCCTGCGAGCTTTGCGATCTCTTCTGGCTTGATCCTTGCATCTTCTTCAAGGATCTCCAATATATTACGTGTTTGCTCATCCATACCTTGAACTTCCCGGGATTAAAAAAGTTGATCAAGTAGGAATTTACTCGATCAGTACTGCGTTGACCACACCATCCTGTCCTGGACGGCTTGTGACAATAGCATTGCCGATTGCGGTCTTGATAACTGCGCCTTTTGTGATGGTGTTACGCCTGACGTAGTGTTCGTTTGCAGTGTTGTCAACAACTGTCTCGATAGCTGAAACAATTGTCTTACCGTTTGAAGGGTTTGTGACGTTTGCAACGTTTGCCTGCAGGAGCCTTACTTTCCTGTTTCCGCCACGTGTTGCGACGTTCTTCCTCTTTGTGTCAGCAACGTGTGTTTCTGCAGGTTCACGACCGAGTTCGAATTTCCTCTTGCTGCGTGCAGCTTTGATCTTTGCTCCTGTGTATTTCCTTCTGGATCTTCCCTGAAATAGCATGATTTGTCCTCTTATTTGTTATTAGTAGAATGAATTTCTATCATATATAATCGGTTAATGGAGTTCCTTTACTAATAGGATTCTATATGAACTTTTCGAGCCACCCGGCTTTTTCCTTTTGTTCATTGGAATTTCAATTGTGATAAGTGATAAATAATTCTATCGTATAATTGTTATTTATGCTTCTTGTAACATTTTTAGGGACTGGCGGGTCTTTGCCTACAAAGAACCGTAATCCATCTGCGATCATGGTGAACAGGGACGGCGAACTTATAATGTTCGACTGCGGTGAAGGTGCCCAGCAGCAGATGATGAGGGCAAAGACCGGAATGATGAATCTCTCCTCAATATTCATCACTCATTTTCATGCAGACCATATTCTTGGAATGCCGGGTCTTGTACAGACCATGTCCTTCCAGGGCAGGACCGAGCCTCTCACAATATATGGTCCTGAGTGGGTGGAGGAGTTCGTAAAGCTGCTCTCTGCCCTTGGTTACTACAAGCTGAAGTTCGAAATAAGGGCCGTTAAGATGGAGCGCGGCGATGTCGTGAGGAAGGATGGCTATTCTGTTGTTGCTTTGCAGACGGAGCACAATGTAAGGAGCATTGGTTATGCACTTGTGGAAGATCCCCGTCCGGGGAGGTTTGACCGTGAGAAAGCTGTCAAACTTGGTGTACCTGTAGGTCCTCTTTTTTCAAAGCTTCATAAAGGGGAGGATGTGGAAGTTGATGGGAGGGTCATCAGGTCTGAAGATGTTGTAGGCGCCCCCCGTCCGGGCAGGACCATCATCTATTCCGGCGATACAAGGCCTTGCAGGGACGTTCTGGAAGCAAGCGAAAATGCTGATCTTCTGATACATGATGGTACACTTGCCGACGAAAAGCTCAAATGGGCAAAAGAGGCAATGCATTCCACAGCAGGCGAAGCTGCAGCTCTGGCAAGGAAGGCAGGTGTCAGGAAGCTGGTGCTCACACATATCAGTTCAAGGTACTCGGATGACGTAACCCCTCTTCTCAATGATGCAAGAGCGATATTTGAAGACGTCATTATTGCAGAGGACCTGATGTCCGTCGAGGTGCCCTTAAGGGATCAATAAGGGCCGATCCCTTTCTTTTTCTTATTGCATAACGTTTTTAAGTCCGGCTCCCCAAACTATTGATTGTAATGGTTGGTGGTGCAATGTTACATGAGCAACATACTGTTAAGTCCGGAACTTTTGATGGAAAGAACATCATAGATCCCTATCATATATGTGAGTTCAATGATGTGATCATGAAAATAGCTTCCCTGAAGGACAATGATGTCCGGATATCCAGAGGTGTCGATAAGATCACTGCAAAGGTCTGCAATACTGCGGTACGACTTGCAATGGAGGATCATGATACTCCTTTGAATCGTATTGACCAGGCAATAACAATGAACTTTGCAAAGCCTGAGCAGATAGGGCATGACCTCAACAGGATGATCTCTGAAAAACTGAACCTTGGTCAGATGTTTCGGTATCCTGAAACTTTCCGTTATGATCAGAACCGAAAGAAAGACCTCATAGCTCGTGAAGTCCCTGCTGTTAAGAAGCTGAGCATCAATATCAATTATGCAATGGAAGCACTGTATGCACAGGAGGGCTCTGAGGAATAGTGGAACATCATAATCAATCACGAATGGTTTGAACTTAGTACGGCCCCTGTCTTCGAGCTTGTACCGGAGATGTTACCTCCAAATTCGGAATATAGCTCAACTATAGGTGTCGTGAACATATTGGCTTTCTTCGATATGGATTCTGTCCGCAGGGATTGGCCCGGTCCCATTGATCTTTTTAATGTTGGATGCATTGCAACGCTAATGGAACATGTTGTTCCGGAAGTGGCAGTTCCTGATGAAAATGGTATCATCCACAACTATGGGATCGAATGGCTTGACGGGTGAACAGGACTGAATTAATGAAAAAAAGCGCAACGACAATTAAAAAAAGATATGGAAGTCAAATGCCTTTCTATTCTCAGAGTATCGTCCAGTCCAGTTCGTTATCGTCTTCATCGTAGAGGTGGACTTCCATGGACATCTCTTCCAATCCATAAGGCAGTTCCTTTATTCCAATGTAGAGCGAATCGCCTATGCTGATGTTGAAACCTTCGGCCCTGACCCTGGCAAAGTACACCCTGCCGCCGGAATCGAAATCTTCCACGGTAACTCCTTTCCACTGCTTCAGGTTATCAATTATATTCACTACTCTGCATTCGAACCTGTCATTTTCACTGATGGTGGTCATAGTATCACATTTCACCTATTGGGGTTAAAGGTTCCGTTTTTCATATATAAAGTCTACTCAGGGCACCGGTGTCTTCTTTTTTCACCAATCTTGATATCGCATTCTCAAAAAGGTCCTGCCCGACCTCGTCTCTGTCATCGATTATAGCCTGATGGAGGGCGGTCTTGAGCACTTTTTCAACGATATCCCTTCCTGAGAGTCCTGCTGTGAGCTTTGCGATCCGCTGAAGATCGATATCTCCTGCATTGATGGGGAATGTACTTATATTCTGTTCGATTATGCTATGCCGGTCCTGCTCATCAGGTAATATGAACTCGATCTCTTCCTCGAAACGGCTCCTTACGGCAGCATCAAGGCTGTCTATGCGGTTGGTTGCTCCTATGGTGCAGACTCCCTGGCGTTCAACGATGCCATCCATCTCGGTAAGAAGTGCGTTCACTATCTCTGCAACGTCTCCTCTAAGTTCCTGGAATCTCCTGTCCAGTGCGATGGCATCCAGTTCATCAATAAAGATTATGCATGGCTGCATTTCTTCGGCCCTGTCGTAAAGCTGGTGGATCTGACGTGCGCCTTCTCCTACGAACTCCCCAATCAGCTGTGTGGCCTTTATTGGAAGGAGCGGTACATCGGTCTTGTTCGCAAGGGCCTTTGCAAGCATCGTCTTTCCGGTACCTGAAGGTCCGAAGAACAGCACATTGCGGGGTGCCCATTTTCCAAATCTTTCCGGCTCTTCCAGGAAGCGCTCGATCAGCTTGCATTTTCGGCGTGCATTCTTCTGTCCGATGACATCATCGAACGTTATGCCTGTGGAGGGTTCCGCAGAAACGTTCTCCTTTTCCTCTTCGTTG
The DNA here is from genome assembly GCF_052057775.1 of Methanococcoides mangrovi. GTDB lineage: Archaea > Halobacteriota > Methanosarcinia > Methanosarcinales > Methanosarcinaceae > Methanococcoides. Next base: position 274,844 of record NZ_CP195121.1, on the reverse strand, counting down.
ACTATTATTATGGTCTCTATCCCGATGACAGACTCTGGTGGCTCGACGTCGAGAACCTTGTAGGCAAAGTCCGGATACATCCTGTGGTCGAAAAGGTATTCTCCTTTACGTACTACGGATCCTTTCCATTGTTTCCTTGCATATTGCTCGAAGATCTCCGGGTCCTCTATCTCCGGGTATTCGTCAAGCATACTGCTTAGTGGATATCCTTTTGGTTTTAATATGACTATGTCTGCGGTGGAATCGGAAGGATCAGTGTTCTCTTCCCGATTTCTTTTTAGCGTTGTCTTCTGTGCCGATCGGACTATTTTATCAACTCTTTTTGTTCTTAGGCTGGGTATGCAGGTGATCTGATTTAATCTATTTCCTGCAGTTTTCTCCTTTGAAGTTATGTGTGGTCTCATGATACTATCATTTGATCCGTGGATTAGGTTCCTAATTACATTTCGGTATATGACCTTAACGGGATAAATTATATAATTACCTGTGATATATCGTAAGGAAGAGTGATAGTTCTAAATATATGTTCCATTTATGTTGTCCTGATATGTGATACCATTGCCTTTCTTTTTATGGAAAGGCTTTGTGTAATGATATACTGAAATCTGTCGGTCTGAAAATGGTGTTAATAATGGGTAAGATCCTTGTTGTGGAAGACAATCCTATGAATATGGAACTGACCGTGGTCCTGCTGGAATCCTAGGGCTATGCTGTAGGTCAGGCAAAAGATGGAGCACAGGCCCTCGATGAAGTTAGGGGTGGAAATTATGAGCTCATATTGCTGGATATGCAGCTTCCGCGTATGGATGGTCTTGAGGTCCTGTGGCATCTTAAGAACGACCCGGAGACCGCTGATATCCCTGTTGTGGCCCTGACCGCACATTCTATGACCGGTGATGGGCAAAAGTTCCTTGATGCAGGGTGTACCGGATATATCTCCAAACCCATCGATGTTCCACTGTTCCGTGCTCAGATAGCTGAATACATGGGATCTTCTGTTTAATTTTTTATTCAGGTGTGAAATATGAACGATGCTCCCCTTCCAAAAATACTCATTGTCGATGATGAACCGCTGAATGTAGAGCTTATGGAGGTCTATCTTTCCGGGGATTATGATGTGGTCCCGGCCTACGGTGGAGCAGAAGGGCTTGAGATAGTCAGGAATGAAGATATCGACCTTGTCCTTCTCGATGTAATGATGCCGGACCTGAGTGGTTTTGATGTATGTAAGGCTTTAAAGGAGGATCCTCTTTACAATTTCATACCTGTTGTTATGGTGACTGCCCTGTCCGGCAAGGAAGACAAGATCCGGAGCATAGAGGCAGGTGCGGATGATTTTCTTTCAAAACCCGTAGACCGGCTTGAACTGGAGACTCGCGTAAGGTCTCTACTGAAGATCAAACAACTGCACAATAGTCTCGTAGCACAGCGTGATCAGGCACAGAACTATCTTGACGTTGCAGGTGTGATCCTTCTGGCGCTGGACCGGGAACAGAATGTCACTCTTGTTAACAGGAAAGGCTGCGAGGTCCTTGGCAGAAGCGAGGATGCTGTCCTTGGGAAGAACTGGTTCGATTCTTTCCTCCCTGCAAAGGATGCAGAATATATGAAAAAGATGTTCTGCAAAATGCTTGAGGGGGATATGGGTAAGTTCGAGTACTGTGAGAGCCGGATAATCAAAGCTGATGGTGAAGAAAGACTTATTAGCTGGCATAATTCTCTTCTTACTGATAAGAATGGAAATGTTACGGGTGTTCTGACCTCAGGTGAAGACATCACCGAACGTATGAGGGCAGAAACGGGGCTGAAAAAATATGCCGAAGAACTCGAGCACTCCAATGAACTGAAGGACCTCTTTATCGATATAATCAGGCATGACCTGATGAACCCGGCAGGTGCAGTAAAAGGTTTTACGGACCTTCTCCTCAAAAGGGGAAAACTTCAGGAGGGGGATTTCCGTATGCTCCAGTCAATAAAGCGTACTAACGATAAGCTGATCACCATGATAAGTAGTGCAGCCACTTTTGCAAAGGTTGAATCTGTTTCTCAGGTGAAGTTGAAGCCCCTGGATCTTGGTGAGGTGGTTGAGAATGCTGCCCAGTCCCTTGAATCACAGCTGGAGGAGAACAGGATCGAACTGAGGATCGGAATTGGGGGTTCTTATCCTGCACTTGCAGATCCGATGATCGAACAGGTTTTCATGAACCTGATCTCAAATGCAATTAAATACAGTCCTCGGGGATCGGTCGTTACTGTGAAAATTGATGATTCCGGTAACGAATGGAATGTCAGGGTCATTGATCAGGGGTCTGGTATACTTGATGGGGACAAGGAACTTGTCTTTGAACGTTTCAAGAGGCTGGATAAGGGCAATATCAAAGGTACAGGTCTTGGTCTTGCTATTGTGAAAAGGATCGTTGAACTCCATGAGGGCAAAGTAGGTGTTGAAGATAATCCTGAAGGACAGGGAAGTGTTTTCTGGTTCACTCTGAGAAAACCTTAAATGCAGAATAATTTATTTGATCACTCCATTTCCGTTTTGTCCACTCTTTTTTCTCTCACAAGCTGTCGTTTTTTGTATTCAGTTCCATCTACTTCATGATATTGTCCTCACTGTATACCGTCTTTGCCGGTTCCAATAACTTTAAGATACATGTTTCCAATCACCACTTGGATTTTTAATTATCATGAGGCAATAATATGAAACTTGATGAGGTCACGATTTCAAGAGCGATTATAGATGAGTTCTCTAAAGTATTCCTTGATTATACCGAAGTTGATGTGGCACTTGTAGGTGGAGGCCCTGCAAACCTTGTAGCTGCAAAATACCTTGCAGAGGCAGGCTTAAAAACGGTTATCTATGAAAAGAAATTGTCTGTCGGTGGAGGCATGTGGGCCGGCGGTATGATGTTCCCTCGTATAGTTGTCCAGGAAGAGGCACGTCATATCCTCGATGATTTCGACATTAACTACCATGAATACGAGGAAGGTTACTATATTGCTAATTCCGTCGAAGCTGTCGGAAAGCTCATAAGCGCTTCAACAACTGCAGGAGCCGAGATCTTTAACCTCGTTAATGTTGAGGACGTCATGATAAGGGACAACGATGAGGTATGCGGTCTTGTAATCAACTGGACTGCTGTGGAGATCGGCAGACTCCATGTTGACCCGCTGGCAATTCGTGCCAGAGTGGTTGTCGATGGTACCGGGCATGAGGCAGCTGTCTGTAACACTGTACAGCGCAAGGTTCCCGGGGCAAAGCTGGGCGAACTTGGTGTCGTAGGTGAAAAACCAATGTGGGCAGACGTCGGAGAACGCATGCTTGTGGAGACAACAAAGGAAGTGTATCCAAACCTGTATGTTGATGGTATGGCAGCTAATGCTGTTGCTGGTGCCCCACGTATGGGTCCTGTGTTCGGTGGAATGCTCATTTCAGGTAAACAGGTGGCAGATCTTATCATTGAGAGGCTTAAATAACTCCTCAATCCCGGGTTTTGAGCCAAAAAGTTTATCTAATAAAAGTACTAGTATAAGGTGCTTCGCAATGAAGCACCCTATTACCGTGCCGGGGTAGGGTAGCGGTTATCCTGTAGCCCTGTGGAGGCTACGATCCGAGTTCGATTCTCGGTCCCGGCCCCATTCCTTTTACTATTCTCTGGATGTTTTGATAATTGCCTTGTTGATATGTGGCATACTTTCTGCGTTTATCTGACTGGTCCTCTGCTGGCATCTGCTATGTTCTGACCGCAGATGTTAATGACCGTCCGTAAAATGAGATCTGATCTATCAGAAAGGAATGATGGTTATTAAGAAGAATGATGATTGTTGAAAAAAGAAATGATGCGGCTTTATGGTAAGCCACGTTTATACTTCGAATGCCCTGTCAAACTCAGGGTAAAGTTCAGAATTGTCTGCAAGTTCCTCAAAAGCATCATGTCTTGGACTGACTATCACAACATGTGCTGGTGGATGTATCTTCCTTAACTTACTGATCGCAGCACCTGCATTTGTTTCCAGTTCTACAAGGGCCGCAGAGTTGCACTTCGATTTTAGCGGTACTCCGGAAACGCTTACAAGAAGCTGGTCTGCATAAGATGGTTCGATCCTTTTCGGATTCGATCCGAACTTCATACTCCCATAGTGTTCTAGATCGTGCAAAGCTATTTTTATCTTATTCGGGTCCTCTGCCCGAATTACAGCAAAAGATTTCATTTTTAGTCCCCACAATAAACTTGATTGAAGTTTAATAAAATGAATACGGTCATCCCGATATATCAATCTTTGGATATTGTTCTTTGTTTTTCAATTTTGAAATTAAAAAAGAAAGCTGGCTTTATTTGCCTAGCTCCTTTGACCTTTCAGCAGATGCGATGACCGCATTCATGAAAGCAGCTCTGACTCCGCTTTCTTCAAGGACGTGTATTCCTCGGATAGTGGTGCCCGCAGGGGATGTTACCATATCCTTAAGTTCTCCCGGGTGCATTCCTGTTTCAAGTACCATCTTTGCAGCACCAAGGACTGTTTGTGCGGCAAGTGTTATGGCGCTTGCGCGGTCAAGCCCTTCGTAGACAGCACCGTCAGCCATTGCCTCTATGATTGGGAATATGTATGCAGGGCCGCTTCCTGAAAGTCCGGTGACGGCATCCATGAGCTTTTCCGGCACCTGTATGGCACTTCCAAGGGACCTGAAGATCTCAAGTGTAACCTCTGCATCTTCTGCAGTTGCATTTGTGCCGGTGCAGATGGCTGATGCCGCTTCTGCAACTGTTGCAGCGATATTTGGCATTACTCTTATGACCCTTGCGTCGTTGTTGAGCTCATCCTCGATGGCTGAGACAGGGACGCCTGCTGCAATTGATATCACAAGTTTGTCTGCTGTGATCTGTTCCCTGATCTGTGCAAGTATGTCCTTGAGTATCTGTGGTTTTATTGCAAGTACAACAATGTCGGAGTTCCCTATGGTGTTGGCATTATCGGTGGATACATTGATGCCAAGTTCACTGTTGAGTCTTTCAAGAGCAGGTTCATAGACATCGCTTGCATAGATCTTGATATCGCTGTGTGCTCCGAGAATTCCTCTGATAAGGGATTCTCCCATTTTTCCTGTGCCTATGAATCCTATCTTCCTGTCTGTAAGCTGCATGTTTTTTCCTTTTCCTGGTTAATATATTGCTACTTTAAACCTGACCGTAAAAAAAGAAAGATCATCTTGTGGATGATCCGGTCTGTTCTTTTATTTTCTCTTTATCGTCACGATATCGCCGAGTGTGGTCCCCCTGTTAAGGCGGTCAGCATTCCAGTCTCCTTCACCAACGCGTTCTGTAAGCTGGATGTTCAATGCCTTTTCGATCTTCCTTCTTACAGAATCTTCCGGAACGATCTCTCCACGTTCGATCTTTTTGATAAGTGATGCTTTTTCCTTTATCTTTGCGGCAAGTACTTCCTGTGTCCATCCCCGTTTTTCACGGGCATCGTGTATGATCTTCTCATAGTCATCAACGAGTTCATCACTAAGCTCTGCGAAAGGATCGCGTCGCGGGCCGGTCCTCTTTGGGGCAGCTACGCTTGTTTTTGGAGCTACTGGTGATATCTTCCTGGATACAGGTGAACGTGCTTTTACTGCTGTTCCATATTGTGAACATTTGCTGCACACTTTAAGTTGGCTTCCATCGATTGTGACTTCTATTGGCTGCCCTCTTATCTCTGTGCCACATATTTCGCATTGCATTTGGTATCATCTCTTGAAGTGTCTTTGCATTGCTCTTTTCGAAAGGGCTATATATCGTTTCTACTTAAATAATATTCGGAACTATGAGCGAAACAATAGATGAAGAATCAGGAAATGATAACTACAGTTTCCACAGTATTGTGAATAATGCCGGGGAGTATGGTTCCGGAAGCGATGAGGATTTTTCAAAGTATCTTCTGGACCGTATGAAACAGCTTGAGTCCCGTAACATGTTACTCAAAGAGCAATGTGGCCAGATCGAGTCCGAAAAGAGATTTATGGAATCGCAGAAGCTCAAGTACGAACGTGAGTCGCAGAGGCTGCAGTCAGAGCTGGACCGGTTGAAATCGGTGCCTCTTGTGGTTGCTAACGTGGTCGATGTCTTTGATGACGGAAGGGTTCTGATCAGAAGCAGTACCGGTCCTCAGTTCCTTGTGAATGCGTCCAGGGACATCGATTCCGATCTTCTGGTTCCCGGCTCAAGGGTGGCTTTGAACCAGCAGACCCTGGCGGTAGTGGATGTTATCCCCATTTCAGATGAGCCTGTCATCTCTGCCATGGAGGTCATAGGTTCCCAGGAGGTGGACTACTCTCAGATCGGCGGACTTGATGACCAGATACGGGAGGTAATTGAGTCAGTGGAACTTCCGCTCACAAGACCTGAATCCTTCTTACGCATAGGCATATCTCCGCCAAAGGGTGTGTTGCTCTATGGTCCGCCGGGTACCGGGAAGACCTTGCTTGCCAGGGCGGTGGCTCACAGGACCAATGCCACTTTCATAAGGGTGGTAGGTTCCGAACTTGTGCAGAAGTACATAGGTGACGGTGCAAAACTTGTGCGCGATATCTTCGAGATGGCACGGAAGAAGGCACCTGCTATCATATTCATCGATGAGCTTGATGCCATTGCAGCTACAAGGTTGAATGATACAAACGGAGCTGATCGTGAGGTTCAGCGAACCCTGATGCAACTGCTTGCAGAGATGGACGGGTTCGATAACAGGGGCGATATTCGCATAATAGCTGCAACCAATCGTCCGGATGTGCTTGACCCGGCGATAATCCGTCCCGGAAGGTTCGACCGTGTGATACAGATCCCGCTTCCTGACCAGGCCGGGCGTGAGAGCATATTCCGCATTCACACTGAAAGTCTCTCTATCGATGGCAATGTTGATCTTGTGAAGCTGGCAAAGCTTACCGAAGGTGCAAGCGGTGCGGATATAGGTGCTGTTGTAATGGAGGCAGGTATGTTCGCAGTTCGCCAGAACAGTGACCACATCACTATGGACAATATGCTTGAGGCAGTGGACAAGGTCATATCCTCACCAGATATCATAAACGACCCGTCGCTCCAGATGTTCTCATAAATCCGTCATTTTGGTCGTGTGAGCATGGTATTCCATATCAAACCGGAGATAAGGATACTCGGAATAGATGATTCCGCACTGATACGTGATAACATACTCATAGTCGGAGCTTTCTTCCGTGGTGGCCAGTGGCTGGATGGCGTGATGCGATCGGAGATAACCCGCGACGGGATGGATGCTACCGACAGGATCATTGGGATGGTGACCTCCAGTAAGCATTATGGTCAGATACGTGTTATCATGCTGGACGGGGTCACATACGGTGGTTTCAATCCGGTGGATATTGTAAGGCTCAACGGGGAAACCGGCATTCCGGTGATCGTTCTTATGCGTGAGGTGCCCGACCTTGAGAAAATAAAGAAAGCCCTTTGTCATCTTCCTGATGCAGATAAAAGATTGCAGTTGATCCTGAGTGCGGGAAAGGTCATTAAAACAATATCTAAGGATGTCTCAAATCCTGTTTTCATCCAGTGTGCAGGCATTGAGCCCTGTCTGGCATGCGATATAGTCAGGATGTCAGCAACCCGGGGCAATATTCCCGAACCATTGCGTGTTGCCCACCTGATCGCCACAGGCATGATCTGTGGCGAGTCGAGGGGAAAGGCCTGATCGATCAGGCCCTGAATCTTTCTACCAGTTCCACACCTTCGTTCATGAGCTGTACAGCTCTTTTTTCTGTCTTCGTTTCTGCGAATATGCGGATTATTGGTTCTGTTCCTGATGGTCTTATGAGCAGCCAGCCATCCTCGTGCCAGATCTTGACGCCATCGGTGGTATCCACCTCATGCTCCCCGTCCATGACATGTTCCTTTATGCTCTCCATGGTCTCATTAAGAGTGCTACAGTGGACCTTTGTCTTTGAATTGAAATATTCGGGAACGCTTTTCACAAGGGATGACAGCTTTTTACCTGATGCCATGATCTCAAGCAGTTTTGCACATGCCATGGCGCCGTCACGGCAGTACTGATGCTCAGGGAATATAAGTCCTCCATTGCCCTCTCCTCCGAATACCGCACCTGTTTCCATCATCTTTCTTGCCACATTGATAGAACCGACGGCGGTCCAGTGGAGTTCGACCTCTGCTTCTTCAGCAACGTCCAGCATACGCTGGGAAGAGCTTACGGGTGTTACGATAGGTCCCTTGTTATTTTCAAGGATGTATTTTGCCATCATTGCAAGGAGCACGTCCTCGTCGATGAAGTCGCCGTTCTCGTCAAAGAACACAGCCCTGTCAGCATCGCCGTCCTGTGCCACACCAAGGTCTGCACCCCTGCTTTTCACGATGTCTGCAAGCTCTGTCAGGACATCAGGTGTCGGCTCGGGGTTCCTCCATGGGAATGTTCCGTCAATCTGTGCATTGAGTGTTATGACCTCGCAACCAAGTCTCCTGAGCAGGAATGGCAGTGTGAGCGAACCTGCGCCACAGCCGGTATCAACAACCACCTTGAACTTCTTTTCCCGTATATTATCAGCATTCACTGAATTGATGATGCCGTTGATATAGTACTCGTTGGCGTTGTTGTCCTTGTAGAAATTGCCTGTCCTCTCCCAGCTTGCAGTGGAGAACTCCTTTGACATGTATATGCCCTCTACGACCTTCTCTCCCTCTCGTGAGAACTCACTTCCGTCCCCTGCAACCAGTTTAATTCCGTTGTACTCTCTTGGGTTGTGGGAGGCAGTAATGCCGATGCCTGCGTCAGCATGGTCCCTTACATAGTACTGTATTGCAGGTATCGGTGCAGTACCGATGTCTATAACGGTCACTCCTGTGGAAAGTGCTCCTGCGATCGCTGCAGATTTCAGCATTTCCCCGGAGATCCTTGTATCACGTCCGATAGCAATGATCCCCTTTGAACCCATGTAGGTTCCGAGGCTTTTTGCGACATCTATTGCAAGCTGTGGTGTGATGTATTCATTGGCAATGCCCCTTACTCCGTTTGTACCAAAAAAAGCCATTTGATATCTCCTCTTTAGAATTGATTGCATATGGGTTCTGACACTATTTTATGTTTTTGAGGTATGACATTTGACCAAGTTTAAATTATATGAGTTCCAATCTATGCCCCATGATGATGCGCGACAAAGGGAAACTGGTTATCTGGCCGGCAAACCTGGACAGGTCCAGGTCCCGAAAAGATGGCAGGATCATCTCCAGGAAAAGTTCTGTGGAGAAGCCGGAGCTAAGGGAGATCTCAATAGCTGCTGAGAAGCTGAACCTGCATCCTGAAGTGGAAGCTGATAAGAAATACCCACGTTCATGGTGGGAAGCAAGCGGTCGTATCCTTGTGGATAATGAAGAGCCAAAGACCGCGGTTGCGAGAAAGATAGCAAAAGCGATCAAAGAAGCACGTGGCGGATGATAGCATAAGCTATGTCCCTCACTTATCTCATTTTGAAATATCTGTTTCTTTTAGATAATGAATGCCTGCCCGATAAGGACTGCAGTCGCTTCAGAAAAAGGGTCCGGGATTATAAATGTTCAAATCAGGTTATGGCCAGAGGCCAAAACCTGCGCTTAATGCAAGAATGACTATCCCACAGACTGCACCGAAGACCATAACCGTCTTTGGCTGCACGTGAACTGCTCTTTTATCCGCATCATAGTATCTCATAAGACCTGCGGATGACATAAGTCCGCTTCCGCTAGATTTTTGTTTAGCCATATTCTCTCCGATAGTCTTTCAGATTTTTAAGCTTTGTGGATGCAATTGTTATCACATTATTACTTCATCCAGCAGGAAAGGTGGCTGGAATATGCCTCTTTCAGTAATGATGGCCGTGATGTTCTCCATCGGCGTGGCATCGAATGCAGGGTTGTAGACTTTTACATTTGCAGGTGCTATCTGATGCCCGGCCAGATACCGGAGCTCATCTGCATTCCTTTCTTCTATCTTTACGGTCTCTTCCCATCCATTAGGATCAAAGGTGGATATCGGTGCTGCAACAAAGAAAGGTATCTCATGCTCCCTTGCGAGAACCGAGTGTGTGTATGTTCCGATCTTGTTGAAGACAACGTCCTGTGTGATCCTGTCTGCACCTACGATGACCTTGTCTACCATGCCTTTCTTCATCACATGGCCGGACATGGAATCCGTGATAAGTGTTACGGGGATGTTGTCCTCCATGAGTTCCCATGTGGTGATCCTTCCCCCCTGGTTCAGGGGGCGTGTCTCACAGGCGATGACCTCTATCTCTTTTCCCTTCTCCACTGCGGATCGGATGACTCCAAGTGCCGTTCCCCAGTCCACACATGCCATCCTGCCGGCATTGCAGTGTGTCATGACCCTGTCGCCGTCCTCAAGCAGCTTGTGTCCATGTTTCCCGATAGATTTATTGATCTTCACATCCTCGTCTGCGATCCTGATAGCCTCAGATATCACAATATCTTTGATACTGTCGAGGTCATAGGCATCCTCGGTGGCCTTCAATATCCTGTTCACGGCCCATGCAAGGTTCACAGCCGTAGGTCTTGTTGCCTTGAGGGTGTCAGCAGCCACCTTCAGGTCCTTGAGCAGCATTTCCATGGAGGGGGCACTGCTTAGGCTGACTGCAAGTGCCATCCCGAAACCACCAGCAGCTGCCAGCGCAGGGGCGCCCCTGACCCTCAGGGACCTTATAGCTTCGCAGATGGATGCAAGGTTGTCGCATTCAATGATCTTGAGTTCTCCTGGCAGGTACGTCTGGTCTACCAGTATGATCTTTTTGGATTCATCGTTCCAGTCTATTGTTCTCATATGGACCACTTAATGACCTCTAATGACAGTTCCACATAAAAAAGTATTCAATTTGGTCCACTCTCAGCTTCCGGATGAACGTTCTATTTTTTCATTGTCCTGAAATTCTTTTTATATAGTGTCTTCTCATATTGCTAGCTGATGACAAAACCAAGGGTGGTCCATGACCCTGTTCACGGAACGATAATACTTTCAGAACTTGAACAGCTTCTGATCGATACTCCTCAGTTCCAGAGACTTCGCGGCATACAGCAACTGGGACTTGCGGATGTTGTATTTCCAGGCGCCAATCACACGCGCTTCGAGCACAGTGTGGGAACCATGCATACTGCCTCCCTTTTAGGCAATTATCTTGAGCTTGATGATGATTCCATACTGAAGCTCAGGCTAGCGGGCCTGCTTCACGATGCAGGTCACTCTGCTTTTTCGCATGCTGTTGAAAGCGTGCTCAAAAGGGATCCGGCAATCCGGCCGAAGGTAAACGGGAAAAGTTTTCTTAGGCATGAGGCCTTCACAAGGTATATTGTATCAGAAATTCTCCCCGGAAATTCTGTTGTTTCCAGGTTTGTAAGTGATGAGCTTGGATATGACCCGTATGCCTTCTTTTCCGAGATCTCTAAAATAGCAACAGGCGATACGTCTGTTGAAAAGCCCTATCTCTCACAGCTGATGTCCGGGGATATCGATGCGGACAGGATCGACTTCCTTCTCAGGGATTCATATCATACTGGTGTATCCCTCGGGCTTATCGACCTTGACCAGATCATACAGTGCCTTTCCATAAGGGGTGATGATGTGGTCCTGGGTGATCCGGATGGAGGAAGCTTCGATGAGGAACTGACCCTTGCGGCAGCAGAATCAATGCTTATTGCACGTTCCCATCATTACACCGCTATCATACATCACCCCCGCACCCAGGCTGTCAGGGTCATGCTCCTGAATGCTCTGGAAAGCACCCTGTCTGGTCTGAGGGATAAAATGGGGGATGAAAAGGTAGCCGAAATGGTTGAGGCTTTCTTCACAGAATATAATGATGCTGACCTTCTGGACCTTATCAGCAGGAACGGGGATGATGCTGCGAGGGAACTGTTGAACGATATACGTAACGGTACGATATATTCTCCGGTGGCAAGGTTCAACCAGAAGGCCCTCTTCCCCGGGACGAGGATGGCCCTTTCCACAATCGCACACAATGGTGTGGCAACAAAGATGCTGGAGGATGGTCTGGAGAAGGAATTCGGTGATGTACTTGTGGACCTGAGCATTGCGACTGGTGTTCCGAAAAGTGCACGTGTGATGGCAGGAGGGCATGAGAACTTCTTTTACGATGAATCTGCCCTTGCCAATGGCCTGGTACGTGCCATATCCAGGCAGATGTCACTGACAGTATTTGCTCATCCAGATGCATTGATAGATTCGGAGCTTGCTTCTGCACAGAAAAAGATGCGTGATATTGTGGACGATCTTTCCCCGAGGTTGCTGAACTTCATAAGAGGTGACCAGTACCTTCCTATTGAAGGTCTTATTCTTCTTCTCTATGCTGTCCACAGGCTTTTCGAGGAAGAAAAGGACGGTTACATCTCGATACCCCGCATCAGGAACATTACCTGGCTGTATCGCAATGTGGCATTCTTCAGGGAGGACAGCAGGTTAAAATACCTGTTCGACTATGATTTCCACACAAGATACGGTTTCCCATACAGCAACAAGGTCTATGAGGACATCCAGTTGCTGGTTGCCATGGGTATAGTTGACGAGGACCTGCGCTACTTTGAGACGGAAGGGCGCTTCAGGCAGCGTTATGAGTATGTGTTCACCGATGCTGGTGTGCAGTATGCGGCCTCCATCGTGGATTCCTATGGCCGTGAGTTCGGGATCATAACCGACCATCTTGCAATGAACAAACATTCAATACCTCGCGATATTGTTACAATTCCCCTGGAAAGGTACCAAAGGGACAGGAAAAAAGGAACATCAGGTGCAAACAGATGAAGTTAGGTGAAGTAGTGCTGTTAAAGACCAGCCACAGAGGAAAGATCAGGGAATTCATTACATCAGTATCTGATGACAGGTTCCACACTGACTTTGGTATGATCGAGATGTCAGAACTTCTGGATAAGGAACCCGGGGACAAAGTGATCTCCCACATGGGTCAGGAGTTCGTTATCCAGCTTCCAAGGATGCCGGATTTCTTCAGGCATGCAAAGCGCACCGGTGCACCTATCATGCCCAAGGATATCGGAATGATACTGGGCTATACGGGCATCAACAAGAATGACGCTGTGCTTGATGCGGGTACAGGGTCAGGTATCCTTGCCATGTATCTTGGTTCCATTGCAAAGAGGGTCCTCAGTTTTGAGATCCGGGAAGATTTCGTTGATGTGGCTCGTGAGAACATCCGTCGTGCAGGCCTGGAGAACGTAGAGGTCCGCTGTGGTAACATCGTTGATGAGATACAGGAGCTTGACGAGAAGTTCAATGCGGTGGTACTTGATACAATGGATACGCCTTCGGTGGTTCCGCATGTTCCTTCCATACTTACTCCCGGGGGGTTCCTTGTGACGTATTCTCCGTTCCTTGAGCAGACCGGCCAGATAAGGAAAGCGATCGATGAGGCAGGTTTCTTCGAGGTAAGGACAATTGAGTGCATCGAACGTGCCATGTCTTTCTCAGATCGCGGGACCCGTCCTTCAACTTCCAGAGTGGGTCATACCGGTTATATTACCATTGCAAGACTGTAATAATATGAAAAAGTTCATGCATGGTGCATGTTTTGTGTATGTGACAATACGTGTTATGCAATGATGTGTAATTTCGCAAAGAAGATTACCTTACGCCATCTGCGGTAATTGTGAACTCGCAGGTGGCACCTTCTGGTCTGGAGCGGTGTTTCCATAGCTTTGCACGGCGGCTTCCTGTACCTGTTCTTTCAAGCTGGACGATCGTTTTGGATATGTGCTCAAGTCCGCTTCCACCTATGGGTTTTAGCGTATTGGATGTAATGTCTGAGTAGACCTGGTTGGTTATCACCACTACTATCCCTCTCTTGCGTGCAAGGCTGTGAAGGAATCCGATCTGGTTCGAAAGTTCTCTTCTTGTCCTGATGCTTGAATCGTCATCGTCAAGCTCGAAACGGTAGTATGCTGTAGCAGAATCAAGTACGATAAGGCCGACGTTCTCTGTGCTTATCTTTTCGGTTTCCCTTACTGCAGAATATTGTTCTTCGAATGTATGTGGCTCGAAGATTATTATATCCTGTGCGATCTCTTTGGCATTCTCTCCGGCTATCTGCCTGAACCTGTCGGCGGATATGCCTTCTGTGTCGATGAAGATCGCTTTCTTCCCTTTCTTCACACATTCAACAGCAAGCTGGAGGCAGATGTTCGTTTTTCCGCTGCCCGCTTCTCCGAATATCTGGGTGACCACTCCTGATTCGAATCCGCCTCCCAGAAGTTCGTCTATGGGCTGGCAGCCTGAAGCTAACTGTTTGTTTATTTTCTACACCTCTGCTTGTGGGATGTATCTGGTATTATGGAATTTATGATATACATCTTTTGGCAAAAGGGATTTTGTTCTTCAGACAATTTTTAAAAATTTTTATGGATGACTCTATGGTAACTAATGTGGTAATAGTTATCTCATTATGATAATGATTAATCGGTCTTTATGTTATCATGTTTGTTACCATATTCGTTTTATTGGTAACCAATTGTAGGTGTAAAAACCATTATTAACCCCGAACTCCATACTATTGGTTTACTCGTATAGAGGTCTTTCTCGCATTATACAGGGTCGTCTGAATTCGATTATCATCATTCGGTCGCTGAGGGGATTTGTGCGGTGGGTCTCTTGCTTATGTTTAAAGATCAAACGGATGGAAGAACTATGCCTGGTGTTATTATCTATACAACGGAAACATGCCCGAAATGTGTGCAGCTGAAGAAGGTATTAAAAGAGAACGATGTTGCTTTCACTGAGGCTGACATGTCAACTCCTGAGTCATTGACAGAGTTGCGTGTCAACGGAGTATTCACTGTTACAGCTCCGGTGTTACAGATAGATGATGACTTCCTGACATATGATGAACTATTCAACAGTGAGGGTGTGAACCTCGATTCATTGAAGGACATATTATGAAGGTGATCATTTGACATCTAATACAAAGCTGATCGATGATCCTGAAGGGGAGCTGGAAGCGGGCGCAAAAGAAAAGACACAGGATACAGGCAAGCTGGAAGCTGAACTGATGCCTCTCACCGAACCACAGTCCATGCAGCAGACACTTGACGGTCAGCTGATCTCAACAATGCCAAAGGTCAGGACGACCGATGGGCACATGGTCAACTGGGACCGCAACATCGTGGTGAACCAGCTGCTCAAGGAAACTGCACTGAGCGAGTGGTACCATGGTATCGATTCCATCACAAAGGAGGAAGCCCACGATATTGCGAGGGAGACAGAGAAACGTATTCGCAGTATGAACATCAAGTTCCTTTCAGGTCCGCTTATCAGGGAACTGGTCAATATGATCCTTCTGGAGCGCGGACATCTTGAATGGCGTAATGTCTCCACAAGGGTAGGTTCCCCTGTTTTCGATGCATGTGAGATCGACCAGGGTTCAGGATTCGAGGCCAACGAGAACGCCAACCTCCAGGAGAATGCCGAGACCTCCCACAAGAAGAAAGCTGACAAGATCTCCAAGGAACAGTACCTTCTGCTACTACCTCCAAAGGTGGCAGATCTTCACCTCAACGGTGATCTTCACATTCATGACCTTGAGTACTTCGGTACCCGTGCTTTCTGCCAGGACTGGGACCTGAGGTATTTCTTCTACTACGGACTTATGCCCGATGGTTCAGGCGCAAAGGCAAGCGTTGCAGGTCCTGCTATGAAAGCAGAGGTTGCCATGCTGCACGCGGTCAAGGCCCTTGGGAGCGCCCAGACCAACTTTGCAGGCGGACAGGGATTCTACAACTTCCTGACCTTCTGTGCACCATATTTCGAAGGCAAGCCCTACAAGGAGATCGAGCAGCTCATGCAGATGTTCGTCTATGAGATGACACAGATGATGGTTGCCCGTGGTGGCCAGCTCGTGTTCTCCTCAGTACAGCTCTCACCCGGTGTCCCGAAGATGTGGAAAGATATACCTGTAGTGTACAGGGGACGTATCTGGGACGGTACCAACGGTACTGACAGACGTGTCTATGGTGACTATGAGCGTGAGGTAAGACTGGGATTCCAGGCACTCATGAACGTCATGCTTGAAGGTGACTACTGGGGCAAGCCATTCAACTTCCCGAAGCCGGAGATCTCAATTGAGCCTGATTTCATGGTGGAGGACGAGATGTTCAATCGTGCACATCCGGACCTTCCAACATATGATGAACTTTACGACCTTACATTTGAACTGACCGCTAAATACGGAACCCCCTACTTTGACAACCAGCTTCCTGAATACAGGGGGGCAGGAGAAGGAATATCCTGTTACCAGTGCTGTGCATACCAGTTCTCAGCAACTCCTGAAGAGGATGCAGAGTTCGAGGACAAGATGTACTTCAGGGATGGAAAACACTTCTCCATGGGTTCCTGGCAGGTAGTCTCTCTGAACTGTCCAAGAGCTGCATATGAGGCATATGGTGATGATCAGAAACTGTTCGCTCACCTGAAGCATCTTATGGACGAGGCAATGGATGTATTCCGTACCAAGGTCAAATGGATGACACCTATCATCGAGAATGGAAGGATGCCATTTGCAACACAGCAGCCAAAGGACCCGATTACCGGTAAGAAAGGTGCAATTGCAGTTGATATCGATTCCCTTGTGTTCACCATCGGTGTCGTGGGTCTCAATGAGATGGTCCAGTACCACACCGGGGCACAGATGCATGAGTCAAAGGCGGCTTTCAAGGTTGCTATCCGTGCCATGACCGAGATGGAGATGTATGGAAGGGAGCTTTCAAAGAAATATGGTATGGAAATAGCTCTTGCAAGGACACCTGCAGAGACCACCGGTCAGAGGTTCGCAGTTTCCGATATGCTGCATGAGGAGTATCGCGAAAAGGTCCTCTCAGTTGTAAAAGGAGATGTAAAGGCCGCAGTTGAGGGTATAAAGAACACACACGACCTGCCGGTCTACTATACCAATGGAACTCATGTGCCTCCTGGAGCAGATATCTCCCTGATAGACAGGATCAACATCGAGCATGTGTTTTTCCCTATCGTTGACGGTGGGGATATCATGCACATATGGATGGGCGAGGGTTCACCTGATGCAAAGGGCCTGAAAGAGTTCGCAATGAACCTTGCAAGGAACACCCAGGTTGGATACTTTGCATTCACCAAGGACATGACCGTCTGTATGGATGATTTCCACATGATGTCAGGTCTGAAAGATGCCTGCGAGAACTGTGGTTCAGATCACGTTGAGCAACTTTCAAGGGTAACCGGATACATCCAGGCCGTAGGCGGATGGAATGCTGCAAAGAGGCAGGAGCTGGAAGACCGTAAGCGCTACTCATCCGGCGACATGATCTGATATACCGGGTGTCTGGTATCTGATGAAAGTGAACTTTGGGGAGATCATCCCCATTTCCACTGTTGACTGGCACGGGAAGGCGTCAGTCGTTCTTTTTTTACGCAGCTGTCCTTTCAGGTGTCCTTATTGCCAGAACTATGAGATACTCACAGGTTCTGAT
Organism: Methanococcoides mangrovi; assembly: GCF_052057775.1. Classification (GTDB taxonomy): domain Archaea; phylum Halobacteriota; class Methanosarcinia; order Methanosarcinales; family Methanosarcinaceae; genus Methanococcoides. The sequence continues at coordinate 257,319 of NZ_CP195121.1, read as the reverse complement.
ATGCTGGATGCAAAGGAACTTGAGGCAAAGATAGATTCATCCTCCCCGTTTGTGAGCAGTGTTGTCTTCTCTGGTGGCGAACCCCTTGTGCAAAAGAAAGCCGTAATGCACCTTGCTGCCTATGCAAAGAAAAAAGGGCTTCTTGTGGGGATCCATACGAACGGCTACTATCCGGATGTGGTGGATGAGCTGATCGATTCCGGCCTTGCGGACAAGTTCTTTATTGATGTCAAGGCTCCTCTGGATGATCCTGTGATGTACGGTAAGGCCATAGGGTATGGTGATGATCCGGTTGTGCCTGAGCCTGAGGATGTTGTGGAGAAGGTGAAGCGGACAATCTCGATCGTTACGGACAGAGAAGTGGAATATGAACTGCGTACTACAGCGATACGCGGTTTTGTAGGTGATCCGGATGACATTGCAGCTATCGCAAGGTCCATCGTTCCATATGTTTCGGTGTCGAATGCTCCTTATGTGATCCAGCAGGGTCAGCCTGCCCATTCAATGAGGGATTCCTTGCGTGATATCTTACCTTTCTCCCGTGATGAGATGCTGGAACTTGCCGGACGTGCCCATGAGTTTGTCGACAATGTATGGATCAGGACAAAAGAAGGTGGTAACGAACTGGTTAACTTCGAATGAATTTGAAGTTTAAGTAATAATTTTATATATTCGTGATGTAGCTTCATTTATACAACTATAAGGAGCTATCAACATGAAGCGAACATATCCATTGCTATTTATTTTTCTGCTGACCTGTGTCATTGCAGCAGGATGCCTTTCATCGGACAGCAATACCCAGTCCTATGCTCCCCAGGAAGAGAGCTTCTCTTTTGGGAACAAAATGGCTGATATGGCCTTTGATGAAGACCGGGACTTTGCTTATGAAAGCCGATCCAGCGTTGCGGACAGTGACGAATCCTCAGGAAGCAGCATTACACGTAAGGTGATAACTACTTCTGATGTTTCCCTTGAGGTAAAGGACACCCCAGAAGCCATTGATTCCATCGGTGCCATCGCATCAGAATACAATGGTTATGTTTCTTCTTCATCTGTCTATGACACCTATTATGATGGCAGTGAGACTCTCTCCGGATACATAACAATACGTGTTCCGGCAGATGAGCACGATACCGTTGTCGACAGGCTCGAGGCTCTCGGGAAGGTCAGATCAAAGAGCACGAGCGGCGTGGATGTGACAGAAGAATATATCGATGTGGAGGCACGCCTGTCGAACCTTGAGAAGCAGGAGCAGCGTCTTCAGGAGATCCTGGAGATGGCCACAACAGTTGAAGAGGTCCTTGAGGTTGAAAAGGAACTTGGACGTGTTCGCGGTGAGATCGAAAGCCTGACCGGAAGGCTCAATTACCTTAAAGACAGGATCGATCTTTCCACAATTACCGTCAGTGTCTCTGAACCACGGAACATAACCCACTCATTGGGACTCCGGGATGCACTGTCCGATTCAGTACGTGGTTTCATCGGAAGCGTCAATGGCATCATCGTCTTTATCGGAGTTGCTCTGCCAATTGTGATATTCGTGACCATTGTCGGAAGTGTTGTGATATTCGTTAAGAGAAGGGTATGGAGATGATCCCTTCTTTCTTTTAACCACACTGCTAATAAATATTAAATCTATATTATATTCCCATGGACAGGTCTGATCTTATTTCCAGCATAGCTGAACGTGAACTTGTTTCCAGACTATGTGGTATCTTCATCCAGGATGAATGTAGCTCCATAATGGCAGGCGCAGGAAAGGATGACTGTGCTGTACTGGATGTCTCGGAAGAGGAATGTCTGGTAATTACCACGGACATGCTTCATCGGAAGACCGATTTTCCTGATATCATGACTCCCTGGCAGATCGGCTGGATGTCAGCTGCTGTCAACCTGAGTGATGTGGCTTCCATGGGTGCAAAGCCCGTGGGTTTCCTTTCCGCTCTCGGTGTCACGGAAGATATGCAGCTTGGATTTGCTGAGGACGTTGCCCGTGGTATGGATGCCTGTGCAAAGTTCTGCTGTACATCGGTGATCGGAGGTGATATCGATCTCCACGACGAGCTGACCATCACAGGAACTGCTCTGGGCATGGTAAAAAAAGAACATCTTTTAAGAAGGACTGGTGCAAGACCTGGTGATCTTGTCTGTGTTACAGGTAATGCCGGTTCTGCAGGCGCTGCACTGCTGGCTCTCCAGCATGATCTTGATGTAAGCGATGAGCTGCTGAACACATTACTTGAGCCGGTCCCCCGAACAGATGAAGGTCAGAAACTTGCAAAGACCGGTGCGGTCACGTCCATGATGGATACAAGTGACGGTCTGGCAATGTCCCTCTACGATCTGATGGATGCCAACGGCACCGGTTTCAGGACATATGGGGACCAGATCCCGATAGATGATGAGGTTCGCTCTCTTGTAGGAGATGATGATGCCCTTGATCTTGCCCTTTACACAGGAGGGGATTTCGAACTGCTTTTCACGGTCTCACCATCGATGCTGGAAGCCGCAAAATCCGTTTGTTATTTAAATGTTGTAGGCGAAGTTACTGGTGACACTTTAATAACTATGATAAACAGAGGGGATGAAGAAGTTTCGATAAATCGAAAAGGTTATGTGCATTTAGGAAGATTTGATAACATATAATCATATACTATTCGGAGAACTAAACTATGAATAAAGTTTTAAAATTATTACTAATGAGTTTGCTCATCGCAGGGATGGGCTGTGGGGTGGCGATGGCTGCTGCTCCTACATTGTCTGTTGATGGTGTATCTCCATCAAGTGGTACTCCTTCCACTGATTTCACTTTTAGTGTAACCTATGGTGATGCTGATGGTGACCTTCCATCTTCCATTGATGTTGTTATCAATGGTACCAGTTATGGAATGACCGAATCTGATGCCAGTGATACTGATGTTACCGATGGTAAGGGTTATACTTATACTATGGGTGGTTTCCCTGTTGCTACTCACAACTTCCAGTTTACTGCATCCGATGGTACTGAAAGTGCAACTCCAACTTCATTGAAGACTTTCGATGTGTCTTCAGGAAATACTGCTCCCACATTGTCTGGTGATGGTGTATCTCCATCAAGTGGTACTCCTTCCACTGATTTCACTTTTAGTGTAACCTATGGTGATGCTGATGGTGACCTTCCATCTTCCATTGATGTCGTTATCAACGGTACCAGTTATTCTATGACCGAATCTGATGCCGGCGACACCGATGTTACCGATGGTAAGGATTACAGTTATACTATGGGCAGTTTCCCCGTCGCTACTCATAACTTCCAGTTCACTGCATCTGATGGTACTGATACTGCAACTCCGACTTCATTGAAGACTTTCGATGTGTCTTCAGGAAATACTGCTCCTGTGTTGTCTGGTGATGATGTGTCCCCCTCAAGTGGTACTCCATCTACTGATTTTACATTTACTGTTACTTATGAGGATGCTGATGGTGATCTTCCATCTTCCATTGATGTTGTAATCAATGGTACCAGTTATGGAATGACCGAATCTGATGCAGGCGATGCCGATGTCACCGATGGTAAGGATTACAGTTATACTATGGGCGGTTTCCCTGTTGCTACTCACAACTTCCGCTTCACTGCATCTGATGGTACTGATAGTGCAACTCCAACTTCATTGAAGACCTTTTTAGTTGATGTAGCGGATCACGCTCCCACATTTGAGGATGAAAGTGTTTCCGGAATTCCGGATGAATCTGTCGGTTCCACATTCTTTTTCAATATAACATATGTTGATTCTGATAACGATGAAGCAGATTATGTTAGGGTGGTCATCGATGGTGATGATCATACGATGACCAAGATGGACAACAATGATCCTGAAGATGGTATCCTGTATTCTTACAATACCTCTTCGTTGGGCATTGGAGACCATGATTATTATTTCGAAGCTTCTGATGGTACAAATCCGATCAATACTGATACTTCAACTGTAACTGTACAGATAGCAAATTACAATTCAGGTGATCGTATCTGGGATGCTGATGCAGACCAGTCCCTTGATTACACGTGGAATGCTCTGAGCTACTCCGGTTTCTACTATGATCTTGAGTCCGGCCTTGGTTCTGAGACAATGACCATACATCTGGACAGCGATTCTGACAGGAATATTGGTGATGGTGATCTGAAATATAGTACGACTCCTATCAGCACTGATTTTGAGCATGGTGCATGGGGTTCTTATGAGATCATCGGTTTCATGGCCGAGAGATACTTTGCAGGATACACTGACGATACTGACAATGACATTACCTTCGATGAGATCAGCATGATGTCCCGTGGTCAGCTCTCAAAGGTCCTTATCGATAGCGATGACAAGGAATCCGTCTTTACAGGTGCGGGACTTGTACTTGAGGATGGATATGTGCTGAACATCATCGAGGTTGATGTCAATGGTGACCGTGTTTTTGTCAGGTTGTCAAAGGACGGTTCAGAAGTAGATGAAACTGTTCTTTCCTCTCGTGATACCTACACATATGAGGTAGACCTTGGTGACGTTGATGATGTTCCTATAATTGCTGTTTACTTCGACGAGATCTTCAGTGGAATTGAAACAAATGCTGTGTTCATCGAAGGTATCTTCCAGATCTCCGATGATTATGTTGAGGTCGAATCTGGTGATGGATTTGGAGCCATGGAAGTCAAATCAATAAGTTCCACAGAGATCCGGATGGAAAACGAAGACTCTCTTGATCTTGATGAAGGTGATATTGTTGACATTATGGGCAAACTGAAGTTCATCGTTGCAGATGATAACACTTTGAGATTCGCACCATTTGTAGACATGTCCGAACCGGGTACCTACGAACTCAGAGGTACCATTGCTGAAAATGAAGGTTTCAACTGGACACCGCTCAACTTCGAAGGTTTCTACTACAATATTGATGAGGGTATAGGTACTGAATCACTTAGCATAGTATATCTCGATGGAAGAAGCATAGGTGAGGATGATCTGGTCTATACCACAAGTCCCGATGAAGTTTCTTTCGAGCGTGATGAATGGGGCAAGTATGAGGTCATCGGCTTCATGGCAGAGAAGTACTTCGCAGGCTATCCTGATGATGCATTCGAGGATGGCAGGGACTCTGTTAGTATGATGTCTCGTGGTCAGCTCTCAAAGGTCCTTATCGATGAAGATGATAAAAAGTCCGTATATGGCGGTTCATCAATTATTCTGGAAGAGGGATATTCACTGGAGATCGTTGAGGTCGACGTTAATGGTGACAGAGTACTTGTGGAACTTTTGAAAGATGGAGATTCGGTTGATTCCGATGTACTGTCTTCAAGAACTCCATACATCTATGAAACAGATCTTGGCGATGTCGATGATGTGCCAATCATTGCTGTGAACTTCAGGGAGGTTTTCAGTGGAACCGAATCCACGGCAGTTTTCATCGAAGGTATCTTCCAGATATCAGATGAGTACATTGAGATCGAGTCCGGAGATGACTTCGGTGAAATGGAGGTCAAGACGATCAGCTCTGAAAAGATAGAGATGAGGAACCCTGATGATATCTCTCTTTCAAGGGATGATGAGGTCGAGATCATGGGTGATATCAGCTTCAAGGTCGCGGATTCATCCGATGTTCGATACTATCCATTCGTCGAAGTAACTGTTGAACCGGATGAGGCCCTTGATGTAGAGGTTGATCCGGAGGTTGTCGTCGAAGGCGATGAGGTAGTTATAACCGTAACGTCACGCGGTTCCCTTATCAACGATGTAACAGTCAAGGCAGGAAGTCTTACCCTTGGAACCACAGACAATGAAGGTGTGGTGGAATACAAGTTCTCCTCTGATGGCACTTATAAGATCACTGCTGAAAAGGACGGCTATGCTACCGGAACTGCTGAAGTCGAGGTAATATCACCTGATGACCTGAGCAGGAAGATGAGCATTGAAGTCATTCCTGAGGTAATCTATGAGGGCAATCTTGTGACCTTCACCGTCGTGAAAGCCATTGGTGGAGATCCGATGGAGGATGTCAGGATATCCCTTGATGGCAAGACGATCGGTCAGACCGGAAGTGACGGTGTTGTCACAGATGTCATTACAGAACCAGGTATGCACAAGATCGTTGCTGAGAAGTCCGGTTTCCTGAAGTCCGAGCTTAACATCGAGGTCATTGAAATGCAGGCAAAGTTCGAGTTCAGTGATCTTGTGCTTGATCCTATCGAGGTTAAGTCAGGTAAGGATGTGGAGATCACATTGAATGCTGTGAACAACGGTAATGCGGAAGGCAGCTATACGGTCGAACTGATGGTCAACAACAATGTGACCGATACACGGGAGATCACTCTTGGTGTCAACGAATCCACAGAGGTCTCTTTCGAATACGAAGCTGGAGAGCCTGGTAGCTACCTTGTGAAAGTTGGTGGAATGACCGCAACCCTCGAGGTAGTTGAAGGTGTAAGTACAATAGTCTACGTTCTTGGCGGACTGGCTGTCATTATCCTTGGTGGTGCAGTATATCTCTTCACAGCAGGTGGCTGGACGGTTGAGACTGCAGGTCCAAAGGCAAGTGAAGCAATGGCTGCACTTTCTGAGAAGATATCAAACCTGCTCTCAAGAGGCAAGGAATAATCGAAATTGAACTAAATTGCCGGACCCGTCCGGTAAGCTGCTGGCATGATATAACCGGCAGCCCATCTTTTTTTTATTGACTTTATCTTTGTTACTGATCTTTGTCCTTGATCTTACTGTACGGGCAAGCACTATTTCTTTGCATTAATAATGCGATTGCATGGTCAACAGTCCAATATTTAATAAAAATTTAAGTAAAAATAGGTGGAGTGAAAAAGTGAAAGACCGTTCATTCGATCTTGCGTGCAACCGTTTCGATAGCCTCTACAAGGCTGTTCTTTGGCATGATGGTCGCAACAGGTATGCGTATGATCTTTTCGACGGTGGAGCTGACTATGGGTGCACACACAAGTGCCTTAGCACCTTCCCGTTCGGCACGTACTGCGGCTATAATGGCCTCTTCCATGGAGGTTGCTGAGTATTCCCTGATCGTGCAGAGGGTGCCGGATATCTTTCTCTTTGTTTCACTTATGTTGTCAAGTACAGGGCGTGCAGCAATTACTGCTATGAACTCTCCCTTTTCGGAACCTTCAATGGTCCTTATGGTCTTCACTATCTGGCGAAGTGTTCTCATGTTCGGTTCCCTGTTCCCCGACATCAACTTATAAAGGGTGCTTGGGGGAATATTTGCATATTCTGAGAATTCTATTGCCGTTAGTTCCAGGTCTTCTTTAATGACCTTCAGAAGTGTGTTCTGAAATGCTTCGTCCGATTCAAAAGCAGCATCTATGACTTTATTTGCAACGCTTATGTTTCACTCCTCCGATACAATCCAATATCTCTTTAGGGTATATTTCACTTTGTATTAATACTTTTAGGACATTGAAGGGGAATATGTGGTAAGCTATAAATAGTGTATTTGGACGAACTATAATGTTACCAAGAATAATTTACAATTTATCGGAGGTATTTATGTGAAGAAGATCACAGCAATTTCATTAATTTCTATTATGCTGATCGCAGCGGTATTCCTTTCCGGATGTACTTCTGCACCTGAAGAAGATGCAGCGATTACAGAGATCAATATCGGATATCAGCCAAGCACACACCAGATCTCCTACATGACAGCCATGGAGAAAGGCTGGTGGGCTGAAGACCTTGCACCATTTGGTGTTGAGGAAGTGAACGAATTTGAGTTCCCTACAGGCGCTCCTGAGATGCAGGCAATGCTTTCAGGTGACCTTGATGTAGCTTATGTCGGTGCAGCTCCTGTTATCTCTGCACTTGCAACAGGTCTTGATGCAAAGATCGTTGCAGCTGTCAACACACAGGGTTCCGATCTTGTACTGAGAAACGATCTCCCTTACGAGTCACCTGAAGATCTCAGGGGATTGACCATTGCAACCTTCCCTCCGGGAACCATTCAGGACACACTCCTGAGGAACTGGCTCATTGAGAACGGTCTTGATCCTGAGGAAGATCTCGATATAAAGGCAATGGGTCCGGGAGACGCCAAGGCAGCTATTGCAGCAGGCCAGGTTGATGGTGTATTCCTTCCACATCCTTCCCCTACTTTCATTGAAGCAGAAGGAAATGGTCGTTCTGTTGTCGCATCAGGCGAGATCATGCCGGATCATCCATGTTGTGTACTGGTTGTAAGTGGTGACCTTATCAGGAACCATCCTGAAATGGTCGAGCAGATCGTAAAGACACACATCAAGGCTGTAGAATATGATTCTGCAAACCTTGAAGAGTCTGCTGAAACATACGGTACCAAGCTTACCGCAGATCCTGAGGTTGTCTTTGAATCCCTCGAGGAGTGGGATGGTGTCTGGACTGCAGATCCACGTCCAATTGTAGATTCAACAGTTGAATATGCAAACATACAGTATGAGCTTGGATTCATTAATGAACAGCTTACAGCAGAGGACATCTTTGATGTAAGTTTCTATGAAGCTGTTTCCGAAGAGTAAATAGAAACATACATTAATGAACAAAATATATATTGCCGGACCTGAGGGTTGATCCCTCGGTCCGGAGGCAACATGAGTAAAGACAGGACTAAAGGAATTTCAGGCAGGGGTATAGAATTACTGTCTCTTGCTATTGCTATTGTTATATGGCAATTGGTGGCAACTTATATAGTTGCTAATAAATTCAAGCTTCCGAGCTTTACTGATGTTGTGTTAGCTTTTTTCAGGACCATAGAGACCGGAGCACTGTTCACCGATCTTGCTATAAGCCTGTTGCATTTCGGTATCGGTATTATTTCAGCTCTGATCATAGGGATCCCGATAGGTGTATCGATGGGCTGGTTCAAGACCGCAAACCGTGCTTTTGATCCCCTTATTGAGATCATAAGGCCTATTCCGCCTCTTGCATGGATCCCATTTGCCATCATATGGTTCGGGCTTACGCATATTTCTGCAGGTTTTGTAGTATTCGTAGGTGCCGTATTCCCGATAATCATCAATACTTTTGATGGCTTCAAGGGCGTTCCCAGGGTCTATGTGGAAGCTGCTAAGGTTCTTGGTTGTATGTCAAGCAGATCCCTTATCCGCCATGTTGCTTTCCCGTCAGCATTACCTTCCATAGCAGCTGGTATACGCATAGCAATGGGTGTCGGATGGATGTGTCTCGTAGCTGCTGAAATGTTCGGAGTGAGCAGCAGTGGTCTTGGCTATAAGATCTGGTGGCATTATTACCTTCACCAGATGGATTTTGTACTTGTTTATATGCTGATCTTAGGATTCCTGGGTCTTTTCATAGACCGGATATTCAGATGGTATGTTGATGGTCGCCTTCTTAAGTGGCGTGCAGGAGTAGTGGTATAATGGGTGAAGTAAAAGTAGCCGGTGTTTCACTGGAATTCGAAAAGGAGAATGGTGAATCCACTCTTGCACTGGACAATGTGAGCCTTGATATCAAAGACAAGGAATTCGTTTGTTTCATTGGCCCTTCCGGATGTGGTAAGACAACCCTCTTACGATCAATTGCCGGACTTGAGTTCCCTGATTCCGGAGATATAACTCTTGACGGGGAGAAGATAACTGTTCCTGATTCCAAGAGGGGTATGGTGTTTCAGGAATATTCGCTGTTCCCATGGAGAACGGTCATTCAGAACATCACATTCGGTCCCCAGATGAAAGGACTAAGCAAGAGTGAGTCTCTTGAAAAGGCAGAAAAATACCTGAAGCTCGTCGGTCTTGAGCAGTTCAGGAATAGCTATCCATATGAGCTCTCAGGCGGAATGCGTCAGAGGGTTGCAATTGCACGTGCTCTTGCAAATGAGCCCAAGGTGCTTCTCATGGACGAGCCTTTCGGTGCACTGGATGCACAGACCAGGAACATCTTGCAGAACGAACTCCTGGATGTCTGGGCAAAGGACCAGATAACGATAATATTTGTCACTCACAGTGTGGACGAGGCCGTGTTCCTTGCAGACAAGGTCGTTGTTATGACAGCAAGGCCGGGAAAGATCAAACAGGTCATCAATGTGGAGCTTCCAAGGCCCCGTGACAGGACAAGTGCTGAGGCTAATGAGCTGCGTCATGAGCTCCTCAGGATGCTTGCAGAAGAAAGGCGGGACTGATCCTGCAATTATTTAAGCCAGCATAATCAGTTTTGATCTTGTTCTATTCATTTGGTTTGATCGCATCTGATCTGGATGTATCTAACTGAAGACGATCAATATCTTATTGAATTTCACATGTCGGAACGGACAACGAGCTTTGTTCCGGATTCTATCTCTTTTATGTCAACCTTCCCTATCAGCTCAAGGGCCACATCGGCCTTTGCGAAAGCGACCTTACATCCCGGCCGGATGGACATCTGATCACCACATATCGCATGGCCTGCGACATTTACATTGTCAAGCATTGTAAGGTTATGCTCAACATCAATGTTCCCTCCTACCTCACAGCGAGTACTGATCAGTGCATCACCTGCTTTTATATTTCCCTTGACAAGGGATGCTTTACCAAGCTCAAGTGAGCCGGTTACCTCAAGGTCTTTCCAGAAGTTGGCACCAGCACCAACGATCACGTTCCCATCGAGCCTTATACTGTCTTCAAAAAATGCTTTTCTACGAACGATGTATGTATTTGTTTCCGGGTGATATTTGATAAATCTCTTGTCCATTTGTGTTCCACATCCATTGTCTTAAACGCGGATCGGTCCGGTCAGGGAATATAATTGCTATCGGTTCTGTATTAATCTTTCTTTTTGTTATATATTCTATGTCAATGACCCCAGGGTTATCAGTGAAAGTGCAGTTGCTGTAACATCCCCTTCTCCTTTTCCCCATGAACCGTTTGGATTCTGCCTGCCAAGGAGCCACTTTCCTGAATCTTCAAGTTGATCCTTAAAACCGGCAACAGATAATGCCTGGATCACGAGGTTGCTTGTGGATATGAACTTCCATCCTCCATCCTCATTCCTTTCTGAGAATATCCAATCAGCACGTTCCTTGATAAAATCGGAATGATCATTCGTCTGAATGAGCTTTCCCTGTTCTATCAGGGCAGTTATGATAAGGGAGGTGGTTCCCACGTGTTCCCATTCCCTGTTATAGTTCTCAACAAGCCAGCTGCATCCTTCAGGATCATGAATCCCCATGTCTGCAAGCGCTATCAATGCGTAGGTTGTGTCATAAACGTCATTTTTCCAGGAGCCGTTCTCCTGCTGTCTGGAGAGCAGCCATTCCTGGCTATCTTTAAGGTCAATTCCTGATCCGGCATCCGATGATGCAATGGCTGAGCAGGCTCTTGCGGTCTCACGTATCGAACCATCCCAGTTGTCTCCGCTCCGGAGCTGTATCAGCCGGGACGAATATTCATTTTTGACATCCCATATCTCATATGCAGTTATAAGGCGTGACAGTTCCTTTGTACCGGATACTTCCTGCTGGTCTGTCCATGCAAATGCTCTTTTTATTGCATCTTCCATGCGATAGATGATGCAGGCATTTTTATTTAGTGTTTTTCATGGAGGTTATATCGATGTCTTTCCTGGTATTCTTTCTGTTTTCCAGGATTCCATTGCCTGACATGTCCGAAATAACCTGTGACCCTTGATACATGGTCAATTGCAGGCTTATTGCAGATCGGGCATTTAAGGTTCATTCCTCGTGATACATGCCTGTTCTCACAGACAGAGAAGTCAGGGGAGAAGCAGAAGTAAGCAAGGTTCGTTTCAGCAAGTTTCTGTATAAGTTCGCTCATCCCATCTGGATCAGGGAAACTTTCTCCCATCCAGATGTGGCTGATAGTTCCGCCTGTGAAATATGGGTGGAACGCTGCCTCGATCTTTATCTTATCTGAAAGCGATATCTTTGAGCTGTAAGGTACGTGTGTGGAATTAGTGTAATATGCATCATGCTCGCTCCCCTGGACATGTGCCTTTTCCCCGAACCGGGATCGGTCGAGCATTGCCAGGCGGTGTGCCGTACTCTCTGCAGGTGTCTGTTCGAACGTATATTCGATCCCGTCCTCTCTGGAGTAGGTCTCGATCCTGGCGAGCATGTGGCGTATTATCTTCATTCCCAGCTCATGCTGCTCTATCATGCCTTCTCCTGTAAGGTTTTGCAGGCATTCATTGAGACCGACCACCCCGAAGGTAAGGTGCCTTGAATCAAGATCAAAATAAGGCAGGTCATTTTCAGTTCTCTGTAACAGCCAGGGGAGTATCTTCCATTCATAGAGGGATCTCCTGACGATCTCCTGTCCCTCAAGCAGAGCTTTCCTTGTAATTTCAAGGACCTCGTCCAGCCGGTCAAAGAACCCTTCAATATCTTCGGCTTCAAGGGCTGCTCCGGGCAGGTTCACGGTTACGATCTTATTGGAGCCGCTCCCCATCCCTCCGGCTGTCCACACGCCTCCTGAATGTCTGGCAAGAAGGCGGCAGCACATGGCCTGCACGGTGTTCTCTTCAAGGTAATCTGTGGTCAGGTTCAGGAAATATGGTGCTCCTGTTGAGGATGTGGCATACATGGTCTTCTTCCACAATGGATCTTCCATATCAAGGTCCTTTGTAATGGCGGTTGTGATCAGCGGGAAAGTGAACGGCAGTCCTTCAGCATCACCATTTGCTGCTACTTCCATAAAGGCGCTGTAGATCGCCCTTGCTTCTTTTTCGAATTCCGAGTATGTCCTTTCAATGAACTTCCCGTCATAGACGGCAGGTTCGTTTGCAAGGGATGAAGGACAGTTGATACGAAGGCCAATGTTCGTGAAAGCACTCTGTGCACCGATACGGTTGGACTGGTTCATCTGGAACATGAATCCCTGCACTATCCGGACCAATTGTTCCTCATCGATATCAGAATAGTGAAGATGTGGTGCAAGCAGCCAGTTGAACATATCAATAGCCTGTGCTCCTGCAAAGAACTGCTGGGAATGCAGCATGAAAGACATGGCGTGGAACATGGCGGCATTGAATTGTTTTGCAGGAGCGCTTCTGGAATCCGGAAACTTCAGTCCGTCCATGAGGAAGATCCTGCCATCGATACCATTGCAGTAAGGTTTGAAGGGTTCACTAAGGTCGTGTATGTGTATGATACCACGGATGTGCGCATTGGCAACCTCTTTTGAGTACAGTTTCTCAAGTGCATATCGTTTCTTGAGCTGTGATGATATGTGCATGTCTATGACAGAGGGGCTGAGTCTGGTGTTCGCATTTTCCCTGATAAGCCAGTTCCTGTCATACAGAACATCATCTATCAGCTCATCTGTATCTTCAAAATCAAGACGATTGATCTGATCTTTATCCGCACTCCCACTCATGACTAAATGTCTGGAAGTTAAGATTTAAATATCTATTCAGGTAGCACGAATTGCGACAATTCTATTGTGGATGTCTGATCTTAGTTAAAAAGAGATATGAAAGGCATGCCCGGGATATCGTGGTTCCCATATTCAGCAATGCCTTTTCCTGTGTCGATCATTTTACAAATTCTTCGACAGCATCAACGATCTCGTTGAAGATCCTGCGCCATTCGGAATCGCCCTTTACATCCTCGTGGACCTTCCCGCTGTCACTGGTTGCTGCGACTTCTGTTTCGATAGGCAATGTACCCAATACCTTTACTCCGAAGTCCTCTGCTGCACGTGCGACACCGCCTGATCCGAATACCTGGATCGTCTCATTACAATGAGGGCAGACGATACCGCTCATGTTCTCTACCATTCCGATAACAGGAACTTCGATCATATTTGCGAAGTTTAAGGATTTCCTGACGCTTGTGAGCGCAACGTCCTGTGGTGTTGTGACGACAACGGCTCCATCAAGTTTACCGATAAGCTGTGCAACGCTCAGTGGCTCGTCACCTGTTCCGGGAGGCAGGTCTATGATCAGATAGTCGAGCTTTCCCCAGTCGACCTCTTCCAGGAATTGCTTGATAGCACCCATTTTTGCAGGCCCTCTCCAGATGACCGGGGAATCTTCGCTGTCAAGAAGGAGTCCTACGGACATCACTTTCAGATTTTCGTTAACCTGTACCGGGACGATGCCGTTTTCTCCTACAGTTGGTCTCTGGCCTTCCACACCGAACATTGTAGGAATGGTCGGTCCGTGGATGTCGCTGTCAAGGAGACCTACCTTGTAGCCGCGGTCCGCAAGTGTTGCAGCAAGGTTAGCGGAGACTGTGCTTTTTCCCACACCGCCTTTTCCGCTCATGACCATGATCTTCTTTTTTATGCCTCTGAGATTTGATACGAGCTTTGGTTCCTCTGGCTTTGTGCTAAGCAGACTTTCCGGTGATTGAATATTGGATGACATTTTACATCTCCTGGATTATTTTTTAGTGACCAGTGGGTCAGTTCTGTTCATTCTGGTCTTTGATGCTGACATAGTTCCCGCCTTTTATCTCTATAGCTTTGCCTGTGGTAAGTGCAAATGCTATCTTTTTCCTTGCACTCTTCAGGTCTTCCCAGAAAGCACGCCTTGAGATCCCCATCTGTGTAGCTGCTTCCTGTTGCTGTAACCCTTCGAGGTCTACAAGCCTTAATGCTTCCAGCTCCTCCACTGCAACGGAGACAACTTCAAGCTCTGAAAGCGCAACTCCTCGTGGCTTAAAATAGGATCCTTCCGGGTTACATTTGACCCTTCTGGGACTTTTTGGTCTTCCTCGGCATGTCATAACATCGTATCCTCTCATATTTTAGCTTATATATAAGCAATTCCCACAATCCTTTTATATTTATTCACATGTGCTCTATATACGGTTTTGTCCAATGGCCTTCCCTATTGTTTTCTGGAATGTGGCAACAACAAAGGCCCGGTAAGCAAAAGGCTATTATGTATTTTCACAATTAATGTATTAGAACTCTTTGAGGAGACACTTTATATGGATAAGGGTATGCTGATGTGGGATGAGACTATCTTCAGAGATGGGAGTGTTCTTGAACTGGATCATCTTCCGGACCATTTCTCGCACCGTGAATCACAGATGCAGGCCCTGATGTACAGCCTTCGCCCTGCACTCAGGGGGATGAGACCTGTCAACAGCCTCCTCAGCGGACCGCCAGGTACCGGAAAGACCACTACGGTCATGAAAGTTTTCGGGGAGATGAAAAAGCATACTCAGGACGTTGTCTTTGTAAAGGTTAACTGCCAGATGGACTCCACGAAGTTTGCTGTTGTTTCAAGGGTCTATAAGGCACTTTTCAAAGTATCTCCTCCTGCATCAGGGGTTGCTTTCAGGAAACTTTTCGAGAAGGTCATGAACTTCCTGGTCGAGAACGAGAAGACCCTGGTATTGTGTCTTGATGATATTAACTATCTCTATCACGAAGGAAATGCTGATGATGTCATGTATTCCATGTTAAGGGCCCATGAACAGTTCCCGGGAGCAAGGGTGGGTGTAATTGCTATCGTAAGCGATACAGGGAAGCTCTACCAGTTCGATCCCAAGGTGAATTCGGTGTTCCTGCCGGAAGAGATCGCATTCCCGAGATATGACTATGACGAACTTCAGGATATCCTTGGCAGGAGGATCGACCTTGCTTTCTATCCGAATGTCGTAGCGGAGAAAGTAAAGAATGCCATCGTGGAATATGTTGATATGACCGGAGACCTGCGTGTTGGCATAGACCTTCTGAAACGTTCAGGACTTAATGCAGAAAGAAGGGCCAGCAGGACAATATCTGTTGAAGATGTGGAGGATGCGTATGAAAAGTCACGCTTGCTTCATCTTGGCAGGAGCATTATGTCGCTGACCTCTGATGAGAAGATGCTTCTCGGACTCATTGCAAAGCAAAAGGAATGCCAGACCGGTGACCTGTACAAGCTCTTCCATGAGCAGACAGGTCTTGGATATACCCGTTTCTATGATATGGTCAATAAGCTCAATGATGCACGTTATGTGACCACTGATTTTTCCGGTAAGGGTACACGTGGTCGTACAAGGATAGTAAAACCAAGGTATCATCCGGAAGATATTCTCAAATGTCTTGAGTAACATGAGGTAGGATGATGGAAACAAGGACCAAAGTATGGCTTACAGAGGATGGCAAACACATAATAGGTGCCGGGAAGGTAAACCTGCTCAAAGCCATTGATGAAGAACGCTCTTTAAGCAAAGCATGCAAAAAACTTGGTATCTCCTACAAACATGCATGGCTCATCCTCAAAAAAATGAATGAAAGGGTGGATCATGAGGTAGTCTATACTGTAAGGGGGGGGAAGGGCCAGGGTACTTTCCTGACCGATTATGGTAAGCAACTTATCGATGAATATGAGGCAAGCCGTACGTATGTTGATGAAACGGTTGCTGATGATACTTCCTGGGAGAATATCTCCTTCAAGTTATCTGCCCGCAACAAATTGCTGGGAAGGGTGGTGGAAGTCGAGAAAGGGGACATAGTCTCAAAAGTAAGGATCGAGATCGACCCCGCAGTCCTGACATCGATCGTGACAGCAGAAGCAGTGGATCGCCTTGATGTAAAAGAAGGTGATGAGCTGTTCGCGATCATCAAATCAACTGAGGTCATGCTCGCAAAACCTGTCCGTATTCCGGATGAGAGTGAGGGCGAATGAATGACCTCTCTCAGTATCCTTTCATGGAATGTCAATGGTCTCAGGTCAATGGTGAATAAAGGTTTCATTGAGTGGGTAAGTGAAGCACAGCCGGATATCCTCTGCCTTCAGGAGACCAAAGCACAGGAAAGGCAGCTGCCTGTAAAACTTCGGCATATCGATAACTATATCCCATATTTCTTTTCGGCCGAACGTAAAGGTTACAGTGGTGTTGCTATCTATACGAAGATCCCTCCCGTGAACGTAGAATACGGTCTCGGCGAGAAACGGTTTGACATAGAGGGGAGGACCATCATCGCAGAGTATGAGGATTTCGTTCTTTTCAACATCTATTTCCCTAACGGAAAAGCTTCTGATGAGAGGCTCCAGTACAAGATGGATTTCTATGATGCCTTTACGGAGCGTGCAGACGAGTTCAAGGATGGGGGCAGGAACGTCATTGTATGCGGGGATGTGAATACTGCTCATAAGGAGATCGATCTTGCACGACCCAAACAGAACGAGAACAGATCCGGCTTCCTGCCTATTGAGAGGGCATGGATAGACGTTTTCCTTGAACACGGGTATGTTGACACATTCCGTATGTTCAACAAGGAGCCAGACCAGTACAGCTGGTGGGACCTGAAGACACGCGCAAGGGATCGCAACGTTGGCTGGAGGATAGACTACTTCTTTGCGAGTGAAAGCCTCAGGGAAAGGATAACTTCGGCTTACATATTGCCGGATGTTATGGGTTCGGATCATTGTCCTATCGGTATCGATCTGGAGTTTGATCAGTAATTCTTTTTACCTTTTTGACTGGATGGTAGGAAATCCATAGCGAACGCTATCCAAATTGGTTATACTGTTCAGAATGTATAATTAAAAAAAGAATTGCCGGGCGCAGAAAGCGCCCTTCTATTCGTTATTTTTTTCAGGTTTACATCATTGGAGGCATTCCGCCCATGCCGCCTTCTGGCATTGCTGGTGCCCTGGTGGATGCAATGATGTCGTCGATCCTGAGGATCATGACTGCTGCTTCTGCTGCTGAGTTTATTGCCTGGGTCTTTACCCTGAGTGGCTCAACAACTGCGTTCTCCCACATGTCGATGACAGTGCCGGTGTAAACGTTAAGACCAGCGGTCTTTGTGCCCTTCTCGTGGTGTGAGCGAAGCTCGACAAGCATGTCAATTGGGTCAAGACCTGCGTTCTCTGCAAGTGTCCTTGGGATGATCTCGAGTGCTTCTGCGAATGCCTTGACTGCGAGCTGTTCCCTTCCGCTGAGGGTTGCTGCGTACTCGTTAAGTCTGAGTGCAACCTCTACTTCAGGTGCTCCGCCGCCAGCGACGAGCTCTTCATCTTCAATTGCAACAGCGACTACACGGAGTGCATCTTCGAGTGCTCTCTCGATGTTGTCGATAACGTGCTCTGTACCGCCACGGAGGAGGATTGAAACTGACTTTGGATTGACACAGCCTGTGATGAATACCATATTATCGCCACCGACCTTTTTCTCTTCTACAACATCTGCCTGTCCAAGGTCATCTGCGTTCATCTCTTCGATATTGGTGATAAGTTTTGCACCTGTGGAGCGTACAAGTTTCTCCATGTCGCTCTTCTTGACACGCCTGACTGCAAAGATGCCTGCTTTTGCAAGGAAGTGCTGTGCCATGTCATCGATACCCTTCTGGCAGAATACAACGTTTGCACCGCTGTCTGTAATGGACTGTACGAGGTTCCTGAGCATTGCCTCTTCCTGGTCGAGGAAGGACTGGAGCTGGTCAGGGGATGTGATTGAGATCTCTGCGTCGACTTCTGTTTCCTTGAGTTCGATAGCACTGTTGAGGAGTGCGATCTTTGCGCCTTCTACCTTCTTTGGCATGTTGGCGTGTACCCTTTCCTTGTCAAGGATCATACCTTCGATGAGCTCGGAGTCGTCGATACGGCCGCCGACCTTCTTCTCGATCTTGACGTTCTCCATGCCGACCTTGTTTCCGTCATCCTGGTCAACAATGCTTGTGATAGCGTCTACAGCGATCTTGGAAAGTACTTCCTTTGATGCTTCTGCACCCTTGCCGGTCATTGCGGTGTCTGAGATCTTTGTGAGAATCTCCTTGTCTTCGCTTGTAACATGCTTTGAAAGGGTCTTGAGGATCTCTCCTGCCTTCTTTGAAGCCATCCTGTATCCGGATGCGATGATGGTTGGGTGTACGTCCTGGTCGATCATCTCTTCTGCTTTCTTGAGAAGTTCGCCTGCAATGACAGCTGCAGATGTTGTACCGTCTCCTACTTCATCGTCCTGTGTCTTTGCGACCTCGACGATCATCTTTGCAGCTGGGTGCTCGATGTCCATCTCTTTGAGGATAGTTGCACCGTCGTTGGTGATAACTACATCTCCGAGGGAGTCTACAAGCATCTTGTCCATTCCCTTTGGACCAAGTGTTGTTCTTACTGCTTCAGCAACTGCCTTTGCTGCCATGATGTTGTTGCTCTGGGCATCCCTGCCCTTTGTTCTCTGGTTACCTTCTCTTAATATGAAGATAGGCTGTCCTGACATCTGTCCTGCCATTTATTTTAACCTCCTATTTAAACATAGATCAATATAATTGCCTTTATCTCAGGCCGTTTTTACATGTTTGTAGTTCTATATAAACTTAACTGAGTTCTGTTTTGAGCCTTAAGGTACAGTTGCCATCTGAACAGCTCCTAGGTTCAAAAATCCCCTGCTAATAAAAGCTATGGGTGTATATGATCAATTATTGTATAGTTTAAAAAAAGTTAGTTGGTCCCTATTAAGATCCAAGAGACCATTCATTGAAAGTCTGCAACTTCTGGTAATTGCAGTCCTGAATAAAAAAGCTGATAGCCAGCTCAGGCTACAACAGCTTTTGGTGATCTCTTAAGGAAACGCCTCTTGGATCCGTTGGATGCGTATCTCTGTGCAGGTCCGGGGTGTGCCTTTGTTCCAAAAGCTTTCTCTACTTTGATTGCCCTTCCGTTTCTTCCTTTGACCTTTACCCATTCAATGCTTCCTGTTTTGCCCATTATCAGTCCTCTCTGTGATTTTGTTAATTTTATTTTATAACGGTTTTAAGGCCCGTATTAGCCTCTGATATTTATTATATTTGTAATTGGTACAAGTTCTCGAACTTAGTGACCTAGTAAATACAATGTTATAGGTTCCCTTTAGATGTAATGTTCATAGTTAAAGCTTACGGAACTCAGGAACATTACAATGTTCTAAAAAGACCTCCACAGCTCAGCAGAGTAAGCATATCGTAATTAAGTGAACAAATATATCTATGTTCCTGTACATCTGTTCCATATGACCCTTGAGCCTGTTCACATAAAGGCAATTTCCAGTATGGTGTCCCGCATCGATAGTCTTTCGGAGGACGAGGATCAGGATAAGGCACCTGAGCTCTTTGAGCTCCTTGGTGAGCTGGAATACGATGGAAAGATCGTTCTCAGGGCACTGGGGAAACTTTTCCGTGCAAAGGTTGACATTGATCGTATGTCCCTTGCAAAAGACCCCTTTGAGAAGACCTATTCCTGTGACAGCGGGAGCACAAATCCGATAGCCTTTAACAGCGGTTTGTATGTAGACCTTTGTCACTGCAGTATTGCTTCAACACCAACCGACATTGACATCCATTCGAAATGGACGATGGTGATGTCTTCGTACTCTCCTTCCACTGCAATGGTCATCGATACCACAGAGGGATGGGAAAAATTCGATGGGAACGAAGGTCGTGCATCTATTGTGAGGATCAGGCCCGGGCTGCTTAAGAAAAGGGTCGACAGAATGGTACACAACATTGCCCTGTATCTTTCAGAATCCGAGCACATTCTGTGGCTCATGAAAAAGTTTGATGGGGACAGTTTCTTCATTATGGATGGTCCCATTTATCCAAAACAGCTGATGTACTGGATGGTAGTGGAATCAGATGATGTGCAGATCAGGGACGATGAGAATGCAAAACGTATCCTGCAGAACTATGTTGATATCATGGACCATCACATAGGTAACAAAAGGCCTCTTGTCGGTTTTGTGAAGAACCCGGAGGACATGCAGATCATGATAACCCTCCGGAAGAAATATGGGATGTCTGATCTCCCGTGGCTGAGGGACTCACAGTTCTTCAAGAACGTGCTCTCGCCCGGTGCAGAGGGAAGCAGTGTCGTGGGAGGTCCTGAAGGAAGAAGCAGCCGGTGGATCACATATACCAACTGGTTCCTGCAGCCCAACCAGTTCTATGAGAACATGATGGACAGCACTTCCCTTGTTATGGGAACTGAAATAGAACTGGATCACAAGTTCCCGAAAGAGGATTATGCGATCACATTCTTCATGGTGTTCGTCCCCTCCCTTGACGTTCTTTTCAAGATTGAGGCTCCTTACGGGATCACAAAGGATGAGCAGATGAGGGATCTGGTCACAAGGAAAATATTGCACGATATTGCAGTCAATGGAATTCCTTTGACCCTCTCAAAGGCAGATTCCCTTGCTAAGATAAGGGTCGTGGAAAAAAAGCTGATCAAAGGCATGTTCAAAAGCCAGAAGATCGATACGATCTATAACGATGTGAGATGGGGTGAATCAACAGATGATCAATGATACAGACATATTGGCATATGCATCAGGTAGTTCTTCAAATGACGATCTGAATGGTTCGAATGAAAATGGTATATCTCCGGATGGAACTGTTTTTGAAGAGTATGACATCGATTTTCCTCTTGATGTGATAACCGGTGACATGGATGATGCCTTTGGTATCATTACTACCGGTTTTGAGCCTCTGGAGGTCACGGAATCCGGATCGAAGATCGCGGGCTACATAACCACTGATCACCGGTCACAGGTGCGTCTGGGTACCTATGTGATAGTGCCGTATGAGGACGAGCACCTGTTTGCACGTATCTGGAAGCTCCAGTACCAGCAGCAGTTCGAGGTTGATGATGCCACTGAGATCCATTCACGCAGGATGCTCAGGAGCAATACCACTGCAGAGCTTGATTACAAGTACCTCGCCTACCTCGACCCCATATGCATCCTTTATGACCAGGAACCCGGCAATGCCGATTCATTGATGCGCCGTATGGCTGATCGCATCCCGAGACCTAACACTCCGATACTGCCGGTCACAGAGAAGCTGAAGATACAGACCGGCCTGAACATCCCTCGTGAGGGCATCTTCCTTGGTCACCTGAGCGTCGGAGGCGAACTGGTGCATACTCATGCCTCACCTCCAACCGTGCCTTACTATCTTAGGAACGATTACTCTATGGGGGACCCGTTGATATTCAGGCACATGCTGGTATGCGGAAGTACGGGTACGGGTAAGACCTTCCTTACAAAGAACATCCTGCGCCAGTTCATGAGCGATGATAACAGGTATCAGGTGCGGGACAATGGAGATGGTGTGAAAAAGAACAAAATGCCATGCCTTGTGATCATGGACCCTCAGGATGAGTATTCACAGATCCTGGAGGATAACCCTGATCTTGGTCCTTCCGACGAACATAATATGAACTCGGAGTGCGTGAGGTTCGGCGGGGTCCCTTCCACAAAGACCTTTGTGGCAAAGGTGGACGGTCATACCTATAATGGGAGGTCGCGTGCCCAGCAGGTTGAATTCACAATTCCCTTCGAGATGGTCAGGAACAACTCCTGGCTGATCGCTGCAGCAGGGCTTACCGAGCTTCAGGGAATTGCTCTGGAACTTCTTCTCGAGGACTACTTCAGGAGGCCCGGCACGCACACTTACAATGGCTTTATCGAGCACATCGATGATGCTGGTGTGAGGGGAACATATGTTGACAGCGGAAAGGTTCACGAGTCATCCTATGACGGTATCGTAAGGAAAGTGAAGAACCAGGCCTTCAGGAGGGTCTTCGACCAGCCGGCAACCCCTATCACCGAGATGCTTGCCGATATCTTCAGATCAGGTCAGGTCTGTGTGTTCCCCACCGAGTACATCTCGAACAGCAGGATACGCGATCTCATAACTCTGACACTAATGACCATTGTTGTTGACAACAAACTGAGCACATCAGGTGCAGCGCTGGTCAAGGAGACTCCCATCATCCTTGTGCTGGATGAGGCTCACAGGTACCTTGCAAAGGGTTCGGGGGAGCACTCCAAGCGTATCATCTCCAAGTTTGCGGATGCAGCCCGCCAGGGTCGTAAGGAAGGCCTGGGACTGTTCCTCATCACGCAGGACCCCCAGGATATAGATGAGACCGTGTTCAAACAGGTAAACAGCCGCATCATACTGAACCTTTCCAATGATGCCGCAATAAGCGCGATGAAGGTCAAAAAGGAGTATGAAAAGCGCATTCCCTACCTCAAGAAGGGGCAGATGATCATCCAGAGCCCCGATAATAGTGATGTTGTGGAGATCACAGGCCTTTCAAAGTGCGTTGTGAAGCACATCTGAGAGGTTTTCGGACCTCTCTTGCGATATGTATATATAGGGCTAACACGTATGGGAGCAACTACTCACATATGATGTGGGCCGGTAGCTTAGTCAGGCAGAGCGATGGACTCTTAATCCATCGGCCGAGGGTTCAAATCCCTTCCGGCCCGCTTTTTTCCAGTAATTTGTTTTTCACATTTTCAAGTACTTAGCTGAAAGTTTTCGTTTCTGATATTTGTTGATGTCGGAATTGCAACTTTTCTGAGTTCTTGGAATATTCCTCAATATGCACTACACATTCCCACATGCAAAATCTTTTTGTGTAGAATGTTCAATCATATAACAAAATAATTTTCTTTACAATATTTGGTTTACAACGTAGTGGTGTTCTTGAGTACGACAAAACTTATCCCGGCATTGAGACTCTGTGCACTTATATGCATTTTTTCTCTCGTATTTTCAATAGGAATTGTCAGCGGAGGATCTGAGCAATCCACTGGTTCCGGATGGGTGCAGATCCTTTTCGAAGATTCTGATTGCTGGGCAGGTGGCTATTCTGTTCAGCAGACCTCTGACGGAGGTTATGTAGTAGCAGGTTATTACAAGAACCATCCTGATCCACATTTAAATGAGTCTGAATATGCATCCTGGGTTGTGGAAGGAGCCTGCCTGGTCAAGATATATTCTAATGGCAGTCTCCAGTGGTTCAGGGTTTTCGATGCGGATTATAATGCATTTCCTCTTGTGGCCCAGTCTGTCCGACAGACTGCTGATGGCGGTTACATCATAGCCGGTACTTATGGGGTTGACGAACGTGATGTCTGGCTTATCAAGGCCGATGCTGAAGGGGAAAAGGAGTGGGACAAAACCTTTGGAGGTTCTGGCGATGATATGGGATTTGATGTTCAGCAGACTCTGGATGGCGGTTACATTGTTACTGGTTCCACATACTCATACGAGGAAGATATCTACCTTCTAAAGACCGATCCGGATGGCAATAAAGAATGGGATAACATCTTCGGTGGTCCTGAATATGCAGGTGGAAGGGCTGTTCTGCAGACCACGGATGGTGGCTACGTGATAGCCGGGGATAGCTGGCTTATCAAAACAGATCCCGAAGGTAATGAAGAGTGGAGTAGAACTAATTCTGGTGGACGTTCCATCTGTCAGACTTCAGATGGCGGGTATGTAATAGCCGTCGATAGTTATGATGTAGAGGTCCTTAAAATAGATAAGAATGGTAATGAAGAGTGGATCAAGGAATTCGATGACTTTGGTTCAGGGGGCTGTAATGATGTTCAACAGACCCGGGATGGCGGCTATATCCTGACAGGTTACTATCATGCCGGTTAGGACAACATCGATGCATTCCTCATTAAGACCGATTCCTCCGGAACCAAAGAATGGGATAGAACGTTTGGAGATTCCGGAGAGGATCGGGGGCTTTCCGTTGTTCAGACTTCAGACGGAGGGTATGTTCTCACTGGCACCACATATTCCTATGGCGAGGATGCCTTCCTGATCAAGACCGATCAATATGGCAATACCGGGGATGATAAAATGACTACTCCGCCAAGGAGTGTATCCCGCATGATGGATGTCATATCACTTGTCGGTTTCATGGTCATTTTCCTGGCGCAGATGCTGGCTGTTCCGCTTCTTATATTGCTGGTTCTCGCTTATCTGTGGAGGAGGTACAGGTGAACAGATGTTTAATAAAAGGGATTTAGTCCTCTTTCTTCCGAAACCTATATATGATGCAAATGCCTATGAAAGCCAGCTTTAATAGAATTGGGCCGGTAGCTTAGTCAGGCAGAGCGATGGACTCTTAATCCATCGGCCGAGGGTTCAAATCCCTTCCGGCCCGCTATCAATTCACGTCTTTTTCTGAATTCTATTTGAGAACTTGTCTTCTGTATCGGATAATGTTATAATGTTTATGATGTGTAACATATCGTATTGATATCCTATGTCATTGTATGGTGTAGCATATCACTTTCCATCTCAAAGGTGAGAACAATGCCAAAAGTAAGTGTTGATATTCCGCAGGAACTTCTTGACGACCTTAACGCCCATGTTGGGAATGACAAGAAGTTCGTCAGCCAGTCCGATGCCATAAGAACCGCCATCCGCAAGATGCTCGATATGATGGATGACATCGACCGGAGGCACGGAAGGCTGGAGAATGAAAAACGCTGATCGGTCTGAATATTAAATAGTAAAATTATGAAAGGTTCCGTCTCAGAGACATTTAAGGAACTCAAGACTTTCCTTTCCTTCTTCAAGGCTGCTCATCTCGGTGACGAGCCTGCCTTTGTAACCGGACAATCCTTTTTTCACAGCTTTCCAGTTGACAGAACCTCTGCCTGCAGGGAGGTGCTCATCCCTCTTGCCCATGTTGTCATGCAGGTGTACGTGTAATATCCTGTCCCTGCACTTTTCGAGGAATTCCTCAAGGCGTCCTGTTGTGTTCGCATGTCCCACGTCCAGCGTCATTCCGACGTTGTCGCGGTCTACCTTGTCCAGTATCCTCAGTATCTCATCGGGTTCCCTTCCGAATATCATCGGGAAATCCGGCATGTTCTCCACTGCAATGGCGATGCCGTGTTCATCAGCAGTATCACACAGTTCCTGAATGGAGCGGACGTTAGTCTCCCAGGCACGTTCCGGTATCTTCTTTCCATATGGTGAAAGGTATCCCGGGTGTACGACTGCAAGCTCCACAAGTCCTGAAGCCAGTGAAAGAAGGTTCTTCATCTGCCTGAGGACCTCTCCGTGTATTCCTGGATTGAGGCCTGCAAGGTTCATGTCCGAGAAAGGTAGGTGCATGGTAAGTTCAAGGTCAGTGGTCTCGAGCACTTCTCTTACCTGCGGAAGGTTCTCTTCGCTAAGGCACTGGGTGCCTTCCTGGACCATTTCCCAGCCTGTGAATCCGATGTCCTCGAGCTCATATACCCAGGAGAAAGGTTTCTCAAGGACTGCATTTGATGAGTAGCTTAATCTGCTGACGTCCATGTTCTCTTCGTCCGTGTATTTCAAAGTTCAGGCATTTCAGCCTCAAAAAGGACCACGCCGTCCTCGGTAGGCGGTGTGAGCCATTCTATAAGGATCTCCATGGATTCCGCATCATCTACCTCTATGTCAACGTGTATGGAGCCAAGAGGCTCTTCGATAGCAGGGAAGTTCAGCCTTCCTTTTGTTGCCACCTGCTTGTTGATAAGGAAAGATGTCCTTGTGGGGTCCTTATAACTACCTGCCTCCAGTCTGGTGCGGGCAGTATCAATGATCTCTTCCCTTCTGAAAAGGTCATGGATGTTCCTGAGGCTTTCAATGCCTCCGGTACCTTTAATGAACTTTCCTTCATCGTTGGTGAAGGTTTCCAGCTCGATCAGCGGGAACATTCTAAGGACCGCGTCTTCCACTTTATTCTCATCCTCTGTAGGGTTGATCATGGTAGTTACTTTTACTTCGATCATGCTTTCTCCAGAATTGCTTTGATCTCTTTCCTGAACTCATCGATGGTTCCGGTGTTGTCAATGGTGATATCTGATACCTTGATGGCTTCTGCAAGCCCCCATCCGAGTTCCCGCTCGTCCCTGACCTTTAACGCCTCTATATCGGTCATGTCATCGCTTCTGCCACGGTTTGAGACCCTTTCAAAGCGCATTGCCAGGGGAGCATCGATGAATACCAGAGTAAATTCCTCACCGAAATGTTCCTTGAAGAAGTTGACCTCAGCTATTCCGCGGACACCGTCAACTACAACAAGGTCTTTTCCTGCTGCCTCTATCTTAGGAACACAGCGTTTTGCAACAGCATCCATTCCTTCTTTTGCCCTCAGGTCGTTGGCCACACCTCCGGTGTTCACATCCGTAGGGTCAAGTCCTCTGGCCTTAACTTCGTCACGTATGACATCTCCCATGTTGACGACATCTATGTTCTGTTCCTTTACAACATCTGATGCCACGGATTTTCCTGCTGCCGGCATTCCGACAAAAGCTATGATCTTCATATTTCATGATCCTGTTGTGATTTTTAGTAATTAGGTAATCTGGTAATTAAGTAATGATTAAGGTGAGGTCGAACAGTCTGTCTTGTAATAGACGTATGTCTGAGGGGCTTATCAAGGTTTTGATTTTATATATTAGTATTTCTTTGAATGAACTGAGCTTAACATGAGACTGGGTGGCGTAGATCTTACAGGTAATCTTTTACTCGCACCGATGGCCGATGTGACGAATCTTGCCTTCAGGCTGATGTGCAAAAAATATGGTGCATCTCTGAGCTTCACTGAGATGATCAGCTCGGATGCTGTTGTACACGGGAATGAAAAAACGTTCCTCCGGGGTATGACCTGTGAGGAAGAACGACCCTTTGGGGTCCAGTTGTTCGGTAACTGTCCTGAGACCATAACTTCCGCAGCACTTTCCATCGAGGAAATGTTCGAACCGGAGATAATCGATATAAATCTTGGCTGCCCTTCCCCTGCTATCACGAATGCAGGGTGCGGCTCTGCGTTGCTTCGGTCTCCTGATGTTATCAGCAGTATCTTCTCCAGCCTCTGTGAGGATGTGAGGACTCCCGTTACTGCAAAGATACGTATCCTTGAAAACATGGAAGCAACCCTTGATATTGCTTGCCGGCTGGAGGATGCCGGTGTCTGTGCGATCACCGTCCACGGCCGTACAAGGGAGCAGGGGTATCAGGGAGTTGCAGACCATAGTTATGCAAAACGGATCAAAGAGGAGGTATCTGTCCCGGTCATTGCAAATGGTGATGTGAGGGACGGAGATTCTGCAAAGCGTATACTTGAATATACGGGCTGTGATGGTCTCATGATCGGGAGGGCAGCTATGGGTGATCCTCATATATTTTACCGGATCTCCCGCTACCTTGAGGATGGTGAGGTCATTGAGTTTGGTTGTGAGCAACGCAGGGATGATCTTCTGGAGTACATAAGGCTCCTGGAGAAGTTCGATCTGGTGGATCATGTGAACATGAAGGCACATTCCCAGTGGTTCACCCGGGGGCTGAGGGGTAGCAGGGGTATTCGCCTGGGAATGGGCAATGCAGATTCTCACAGTTCTCTTATGGACTGTATCCGGAATATGTGCGGAGACTTTGAGGAATGAGTTTTGCACATATGTGCATCAATTATGGTGTGCGTCTTATGTTAATGTTTTCTTGAACAATCTGTCATTTTTCAGTTTGTATTTTGCCGTCTATTTACCGAAAGACTAAATAATAATTAGGATTGTACACAATTAAACATTGCATTTAGACTGCTATATATATTTTTGGCTGTCATTGCATGTAGAAATCAGCTATATCCCAGAGGTTAGGTCCTTGTGGCGTCAACTTCGTTTCCCTGTTGGACCATGTCCCGGAACGAGTTTGGTAGCTGTCGTTTATCGAACTATTATACATTTACTGTCTTACGGAGAATACGCATGAAAGAAATACGAATACACGGTAGAGGCGGACAGGGCTCAGTTACTGCTGCTGAACTGCTTGCAGTCGCAGCTTTTGAGGATGGTAAGTTCAGCCAGGCTTTCCCTGCTTTTGGTGTGGAGCGCCGTGGTGCACCTGTTCAGGCATTTACCAGGATCAGCGATGAACCGATCAGGCTCAGGGCACAGATCTACGAGCCGGACTATGTTATCGTTCAGGACCCTACACTTCTTGAAGTTGTCAGTGTCGAGAGCGGTGCTAAAGAGGGCGGCATCATCATTGTGAACAGTGACTTTGACCCTGAACATTTCGACCTTGACACCAAAGCAAAGATCATGACCGTAAACGCTACAAAGATCGCTCTTGATGTCATTGGCAGGCCTATTGTGAACACTGTTCTGTTAGGTGCTTTTGCCGGAGCTACCGGTCTTATCAAGCCGGAATCCATCAAGAATGCTGTCATGCACCGTTTCCCCGGCAAGGTCGGTGAAAAGAACGCAGAGGCTATCCAGAAAGCCTACGACATGATGAAGGAGGCCTAAAATAATGGCAACTATTCCACCAGGAGGCGTTTGTGCTCCGGGTTCCACCATTGTTAACAAGACCGGTGGATGGAGAACATTCAAACCTGTTTATGATTATGACAAATGCATCAAATGCAAGCTCTGTGAGCTCTTATGTCCGGACGCTTCGATCGATCCAAGGGACGATGGCTTCTTTGAGTTCAACTATGATTTCTGCAAGGGATGCGGTATTTGTGCTAACGAATGTCCAAAGGACGCTATTGAGATGGTTCTGGAGGAGAAATAAATGCGCCGTAATTATGAAGAAGACAAGAAGAACATGGTCGTTGTAGAAGGTTCCTATGCGGTCGCAAGTGCTGTAAAGTCATGCAGACCAAATGTGATCTCTGCATATCCGATCACACCACAGACCCATATCGTAGAAGAGCTTTCCCAGTTCATTGCTGACGGTGAGATCCCAAAATGTGAATACATAATGGTAGAGTCCGAGTTCTCCGCACTTTCCGCACTGGTCGGTTCATCCGCTGCAGGTGCAAGGAGTTACTCCGCAACAACCTCCCAGGGTCTTGAACTTATGCACGAAGTTCTGTTCAACGTCTCAGGTATGAGGTTACCTATTGTAATGACCATTGCGAACAGGGCAGTCAGTGCACCTATCAACATCTGGAACGACCAGCAGGATTCCATCTCCCAGAGAGACACCGGCTGGATCCAGCTCTATGCAGAGGACACACAGGAGATCTCCGACATGACCGCACAGGCATTCAAGATCGCTGAGGATCCGGACATCCTGCTTCCGGTAATGACCTGTATGGATGGTTTTATCCTGTCCCACGTCTACGAACCTGTCGTCCTTCTTGATGATGATCTTGTAGCAGAATACCTGCCACCGTTCGAGCCTGAGTACAAGCTTGACCCGAAGAACCCTAAGACCTTCGGCGCATTCGCAGATCCTGACTCATACACTGAGTTCAGGTTCCTCCAGCAGCAGGCAATGGACAAGGCATTGAAGAAGATCGAGGACGCTGCTGCTGAGTTCTATGATATCTTTGGAAGGTACTATGGTGGCCTTATAGACACCTACGAGACAGATGATGCAGATATCATCCTCATGGCAATGGGTTCCATTGTCGGTACCATCAAGGATGTTGTTGACAAGCTCAGGGCAAATGGTGTCAAGGTCGGTCTGCTGAAGGTAAGATCATTCCGTCCGTTCCCAACCGAAGCTATCAAGAACGTTATCAAGGATGCTAAGGTCGTTGTCGCACTCGACAAGAACATCTCCATCGGTCTTAACGAGGGTGCACTGTTCACAGAGACCAAGGCAAAGATGTACAACACAGACGTCAATGTCCCGATCATCGGCTATATGATCGGTCAGGGAGGTCGTGACATCCCGATGAGCACAATTGAGTTCATCATTGACGAGGCAAAGAAAGTAATGGATTCAGGTATCACTGTCGAAAGCCAGTTCACTGACCTGAAGGAGGAATTGTTATGAAATCACTGTTAGCTCCAGGACACAGGGGATGTGCAGGTTGCTGTGACGCAATGGCTGCAAAGTTCACTCTCATGGCAGCAGGTGAGGACTGTATCGTTGTCAGTCCTACCGGATGTCTTGAGGTCATGACAACCCCATATCCGGAATCCTCATGGGAGGTTCCATGGATCCACTCACTCTTCGAGAACAACGCAGCAGTTGCATCCGGTGTAGAGGCTGCTCTCAAGGCAAAGGGCGAGATGGGCAAGACCAAGATCATCGCAATGGGCGGTGACGGTGCAACACTCGATATCGGTATGCGTTCAGTGTCCGGTGCATTCGAGAGAGGACATGATTTCACATTCGTCTGTATCGACAACGAAGCATACATGAACACAGGTGTTCAGAGAAGTGGTGCAACACCATTTGCAGCAACCACTACCACCAGTCCTGCAGGTGAGGTCTCCTTCGGTAACATCCGTCCAAAGAAGAACATGCCTGCGATCATGGCTGCACACGGTTCACCATACGTTGCAACAACTTCCATCGGATATCCAAAGGACATGATCAGGAAGGTCAAGACAGCAGTGGACGTCGAAGGTCCTACCTACGTGCACGCACACGCACCATGTACAACCGGATGGGGATTCGACACTTCCAAGACCGTAGAGGTCGCAAAGATGGCTGTTGAGACATGCCTCTGGCCACTCTATGAGATGGAGAACGGTGAGATCACCACAGTCAAGAAGGTCAGGAATCCAAAACCTGTAGAAGATTACCTCAAGATGCAGCGTCGTTTCAAGCACCTTTTCACAAAGGAAGGCGGAGATGAGATCATCAAGCAGATCCAGGCGCTCGCTGACGAGAACATTGAGAAGTTCGGGTTACAGTAAACCCGAAACTCATCTCTTTTTTATTTTTATTTATTTTATTTTTCTGATCATTCCTTTGCATATACCTTATTGCTATTCACTGCTCATGACCTGATAGCCTATGGGGTAGCTTTTGCTTTATTCCTCGAGACCATCGAAGTATTTCCGCGTCTCCTTCACGATGACCTTGCGAAGCGCCAGAATTGCTATCAGGTTGGGTATGACCATCAGTCCGTTAACGATGTCTGCAAGAACCCAGATGGTGTCCAGTGTCAGGTACACTCCACCTCCCACAAGAGCGATGTAGGCGATCCTGTAAGGCATGATCCCCCGGACACCCACAAGGAACTGAACACATCTTTCACCGTAGTAGTTCCATCCGAGTATGGTTGTGAATGCAAAGAACATCAGTCCTATGCCAACGATATAGGAGCCAATGCTTTCCATCCCTGTGGAGAATGCATAGGAGGTCATGTAGGCACCTTCATATTCACTTGTCCAGGCTCCTGTCATCACAAGGACGATACCTGTCATAGTACAGATGATTATGGTATCGAAGAAGGTACCTGTCATGGATATGAGGCCCTGCTTTGCAGGCTCCCTGATCCTTGCAGCAGCTGCAGCGATGGGTGCACTCCCAAGTCCGGACTCATTGGAGAATACCCCTCTTGCAATCCCCATCTGTACAGCCAGTATCATGGTAGACCCGAGGAATCCTCCTGCTGCAGCCGTTGGTGTGAATGCTGAGCGTATTATCTGTGAGACCGTAGATGGCAGCAACTCCAGATTCAATATTATTATGATCAGGCATCCAAGTACATATGCCACAGCCATGAAAGGGACCAGAATCTTCGCCACCTTTGCAATGTTCTGGATGCCTCCGATCGTTACCATGGCTACCAGCACCGTGATCACAATTGCCGTGTATAGCGGGGGTACATTGAGCGTAATGGATGCAGAATCAGCTATGGCATTGACCTGCGGGAAAATGCCTATCCCAAAGAATGCAACTCCGACGCCGCTAAAGGCAAAGAAGATCGCAAGTGGTTTGCTGTAGGGCCTGTCTGATAGTCCTTTTGTGATGTAATGCATGGGCCCACCAGCCATCTGTCCGTTCTCGTCCACAGTCCTATACTTCACCGCGAGCATGCATTCGGCATACTTTGTTGCCATCCCGAAGAAGGCTGCCAGCCACATCCAGAAAAGTGCTCCCGGTCCACCGGCCTTTATGGCGGTGGCGACACCAACGATGTTCCCTGTTCCTATCGTTGCTGCAAGGGCCGTTGTGAGAGCTGCGAAACTTGAGATATCACCTTCGTTGTCATTGTCCTTTGGGTCAGGTCTGATCACATAACGTAATGCCAGTGGTAGCCGGAATACCTGTATGAGGCCCAGACTGATCGTGAGGTATATTCCTGTCCCCACAAGGAAAAGAAGGAGTGGAGGTCCCCAAACAAGG
Organism: Methanococcoides mangrovi; assembly: GCF_052057775.1. GTDB lineage: Archaea > Halobacteriota > Methanosarcinia > Methanosarcinales > Methanosarcinaceae > Methanococcoides. Next base: position 224,546 of record NZ_CP195121.1, on the reverse strand, counting down.
CTGTCAATGGTCTTCAGGACACTTAGCATGTCAGTTCCTGTGTTGAACAATTCGGGAAAGGCCATGTTATTCCATATTATCTCTTTATTTATTTCAATGTGCTTCCACGGTAGGTCAGGAAAGTTAGTCTCCTGAAATGGAACTCTTTTTCAGGAAAACGTTTTGTATTGTGCTAACAAAATACCTGTGAGGATCACAATGGACAATACTGAGAACTTCGACCAAATATGGTCCCTGCTGAAAAGAGAATATCCTGATCCACAGCCCGAACTTGACTACACCAACGAGTTCGAGCTCCTGATCGCGACAATCCTTTCAGCACAATGTACGGATGCGCAGGTGAACAGGGTGACAGCTGAGCTTTTCAGGAAGTATCCGGATGTCGGGTCGCTTGCAGCTGCCGATATCAATGATCTGGAAAAGGAGATCTATTCGACCGGCTTCTATCGTGCAAAGTCAAAGAACATCAAGAAAGCATCCCAGTTGATCATCTCTGAGTTCGGAGGCAAGGTTCCGGATACCATGGAGGACCTGACATCCCTGCCCGGAGTTGCAAGGAAGACTGCCAACATAGTGCTTGCAAGGGGTTTTGGTAAAGTGGAAGGTGTTGCCGTGGACACTCATGTGAAAAGGGTTTCCGGCAAGCTCGGGCTGACAGAGAACACCGATCCGAAGAGGATCGAAAAGGACCTCATGAAACTTGCAGAACAGCATGAATGGGATGACCTTTCAATGACCCTTATCCTTCACGGCCGTCGTGTCTGCGATGCGAAGAAGCCGAAGTGTGGGATGTGCGTGGTGGCAGAGTTGTGTCCTTCAAGGATTGATTGATTGATTGATTGATTGATTGATTGATTGATTGATTGATTGATTGATTGATTGATTGATTGATTGATTGATTGATCGATCTATAAACTTCTTTCTGCATCTAAGCATTTAATACATTTAAAAATCAAAGTAATTAGGAGTGAAATATATGGATAATCGTTCAAAATATATCTTATTTGGATTCGGTCTTGTTCTGGCATCGGCCATCATCCATCTGGCGCATTATCTGGTATTCCATGATTCGCACCACATCTGGATCTATCTTGTCGGAAGGATCGCCTTTGTACCCATAGAAGTGCTGCTGGCATCACTGATCATCCATCACTTCCTTGAGAGTATCGAGAAAAAGCACCGTGAGGAAAAACTGAACATGATCATCGGGAGCTTCTTCAGCGAAGTGGGTACCAAACTTCTTGCGGTGATCTCTGATGCAGATCCTCATCTTGACAAAGTGAGGGATAAATTTGTCATAGAGAATGACTGGTCGGACAGTGAGTTCGATGAACTTGAGAATTTCCTTGGACACTATGATTATCAGGTCGATGTAAGCAAGATAGATCTTGTCTCATTCTCTTCATCACTGGTCGCAAAAAGGGAGTTCATGTTATCCCTGCTCCAGAATCCGGCGATGTTCGAGCATGAGTCTTTCACCGAGTTGATCCGCGCTGTCTTCCATATGCTCGAAGAGTTTGACTACAGGGAAGACCTTTCAGCCCTTCCGGAAACCGACCAGATGCACCTCTCAGGTGACATCAAGAGGGTATACAGCCTGCTGACACGCGAATGGCTGGAATACATGGAGTATGAAAAGGCCAATTATCCTTTCCTTTTCTCACTGGCAATGAGGACAAATCCTTTCGATGAGGATGCAAGTGTGGTAATTGAAAATAGATCCTGAGAAGTTTTTCTGAAACTTCTCATTTTGATATTCTTTTTCCATTGATTATTTCACTTTTGACTTACTTTCACTCCACTTGCCAAATCCTTAATACTGATCTTCTAGATATTTGGTTTACAATGTCCCGGATAATCCTCCATGTTGATATGGACTACTTCTACGCAGCCATCGAAGAGCGTGAGGACCCTTCTATCAAAGACAGGGCCGTTGTTGTCTGCATGTATTCCAACAGGGGTGAGGAAGGAGGTGCTGTAAGCACCTGCAATTACATTGCCAGGGAAGCAGGGATACATTCTGCCATGCCATGCCGACTCGCGAAGTCCATCAAACCGGATGCGGTCTACCTGCCGGTCAGGAAAGAGTTCTACACAGAGGTGTCGGACCGTATAATGGAGATCCTGAGGTCATATGCCGATGGTGATGGCGAACTTTTTGAAAAGATAAGCATCGATGAGGCCTTCATTGAGATAACTGACGGGGCAGGTGGTGACTTTGACAGGGCTGAGGAGATCGCAAAGCGTATCAAAGCGGACGTAAAAGGGACAGAGGACCTTACATGCTCGGTGGGCATCGGTCCGAACAAGATAATTGCCAAGATGGCATCCTCTCGGCAGAAACCGGATGGTATAACTCTCATTCGTGATAGCGAGGTGGGGGATTTTCTTAAGGAAATGCCGGTATCAAAGCTCTGGGGCATAGGAAACGTAACGGAAGAGAAGCTGTCCGAAATGGGCATTGAGACCGTGAGCCAGCTTGCAGAGTGCGATGTGCAGGAGCTTATAGAGGCTTTCGGAAAGACCCGTGGCACCTGGTTGAAAATGGCAGCATCGGGTATCGATGACAGTCCTGTAAAGGAGAAGACCGCCTCTGACCAGATAGGCAGGATGGCCTCGCTGATCCATGATACCCGCAAGAGGGATCTTGTGATGTCCCTGCTGGACGAACTTGTGGTTGATGTTTTCGGAAAGGTCCGGGGACGGAATGTGTCTTTCAGATCGATCACTGTTACGGTCATCCATTCCAATTTCAGGACCATCACCAGAAGCCGTACATTGAGCCACCCTGTTGCAGAAAAAGAAATTCTGCTGGATATCTCGCACCAGATCATGGATGAGTTGCTGGATAGCAGTACCCTCAATCTTAGGCGTATAGGTGTGCGTGTGGGCAGCCTTCAGGAAAGCAAGGGGCAGAAGACGCTGGCAGAGTTCTTCTGATCTTGATCTTCAGTCATCCTGTATTTGCTTCTTTAAGACAATGATAGTTCAATTTAAAAATAGTTTGTTTCGGGATAATTATTATGTTCTTAAGGACAATTTCATTAAGGGATTCTATAGAAGTCGATAACAGCACATATCCTTTCACAATTCCTGTTATCAGGAACTTCCGGGAACTCGAACTGACAGGCAATGTGACGTTCTTTGTAGGCGAGAACGGTTCCGGCAAGTCCACAATGCTGGAGGCCATAGCTCATCAGGCAGGTTTCAATACTGCAGGGGGAAGTCGAAATAACCTTTATGATGTCCAAAGGTCCGGTTCGGTTTTCGGTGAACACCTCCGATTCTCATGGATGCCTAAGGTAACAGAGGGCTTTTTCCTGAGGTCGGAAACTTTCTACGATTTTGCATCCCATATCGATGAGCTCCAGAAGATCGATGGCAGGGCTTATGACGCCTATGGTGGCAAGTCCCTTCATGAGCAGTCCCACGGAGAATCGTTCCTTTCCCTTTTTAACAACAGGTTCGGGAACGGGATGTATCTGCTGGATGAACCTGAGGCTGCCCTCTCTCCGTTGAGGCAACTGTCCCTCCTGAAGATTATCCATGATATGGAATCAAGCGGCAAGGCACAGTTCATAATTGCCACACATTCTCCCATATTAATGGGGTACCCTAACTCCTGCATACTCGATTTTGATGGCGAACGCATAAAGGAGGTCGAATATGAGGATACCGACCACTACAATATCACAAAGGATTTCCTTAATGCAAGGGAACGATATTTCAGGGAACTTTTCCGTTGAAGATACTTTTCCCTTGGTTGTGGTCTCATCTCAATTTCCCGAAACCTCCGCCTCCGGGTGTCTCTATCACGAAGACGTCCCCTTCATCCATATCTACCTCGGCGGTTCCTTCGATATTTTCGGTATTCCCATTTTTCCTTATCACAAAGTTCCTGCCACATTTTCCACTCTCTGCACCGTTCATTCCGAAAGGAGGATATTTCCTGTGTGAGGAAAGGATGGCAGCCTTCATCTTTTCAAGTAACCGTACCCTGCGTACAACACCATTGCCGCCTGTGTATCGCCCCTCGCCTCCGCTTCCCTTCCTTATTGAGAATTCCTCAAGCAGCACCGGAAATCGCAGTTCCAGCACCTCAGGGTCGGTTATCCGGGAATTGGTCATGTGGGTCTGCACGGCATCTGTCCCGTTAAAGCCGTCTCCTGCACCGGACCCCCCACAGATCGTCTCATAATACTGGTATTCATGGTTGCCGAAGGTTAAATTGTTCATTGTACCCTGGGATGCTGCCATTACTCCAAGCGCAGCGTAGAGGGAATCAACAATGTATTGCGAGGTTTCGACATTTCCTGCCACCACAGCAGCAGGAGATGACGGGTTCAAAAGGCACCCTTGCGGTATGATGATCGCAAGAGGTCTCATGCACCCTGCATTTAGCGGGATGTTCTCTTTTACCAGGGTGCGGAACACATAGAGAACAGCAGCCCTGCAAATTGAGGCAGGTGCATTGAAATTGCTTTCCTGCTGTGATGAGGTGCCGGTAAGATCGATGGTAGCTGAGCGTTTCTCATGGTCGATGGTAATGGTCACACATATCTGGCTGCCGTCATCAAGTGTGTATGTGAAGGCTCCATCGTGGAGCACCCCGATTACCCTCCTGACAGCTTCCTCAGCGTTGTCCTGTACGTGCTGCATGTATGAACTGACCGTCTCAAGTGAATATTTATCAACCATCTTCTCAAGCTGTTGTATCCCTTTCTCATTGGCAGCCACCTGTGCCTTGAGGTCTGCTATGTTCTGCACGGGATTGCGTGCAGGTTTATCGCCGGATCTCATAAGTTCCAGAACCTCATGTTCCCGGAATTTGCCTCCGTCCATCAGTTTGAAGTTCTCGATCAGGATCCCTTCTTCATATATCGTTTTGCTCTTTGGGGGCATGGAGCCGGGTGTAACTCCACCGATATCCGCATGGTGACCACGGGATGCCACATAGAACTGCACTTCTTCTTTTTTGCAGAAGACAGGTGATATGACTGTGATGTCGGGAAGATGCGTACCTCCTGCATAAGGGGAATTGAGCATCCAGGCATCCCCTGATCTCATACTACCTTTAGCTGACCGGATAGTGGCCTTGACAGCTTCCTCCATGGATCCAAGATGGACCGGAATGTGGGGTGCGTTGGCTATGAGGTTGCCTTCATTGTCGAAAATGGCACATGAGAAGTCCAGCCGTTCCTTGATGTTTACAGAGTGGGCAGTGTTCTGCAATCGGTATCCCATCTGCTCGGCAACAGACATGAAGCGGTTGTTGAACACCTCGAGCATTACCGGGTCAGCATCTATTCCAATGGCAACACGTTCTGCCCGGGGTTCGCTGCGTGTAAGGACGATGTGGTCAAGAGGTGTGATCTCAGCTTTCCACGATGGTTCCACAACAATGGTCGTTGTGTTCTCAATTATAAGTGCAGGTCCTGTCACCACATGACCCGGTTTCAGGCATTTCCTAATGAAGACAGGTGTTCGGTGGTATTTTTTGCAGGTATACATCTCAACGGTGGTCTCACAGCAGCATTCCTCTGTTACTGTCCCGTCAGCTAATATCTCTCCCGGGATCTCATTCAGTTTTATGAGTTCCAGTGTTATACTGGATACTACAAGTTCCCGGTCTTCCATTACAAAACCGAACTGCTTCCTGTGAGCTTCCCGGAAGTTTTCCCTGATCTGCTCCATTTTATCGAAAACGATCTCAAGGGAAGTGTCCGTGCCACTGTATCTCACATGGAGCTTATGTTCGAGAACGAGGTCTTTTGAGATCCCCTTTTCTTTCATAGCAGCGATCCCGTCGGTCTTCATCTCATCGAACAGCTTTCGGATATTATTGATCGTGTACTCAGTAAGTTCCTGCTCCACAGATCTTTCGAGTATCATCCTCTGGTCTGCCAGCCCCATTCCATAGGCGGACAACACTCCTGCATAGGGGTGAATGAAGACCCGTGACATTCCAAGGGAATCTGCAACAAGGCATGCATGCTGTGCCCCTGCGCCTCCGAAACAACACAGTGTGTAATCCTTCAGGTCATAACCTCTCTGGATAGATATCCTCTTGATGGCATTTGCCATGTTCTCGACAGCAACTGTCAGGAAACCTTCTGCAACTTCCTCGGGAGTTATGTCTTTCCCTGTATCTTCAGACACTCTCTCTGCAAGCAAGGCAAAATCGGATCGAACCACACCGGCATCCAGTGGGAGTTTCCCTGATTTCCCGAAGACCGACGGGAAGAATTCGGGGATGATCTTTGAGAGCATTACGTTGCAGTCTGTGACCGTAAGGGGTCCTCCTTTCCTGTAACATGAGGGTCCGGGATCAGAACCTGCGGAATCCGGTCCCACCTGGAACCTTCCTTCCTCAAAGTGCAAAATGGACCCTCCGCCGGCTGCAACGGTGTGGATGTTCATCATGGGTGAACAGAGGTGTATCCCTGCAACTTCGTTCTCAAAGGAACGTTCGTATTCCCCGTCATAATGTGCTACATCTGTGGATGTTCCACCCATGTCGAAACCGATTATTTTATCGAACCCTGCCATTTCGGAGACCCTTGCAGCCCCGACGATGCCTCCTGCAGGTCCTGAAAGAATGCTGTCCTTTCCCCTGAAAGACATCGCATCGGTCAGTCCTCCATTGGACTGCATGAACAATAATCTTGTATCATTGCTACTGGCATTCAGGACAGTAAGTATCCTGTTCACATATCTCTGCAGTACCGGTGAGAGATATGTATCCACCATGGTGGTCTCCCCACGACCTATGATCTTTATCAGGGGACTCACTTTATGGGAAAGGGAGATGTGTTCAAAACCGATCTCCTTTGCTATTTTTTCAATGAGAAGCTCGTGTTCAGGATACCGGTATGAGTGCATAAGCACAACTGCAAGTGAACGTATGCCGCTTGCATAGATGTCTTCGAGTTCCTTTCTTGCTTTTTCTTCGTTAACAGGTACCAGTTCCTCGCCTTTGGAGCTGACCCTCTCCTCCACTTCGATGGCCTGCTCATAGAGGACGCTGGGCAGTTCGATGTCCAGTGAAAATATCTCCGGCCTGTTCTGGTAACCGATCCGCAGGGCATCCCTGAAACCTTTTGTGATCACAAGTGCGGACCTTTCACCCTTCCTTTCCAGGAGGGCATTGGTTCCCACAGTTGTCCCCATCTTAATGCACTCGATCTTTTCCGTGGGCAGTTCATCGTCATTTTGAATGCCAAGTATCCGGCGTATGCCCTGTATTGCTGCGTCATCGTAGTGTTCAGGGTCTTCTGAGAGCAGCTTGTGCGTTACAATGCTTCCGTCCGGTTGTCTGGCAACAACGTCGGTGAATGTGCCTCCTCTGTCGATCCAGAACTGCCATTTGTTATTTTCGGACATGTCGGGGAATCTCTGTTGCAAAAATGTTTATCCTATACAGTTCCTACAATTATTTATGTCGTTCTCATCCCTGGAGCTTCAGGTAGTTGAACTGCTGAACTCTTTTCCGGCATTGGACCCTCTTATGGTGTTCCTTTCCGTCATAGGGCAAGGTCCTTTGTGGGCATTGATAGGGCTCTGTCTTTTCATTTACAGTTCAAGGAGGACTGCGATCTATTATGGCATGACCGGGATCTCTGTATGGGTGGTATGTACCGTTCTTAAATCGGTCTTAATGGTTCCCAGGCCTGAAGATATTCGCTTTGTGGTTGAAGCAACAGGCTATTCTCTTCCAAGTACTCACTCTGCAATGGCATTTGCGACAGCAATGTTCCTGCATTCAAAGGCAGGAAGATACAGTCCCTTTCTGTGGACAGGTGCTTTGCTGATGGCTATAAGTCGTGTGTTTGCAGGTGTCCATTATCCGTCGGATGTGATCGCAGGAGCTCTGATTGGTATGATCATGGGATATGCATGGATCAGGATAATACCTGTTTTAGATGGATATCTTGAAAAAATAATGGATCAGGATTGATCCTCTTCCCCGAACTCATCAAGGCTGAGCTGCTTGCGGTGGCATATCTCGCCGGGGATCTCCACAGGATAAAGCTCGTTAAGACATCCAAGACAAAGCTCATTCCTGTCAATACCAATTGCTTTGACAAGGCCGTCTATACTAAGGTATCCGAGTGAATCTGCAGTAATTGCTTCTCTTACCTTGTCAACTGATTGTTTTGCAGCTATGAGCTCTTCCCTTGAGGCCATATCAATACCCATGTAGCATGGGGCAATGATCGCAGGACTTCCGATCCTTGCGTGTACCTCTTTTGCACCTGCTTTGCGTACCATCTCGATAATACGCCGGGAAGTTGTTCCGCGTACGATGCTGTCGTCAATGAGAATTACCTTCTTATCCTTAAGGTTCTCTGAGATCGTGTTCATCTTAAGGCGTACAGCAGTTTCTCTCATTGCCTGTCCCGGAATGATGAATGTTCGTCCTATGTAACGATTCTTCATCAGGCCTTCCTGGTAGTTGATGCCGGACTCTTCTGTATACCCGATCGCTGATGTGATGCCTGAGTCGGGCACAGGGGATACGATGTCAGCTTCCACGGGATGCTCCTTTGCAAGCTCCCTGCCGATCCTTTCACGGACCTTGTAAACGAGCTGCCCATCAATAATGGAATCCGGCCTTGCAAAATAGATGTATTCAAAAACGCAGTGTGCAGCGTTCTTTTCGTTGAACATCTGGTAACTTTCAAATCCTTTGTCTGTGATCTCAATGACCTCTCCGGGTTTTACATCCCTTATGAGTTTACCGTTGAGGGTATCAATTGCCACACTCTCTGATGCGACCACATATCCGCCGCTGATCTCGCCTATGCATAATGGCTTGAATCCAAGGGGGTCCCTGGCAGCAAAAAGCCGGTCATCGATCATAAGGGCAAGTGAGTAGGATCCCCTAAGTCTTGTCATAACGGCTTTGATAGATTCGATCGGGTCATGTTTTAGCAACTCTTTGACGAGAAGATGCGCTATGACCTCGGTATCGGAATTAGTTATAAAAATACGCCCTTCGGACTCAAGTTCATCCCGAAGTTCAGCCCCGTTCACAAGATTGCCGTTGTGTGCAATGGCAACGTTACCACTCTTGTAATTGACCATTAGAGGCTGACAGTTCTCGATCTTTGAATCTCCGGTGGTGGAATATCGAACATGGCCAACACCAATGTTACCTTTGAGCTTCAGAAGATCATCTTTGGAATAGACTTCCGGAACAAGGCCCATTCCTTTGATGGACTTGACCGTGTTATCGGTCCTGACCGTTATTCCGGTAGATTCCTGCCCTCTGTGCTGTAATGCATAAAGGGAGTAGTATATTTGAAGTGAAGCGGGTTTATCCTGCGCATCCGCATCATGCATCAACACACCAACAACGCCGCATTCTTCTTTCATTTATACTCCGATTGAAAATTAGTCTCTTTTTAGTATTTGCACTTTCTCTGCCACTGGTAGCTTCTCATGCGTGATGTTCTTCCGAAACCGCATGATGTGCACTGTTTTGTATGGATGTTGAGTGAAACGCTTCCACAGCGTCTGCATTTTGCATGTGTGCGTTTTTGTCTCTTACCCATTGATGGAGTACCTTTTGACATCTCTTGATCACCTTTTGTAAATATTTAATGTAATATGTCCAGTATATCTCAACTGTTGTTAGCTGTAATTATATTGGTAGGTTTATCCCTGATGCACCTATTATTCTTATAGGTTACGGAGACACATAGACTACGTTATCTCCTCTGATCACAACACCACCGATCTTGCGCACGACCTCGCCTTCGCTCAGTTCTTCTGCTTCTTCAAGTACAAGGTTCATGTGTACGTCATATCCCTGAAGGATGCCTCTAAATTCCCTTGTGCCCTTTAACCTGACAATGACGGATGTGTTCAAAGCATCGTTCAATATATCCAGAGGTCTGTTTCCCATTATTGATCGCCCCTAATGCATTATGTGATTTAGATAAGCTATGTTGGTCCCGAACTTAATAAGCTTTTAGTTATTGCTTTAGTTCCTGATTTGATTCTCCATTGTTGCAAATACTCTATATAAACCTATCGAAGACCGGCCATATATTCACATCTCTTTAAAATTTGTTCCATTATTCCTCATGTAACCACTTGTTTTTTATTCAACAAGCCCAATCTTGTGTTTCATGATCACAGAAGGCAGTAAAATGGACGAGATGGACATAATACCAGTTGTATTGACTATCGCCGGATCCGATTCAGGCGGGGGGGCAGGTATCGAGGCTGACATCAAGACCTTTGGTTCATTATATGTACACGGCACATGTGCCATAACCTCTGTAACCTCACAGAACACCACCGGCGTAAAGAGTGTATACGACCTGCCACCTTCGGTGGTCTCTGACCAGATCGATGCTGTCTGCACCGATATGGACATAAGATGGGCAAAGTCCGGGATGCTTTCATCTGCCGACATTGTCAGGCAGGTGGCACAAAGCGTGAAAGAATACGGACTTCATATCATAGTGGACCCTGTAATGGCCGCAGAGGCCGGAGGCGACCTCCTGAAAGAAGATGCTGTTTCCATCCTGAAAGAAGAGCTTCTCCCTGTAAGCTATGCCACTACTCCTAACATCAGTGAGGCACAGGTACTTTCCGGTGTCACCATAAATTCACTTGAGGATGCAAAGGAAGCTGCCAGGGCAATTGCTGCACTTGGCGTAAAGAACGTGATTATCACAGGCGGGCATTCCGATGGTGTGGACCTGGTATATGAATCTGAGAACGATCTCTTTTCAGAGGTTCCGGGAAGGCTCCTGGAAGGAGGCACGCACGGTTCAGGATGCACCTATTCATCAGCACTCACAGCTTATCTTGCAAGAGGCCATTCCATTGTGGATGCTGCCATCAATGCAAAGGAATTCGTTGAATATGGGATTCTGTTCAGCAGGGACATCGGCAAAGGCGTATCTCCTGTGAACCAGATGGGATACATGCAGATGATGGCAACAAAGGATGAAGTGCTTGCCAACACCGAGGAAGCTGTAAGTATGCTTGAGAACAACCCCAACTTCGGAAGGCTTGTCGCGGAGGTCGGCTGTAATGTAGCAATGGCCCTCCCACACGCAAGGAAGGTATCCGATGTTGCTGCTGTGAACGGCAGGATCGTCAGGCTTCAGGGCAGGCCAAAGGTAGTGGGTTGTGTAGGCTTTGGCGCAAGCAGCCACGTTGCAAGGATCGTACTTGCCACAATGGAGTTCGATCCCGACATCCGTGCATCTGTCAACATAAAATACTCCCAGAACGTGCTGGCCATCTGTGAAGACATGGGTCTTACGATGTCCTCGTTCAGCCGTGCAGAAGAGCCGGAACACACCCATACCATGGACTGGGGTGTGACCTATGCAATTGATTCCTATGGGAGGGTCCCTGCCATAATCTCCGATGCAGGAGGCATGGGAAAAGAGCCAATGGTCCGTGTCCTCGGAAGAGATGCAATAGAGGTTGCAAGCATCGCACTTGAGATCGCAGACCGTCTTGCAGAGATGGAGGGCTAAGTCTCCTTTCCCTCTTTCAATTTCTCTTTCCTCTTTGTCTTTCGGATCTCTTTGAATGGATCTTACCTGACGACCAGAAGCTCTGCAGGTGAGTTCCTGATAACTTTTTCAGCAACACTGCCGAGATTGAACCTGCCGTCTGCGGTCTTTCCAAGAGTGCCTATCACCAGAAGGTCCACGTTCTCTTTCTCTGCAACATCAAGGATAACGTTTGCAGGATGTCCTTCTTCGATACGTATCTCCACTTCTGCCCCAAGCTTTTCACAAAGGTCCTTCACATACCCTGTAACATCACTTCCCTTCTCTTCAAGATGTCTGTGCCTCTCGCATTTCCACATATCATCTGCGAGCCGTGCAAATTCGCTCCATTGTTCCCTGGTCATATGCTCGCTGACAGCCATTTTCATTGATGCCAGATAGTCCCTGTGGACGGTTTCCGGAGTAATGCCTACGCTCTCCATCTCAACAACATAAAGTGCAATGACCTTTGCACCGCTCAAAGCTGCTATCTTCACTCCCGACCTTGCAGCTTTCTTTGCGTTCTCAGACCCGTCGGTAGCTATGAGTATCTTATTGTATTCCTTGTCGGACATAAAAACCCCCGCTTTTAGTTATATAAAACTAGAGCGGGGGCAAAAATAACTGTTTTGGTCAGCGCACTATCACGACGACAGTGCCGTTGACATCAAGGACATCCACAGCCCTGCCGGCTGAGATGACCTCTTTCTCAATGACGATGCTTTCCGGCTCAAGCTCAATGTCCTCACCATCAACTGTTATGTTGATGTTGCCCTTTGAAGCGATGTCTGCAACTTCCACAGGGTCCATTGATGTGAGTGTCTTGATGATAGCTCCTGCCTGCTTCCTGAACTTCGGACCAATGATGCCCATGTTCGGCTTGATGTTCACAGGAACATATTCAAAGTCAGGTTCACCTTCGATGACCTCTACTGCTGAGTTCGTAACGCCTGTAAGGTCGGATACGTCCTCAAGGGTGGCGTAGACCTCGATCTTCTCAAGAGGCGCGTTAAGTGCCATTCCTGATTCGGATTTGTACCTTCTGACATTTCCGGCGATCTCCTTGATGAGCTCCCCTTCCTTCTCAATGTTCTCACTAATCAGGGATTCATCAACTTCCGGCCAGCTCTGTGCATGTACGCTTCCTTCTCCAAGCCTGGAGTACATCTCCTCGGCAAAGAATGGTGCGAAAGGCGCAAGCATACGTGCCAGTGTATTGATAGCCTGGTAGAGTGCGTACTGTGCAGCCTTGCGGGCTTCCTCGTCATCTCCGTACAGCCTGGACTTGACAAGTTCGATGTAGTTGTCAGCAAGGGTCTCCCATGCGAATCCTCTGATGGACTTGTATGCTTCGTCAAACTGGTATGTATCAAGACTTTCGGTAACTGATCTGATAAGTCTGTTGAGGTTGCTCAGAAGCCATTTGTCGATGATAGCAAGATCTTCAGGTTTGCTGTTAGCGATCTCGGAGATATTGTCCTCAAGGTGGGACATGGAGAAACGGTAGATACTCCACATCTTTGTGAAGAACCTTGATGCTGATACGACATCCTTCCACCTGAACATGACATCTGAACCGGTGGAACCTCCTACGGCAGCCCACTGCCTGAATGAATCAGCACTGTACTTTGCAATAACTTCTTCCGGTGAGATAATGTTTCCAAGTGACTTGCTCATCTTGTGGCCATCCTCTCCAAGGACCATTCCGTTGATGAGGATGGAATCCCATGGCCTCTTGCCTGTAAGTGCCATTGAACGCAGGATGCTGTAGAATGCCCATGTGCGTATGATGTCGTGTCCCTGTGGACGCAGCTGTGTCGGGTTCCTCATTTCCTTATCGGTCAGCCAGCCTGCAACGTGCAGTGCTGTAAGGGATGAGTCCATCCAGGTATCCAGTACGTCTTCTTCTGCCTCGAAGTCGGTGGAGCCACATTTACATGCTGCCAGTGGCTGTTCCTGTGTAGGGTCGATAGGTAACCATTCCTCTTCTGCTACCATGACCTCGCCACATTTCTTACAGTACCATACAGGGATCGGGGTTGCGAATATCCTCTGGCGTGATATACACCAGTCCCATTCCATGGTTCCTGCCCAGTTCTGCAGCCTGACCTTCATGTACTCAGGGAGCCATTCGATCTCATCAGCTGTGTTAAGGATCTCATCATTGTCGATCTTCACGAACCACTGGCGTTCGGAAAGGATCTCGATAGGTGTCTTGCATCTCCAGCACATTCCGACGTTCTGGTCGAGTGCCTTCTGCTCATAGAGATATCCTTCTTTCTTAAGGTCCTCTATGATGGCTTCCTTACATTCAGGGATCGTCATACCTGCATACTTGCCTGCGATCTCTGTGATACGTCCGTTCTTGTCAATGGCCTTTCTCAGCGGCAGGTCGTGCTCTACCCACCATCTTACATCCTGTTTGTCACCAAATGTACAGATCATGACGACACCGGTACCAAACGCTGGATCAACATCCTTGTCTCCGATGACCTTTACGTCATGGCCGAACAGCGGGACCTTCACAGTCTGTCCGATGTGCTCATTGTAGCGTTCATCATCGGGGTTGATGGCAACCGCAACACATGCTGCGAGCAGTTCAGGTCTTGTTGTGGCGATCTCAAGTTTGTCGAAGTGAAGGAAGTTGAGCTTTGTTTCCCTTGCATCGTATTCGACCTCTGCAAAAGCAATGGCTGTTTCACATCTTGGACACCAGTTCACAGGGTGCTCTGACTGGTATAAGCGTCCCATATCTTTCATCCTGACAAAGGATGTCTGGGTCTTGACATAATAGTCAGGGTCCATTGTGATGAACTCGTTGCTCCAGTCCGTGGAGAATCCAAGGCGCAGCATTGTGGCACGCATCTTCTCGATGTTGCCTGTAGTCATTTCCTCACACATGTTCCTGAACTCTGCACGAGGGACCTGATTCTTTGTGATCCCGTGCATCTCCTCTACCTTTACTTCGGTAGGCAGGCCGTGACAGTCCCATCCCTGAGGGAACATCACATTGAATCCCTGCATTCTCTTGTATCTCGCAACAAAATCGATATAACACCAGTTGAGTGAATTTCCGATGTGGAAATTTCCTGTGGGATATGGTGGTGGTGTATCTATTATGTACTGTGGACGGGTGTTGTCCTTCCAGTCAAAATGATACATTGACATGTCCCAGGTATCTTGCCATTTTTCTTCTATTTCATGAGGGTCGTATTCTTTAGGAATCGCCATTAAAACACTCCAATGATAGTTAAACAGTTATCGTATATTTTGTTAGATTGAGAGGCGTAAGATTATTTAAACATATCTGGTTGGAACTATGATATGTTCCTGTATTTTGTTCCGGAGTGAAAAAAGTGCTAAAAAAGAAGGTTTTAGCTGGAGCTTGTTTCCTGTGGTTCCCAGCCAAATCTCTTCATGACCATCTTGATACGGGCATTGATCTCCCTCTTATCAAAAGGCTTTGAGATATAATCATCGATCCCGAGCTTCATTCCCTTGAGCTTGTCCTCGACCTCCGTCTTTGCGGAGACCATTATGACCGCAATATCAGTCGTATCGCTCCTCTGCTTGAGTTTCTCCACGACCTCATATCCGTCCATGTCCGGCATCATGATATCCAGCAGGATCAGGTCGGGTAGTTCTTCGGTAGCTTTCTTTACGGCCTCTTCACCACTGTATGCTATGATGAAATCATATGGTTCGGTGGCAAGGGAAAGTCGTATCAGTTCGGGGATGTCCGGTTCATCGTCCACTACAAGGATCTTCAGCCTGTCCTTTTTCATCTTCTGCTGACTGTAGCTCAGATCGATCTTCCCGTCAATGATGGAATACTGAAGGTCTAAACTGCTCATCCCTATATCGGTATGGATCTTACCCTGTTCTGTAATATCGACGATGACGTCAAAGAAGGAACGCATCAGGCCTTCGGTGTCTGCCGGGAGGGCACCTTTTCCAAGCATGGATATAATGCTGCCCTGCTTATCACGGACAGTTCTTTCAAGGAATTTGATGAAATTCTCCACTATCTGCAGGTTGTCCTTGGAAAGTACTGTGAGGTCGTCAAGAACAAGGATGGATCCCGGGTTCTGGCTGAATAATTTTGATGCATGTGAACCGATCCTGATATAATCTGATACAGAACTGCAGTACAGGGTGTTCGGATCGTTCTTGCCAGGTCCTTCCGTGTCAATGAACCATATTCTATCCATCACCCCTTCTACTTCAAGCCCATACTCTTCGAATTTTTCAAGCACATGTTTTCTGGATGTCTTAAGGCATAGCCACACAATGTTGCGCGATGGATCCCATTTCATTGCAGAATATGTATAGAAATAGATCATCCTCTCACTGAACACATTTACCGGTGCTAACATTAATGCATTCTTTGTGGTTAGTTCCTTACAAAGCGTGCTCATGATCTCGTCAGTTTCTTCTGCAGACATCTTATCCTCACAATTTCGGTACTTACTATTGTTTTTTTTCTAATATTAATGTTTTCAAATCATTCTATTTTTTTCGATGTATATTTGCGTCAATTTTCCGCTCTGGTAGCATTCCTTGATGAGGTGGGAGGATACCTGTAGTAAACAGGAATCTGTAATCATTGTTGTAAGGACAAAATGAAACAAGATCTGATAAAAGAGTGCAAAAGAAATGATCCCGATGGGTATTGTGATCCTCAAGAATTAAATTTTCAAAAGAAAATATGGTGAAAAAAAGATTTGAAGAAGGCCCGCTTTGAACAGCAAGGCCTTCCTGGTTATTTTATCTGCTCTTTCAAGAGCTCAATACTTCTGTTCAGGGCCTCATCCATCTTTGAAGTATCTGTTCCGCCACCACGTGCCATATTTGGACGTCCTCCGCCACCGCCGCCAACGATCGCGGACATCTCTTTGACTATTGAGCCCACATTGATGCCATTCTTTACAGCATCCTCTCCGGCAGCTGCGACGATCTTAACGCCGTTCATTTCGCTGATGAGCACTGCTACGACATCTTTCTCTTCGGTCAACTGACCAGCGGTTTTTGTAAGTTCGTCGCTGTCTGCGTGTGAGATCGACTTTGCGATGACCCTGATGCCGTTAATGTTCTCAGCTTCTGTTACCAGCTGGCTTACCCTTGTATGTGCGAGTTCTTCCTTGAGCCTGGTGTTCTCCTTCTTTAAATCCTTCCATTCATCGAAGAACCTCTCAATGGTAGATGGCAACTGTTCCGCTGATACGCGAAGTGTCTCGGATGAATCACGTACAAGTGACTCGAGGTCCTGCATTGCCTTTATGGCAGCTTCCCCTGCAGCATATTCCAGACGTTCCACCCCATCCTGGATGCGCTCGGTCTTCAGGATCTTGATGGGTCCGACAAGACCTGTGTTCGTACAGTGGGTACCGGCACATGCTTCGATGTCATTGCCTACCTGCATGACACGGATCAGCTTTCCTGGTGGCACACCACCCTGGTAAAGGCGGAATCCATATTTCTGTTCAGCTTCTGTCCTGTCCATCCAGTCGCTTAAGACGCGTTTGTTCTCCATTACAGTGCGGTTTGCGATGAGCTCGATCTGGTCCAGCTCTTCCTGGGTGATGCGCTTATAGTGGGAAAGGTCAAGACGTGCCCTGTCCTTGAACTTCTGTGCACCTGCCTGCCAGATGTGGCTTCCGAGGACCTCTCTTGCAGCATCATTGATTATGTGGGTTGCAGTGTGATGTCTTGCATGTGCCATACGGCGCTCCTCATCGACCCTGCCGATCACCAGGTCGCCCTTTCTGATGTGCAGCTCGTCCTCTATCTTATCGATCGTGTGGACCACAACTCCGTCGTATATCTGGGTGTCCACAACATTGAGGACGATATCCTCTACGGCCAGTGTTCCGTGATCAGCAGGCTGTCCTCCGCCTTCAGGGTAAAGGAGTGTGTTGTCAAGGACAATATTGTTCTCGAATATGTCAAGCACGACACCTTCGAACTCCATCCTGTTAGGCTCGTCGTAGAACAGGCGCTTTGTTTTTGGAAGCTTTGCGATCCTGTCGGCAAAAGGAATTACCTTCTCTTCCTTCTCCTCGGACTTGCTGTGCTTGTCTGCTACCAGTGAATAGAAGTTGTCAGGAAGGTCTACCTCAACACCTGCTTCTGCTGCAACGGACTTTGAGATCTCCGGCGGGATGCCGTGACTGTCATACATGTCGATGATAGTCTCCAGAGGGATCTTTTCTCCACTCTTCTTGTACTGCTTTGCAGACTTCTCCATCATTCTTCTGCCACGTTCGAGGGTATCAGCGAACTTACGCTCCTCGTGGTATAGGATGTCCTCTATTACATCGAAGTTCTCCTGGAACTCGGGGTATTCCGGCAGGTTGTCGATGTGCATCTTTACGATCTCGGATATTGGTATCATGATGTCAAGGTCCTTCATCATCCTGAGGGTCCTGCGTATAACAAGCCTTGCAAGGTAACCTGCCTTGACATTTGATGGTATCACGCCGTCACCGAGCATGAATGTGAGGCATCTTGTGTGGTCAGTGATAGCGTACACGCTTTCCACTGGCTCCATTATCTGGCTGAGCTTCTCGACCGTTGTGCCGATGCTGGATGCGACCTGCTTCCTCAGCTCGAAGAGGTTAGCTTTCTCGCTGACGTCCATAAGGCCTGCCAGACGTGCATTCTGTGAAAGGATATTGGTATACTCCTCGTTCTCAAGCTCGTGCTCGATCCCTGCAAGTCCCATAAGCTCATTCACGATGCCGGGGAATACTGCATCATAGATGGTAGGTGAACCCTTTGATGCCCAGACAAATCTCTCAAGACCGTAGCCGGTATCGACAATGTAGTTGTCCATCTTGGAGTACATGTCGCCCTTGATGTTGATGTCTCCCTTCTTGTCCTGCTTCAGGTCCATGAACACAAGTGTTGCGACCTCAAGTCCTCCGATCAGTGTTTCCACGCATGGTCCGGCATTTCCGCCGCCTGCCCAAGGTTCTTCCTTGTATGTGACAGCCATTGGGTCTGCACCAAGGGAGTTGAGAAGTCCGTCACACAGTTCAAGTGTGTGGTCTTTCCAGTAGATCTCCTTGTCCTTTTTGTTGAAAGCATGGTGTGCCATCATCTCAAAGGTAGTAAGGTGCCTGCCACTCCTTCCCACAGCATCAAGGTCTGAAAGCCTGATGCATGGCTGGGAGATCGTAAGCGGGTTTGCCGGTGGTGGTACCTGTCCTGATGTGACGAATGGCTGAAAATCGGCAATTGATGCAATTGTAAGGTAAATGTCGTCTCTCCATCTGGCAATGACCGGATATCTGTCAACACGGGTATGTCCCTCTTCTTCGAAGAACTTCAGGTAAGATTCCCGCATATCTGCAAGTTCCATTTTCTTCTTGAATACGGGATTGCCTATGAATGAATAGGGGTCACATGGTGCATCCCCACACGTCAACCTGTCAATGTCTCGTGTCCAGAAGTATTTTCCACATTTTGGACACTGTTTTCTGACAAATCCATTATCAGAGAAAAAATCGATTTGATATTCATCTTCAAGCATAATGATTCCAACTGTAATTGTTATTTTGTAATCATGCTGTATGTAATGTATGTAGTACGTACAATGTGTTCTATCACGTATCCTTCAATAGTTTAAATATATTTCTCATTTGGGCCATGGGTACAGCTCTTTACTTCCTAATTTTATGTGCAGGT
The DNA here is from genome assembly GCF_052057775.1 of Methanococcoides mangrovi. Classification (GTDB taxonomy): domain Archaea; phylum Halobacteriota; class Methanosarcinia; order Methanosarcinales; family Methanosarcinaceae; genus Methanococcoides. Next base: position 205,332 of record NZ_CP195121.1, on the reverse strand, counting down.
GCCTTAGTTGATCCTGTTTTTCCCGCCTGATACTGTATGGTTGCTGATCTATGTGTTCACATTTATCCTTTTCATGCAAAATGTATGGACACACTGGCTATATGCATGTCCATATTAACTACTTACTATACGATAGGAAAGATGATCACAATGCAGTCAGTCAAATATATGTCCCTTGTATTCAGGGGTGCAGTAGAAGAGTATGATCATACAGGTGTCAGACCTTCTGTTTTCCTTGATGCAGCCGGAGATCTGCAGATCTATCTCTGTGATCCGATACTTGATGACCCGGAGTCTAAGGAAAATATCCCGGAAATGGACTTTGAGGTCAATGGTGGTCAGTTCTCTGATAATCCTGGCAACAGGTTCAATTTCAGTTATAACAGGGTAAGGGCCGAGGTCGGGTCCGAACAATTACCTCGCTAACTCTTCAATTGAAGGTTCTTTCGACATTATTTCAATTTAATTGTTATACTCTGACTGACCATATCGGTCTTATGTTCATCTTTTCTCTGATCCACACTCCATATCTCTTTTTACTTTTTCATCTTATTTGTTCCATTAACTATAATACTACAAAGGACAAAGAGAGCACCGATGTCAAAACGAATACTGCTCACAAACGATGACGGTGTCTATGCTGCCGGTATCAGGGCTGCCTATCGCAGTGTGGCCGATCTTGGTGATGTCACCATTTCAGCACCGGCAATGCAACAAAGCGGTGTTGGAAGGTCTATTTCTATATTCGAGCCGCTTCGTGTAAACCGCACATCCATCGATGGTATAGATGTGCATGCTGTGGGTGGTACACCTACCGATTCCGTGATCCTGGGAATATTCTCGATAATGAAGGAACTGCCTGATCTGATCCTTTCAGGATTCAATATCGGTGAGAACATAAGCACTGATACGATCACAACCTCAGGGACCGTTGGTGCTGCACTTGAGGGTGCAAGTCATGGTGTTCCTGCGATCGCTGCTTCCATTCAGGTGACAGAGGAAGGTCTGAAGTTCGATGACCTCCGGGATTTCCAGCATGATTTCGATGTAGCAGTGAAGTATGTGAACCGTGTTGCAAGGAAAGTGCTAAAGGAAGGGCTTCCTGAAAATGTAGACCTTCTGAACATCAACATCCCCCATTTTGCAGAAGATGACTGTGAAGTGGAGATCACAAGGCTTGCACGCAAGTTCTTCAGGACCGATGTGGAAGAGCGTCATGATCCTCGGGGGACCTCATACTACTGGATCACAGGTGACCTTATACATGAAGCAGAAGAAGGTACCGATGTCAATGCCATTGAGAATGGCCGCATTTCTGTGACACCGATCTCTCTGGATTCAACATCTACTATCAATTTTTCTGATATAGAGCATCTGGTCTGATACTTCCGGCCAGATGTTAAAAAAGTGATCTTAAAAAGTTGTCTTATTTTTTCAGCTTGATGGTAATATCATTCCAGTCAGTGTCAACGCCATGAAGGGTCTCCACTGAAGAGCTTGCCATTGCTCCCAGGATCTTCTGTACGAAATGATTTATCTCAATATCCTTGCCATCGACTGTAAGTTCAACTTCCATTTTCTCTATCTCCGATTATTGTTCTTTTTTCTATGATCCTTTCTTTTCCGGAGTCCATATAGAATGGTATCCTGCGTTCTATAGATGTCCTAAGGAGTTCTGGAAGCTCCTCCGGCTCAGCATTTGTGAAGTCTATAAGATTATTGTTTACCAGTAGGCAGGGCTTTAGCTTACCATCTGCTGTTATCCTTAGCCTGTTGCAGTTGGCGCAGAATTCCGCATTCTCGATCGGCCTTACGAACTCAACTTCTGCCCCGTCGATGATATAGCTTTTACGGTGATGCATTTTTCGCATCTTTATCTCATCTGCATGCCTTTCAAGTTCCTTCTCGATCTTTTCAGCATCCAGGTTGTATTGCGCACCGTCCCTGAAGTCCATGACCTGTATTATCTGTAACACAAGGTCTCCACTATGGCGCCGGACGAACTCAAGCATGTCATCGATCTCATTCTCATTGATGCCTTTTAGGAGGACCATATTGATCTTCACAGGAGTAAGTCCTGCATCGATAGCTGCTTCAATGCCTTCGAGCACCTCATTGAGGTCTTCCGGCCTCCCATGTGTGATATAAGCATATTTTTCAGGGTCAAGGGTGTCCAGACTGACATTAACACGGTCCAGTCCTGCTTCTTTAAGTGTGTGGGCCCGACTTTTAAGAAGGACTCCGTTAGTGGTAACTGAAACATCTTTCAGTTGTGGTAATGCTCTGAGTATATCCTCAAAATCTTTCCTGAGAAGGGGCTCTCCTCCAGAGAACTTGACCTTTTTGACGCCGAACTTTGCCGCAGTGTTCACTATCTGTGCGATCATTTCAACCGTCATCTCATCCCGGGCCCCTTCGTCACCTTCACTGTGGCAATATATGCAGTCAAGGTTGCAACGATTGGTAAGTGAGATCCGTAGACTTGTGACCGTTCGGCCGAACCTGTCTGTAAGAAGATCTTTTGAGGATTTCATGTTCGTATACACTAGAATGACTTAAGTTATGAACAGGAATAGTAATGGATATATATAAAACCAACTCAATTAGGGGCATGAAACGATCGGTCCTAATTGCAGGAACACATAGCGGCGTAGGCAAGACCACTGTAGCGATGGGTGTAATGGCCGCTCTCACGAAAAGGAATCTGAAAGTACAGCCTTACAAGGTTGGTCCTGATTATATTGATCCTACGCATCATACTGTCATATGCGGCAGGTCCTCAAGGAACCTTGACACGTTCATGATGGGCGTTGACGGTGTCCGCAGAACCGTTGAGAACAGTTACATGGATGCTGATATTTCCGTTATCGAAGGTGTAATGGGTCTCTACGATGGTATGAACTCCACAGAGATCGCCAGCTCAGCCCATGTTGCCAAGTCCCTTGACGTCCCTGTGATACTGGTCGTGAATGTCCATGGTATGTCCAGGAGTACCGGGGCCATAGTCAAAGGTTTTACAGAATTTGACAAGGATGTTAACATTGCCGGTGTTATCCTTAACAGGGTGGGAAGCCCACGTCATGCTCAGATGATCAAGGATGTACTTCCTGACATTCAGGTTGTGGGCGCTGTCCCACGGAACCAGGATATAAAAGTCCCTTCAAGGCATCTTGGCCTGCACATGGCCGGTGAACAGGATTACGATGTCGACAAGCTTGCAGAGTTCATTGAGGAGAACGTTGACATCGATGCGATACTCTCCCTTGCATCCGAGCCAAAGAAGCCTGAGGTTGAGGATGAAAGGTGTATTGAGAACATGTCAGAGGTGACCATCGGAGTTGCCCGTGACAGTGCATTCTGTTTCTATTATGAAGAAATGTTCGACATGTTCAGGAAATGCGGTGCAAAGATCGAGTTCTTCAGTCCTCTTGACGGCGAGATCCCCGATGTGGATGGCATGTACTTCGGTGGCGGCTATCCTGAGCTTCACATTGCTGAGCTTGAAAAATCCCGCACCACAAAGGAGCTCAAGGACCTTTCAGCGGATGGTATGCCGATATATGGTGAATGCGGTGGATTGCAGTATCTTTGCAGTTCATATGAGATCGAAGATGTTGTTTATAAGATGGCAGATCTTTTCTCGGCTGAGACCGTACTCACAAAGAAACTCCAGGCACTGGGTTACACTCATGGTGTCGCAAAAGGCAAGTTCATCAGGGGTCCGGTCAGGGGGCATGAGTTCCACTACTCTCTCACCGAGTGCGACAGTGATTCAAGGCTTATCTACGAAATGGAGCGTGGGAAAGGTATCATGAACGGTAAGGATGGTATCACGGAGCACAATTCCCTGGCAAGTTATATGCATGCGCACCCTGCTTCTTTCCCTGTTGACAGCTTTGTGGAAGAATGCCGCAAGTATAGCAGGAAATAATCGAGCCGGTATTTGATGTGTTAATGGATCAAACATTTAATTCATTAAACGAAAAATAAGATCATAGGTTCAAAAAAGGAAGGCTTTTAAGCCTCCTTTTCATTCTCTTTTTGCATTCTGTTCTTGAACCACATCCTTCTGCTGTAATATCCAAGAGGATGTTTCACACTCTTGCAGACCTCATCCGGGTTGTAGCAGTTCCCATAGGTTCTCATGGTGTTGCAGGATGGTGGTTTGTAAGTTGTACCCGATGAGCCGGCAATATGCTCGATCTGGTAACGTGTTTTCTCCTCGTCAAAATCAGGAGACACATTGAACATGGCAACGACCTCGTCCACGGACATCCCGATGTTGAGCAGGAATGATGTCATTGCAAATCTCATTGAATGGGCGAGGTTCACTCCTGCCCTGACCTTTGCAATAGCTTCAACAATGCATGGCGGGAAAAGTTCACTTTCGACCTTCTGGAACTCCCCTACTCCGAGATCGGATTTCTTTTCCTCAAGGGTCTCATTGATCTCTGAAAGATGGGGTGTGCATGCCTCACATATCTCCTCGGGGACTGCCAGGGGAAGTGCATTCTGTATGCGTACCCGAATCGCTTCCTGAAGCAGACGGGCAAACTCTTCTCTTGTGATCCTCACATGCCCTGCTTTCATCTTCCTGTTGACAAGCTTCCAGTTAAGGTCCTTTAGCGGACTTGCAAGCCTTATGTAATCCGTAAAATGAAGGTCAAAAAGGATATCATGGGTCTCTTCATTCTCGTATGTATCTGCATTGATACTAAAGTCAAGGCCAATCTCCTGCAGGAATTCCGGTCGTTGCATCTTAAGCAGCCGGTATGCAGCCTTTGCTTCTGCAAGTGCGTATTTCCTTATGAGGAACTGGTCGTCTATGCAGGACACAAGTATTCTGGCAAAAGGATAGGACAATAGTTCGGTAAGGATCTTTCCTTCTTCCGAAGCTGAAGGTGAGGGTTTTTCAATATCTCCGGTCAGTGATTGTATGACACGTTCTTTTCCCCGCATACGGGCGGAGTCGAGAGCACGGGAGGATAATAGTCTCTCTGGTGAAAAACCGAGGCCACCGACATATTCGGATGCCTCGGATACAAAAGGGTATAAGGCGAGATCTCTGCTTTCCATTTTAGTCAGACTCGATCCTTGGTGCAAGGAGGTATCCGATAGTTCCAGCTCCGTTAGCAATGGAGAAGTTGATCTTTATCGGGAAGTCCCTTCCAAGGTGCAGTGTGACTTCGTTGGATTTTGAGGCGGGTTTGATTATATCTGACAGGTAGTCCAGTGAGAACAGTGAACGTGTGTCATTTGGTTTGATATCGATCAGCTGGTCTCTTGACATTGTGAGCTTCACGCGGTCAGTGTCACCCTCTGCTTCCATGAAGAAGTCCTCTCCTTCAACACCGAGTAACATGTGATCGCTGATCTTCTCTGCAGCTTTGACAGCTTTCTGGAGATCCTTGCCGTTGAGTACGATCTCGGCAGGAAGGTCGAGCTGTGGTATCCTTGGTTCTGCACGGATGGTTGACGGATCAAGTAATGAAAGGGTATATGAGAAACCACCTATCTGGATCATCAGTTTCTTTGTATCTTCGTTGAGTTCCATCTGGACCTTGTCATCCCTGTCTGCAACTGCAAGTATGTCACTTACTCTTGAGAGGTCCAGTCCCAGCTCGCAATCATCAGCACTGAACTCATCAAATGCTTCGGTCGCCAGGTCAAAACTTACCATTGCAACGTTTGCAGGATCGACCGCCCGGACAGCGATACCTTCGGGTGAAATCCTGAACCTTGCTTCATCCACGAGTACGGAAAGTGTTTCGATTGAATCTTTCAGAAGATATGCATCAATTGTCGCCTTGAACATGTTGTTTCTCCGCCAAATAGTTTGGGTTTCAACTCTTTATATCGGTTACAGTATATATGTTTTCACTGTTTTGTCCGGACATGGCTCTTAGTCGTATTCACGCCATGTGTAGCCGCACTTTGTACACTTGAAGAACCTTGTTTCGGATTCATCCGCAGATCTCAGCTGCCTGAGCCACCAGTATGCTGTGGTGTTGTCACATTCGGGGCATTTTACTTTTGTTGTTGGAAGTCCTTCGTCAATATTGCCTTCAAGTACTGTGACCTCTCTTTCTTCACGGGTTGCTTTTGATACAAGTTCAGGTGCTTCTTCCTTCTCTTTTACATACCCGCATTTTTTGCATTTTAATGAGCCTTCGATGGGGAACATCATGCTCTTACATTTTGGACAGAATTCCATTAATATCATCTCCTGCGTCTTCAATCATTTTTTGGTGGTCGAAAGCTATGTCCGGTAGCTCCTTTATATCGAACAATGCTACTCCGGCTGCATCCGTTGCGGCTCTTGGCTCTCCGTGACCGACCGCAAGATAGCAAACGGACACCGTATGCCCTCTCGGGTCGCGCGAAGGCTCAGAATATACTCCAACCAATTTAATAATATCGATAGACAGCCCGGTCTCTTCCTGTGCTTCACGAATGACCGCAGCCTCGGTCGTCTCACCCACTTCCACAAAACCGCCCGGTAATGCAAAGCTGTTCCTGAAAGGAGGATTCTTCCTTTTAATGAGTACAATCTTACCATTTAAGATTATTACGGCATCAACTGTTAGCAGGGGTGTGGTTGGAACTGTCATTTGAACAAAACCTTAATACTTTTAGCAATGATACTATATATCATACCTGTAATAAAGGTGCTTCACCATGATAGAAAACGTACTTTGGATCGCAGTTGCCCTGATGGTTCTCTCCTCGGTGATACCTGCAACAAGAGGCATAAAGTATCTCTCGGGCGGTGTTGGGTGGATCTTCTTTTCCGTTCACTGGGCATACCAGCCACTTCACTATATTGAGATAAGTGATTACTTCAATGTAGTACTGACACTGGCAATTGCTGCGTTCTGTCTTTTCATGGCACATAATATGATACGTGAATACAGGGAACCTTCAATATCCGGTCAGGGCAGTGATATCAATATCGTCATGATGGTAACAAGTGCCACGGCCATAGGTTCATTGTTCTATTTCCCTTTCGCGAACATTCCTGCACTCAATCAGTGGCTAATATCCAATGTCACCAACGCTACGGTTGGTCTGCTTACCTTCCTTGGTTACAACGTTGAGTCCACATGGCACAAGATCAGCTATAACGGTTACACTGTACAGATCATTCTGGCCTGTACGGCTATCGAGAGCATTGCCCTTTTCACAGGACTTATAATCTCGATAAATGCGCCTTTCAAAAGGCTCATGTCTGCATTCATGGTCTCTGTACCGGTAATATATGCGCTTAATATTGTAAGGGATGCTTTTGTGATAGTTGCTTACGGCGACCAGTGGTTCGGGCCGGAGAGCTTTGAGATCGCACACCATGTGATCGCCAAGATAGGTTCATCCATTGCACTCTTTGTGATAGCATATGCCGTGATGCGAATATTGCCTGAGCTTCTTGACATGATCGATGGTCTTTGGCAGATGACAGCCAGGCATGTCAGGAATATTGTACGGAAAAGCTAAGGAATTCAGAGATGTTAGCTAAAGATTCGACCTCATGGATCGCTTTTGTGGGCTTTTTTGCTCTGGCAGTAGCGATCGTATCCTTTCTGACGGGTCTTCCGTCACTTCGATACCTGTCATACGTTGCCTTTGCTATCTTTATTTTCCTGATATGGTTCTTCAGGGATCCTGAAAGGACCACGAAGATATGCGATCATTGCCTGTTCTCTGCTGCAGATGGGAAGGTCATCGATATTAGCAATGGCAGGGTCTGCGTATTCATGAACGTACATAATGTTCATGTAAACCGTGCTCCCATCTCAGGTACTATCCGCAGCATCGAGCACAAAAAAGGAGGTCATATCCCTGCCTTCAATAAGGATTCCGAAAGGAACGAGCGTACTATCACGGTCATTGGGAGTAGCCACGGCGATGTTGTAGTGACCCAGATCGCAGGTGTTCTTGTACGCCGCATCGTTTCCTATTTACATGAAGGCGACGAGGTTTTCAGCGGTCAGAAGATAGGCATGATTAAGTTCGGGTCAAGGGTCGATGTGACGGTACCCTCCAATTTCGAGATCGTCTGCAAGGTGGGAGATCGTGTATATGCAGGTGAGACCATAATTGCAAAAGAAAAAGGCTTCAGGAGGAAGTCGAAATGATGTTCAAGCTCCTTCGTCTCCCTGACATGATGACACTTGGAAATGCCCTTTTCGGTATGATGGCGATCTTCAGTGCATGTTCCGGTTATGATGAACTTGCTTTCATATTGATACTTTTTGCAGCTATTGCTGACGGAATGGATGGTTTCCTGGCACGAAAGCTTGGCAGTAGTGATATTGGCGAGTATCTCGATTCACTTGCAGATGGCATATCCTTCGGTGTTGCCCCTGCCTGTGCCTTATATTTCATATATGGTTATTCACATCCTTATCTGATGGCTGCGGTTGCATGTTTTTACCTTTTCTGCGGTATTCTCCGCCTTGCAAGGTTCAACACGAAGCAAAAGAGCATACCTGATTTCGAGGGGCTGCCCATAACAGCAGCTGCTGTGGTCATATCCTCCTATCTGCTCATAGCAGAATGCTACGTTTACTTTTATGGTGTTATCGCGATCATGGTCCTGCTTTCTTTCCTTATGGTCAGTGAATATCCCTACCCGAAGTTAAGAGGTTCAAAAGCAATGGGTTTTGTATCGATAGTGTTCGCTCTGCCTATTATGTCCTATTTTGTGTTTCCTGCCTATCTGTCGATATTCTCCACCGTAATGTTCCTCTTGCTGCTCTTGTATCTGGAATCACCACTCATGAAGGTTCCAAGGAAATATTACGAGGACTGATGCAGGATCCGGCAGTTATGATCGCAAAATATTGTAAAAATTGATGAGGTGAAGGGAGTTATTTGTCCCCTCACAAGTCTTATTCTTCAGCCTGTTCTGCCACTTCCACAGTTATTCCGCGCTCGTTGGCATCCACTACAACAGTGCATCCTTCGAGGGCCTTGCCTGAAACGATCAGCTTTGCAACCGCTGTCTCCACCTCGTTCTGGATCACACGTTTCAGTGGTCTTGCACCGAATGTTTCGCTGTAACCTGCAACTCCGAGATATTGCTTTGCATAGTCGGTGATCTCAAGGGTGATCCTCTTTTCCCTGAGCCTCTGGACAAGGTCTGCCACCTTGATGTCCACGATGCTGACGAGCTGCTCTTTGGTCAGCGGCCTGAAGATCGCCAGTTCATCGATACGGTTGATGAACTCCGGCCTGAAATGTTTGGTCAGCTCGTTCTGTGCTATCTCCTGCATCCTTGCGTAGTCCTCACCTTTCTCAAGCTTTGAGATGGCATAGTCCACGCAGATGTTCGATGTCATGATGATCAGCGTGTTCTTGAAGTCCACCGTCCTTCCGTGAGAGTCTGTCAGGCGGCCGTCATCGAGTATCTGGAGCATGACATTGAACACATCGGGGTGGGCCTTTTCAATCTCATCGAACAGGACTACGGAATATGGTCTCCTGCGTACTGCTTCGGTAAGCTGTCCGCCTTCCTCGTGACCGATATAACCCGGTGGTGCACCTATCAGCCTTGAGACTGTGTGCTTCTCCATGTACTCGGACATGTCGATGCGGATCATATTGTTCTCATCATCGAAGAGTTCCGCTGCAAGTGCTTTGGCAAGTTCGGTCTTACCAACACCTGTAGGCCCGAGGAAGATGAAGCTTCCAATGGGTCTCCTGGGATCCTTGATGCCTGCATAGGCACGGATGACAGCGTCAGATACGGCCTTTACTGTCTCGTCCTGTCCTATAAGTCTCTCGTGGAGCTTGTCTTCCAGGTGGGTGAGCTTCTCACGCTCTCCTTCCATGAGCTTCGTTACCGGGATGTTTGTCCACTGGCTGACCACCTGTGCAATGTCCTCTTCTCCGACCTCTTCCTTGAGCAGCATGTCTTCCTGCTGTTCTTGGAGCTTTTGTTCTTCCTCTTTGTACTGGTGTTCAAGAGGTGCAAGTGTTCCGTATTTCAGCTTGGATGCCTGCTCGAAATCTCCGCTGTTCTCTGCCAGCTCGAGCTGTACCTTTACCTCTTCGATCTGCTGTTTCAGGGAACTCAGGTTTGCGATGATATCCTTCTCTCCCTGCCATTTCGCACGCATGGCGTCGGATTCGGCACGGATGTCCGCAAGCTCTTTCTCAAGGTCTGCAAGCCTCTCCTTTGATGCTGCATCCTTCTCCTTTTTGAGTGCCTCGCGCTCGATCTCCAGCTGAAGGATCTTCCTGTCGGCCTCGTCGAGTTCCGGTGGCTTGCTGTCTATTGATGTCCTTACCTTTGCAGCTGCCTCGTCGACAAGGTCAATGGCCTTGTCAGGCAGGAACCTGTCAGAGATGTAACGGTTGCTGAGAACTGCCGCTGCTACAAGAGCAGTATCTTTGATCCTTACTCCGTGGTGGACCTCATACTTCTCTTTCAACCCTCTCAGGATTGAGATGGTATTCTCAACATCCGGCTGGTCCACAAGTACTGGCAGGAAACGCCTCTCCAGAGCTGCATCCTTCTCTATGTACTTGCGGTACTCATCAAGGGTCGTGGCTCCGATACAGTGCAGTTCACCTCTTGCCAGCATAGGCTTTAACAGGTTTCCTGCATCCATGGCACCTTCGGTGGCGCCTGCGCCTACAATGGTGTGCAGTTCATCGATGAAGAGGATGATCTGTCCCTCGGATTCCACAACCTCCTTCAATACTGCCTTGAGGCGTTCCTCGAACTCTCCCCGAAACTTTGCTCCTGCGATCAGGGAACCCATGTCTAGTGAGATGATCTTCTTGTCTTTCATATCATCGGGAACGTCCCTTTTTGCAATACGGAGTGCAAGACCTTCGACGATTGCTGTCTTACCCACACCTGCCTCACCGATGAGTACCGGGTTGTTCTTCCGTCGTCTGGATAGGATCTCTATGGTGTGTCTTATCTCCTGGTCCCTTCCGATGACCGGGTCAAGTTTACCCTGTGCAGCAAGCTCTGTAAAGTCAATACCGTATTTCTTGAGCGGTTCCATAGTGTCTTCGGGATTTTCAGTTGTAATGCGGCGGTTCCTCCTTAGTTCTTTGATCGCCTGTAATGCTGCTTCGGGTGTGACACCTGCTTCCCGGAGTATGCGCTGGCTGGAGCTTCCTTTCTCTTTTAATAATGCTATGAGGAGGTGTTCAACACTGACGTACTCGTCGTTCATTGAGCGGGCTTCCTTGTCGGCTGTGTCGAGCACCCTGTTGTACGGCTGGGTCACATATGCCTGGCCGCTCCCGGGGCCGGAGACCTGCGGAAGTCCCGATAAGTGTTGTTCGAGCTTCGCCACGATATCCCTGGTGTCGGAACCCATGTTGGTAAGTAGTGTAGGTACAAGACCGCCATCCTGTTCCATCAATGCAAGGAACAGGTGTTCACAATCTGTCTGCTGGTTGTAATATCTTGCAGAAATAGTGAATGACTTCTGGATGGCTTCCTGTGCTTTTTGTGTAAAACGGTTTAGATCCATTTGAACCTCCTTATCTTATGTTCATGGAATATTTTGTTCTACTTTCTGTCAAATTTTGTCAATAAATCTGTTCGATCTCTCAACAATGACCCAATTGCCTCCCTGAAGCTTACTCCCCTTTCTTATCGGATGGCCAATTGTAGTTTCAGGTCACAATCGGGTATTTTTGTGATCTGTATTCTTTAACACTTCAAATTATATGTTCTACTATTTAAACGTTTCTGTTAAATTTAAAATTAATGTCAATTTTGATTAGATTTTGTCCATTTTGTCTATATGATTTCGACAAAAACAGGAAGGTATATATTGTATAAGGTCAATATTTTCGTGATGGCTCGTCAGATCATCCTCATACATATTGAAAAACCAGTAGAAAAAGACCTTGAAAAGGATGTACATTGGTTCTGTGACAGTTTCGGACTATCTTCAGGCAGGGATGTGGAGGACATTTCCAAAAAGATCGTGATGGACATGCTTTCAAACCTTTCCCGAAATGAAGGTGTTACTTCAGAGATGCTTGCAAATTCCCTTGGTATCAGTCTTTCCCGGGTAAATCATCATCTTAGAAACCTCATCGGGTCGGGTCTTGTCTACCGGAGGAAAAAAATGCTGTATCTTCGCGGGGGCAGCCTGAAGGCAGCGGTCTGTGAGATGAGAAAGGATTCCGAAAGGATCTTCGATGAGCTGGAAAAGATAGCAGAAGAGATCGACAATGAGGTCGGTCTGAGGAGCAGGTGAGACGTTTCTAGATCATCTTTGATCGTCATTTAAGCGGTTCGGCAATCTTATATATGCCATCCTTGTATAATATATTTTGAATGATTTGGGGGCTGATCGTTCATGGGGTAAAAGGGAGGATCTTCGATCACTTTAACTAGTGGGTCTTATTTGGAAGATGAGCGGAGCACGGCTTCGCTGGAATCATCGCTTAATGAGAGGTGCAAGGAACTTAGCTGCCTCTATGGGATTTTGTGTATCATCAGGAAAAACCTTCCTCTGGATGAGACACTTCAGGGGGTAGTGGAGCTTATCCCTTCAGGTTTTCAATATTCTGATCTTGAATGTGCATGCATTGAACTCAAAGGGATGTTCTTCCAAAGTCCGGGATTTAAAGTAACACCTCTGGAACTCAGTACTGATATAATTGTGGATGGGTCGAGGGCCGGCAGGATTTCTGTCTACTATACTGGAGCGATTCCTGATTCAGCCGAAGGTCCGTTCCTTAAGGAAGAAAAGGATCTGATCCGGGCTATTTCTGATTATCTTGGGCCGATGGTCGAATGTAAATATGTTGAATATGCTCTTGTGGAAAATTTGAAGAAATACCGGTTTATGGTGGAGAACACGACCGATATAGCATATTCTCTGGACACTGAAATGAGGATCACCTACATCAGTCCACAGGTGAAGAAACTTGGATACAATGCAAACAAAATGCTCTTGTCGGACTGGGCCGATTTTATCCATCCTGATGATAGGGATCGTGTGATCTCCGAATACAGATCAGTTCTCTTTGAAGGTATTGAACATTCCATCCTGTTCAGGACTACCGATAATAGTGAGAATGTGCATTGGATGGAAGATTCAGGAATGCCTTTGAAGGACGATTCCGGTGATATTATTGGTGTGACAGGTATTCTGAGAGATATCACTCAACATATCGATCTGGAAACCAAACTGAGGCACTATGTACAATTTGAAAAGACCTTATGTGATATCTCTTCCAGGCTAATCAATTTTCCTTCAAGGGATCTAGGGGATGAGATATATCATGCTCTGGAGTCTGTGGGGAAGGCAGCAAAGGTGGATCACATTTTCATTTATGAGTTCTCTTCTGATAATGATCTTGCAGAAAAGTACGGCGAGTGGTATCGTGAAGGTGTGGATGCTGTAGGGAAAGAATTTGATACGATAACGCTTTCCGAAATTCCCTGCTTTATAATGCCTCTGCGCAAGAATAAGGCGGTAAAGATTCACTCTCTTGATGATCTCCCTGAGGAAGCTCACAAAGGCAAGGAGATGCTGGAACTTTTGAAGGTCAGATCAGCTCTTATAGTTCCCTTGCTAATGAAGGATGAATTGATGGGCTTTGTTGGCTTTTGCTCTATAAGGGAAGATATGCATTTTTCGAACTTTGTCACGGACATGTTCCGTCTTGTGGGTTCCACAATTGGTAATTCCCTTCAGCATGACCGTTCACGAAAGTCCCTGGGCCTGAGTGAAATGTATTATCGTTCACTTTTTGAAGAATCAAATGATGCGGTGATTATCCATGATGCGGATGGGCGAATCCTGAATGTCAACAAGAAAGCCTGTGAGATGCTTGGTTATGACAGGGATTCCCTTGTTGGTATTGACCTTGTCTCATTATATCCTGATGAAGAGCGTATCTTTGTTTCCGATACAATCGGGAATATCATGGTGAAAGGTTCTGTTCATCTTGAATCTAAATTAAAAAGATCGGATGGTTCGTCTATTGATGTGGATGTAAGCGGTTCGGTGATCGATAAGAATGAACAGTTCATCCAGATCATTGTTCGTGATATCACTGATAAGAAAAAGGCAGAAATTGAATTGGATTCATACCGGCAGGAACTGGAAGATAAAGTGGAGGAGCGCACAAGAGAACTTACGAGGGTCAATGAAAATCTCAAGGAGGAAATTTCCGAACATCGGATCGCTGAGAAGCTTATCAAAGAGAATGAGACCCTTTTAAGGAACGTCCTGGAATCTACGGATGATGGTATCTCTTTCTTTGATAACACCGGAACGATCAGGATGGTGAACAACAAGTTCAGGGAAATATGGAATATTCCTGATGATGCGGATACTGAAAAGAACTATGTTGAAGCATTTGTCAGATACGGCCTGTCACAATTGGAAAATGCAGATCACATCCTTTCAAAGGTCAAGAGGTTCGCAATTTTGATGGAATATGATTCGGATGTACTTTATTTCCGGGATGGTCGTATCTTCGAATATCATCTTTTCCCTGTTATTACTGATGGCAAGGTCAGGGGGCACGTTTGTAGCTACCGCAACATAACGATGAGGAAGAGGGCGGAATCTGATCTTCAGGAATATGCTGAGGAACTGGAACGTTCAAATGAGCTTAAGGATCTGTTTACTGACATCATCCGCCATGATCTAATGAACCCTGCAGGTCTTGTAAAGGGATTTGTAGAAATATTATTAAAAAGAGAATATGATCCGGACACAACTGAAAAGCTCCGTGCGATCAAGCGAAATAACGGCAAGCTTATTGACATGATCGAATCGGTATCCAAGCTTTCAAGACTGGAGGCTATCAGTGTTCTGGAGTTCAAAGTAATGGACGTTGGTGCGATCGTAAGGCTGGCAATACAATCCCTTGACAAACAGCTCAGGAGCCAACACATCGTTCTTGAGAACATGGCAAGCGGCAAGTACAATGCAAAGACAAGCCCGGTTCTGGAAGAAGTCTTTGTGAACCTGCTTTCAAATGCAATAAAATACAGCCCTCAAGGAAGTAAGATCATTGTTGACATCCTTGACTACGGTGATGAGTGGAAGATCACAGTTACTGATTTTGGTGAGGGTGTTGCGGATGAGGACAAACCATTCGTGTTCGAGAGGTTCAAACGTGCTACAAAGGCGGCTGTGAAAGGTACCGGACTTGGCCTTGCTATCGTTAAAAGGATAATTGACCTTCACGGCGGCAAAGTGGGAGTTGAGGACAACCCTGAAGGGCAGGGGAGTGTTTTCTGGGCCACTGTGAAGAAGGCCTGAGGTTTTTTATTTCAGATCTTCATTTTCACCTCTTCCTCTCTCCTCTCTTCTTGTCTCTCCTTTTTCTTTTTCTTCTTAAAATCCAGATAACCGTATCGGCTTTATATCTTCAGGTCAATTTCGACCCATTAACTATCAAGGTAGGTAGCATATGGCCGAAAATACAATTACCGACAGGGACAACGTACTTTTTGAAGCCGGGATCAAACTCGGAGCTTTGTATCACCAGTTCACCGGTTCTCCTGTGAGCCTGAGGACGGTGGAAAGTCTTGAGGAAGCTATTGCACAGAGCATTTCAGTACAGCCATGCGTGGAGAATATCACCGTTTCCATAGACAGGGATATGGTACGTTCAAAGCTCAATGATGAGTTCGGTTACTGCGAGCTGGAAGGTCGTATGCTCAATGTCCAGATCGATGCAAAGTATGGCTCTGCAAAGGCCCATGTCTCTATGGAGTTCAATAAGGAACTGGACTATCCGTTAATGAAAATAGATGAGATCTGCTGACTGCCCATTTCGGGAAGTTGAATTACTTTTTTAAAGAAAAAGGGTCAGATGGAAGAGAAACCTTCCACGACCTTTTTGTTCTGCTTCTCTGTGCCAATAGTGACCCTTATGAATGACTCTCCTGCGTTGGCAAAGGATGTGCAGTCACGTACAATGATCCCTTTTTTGAGCAATTCTGTTGTAACATCACGTGCCTTGTGGGGGGCGACATCAACAAGTACGAAATTAGCCTGGGTGTCGTAGACCTTGAAAGGGATGTTGTCCTGAAGATATTTCTTTCCTGTGCGTGCCAGTTCGATGCTCTTGTTGAGGTGCTCGGAATCTGAGAGTGCAGCAACACCGGCTGCAACTGCTGCTGAGCTCACACAGAATGGGGTTGCTATCTTCATGTACTCTTCCCTGAGCCAGACAGGGAGGATGCCGTATCCTATCCTCATTCCTGCAAGACCGAAGGCCTTTGAGAATGTCCTTCCGACAATGATATTGTCGTATTTTGGAACAAGGTGTGCGATGTTCCTGTCAGCGAACTCAACATATGCCTCATCAACGAACACAAGCGCTTCAGTGGCCTCTGCTATCCGGAGTATGTCCTCTTCAGGTATCACATTACCTGAGGGGTTGTTGGGTGAGCACAGGAAGATGATCTTCGTTAGTGGTGTGATGGCATCAATTACCTTCCCTACATCCACTGAGAAATCCTCTTCGCGCTGGACGTAAACAGGCACTGCTCCGTTGGCACGAGCTGATATCTCATAGTATGAGAATGTTGGTGTTGTAAGTATGACCTCATCCCCGCGGCTTATGACAAGTCTTGTGAGCCCGTCCAGAAGGCCGTCCATGCCCGGGCCGGATGCCACAACGTGGTCTGCAGGTATGCCGGTGTATTCGGATATTGCTTCCACGAGCTCACGTGCATCGGCTGAAGGGTAGATGCTGATGGCCTGTGCATCATTTATGAGGGCTTCCACTGCTTTTGGAGATGGCCCAAGAGGGTTCTCATTGGAGCCCAGCTTGATCACAGATGCGGGGTCCAGTCCGTAAGTCCTTACAATATCATCGATAGATTTTCCCGGGACATATTTTGCAATGGATGCGATCTCTTTCTTTAACAGTTCATATCTGGGCAATTATGTCCACCACCGTATCGATCTGTTCTTTGGTGATAATGAGTGGAGGTGCAATACGGATGACCTTCTCGGATGTACAGTTGAGGAGGACTCCTTTGTCCCTTGCAAGGTCAACGATGTCTGCGCATGGCCTGTCTATCTCAACTCCGATCATGAGACCTTTTCCGCGGACCTCAACGATGTTGTCGAGTTCAAGTGAGTTGAGCCTGTCCATGAAGTACTCTCCCATCTCTGCCGAGCGCTCCACAAGTTTCTCATCCCTGATAACTCCTATTGATGCAAGGGATGCGGCACATGCAAGGGGTCCGCCTCCGAAGGTCGCAGCGTGCTGGCTCTTGTCAAAGGATATGCCATCACGTGCCACAATGGCACCCATTGGGAATCCTCCGCCTATGGCCTTTGCCATTGTCATGATATCAGGTTCAACTTTTGAGTGTTCCTTACAGAACCACTTTCCTGTCCTGGCAAAACCGGTCTGCACTTCGTCGAATATAAGGAGCATGTCGTTCTCATCACAGATCTCACGCACTTCCCGGAGGTAGTCGTCAGAGGGCACATTGATGCCCCCTTCTCCCTGTATCGGTTCAACGATGACCGCTGCAGTGTCTTTGGTTATTGAATCCCTGATGGCCTGAGCATCGTTGTATGGTACGAACTTCTCTCCCTGGACGAGAGGTTCGAAAGGTGTCCTGTATACGGATTTGTAAGTAACTGTAAGGGATCCCATGGTACGTCCGTGGAATGAATGTTCTGCTGCGATGAACTCGGTCTTTCCTGTTGAGACCCTTGCGAGCTTCATTGCAGCCTCGACAGCCTCGGTACCGGAATTACAGAAGAATGCACGTCCCATGCCGGTAATCCCGACAAGTTCCTCGGCAAGCTGTGCCTGGACGTCAGTGTAATAGAGATTTGAAACGTGGATGAGCTTCTCGGCCTGTTTGCTGATCGCCTCTACAACACGTGGGTGGCAATGTCCGACATTGTTCACGGCAATTCCTGCCACACAGTCGATGTATTCCCTGCCGTTTATGTCACGGACAACAGACCCCTTCCCGCTCTCAAGGGCGATGGGCTGGCGTGTGTATGTCTGCATTACGTAGTTCTTATCCTGTTCTACTATTGATTCGTAATCTCTTGATAGGGTAGTCTCTTTGGTCATAGAATACCTCAAAATTAGGTATGATGGTCATATATCGAGCGTCATCAGCTCATTGTCGGAGAGACCATCTTCTCCCTCTCGTTCGAAGACAATACCTCCGTTTGCTCTCATAACACCGTCCACACGTGCGGTCTCATGTATCTTTATGGAATTGGCATTGATCTCTCCAAGTACATGTGTGCCTTTGTCGATGTATACATCCCCACGTGAAACTATGTTCCCGTGTATGATGTTGTTCTCGCCAAGGTTCACTGTGTTCATGGTGCGTATGCTTCCGTAGAGGGTGGTGTCGTTTGCCATGTCAAGTGAAGTAGTGCGAATGTTCCCAACAAGACGGCAATTGTTTCCGATAACGGTTTTTGAAGGCACTCTTATTGAGTCCATGGAGATCTTTGAACCATTTGGTATGATCATGGCAACATTGCCGATGGTCTCTACTTCCTCGTCGAACAGCTCGTTCAATGCCTTCTCGACCTCTTCATCCTTGCCCATGCGTAAAAGTTCGGTCAGGTACAGGAAAAGGTAGGCGATCACAGGGACCGGGTTTCTAACAACGATCCATCCCTTTGCCTCGAAACCGCCCTTGATCTTTACATCGTTACCGATGTCAAGGTCGCCTTTGACCACAAGTTTTCCGTCAATAGAGACGAACTCGCCGATGTAGGCGTTCTCCTTTGTCCTGACAGTGCCACCGATATGGGACCAGATATCGATCCTGATGTCTGATATTGTTTTGATGTCGCCGGAGACCTCGACCCTTTCTCCAAGGATCGCAGAATTAGCTATCAGGCCATATCGTATATCTGAATGGTTACCTATTATGATATCTCCGTCCAGCACGATATTGCGCTCTTCCATTTTAGTATTGTCCGGAATGACAAACGTTTTCAAGAATTCCTCTTCTGCGATGATCTCACCCTCCGACGAGATGAATTTGAGGCGATATATAAGTTCACAGCTTATTTAATTTGTTGCTATATGTACATTTTGACATCAGGTAGCGGAACTTTTTGAATAATATAAGGGCTATGGGAGCTTACTGTTCACATCCGCAGCGAACATCCACCGCTGCACCTGTATCAAGTGCTTCCACTTCGTCGGGTGACAGAAGAAGCTGGCCGGTTGCAATGGCATTGTCGTTCTCATCAACAACTATGACCTCGTCACCGCTTCTAAGGCCGGGGTCTATTGCTGTGACATGTTTTGCAAATGTTGTCTTTCCCTTTGAGACAAAAGGAACCGCATCATCGCAGACCGTTACCCTGAGTCCCGGTGCAGGGATATGTGAGTGGACCTTTCCAGCAGCTTCCATGCTAAGTGTGAGCATTCCGTCCCTTGCTCTTGCTGTTGCAACACGCTTGCCGTCAAGCATGATCTGGCGTATTCGCTTTGTCCTTGAGAGCTGGAAGGTCACGTTATCAGGAAAAAGAATATCTCCGCATCCTTTGCCGAACTGGTAGTCAGCCATAACACGAACTCTTTTTATCATCTTCGCCTTTTTATCCATGGGCGCAAAATTAAGAATATAACTTAAAATGGTTGACGGTCGGTTAGTGAAAAATAAGTGCTTAAGAGATTTTCATTACATCTTCAATATTTAAAGGATATCGAACATCTTTAAATATTATTATATCATTTTATTATTTGAGGAAGCGGACAGATTGCTTGCAAACTTTTGTGTTGTAAATGACTGTAATCAAGCAAACCATTCATCCCCTCAAACAAGGCCGTTTCCTCACTCTCTTGTAGTCTTTTGCTATTCCTGAATTAAGTTAAGCAATGCTATATTCCTTTCTTTCGGTTACTGAACCCCGGGCAAGGGGCAGACAAACATGTGTTCCGTTTTTATTAAACCGAGTTCTGTTTCCGGATTCCTTAAAGAAAAAAATGGCTGAATATCAGCCCTTGACAACACCCAGAGGCATCATTCTGGCGACCTTTCTTGCGATGCCAAGTTCGTGGACAACATTGACGACATCACTGCTGCACTTGTAGACCTCAGGTGCTTCCTCTGCTATCACAGATGGGTGTGCAGCCCTTACCGTGATCCCGCTTTTCTCAAGATCGCTCCTGACATCCTCTCCGTAGAATTCCTTCTTTGCATGTGCACGGCTCATGACCCTTCCGGCTCCGTGACATGCACTTCCGAACGAGATGTCCATTGAGGCTTCAGCACCGTGAAGTACGAAAGATGGAGTTCCCATGCTTCCAGGTATCAGGACAGGCTGGCCAACATCACGGTATGCCTGCGGAACGTCCCTGTGTCCCGGCGGGAATGCCCTTGTTGCTCCTTTCCTGTGGACATAGACATTCTTTTTCTTTCCGTCCACGGTATGCTCTTCCAGCTTCGCCACATTGTGTGCAACGTCATATACAAGGTCAAGCCCGAGCTCATCCATGTCTGATTTTAAGATGTCTGAAATGACCTCTCTTGTCCAGTGGGTTATGACCTGCCTGTTGTTCCATGCATAGTTGGCTGCACATATCATGGACCTGAAATAGTTCTGCGCTTCATCGGACTGTGCCGGAGCGCATGCAAGCTGCTTGTCCGGAAGCGAGATCCTGTACTTCTTTACAGCCTGTGATATGGTACGCAGATGGTCTGTACATATCTGGTGACCTGTACCTCTTGATCCGCAGTGGATCATGAAAGTGACCTGCCCTTCTTCGAGGCCAAACCTGTCAGCTACTTCCCGGTCATATATCTGGTCGATATATTGGACCTCAAGGAAGTGGTTTCCACTTCCCAGTGTGCCTGCCTGAGGTCGTCCCCTCTTGCGGGCTTTGGCACTTATGTGGGTGATATCTCCGCCTTCTATGCATCCTCCGCCTTCGCAGTGCTCGAGGTCAGCTTCCACACCGTACCCGTTCTCAACAGCCCAGCGGGAACCATGCAGGAAAATGTCATCAAGCTCACTTTCAGAAGTCCTCAGGCGGCTCTTGGAACCCACGCCTGCAGGTACTGACTGGAAAAGTCTCTCGGTAAGCTCTTTCATCACAGGACGCACATCATCGACAGTGAGGTTGGAGCGCAGGAGGCGAACTCCGCAGTTGATGTCAAAACCCACACCTCCGGGGCTGATCACTCCCTCTTCCTCATCGAAGGCTGCAACGCCTCCTATGGGGAATCCGTATCCAAGGTGTGCATCCGGCATGGCCATGGAATATTTCTGTATCCCGGGAAGCATTGCCACGTTCGCTACCTGGTCAAGCGCCTCCGGCTCAAGGTTGTGGATAAGTTTTTCAGAGAGGTATATTCTTCCGGGTACGTTCATTCCCGGTTTTGCTCCAATGGGTATCTCCCATATGTTATCATCTATTCTTTTGAGTGATTCCTGTATGCCGCCTTGTCCTTCTTCTTCCATGCCTTTCCCTCCCACTTTGATGTCAGACCATATTGTAAATTTGTATTGTTATGTATCTACTGTGACCTGTACCATGAATCCTTCTGGTGTTTCTTCTGCCTTCAGGTCATTATATGTCACAGCCTTGACCTCGGTATCGATCTCATGTTTTTCAAGGTCTATTTCTTCACCGCTTGCGCTTGCTGATAATCTGTATTCGCCATTCTCTTTTGTGATGCTCTCTACCTCGAACTTCCCGAAGGATATGAAATCCACTTCGAAGATGAACAGGAGTTCTGAGAGCCATTCAACCAGAAGATCGTCGATCTCGGGTGCTGTAAGCTCTATCTTTTCTGTATGTGTGCAGTCGACTTTTGAGGTATTGATCATTACATTGAACATGGCAAGGGCTGCATTCTCAAAAGCCTCTTCCACTGTTTTTCCGTATGCCCTGAACTTTGCATCTGCAGTATGCTCAAGGTATTCATATCTCTGGCCCGGACTCTGCATATTTTTAAAATGGTATTTGCTATACTTTAAACTATTCCATATATAATCGCTATCAGAAGCCCAGAACGCTTAGAGGCGCTTCCATATGCTGCCCATTCTCTGAATGGTGGTTATGTGGCTTCCGATACCTATGATTATTATGGCCCATCCTATGGTGGTATATCCAAACACCGGTTCACTATAGATTGGGTAGGCTATTGATGCAAGCAGTATCAGTACAAGCCTGTCCGCCCTGCCCATGATGCCGCCGTAGAACCTTCCGATCCCAAGTGCCTGTGCCTGTGTTCCAAGATAGCTGACCAGCAATACAAGTACTATGGTTACGGTTCCTATCTGCCACTGTACATGTCCTCCGAAGAACATACCGCAGATGATGAACACATCGGAATAACGGTCAATTACATGGTCGAGGAAGTCCCCCTTCCTGCTTTCGGCACGCATGTATCTTGCAACTGCTCCGTCCAGTGCGTCAAAGGCCGAATTGAGGGCTACGAAAAGCACGGCTGCAAGTGCAAAGAACGGCCTTTCGACCGAGAAATAGAAACATATTCCTGCCAGTAACGCAAACCCCAGGGATGCTATTGAAAGGGAGTTTGGCGATATCTTCCTTCTTGCGATCGCTATGGCTACCGGGTCCAGTATCCTTGTAGCAGCAGGTCTTAATGCATCGATGGTCATGGACTTCTCCTTATCTTGTTCTTTCTTATTAGTTGTTATGGTGCCCCGGAAATTCCCTTCTTTGCAAGATCTACAAGGTACTTGATCCTGCAGGAGTGTTCTATCTGGGTTGTGATAACATAAGCATCAGCAAGTGTCTTACCGATCGCAAAGGTCCCGTGACTGTATGCGATAGCTCCTTTGTGATCGGACAATGCAGCTGCCGCACCTTCTGCCAGTTCGGAGGTGCCCATCATTCCCCTGAAAACAGGTATCTCATGGAGGAAGCTTATGCCTTCACTGTCAAGAGGTACAATGCTATCTGAATCCTCTATTAATGTCTGTACCACCGAATAAGGGCAATGGGCATGGATTATGGCAAGTGCAGGCGTGTTCCTGTAAATAGCGCGGTGGACGATGGTCTCGGTGGACGCTATCAGGTCCAGTTCCGATGTACCTTCTATGGGCACCTCCACGACACTGTTCTCTGTGATCTCATCAAGTGCCGCACCACTGCGTGTTATTATCAGTCTGTTCGCGATGCGTACACTGATGTTCCCGAAATTGGACTCAACAAGTCCATGGTCTACCAGTTTCTTCCCGTATTTTGCCATTTCCTGCCACATGATATCTCTACAATGGTAAATTCAACCATAACATTTATTTGTTATTATGCATTCTATGGGTACGTTTCAAGGAAGCGCCTCAGTGGCTCAGCCTGGCAGAGCGAGTGATTTGTAATCACTAGGTCGCGTGTTCAAATCACGCCTGAGGCTTCATTCTTCTTTTTTTACACGATTTGGTCATTGATTGGATCGAGGATCTCATATTTCATCTGATCAATTTCTGTTCATATCAATAAATTATCGATACTAATGCTACTTGAAAATACTAAAGGCGTTAGTATATATAATAAAATTCACAATGTATTTACTGATTTCTTAAAAGGCTATCCCCCACTCCCCTTTTACCCATTATTATTTTGCTCTTTTAAAACTCATTTTTCATTTTTTCCAAAAATGCAGATTAACAAATTGTTCTCCGGTTCTCCAACATTTTCTTCCATAGTTTTATGGAATGGTCGCATATCCGATCAGTTAATGATCAAATGCTCCAGAACTTTTTTGAAGGAAGCAGATGCTAATGGTGGAAAGAATGACCTTTAAAACACATCATCTCCTGTTCCTTGCAATAACTGTCTTCTTTGCAATGGCAGGCGGAGCCATACTTGCACCCGTACTGCCGCAGATGGTGGGACCATTAAGCAGCAGTCCCAATGAAGTGGCAAATCTCATGGCAGTATACACCATATCCACTGCCATATTCTCCCTTGTGATCGGACACTTTGTAGATCGTGTTAACAGGAAGACCTTTCTTGTGCCATGTCTTGTGATCAATGGGATGATGGGGCTTTTCAGCTTCTTTGCCACCGATCTTCATACTCTTCTGGTGTTGAGATTTATCCAGGGTATTGGTATCGCCGGTATGATGTCACTTGTGATGCTGATCATAGGGGATGTATATTCAGGACTTGATCGCGTCCATTCGATGGGACGGATCAGTATGGCAATTGCCATTGGTTCGGTAACCGCTCCCCTTATTGGCGGTGGGCTGGCCACCATCGGCTGGAACTATCCGTTCCTTTTCTATGCTCTCTCACTACCATTCGCTCTGCTAGTCCTGCTAATGCTTCCCGAGACCAGGGGATCTGATGATTTCCATGGAAGCGGACTGGGTAATGCCATTCGTGAGCTGAGCGACTTCAGGATCCTCTACACAGTTTTCCTGAGCTTTGCTATCTTCTTCCTTCTGTTCTCAATAGTCGTCTTCCTGCCGTTCATGCTTGAGAAAGTGTTCGGATTTGCTGCCAAAGAAGCGGGACTTGTCCTTTCAATTCAGGGGCTTGCCATCATCGCGGTGGCTTCGAACATGAAAAGGCTTGCAGAAAGGCTTCCGTTGATCGTCCTCATCGGTCTGGGCTTCATTCTTGTAGGGACATCTATCTTCCTGATCTCCTGGGCGACCTCACTTCCTGTCCTCTTCCTGCTGTTGCTGGTGTTCGGTGGTGGCTTTGGTCTTTGCCAGACAGCGATCGATTCTCAGATCATCCAGATCTCTCCTCCGGCATCACGTGGTGGCGTCCTTTCGATCCATAATACCATGAAATATGTAGGACAGAGTGCCTCACCTGTGGTGCTGGGAGCCTTATTGATCTTCTTCGACCTGCACATGGTGTTCCTCTGTTCAGGCATCTTTGGTATCCTTGTGGCAGCTGCAACATTGCTCTTCAGGGGAAGATTTGTTATGAATAGCAGCAGGTGATCCTATCTGGTGGTATGCTGAATGTACTATGATCTTATAAGAACGAAAATTGGTACTATACTTCTGGCCGGAGATGCCGGGGGCCTTAAAGTGCTTAATATCCAGGATGGTGGGGGGAAATATTCAATTCCTTCGGACTGGAAGCCGGAAAAGGACCTCTTCAGTGATGTCAAAGTTCAGCTAAACCGTTATATTGAAGGCGACCTCAGGGAGTTCGATGTAAAGCTCTCACCAGTTGGTACCGATTTCCAGAAGAAGGTATGGGAAGCTCTGACAAAGATCCCTTACGGTACGACTGTTTCTTACGGGGACATAGCCAAAATGATCGGCAAACCCAAAGGCTCAAGGGCTGTCGGGCTTGCAAATTCATTGAATCCGATACAGGTGATCATCCCATGTCATCGTGTTGTGAGCTCTTCGGGGGAACTTGCCGGGTATGCCGGGGGGCTTGATGTTATGGTAAAGCTTCTTAAGATAGAAGGCATGGATGTCAGGAAAAAAAGTAATGGCAGGTACAGCATCTTGCCTTTATGATGCGAATATTTGGTGCCGGTAAATTTAATTTACAGTGCAATTGTTCAGTACAACGATTAAGGTGATCAAAATGTCCGGTGAAACAAAACCTCTTCTTGAGTACAGGAATGTGACCATCAGAAAGAAAGAACGTAATGTTCTCGATTCCATCTCTTTGAACATTGATGTCGGCGAGAATGTTGCGATCATTGGGCCGAACGGTTCGGGCAAGTCATCCCTGATAAAGACGATCACAAGGGACTACTATCCTCTTGCAGGGGTTGAGGATCTTGTATTCAGGATAATGGGGGCGGATGTATGGGACCTTTTCGAAATGCGGCATTTTCTGGGCATCGTATCCTATGACCTGCAGGAAGAGTATGAACGTAAAGTTTCCGGGCTTGATGCGGTGATCTCGGGTTTCTTCAGCAGTATTGGTCTTTATCCAAATCACATGGTATCTCCTGAAATGAAAGAAAAGGCCCATGAGCTCCTGGAACTTCTTGGCATATCCTATCTTTCTGACAAGAAAATGTCTGAGATGTCTACCGGTGAAGCCCGAAGGGTGCTGATAGCAAGGGCACTTGTACATGACCTGCAGACCCTCGTTCTTGATGAACCTTCGAACAGCCTTGACATGAGGTCACGTCATGTTTTCAGGGAGACCTTGAGAAGAATAGCTTCTGCAGGCAAGAGCATAATCCTTGTGACGCATGATCTTGATGACGTGATCCCTGAGATTGGTCGTGTGGTCCTGTTAAAGGATGGCAGGATCTTCCTTGACGGTCCCAAGGAGGAGATTCTTACGGCAGAAAATCTATCCCGACTATTCGACATGAATGTAGAGGTCACCTGTGAAAAAGGATATTACAGGACATGGATCGATCCATTGTCCCTTTGATCCAGATGTTTGTGCTTTAATATGGATCCCGGTCAGAAGTCGAACAGGGTCTTCTGCGGCTTTGCCTTTGCAGTGGTTTTTGGTTCCGGTTTAGGCTCTGCCTTTGGAGCCGGGTCTGCGGCTTTTGAACTTTTCTCTGGATCAGAATTCCCGCTGGCTACAGCGTTTTGCATGATCTGGTTCAGGTCCATCTGCTTCTTATCCTGTGTCTTTCTGGCAGTTTTCTTCTCAAAGAAAACCGGTGCATCTTCAGTTACATAGGTACTTCGCTTTTCCTGTGCCAGGTCATAGATCTTCTGTATGCCTTTTGTGACCTTCTTGCCACCGGTAAGATAAACGATCTCATCTATGCTCAGGTCAAGGTCCAGAGCAACATCCACTGCATAGGCCTCGTCCTTGAGCATCCTGCCGTAAAGGTGTGCCAGATCTGTGCGTGAATAACGCATGGACTCATTGCAGTGCTCGCCTATGCGGGAAGCAATATTATCCCTCATGTCACGTTTTGACTTTAATTGTCCCATCTTGCGCCAGAATGAAGGTGGCTGGTACTTTGTGAACCCGCGGCTTACGTGTGATTTGGAGACCACTGTTCCGCAGGTCATGAGGACGCTTGCATATCTCCAGAGGCGGTAGCTCTGTCGCTTTTTCACACGGCCAAGGTACCTGTCTGCTTTTGATAGGTATCTGTAGCCGGTTATAAGGTCCTCTTCGGTGTCTTTTTCTGTGCCGTATTGTGATGGCAGGTTCTCATCGATCCAGTGGATAAGGTTCTCAGGTGTCTCGTCCAGGCCGTATGTTGCCTGCAATGCGCTCTTTGGATCGGTGCTTTTGAATATCTTTGCCATTACCTTGAAGATGTTTTCCTTGGTGTCCCTCTCGGAGGTGGCAATATCCTCTATGTAGATCTCGTCCCTTCCCATTGCCACTGCCTGAAGGTCTTTGACAGCACTTCGCATGTCACCGCTGGCGTTCTCGGCAAGTTTCTCAAGGACACCAACTCCACACATGATCTTCTCCTCGACACATATCTTCTTGAGTGCCGGGATCATCGATCTTCCCTGCACTGAATTGAACTTCAGTTCAATACAGTTCGAGCGTATGGAAGGTGTAAGTCCGTAGAGGTCATTTGCTATCAGAATGATGGGCTGGTCTGTTTCTTTGATAAGGCTGCCTACTGCACGTGATCCACCCCTGTCGGCATTTCCATGCATGTTGTCGGCCTCATCCAGAATGATAAGTCTCTTTGCAGATGTGCCTGTAAGTGAGCTCATCTTTGATGCAGAACCTGCAACTCTTTCGATAGCTCCTGCTGTTCGCTGGTCACTGGCGTTCAGCTCGATGGTCTCCCAGCCAAAGTCCCTGGCAAGTGCATGTGCTGCGGAGGTCTTTCCAACTCCTGCAGGCCCATAGAGTATGGCTGCACGCTTTTCCGGCATGCCGGAGAGCCACGACTCTGCCCACTCACGCATCTCCACGACCGATTTCTTGTTGCCCACAAGGTCTGAAAGGGACTGTGGTCTGTATTTTTCAACCCATTCGATAGATTCTGCCATCTGTGATCATACCTTCAATAAAAGGGAAAAGTAATTAATGTTTGCATCTCTTTGTTGATTCTGATTAATATCATTTCTGGCAGGTGATCCGGTATGTAGAACAATAGCACGTCAGGTCTTATGGATGTTGTCCGGAAAAGGGCTCTTTCAAACACTGCGAAGGTTGCTATTGGTGTACGTGACCCCACTCCCAAGATGATCTCCAGCATAGAGGCAGCCCACAACGAAGGATATGCACACGTCATCCTTGTAGGGGACAAACAGAAGATCGATACCGTTGGCACTTCTCTTGAGATCATCAATACCCATGAGCCGGAGATGGTCCTTGGTGACCTGCTGGCATCGGGTTCCGTGGATGCGGCAGTAAGGGGAACTGCAAAGGCCTCGGTTACTCTTTCCCATCTCAAGCAGGTACTGAAGATGAACCGCCTTCACCGCATGGCTTTTCTCCTTACCTCCGAAGGCGTTCCTTTCTTCCTTGCACCCGTGGGCATAGATGAGGGAAACGACCTTTCCGACAAGATCACGCTTGTCAAGTTGGGTGTGGAACACATGCGCAGGTTTGGCATTGAACCGGTCGTTGGTGTCCTCTCCGGCGGAAGGATGGGTGATCTTGGAAGGCATGAAAAGATCGACCGCACACTTGCAGATGCCGATTTCCTTGCAGCAAGGCTGCGGGAAACTGGTATATGTGCAAAGCATTATACAATACTCATTGAGGATGCCATAAAGGAAGCGAACTTCATCTTTGCTCCGGATGGCATAACCGGTAACCTGATATTCAGGACGCTAGTTTTCCTTGGAGGAGGGGACGGCATCGGTGCACCGGTATTGATGGACGATCATGTCTTCGTGGACACATCACGTGTCGGTGGCCACTACACAAAGGCCATAATGCTTGCAAGTGCCCTTGTGGACATGAAGAACGAGAGGAACAGATCTTGATTATGTGATTTATGGGGTGTTGATATAGAAACCGTTGCTTTTGGATGGCCTGTTGTAAAAGGGGATTGTAGTGCCGGGAATCCGGATTCCTGTATTGCGGTCATAACTCTTGCAAGTTCACTTGAACCTTATGATGAAGCTGCCATGTGGGGTAGCTGTAAGACCGAGAACCTTGGTGCGGAGAAGATCATCATAAACACGGTCTCGAATTCGAATATCAGGTATCTCCTTATCTGTGGTAATGAGTCCAGGGGTCATCTTGCAGGAAAGACACTTGTTGCACTTCATAAGAACGGCATAGACGATAACGGGCGTATCATAGGCTCTGATGGTGCTATTCCTTTCATAGAGAACGTCGGCAGGGATGTGATCGACCGTTTCCAGAAGCAGGTAACCCTCATTGAACGTATCGGGCTTGTGGACCTGGATGAGATCCGCCGGATCGTTGATGAGTACAAGGGCAAAGAAGATCCTTATTACGAAGCAGCTTTCGTTGTGGAGAGTGCCAAGAAGAAATGCAGGCCTGCTATGGATATCACTTCCGGGGATATCATGATATCGGGTGATGTAATGCTTGATTCGTCTTCAGGTATAGTGTGCGAAGTGGATTCCAATTAATTGTTTATTTTATTTCATTGTTGTATTGTTATCTTGATCATTGTTATATTTCGTAGAGGTTGTGTTCATGTTCAGGTTCCAGAAAGAGCAGGAGATCGTCAATATTGCAGGCGTGAAGATTGGAGGCCAGCCGGGCGAGCTGGCAACAGCGCTTGCAGGTACCATATTCTATGAAGGCCACAGCATCGTGGAAGATGCGGATGTCGGCATATTCGACAGGGCAGGGGCAGAGGTTCTTGTGAACATGCAGGATTCAATGTCAGATGAGACCGGGAATCCGGCCATTGTTCATATCTTTGCCAACACCTTCGAGAGCATGCAGAAGTACATTGATTTTGTGACTTCAGTAAGTGACTCTCCAATAATCCTCGATTCTCCTCAGTCCTCTGTGAGGATGGCCTCCGCAGAATATGTTACTGACATAGGTCTTGCTGACAAGACCATCTACAATTCCATTAACATGAGCATCAGCAACGAAGAATGTGCAGTCCTTGTGGATTCCGATATTGACAGTTCCATCATCCTCGGTTTCAATGCAATGGACTCATCCCTGGAAGGCAGGATGGAATTGCTGGAGAACGGTGGCAAACTGATGGACAGGGGTCTGCTGGAAATTGCTGAAGAATGTGGTATCATGAACGTTCTCATCGATCCAAGCATTACCCCTATGGGAGATGGTGCAGGCATTGCCCTTCGCATGACGATGACCGCCAAGGCAAAATGGGGCTACCCAGTTGGATCGGGTATTCACAATGCTCCATCTTCCTGGAGCTGGCTCAAGGCTAAAAAGAAGGAAGACCCACTTATCTACAAGATATGCGATATCGGTACGGTCTCCATGCAGCAGCTTGCAGGTGGTGATTTTGTCCTTTATGGTCCTATCGAGAATGCAAAGTACACTTTCCCTCTTGCTGCCATGACTGACATCATGATCTCAGAGGCATCTTCTGATCTTGATATCGAGCCATCATCCTCACACCCGCTTAACCTGCTGGTGTGACCTTTTTTTGGAAATGCTTATGTATCCTTTAGGCGCATATTCTTTTTAGCTTTCCCGGGTTGATGTGGCATGAAAGAACTTAAGATCAGTATTTCCGATGAGTTGTATAAGGAACTGTCCAATGTTCCTGACAGGGATTCCTTTCTGGCAGGACTTATTGAGGATGGTTTGAAAGCAACAGCCGGGGAGACTATTGCTGCTGAAACCAACGATCCCGGGGATAATTTTGAAGATCTTCCTGAAGATGCATACTTTGAACTTGAAGACACTTTTGAAGAGGAAGGTTCGACAGTTAGTGAAGCTGACGATGACGCCACATTATCCTTTGATGCCAGTCTCACAGATCCCGATCTTGGAGATGGGATTCCGGAGCCAAAGTTAACTTCAGATGCCGTTTCTTCTCCTGATGAAAACAGCAACTCTCCATTTAAGAAGATGGCTTGCTTCGAGAGCATCATTTTTGATCTGACAGATCGTGTATGTGATCTTGAGAAGCAGATCATTGATATGAATTCCAATATCCAGTTCCTTAAAGGCAGGGCTTCCCTGTCCGATATGGCCGATAGTAAATCCGGAGATCATAATACCTCTGCGGAGCAGGCTGGTAGTCTCGTTACCGAAATATCCGATGGATCGGTTCCTTATGCTACACTTTCCTTCCCGGAGCTCAGGATACCTCCGGAATTGCTGGATGATCTGGAAGATGCTTCAGCAGGAATTGAGGATCATGGTGCGGTGGAAACTCAGATCGAAAACGGTTCTCCGGATGTATCGGGAAATGATATTGAAGGTGCTCCTTTTCTGATACGGTCCTCAAAACCTCTGTTATTCGAAGCTGAAGCCTTATACTCTGCTCCACAAAATTATTTGGTGGTGGAACATCCTGTTCAGACGGAGAGTACCGATCCCTATGTTCCTGATGGATCTGCTCCGGCTGCTGACAAGCTTGAAAGCTGTATATTTGCCTATCTTCCATCAGGTGCGGAAGTAAAGAAAGATGTGATCAAAAGTCTTCTTTCCAAGAGGTATGCAGATCCGGATGTGGAGTCAAAAATAGATCAACTTCTATCAGCCGGCAGGATATCCAATATTGTGAAGGATGACATAGTTTACCTTACAAGACTTCCTGCAAAGTGATTTGGCTGATGTTAGTCTAAAATAAAACGAAATAAAAAAGAAAAGCTGCCTGATCAGCAGCTTTAATCCCTGATAGCTCCCCTGCTTGCGGAGCTGACTGTTTTCCTGTAACGTGAAAGGTAACCGGTGACCTCTTTCTCAACAGGTTTGAAATCTGCCCTTCTCTTTTCCAGCTCTTCGTCTGAAACCCTGAGCTCAAGCTTTCTTCCAGGCATGTCGATATCGATGATGTCGCCTTCCTGTATCAGGCCGATCGGTCCGCCTTCATAGGCTTCCGGCGAGATGTGGCCGATACATGGTCCTCTTGTACCGCCTGAGAACCTTCCGTCGGTGATGAGTGCTACTGAATCGATGAGTCCCATTCCGGCGATTGCTGAGGTTGGAGAGAGCATCTCACGCATTCCCGGACCTCCTTTTGGTCCTTCGTACCTGATGACAACGACATCTCCTGGCCCGATCTCGCCTTTCATGATGGTTGACATTGCTTCTTCTTCACTATCGAATACCCTTGCAGGGCCGGAGTGTTTGAGCATCTTCTCATCCACTGCTGCCTGTTTGACAACTGCTCCGTCAGGTGCGAGGTTTCCTTTCAGGACTGCAATCCCGCCTTCCTCGTGGAGTGGTTTCTCAAGTGTGGTCAGGATACGGGCGTTCAGCTTCGGGTTGACAATGACGAACTCATCGACATTCTCGCCAACGGTCTTTCCGGTGATGGTCTTCTCTTCAAGGTTGAGCTTTGACTTAAGTCTCTTCATGATGGCATGAACTCCACCGGCTCTCTCGAAGTCGAGCATGAAGTTCTCTCCGCCAGGCCTGAGTCCTATCAGGTGTGGGGTCGTCTTGCTGAGCTCATCGAACTTCTCAAGTGTAAGTTCAATTCCGAACTCATGGGCAATAGCAGGCAGGTGAAGTGTTGTGTTGGTACTTCCTCCGACTGCAAGATCGACCATTATAGCGTTCTCGAAGGATCTCTCGGTGACTATCTGGCGTGCTGTGATCCCTTCCTTTACAAGCTCCACGATCCTCTCGCCGGTGTCTTTTGCCATGCGCATCTTCTTTGCATCAACTGCATGTGCGGTTGCACAACCTGGCAGGCTGAGTCCCAGTGCCTCTGTCATGCATGCCATGGTGTTGGCAGTGAACATTCCTGCACAGGAACCTGCACCGCAGCAGCAGAGATCTTCAAGCAGTTTCAGTTTTTCAGATGAGGCTGCACCGCTCTGGCAGGCACCGACACCTTCGAAGACGGAAACAAGGTCTGTATATTTGTCATCCACATATCCCGGAAGCATTGGTCCGCCTGTGACGACCATTGTAGGGATGTCAAGTCTTCCTGCAGCCATAAGGTGGCCAGGTGTGATCTTGTCACATGATGTTACCATGACCATACCGTCCATCTGTTGCCCCTGGATCATGATCTCAATGGTGTCCTCGATGGCTTCCCTGCTTGGAAGGGAATATTTCATTCCTTCGTGTCCCATCGCGATACCATCACAGATGCCTATGGTATGGAATTCGAAAGGAACACCACCTGCATTGCGAATACCGGCCTTTACCGCTTCTGCGACCTTGTCTAAGTGAATGTGTCCGGGAATGAACTCGGTCCAGGAATTCACAACAGCTATGAACGGCTTCTTCATCTCAGAATCGGTAACACCTATCGCTTTCAAAAGCGAGCGGTTTGGTGCACGTGCATCTCCTTTCTTTGTATTGTCACTTCTCATATGATAACCTCAGTAAAACTCCATGACTTACTATCCTATACGATTAAAGTATAAGTACTTCATGGGGTTCTGTCCTGTTGCTTAAAGGCAGGGAAATAATTCATCAGCCCGGAGGAAAGGGAAAATGTTTGATCTCATGAAATATGATTATCTATATACGGCAGGTTTACTATAAACACAATAGGGGTTGAATTTATTCTCATAAAATGGAGGAAATATAGATGCTACTGAAACTGATTGCAATTATCATCCTGCTGCATGGCTTAATCCATCTCTTTGGTGTTGTCACCTTCTGGAAGATCAGTCTGCATGAGCACTATTCCACTAAGGTTCTGGGCGGGGTACTGGATATTGGAGAGCGAGGGACCTACGTGTTGGGGTTTGCCTGGCTGGTTGCAACCGCCGCTTATACTATTGCCGCCTATGGCATGTTCACGGATCAGGTTTGGTGGCAAACCGGCTTGTTCGCAGCAGCTGCGTATTCGTTGGTCCTTACTGTGCTTGGCTGGAAAGATGCTATTTCTGGTACAATATTAAACCTTATTATTCTGATCTCACTGATTCTGATATGATCTCTCTTCAAAAGGTTCATTTATAAGGAATCCTTCCATTCTAATTCTCATGAGAACAGTGATAATAGACGGCTATGTGGATGAACCCGCATGTTTCGGGGTTCCGCCATACATCTCTCCCTACATCCGCTACATAGCCGGTGCCCTTCGTGACAGGGGCATCTCAGAAGAAGATATTCATTATTTTACCATCGATCAGCTCAGGAAAGCAACCGCGGATGATGTCCTTGCATTAAAAAGTGCAGACCTTGTGGTCATATTGTCTGGCATGACCGTCCCGGGTAAGTACCTGAGGTCATCTCCTATCACTCCCGGCGAGATAGAGAACATCTGCAGCCTTTCCACGGGATTGAAAGTTATAGGTGGCCCTATCCGTCTGGGTTTCAGTAAAGAAGGTGGAACCGCTGCCAGTGAGTTGGGTATCGAAGCAGAGGATGTTGTCATTGCAAAGCAGGACATCGAGGCCTTTGTCTATGATCTCTTTGAGAGCGGTTCACTGCTCGATCCGGAAGGCATCGGGCACAGGTTGAGGACTGTGGATGAGATCGGCAAATGGTCTGTTCTTGGAGCTTTCATAATCGAAAAGCATCCGGAGTATCCGTATGTCATGTGCGAGCTTGAGACCTACCGTGGCTGTGGTCGCAAGGTTCACTGCTCCTTCTGTACCGAAAGGTTCTACGGTACTTCGGATTTCCGTCCGGTATCAGATGTGGTCGATGAGGTCTCTTCCCTCTACTCTGCCGGTGCGAAATATTTCCGTATAGGAAGGCAGCCCGACCTGTTCGGTTTCCATGCAAAGGACATCGGTGCGGACATCCTGCAGCCAGACCCGTCGGTACTGGAATCTCTCTACGGAGGCATACGCAGGGTTGCACCCGATCTTCAGGTGCTGCACATGGACAATGCAAATCCGGCAACCATTGCTGCTTACCCCGAGCAGGGACTTGAGATCATGAAGACCATCGTCCGTCATCACACCCCCGGGGATATTGCTGCACTTGGTATGGAAAGTGCCGATCCGGCAGTGGTTCGTGCCAATGACCTGAAGGCAATGCCGGAGGATGTGATGGAGGTCATCAGGATGTTCAACGAGGTCGGTGCTTCACGGGGCAGCAACGGTCTTCCCGAGCTTCTTCCGGGCTTGAACTTTGTTCACGGTCTGCCCGGTGAGACAAAGAAGACCTTTGAGCTGAACTACGATTTCCTCAGGGAAGTGCTGGACTCGGGACTTCTGGTAAGGAGGATCAACATCAGACAGGTCATGGCATTTCCGGGAACCCGTGTCTATGGCAACGATGAGCTTGTGGGGAAGCACAAGAAACTGTTCCTGAAGTACAAGGAGAAGGTCCGAAAGGAGATCGACCTTCCTATGCTTCGCAAGGTCGTACCCAGAGGGACTATACTTCGGGATGTGATGTGTGAGGTCCATGACGAGAGCTCAAAGCATGAGTTGACATTTGGCAGGCAGTTTGGCACCTATCCTCTGCTTGTCGGTATTCCGCTGACACTTCCGCTGTGGAAGTTCACGGATGTCGTGGTGGTGGGACACGGGCAGCGTTCCATAAAGGCCATCCCATAT
Source organism: Methanococcoides mangrovi (assembly GCF_052057775.1). Classification (GTDB taxonomy): domain Archaea; phylum Halobacteriota; class Methanosarcinia; order Methanosarcinales; family Methanosarcinaceae; genus Methanococcoides. The sequence continues at coordinate 169,900 of NZ_CP195121.1, read as the reverse complement.
CCGCTTGATATCAATTCCGCACCCCTTTCTGTTATCAGGGAGATCCCCGGTATAACGGATCTTGAAGCTTCTCAGATCTATAGCGGGGTGCCTTATAGAAGTAAGAATGAGGTCATGGAAAAGGCAAGTGGTGTGGAAAGGCTGATGGATCATATGACCGTGTGATCCGTCTTCTCTTTCTTCATCATTTTTACCGATTGTCTTTTTCTGTCCATCTTTTTCTTACTCTTCATTTGAGCTGTTCATGAAATCTGCATCCTTGAGGACCTTTAGGCTCACAAAACTTCCTGCAATTATATTGGTGTAATATGTAAGTGCTCTCCAGGCCAGTACGGTTATTCCTATCAGTGCAGGGGATGCGACCAGTACTGAGAACAATGAGCTTGCACCAAATTCTGCCACGCCGCTCGCACCCGGGGTTGCAGGGATTATCATTACGATCGTCAACAGGATTTGTGCTGCGAATGCAATCACCACTTCAGGCGACTGGTTCAGCCCACAGAGTATGACCGGCAGGATGGAATAGAGTGTGCAGCGATAGATCATAGTGCATATTGTTCCGTATAGCAGACCTCTTCTTCCTTTTTTCAACAGGTATCGCAGGCCGAAGTGGAAATCGTCCACTTCCGTATCCACCTTTTTCAACAGATGTGCAAGTGCTTCGTCGGTCTTCTTACCATGAAAACGTCTTGTCCTGCGTACGAGGAAATGTATCATTCTCTTTATCCGGTGTGGTTTCCATACAGCATATATCAGGACCCCGAGAGCTGAGAGGAGCACTGCTTCGCCTGTGATTAGGAGTATATCAAAATTATCTCCCGGGATCACACCTCTGAAGATGTAGAGTGCGATGGGGGCTGTAAGAAGTATCAGAAAAGCATCCGTGAGTCGCTCTCCAATTACCACTGAAGTTGCCTGTCCTATGGGGATCCCGTTCTTTGATAACAGGTGGACCCTCAGGGCTTCCCCACCTGCAGAAGATGGTGTGACAGCAGCTACAAGGAGGCTCGATATGGCGATCTCCGTGGTCTTCAATGAACTGATATCGTGTCCCAGGGATTGGCACATGAATTTTGTACGGAATCCCCAGACAATATATGAAAATATCTGAAGTGTAATGGCAGCAAAGATCGCTTCCTTTTTGATGTTAAGAATAGAATCGATTGTGGTCGTATCCACTGTGAAGACCAGCAGAAATCCAATTGATGCGAAGCTTAACAGTAGTGAGATTACGAGCCACTTCAGGAATCGATTCATGTTCTCTGTTATCTATACTTTATTCGAACTCGGGGTTGATTATTGTCTCCTTTATCCTTGAGCCCGATTTTATATCGATCTCCGGCCATATCTTTACATCGGAATGGATGATGGTATCATCGTTAATGTTCACACGTGGGCCGATGACAGTTCCGTTCTCAAGGCTGCAGTTCTTTCCTATGACCGTGTTGTTATCTATAATTGAACCGGATGCATTGGAGTTGTCCCCGACGGTGACGTTGTTGAATATGTATGATGATAATATCCTGCTGTTGTCTTTGATGACGCAATTGGAGCCGATGGTAGTATATGGTCCTATCAGGACATTGTCTCCGATGGTGGTGTTCTCACCGATGGCAATTGGTCCTACAAGTGCCGAGTTCGATCCAACGACCACGTTGTTCCCTATCCGGAGGGGTCCGCTGATGCGTGCATTCGTGGTCTTGAAATTCCCCTCGATGGTGGTTCCCGGAAGGGAGTCAAGCATCCATCTCTGAGCCTGCCTGTAAGCGTTTGCGCTACCCACATCAGTCCAGTGGCCGCGCTTCAACATGCCATTTATGTTCATCCCCTTTTCCATCAATGCAGGAAACAGGTCTTTTGCAAAGTCATACTGTTCACCTTCAGGTATCCAGTCGAAGATCTCCGGTGAACACATGTATATTCCTGTGCTGGCAAGATTGCTGAAAATTTCTCCGGCACCAGGTTTTTCCAAAAAGCGGTGTATCCTGTTGTTCACGTCCATGTCAGCGATACCGAATTCACGTGGGTCATCGATGGACATCAGTCCGATGGTCACTATAGCATCGTTTGCTTCATGGAACTGGTACATATTACGAAGGCCAAGGTCCATTACATGGTCTCCGCCCACAATAATGAATGGTTCATCCTTGAGATACTCCTCCGCGTTCTTCACACCGCCTGCAGTACCAAGCTTTTTTTCTTCATAAACGTAGTCGATATGTACTCCGTACATACGCCCGTCACCAAGGCTTTCTTCTATTTTTTCAGCCATGTACCCTATCGTAATGATGATCTCTGTGAATCCTTCTTTTGCAAGATGCTCTATCAGATGCACAACGGAAGGCTTGTTCACAATTGGTATACTTGGCTTTGGTCTGTCAAAGGTCAAAGGACGAAGTCGTGTGCCTTCTCCCCCGCACATGATACACGCTTTCATGCTTCTAGAAAACGACCTTTTCACTTATATTGTTACCGTCATGAAGTTTTTTTGTAATTGTCTTTCAGAAGATCTGCACATCCTTTTCCTTCTGGACAACAATCTCCAGTTTTCCTTCATATTCGTCCAGTATGCCGGTAATATGAACCCTGTCACCTCTGGAGACCTTTTCGTTGATCTCTTCTGCTCCCTTGTTGTTGGGTATGAAGACAGTTATTGGCTGAGTGCTATGTTCAACTTCTAGAATAAGGTGGTCTCCGGTATATGTGAGGCGCTTGCTCAGGACTTCCCCTTCCACAAATACCTTCTCTCCAAGTCCGGATGAATCGGCCAGTGGCCGGACATCTCCTGTGATCTCTCCCGGGAGGTATGTAAAATAAGCTACTGCCAGTGACAGGATGGCCATCACCAGCAGGATCGCTACGATCTTTTCTTCCTTTTCCATCCTTGATCCGTTTTTGTTGTTTTTTAGTGACTGTTCTTTTATTGTCCGATAGACACGAGTGTTATCTTAAAGACAAGTGTCTTTCCTGCAAGGTGGTGGTTGTAGTCGATGAATGCATGGGTGTCATTCATTTTTGATACTGTTACCTGCCCGTGCTGGGTGTAGAGTGCCATTCCAACCTCTGGCTCGATCCCCATCTCGTTGAGCTTGCTGATCTCGATAGGCTGGACAAGTTCCTCATTGTATTCTCCGTATGCTTCTGCTGCAGGGATCGTCACAGTACGTTCTTCTCCTATCTCCATTCCGACCACGCAGTTGTCGAAGCCTTTGATCATCTGGCCTGCACCCACAGTGAACCCGAGAGGGCTGTACTCCCTTGCAGGGTTGTACTGGCCTGCTTCCTTTGCTACCTCTTCCAGTGATGTATCAAAGATGGTTCCGTCTTCAAGCTGGCCAATGTAATTGACAGTGATATAATCTCCTTCTTTCACCATTGTATCTTCCTGATCCCCGGAATTGCCTGTACAGCCACTGATAAGGACAATGCCTGCAAGTATAACAAGTAATATTGCTTTCTTCATTGGAATCAATCTTTCTAACCTTATGATATGTGATAAGTATTTTGATATTCTATACCCGGGATTCTATATTGCAGGGTTTGTGTTAGGTATGAACTCAACCATTATCCGTAATATTTTTTACATGATATGTTCTCTTTTTTCATATTTGCCGTATATACTGGAAATTGTGGATCATCTTTGTTTCATTCCGTGTGTTCATATCTTTTTGTCAACAAAAATTTTTGTAGGTCACATCTATGGTTCATAGCAGCTTTATTTTTTTGATCTTTACATCTGTGGGATGGAAATTAGCCTCTATTTTTGGTACTCTATTAAATAACTTATATTACTTTTAGTATCTATATTGTTATCTAAATGTACTACATATGTGATGCAAAAAATCAGTTTTATATACTATAATGTTCTCATATGTGGCACTCAATTATACTTGTCTAATTTATGTGTGTATTATATTTGAACTAATTTGGTGTAAAAAACTATTAATTTGGGTGGTAGAAGTGTTGTCAATAACATACATTCTAAACAAAAGTTCAAGAGGTGCTTGTGAATGAACATGGTACTTCTCACTGTTGTGGGAATACTGATAGCTATCCTTCTATTTGGTATTAAGACCGGCATAGGTTGTGGTTTTTCCAATCGCAGCACAAAACAGATCCTTGCTCTTGCAGGTAGCTACTTTATTCTTTCAGTGATCATTGGCAGTCTCATAGAATATGTAGACCAGTCAAACCTTGACCTGATCGCAAGCATGGGAATGTCTCTTCACGTTCTGGTCGCATTGCTCCTCATCGGTGCAGGCATCTATACCCAGAAGCAGTGGAATTGTGGTTGCGATGTATCGCATCGCACATTCCTCGTGATATCCCTGCCCTGTCCAGTCTGCCTGACAGCGCTCTTCATATCCTGTATGCTTCTGGCAACATCACTTGAGATGGGCGGTCTGCTTATCGGATTCTTTGTAGGAATTGTATTCTTCGTTTCTGTGGTTGCAACTTCATTTTTGTGCAAGAAGCTGAACAAGACTCCGGAGACCCTTGGTAACATCATGATGATCCTTGGTATCTACTATCTCATGGGAGCTATCCTGGTACCTACTTACATTAAAACAAAACAGATGAACATCCCTCCGTATCACGCACCACCTGTGGAGATCCTTCCGTTCGTGGTCTTTGCAATATTCATTGCCGGTGGATTTGTTCTTGAAAAAATAAGGAGTAACTAAATATGGGTATTGATTCTTCTTTGTTCCAGATCATGTATACCGCTGCATCTGCCATGCTGTATCCGGTGGTAATACTTTTGATCCTGACAATTGCATTATCTCTTGGACTTATTGGTGAGTTCATCTCCGAATATGCAAAACGTCACCGAAACGTCAAAGAACTGGAACATATTGGCAGAAACGTTCAGGAGAATATCAAGAAATCCTCCTATGATGAAGCCGCATCACATCTTCTGAAACTTGACCAGAACCAGCTTGTCACATCTTTTGCACATGATGCAGCAGAGCACCTGAAAAAGAGCAGCCTCTCTTCTATTGACTGGCTTTCAGAAGAGTACGAGGTCAGGATGACCAAGCGTCTGGAACAAACAAAGATACTGTCAACAGTAGCTCCTATGCTTGGACTAATGGGAACTTTAATTCCACTGGGTCCTGCACTCATCGGTCTTGCACAGGGTGATATCCTTCAGCTCGCCAACAACCTGATGATCGCGTTTGCAACAACCGTACTCGGACTTTTTGCAGGTATCGTGGGGTACGTACTTACACTGGTCAGGAAAAGGTGGTACTGGCAGGACATGGCAGATATCGATTATCTTGTTGATTCCATGGAGATCGAATAATGGGTAAGAAAAGGTACCGGCGTACGGGCATCCTCTATGAGGAAGAAGACCAGAACCCTCTTACAGGAGTTGCCAACCTCTTTGATGTTGCCATGGTGTTCTCAGTAGCATTACTGATAGCTCTTGTTATGTCTTTCCAGCTTCCTGAGCTGCTCAGTCCTACTGAAGATATAACCATTGTGAAGAATCCCGGTCAGGAGAATATGAAGATCATAGTCAAGGAAGGCCAGGACATAGAAGTGCTGAACATGACCGAACAGATCGGTGGTGGTACCGGTGAGGCACTGGGAACGGCCTACCAGCTGGCCGATGGTCGTGTTGTTTACGTTCCAGATTCGGGGAACGAAACGAGCACCTGATCCTTTCAAGAGTGTGTGGAAATGACCAATTAAAAAACAGAATGAAAATGTGTTGATAATGAAAGTTTGATACACCCCGGACAGCCGTCAAGCAAAGTGCCGGGGTGTCTTACACATTATCGGGTGGATAACATGCGAAATATAATACCTAGATTATTACTTTTAAGTGTTTTGATTTTGCTGGCAGCTTCGCCAGTGGTGTCGGCTGAAGAATCAAAGGTTAACATTACTTATGTTTATTATCAAGAAAGTGATGCTCTGGAAATGGCAGAACTAACAAATGATTACCGTCAATTTATAGAGTATACTGCCATTCCTGCATTTAATGAAAGCTATTATGCAAGTGATCAATTGATTGAGGCGGCAGACAATGGTTTTTTGTCATCTCAAGATGTGATATTGTTTGAGATGGTCGGTTCAAAAGTTTACAACACGGTAAGTAACACGACTGGATTTAGCATAAATGAGACTCTGCAATCAGTTCACGATAATGGTACCTCTTTGTTAAGCGTAAAGGCTAGTACAAGCACTCCTTCCTATTTTGACCATATCTCTAATGGTAGTGCTGATGATGAGGTATACAACTATTACAGCAATATGGATGTAACAGGTGAAGGGCTTGAAAATGCAGAGGATCTGCTAATATGTCTTGCAAAAGATTATGGTAATGATCCTACGATCACGAGATTATTGACGCCTCTGAGAATAACATATGTTTATTATCAAGAAAGTGATGCTTTGGAGACTGCAAAGCTGACAAACGATCATAGTCAATTTATAGAATATACTGCCATTCCTGCATATAATGCAACCTGGTACGCAAGTGATCAATTACTTGAAGCTGCAGATAATGGTCTTTTAGCATCTCAGGATGTGATCTTATTTGAGATGGTTGGTTCTAAAGTTTATAATACAACAAGTGCTACAACCGGATTTAGCATAAACGAGACTCTGCAAGCAGTCCATGATAATGGTACCTCTTTGTTAAGCGTGAAGGCTAGTACAAACACTCCTCCCTATTTTGATCATATTTCAAATGGTAGTGCTGATGACGAGGTATACAACTATTACATCAATATGGATGTAACAGGTGAAGGGCTTGAGAATGCAGAAGATCTTCTTATCTATCTTGCAACAGAATACAGTGATCATCCAATAATCAATTTCTGGGACAATGTAAATGTTGATTACACTGAAATCTTATTTGTCCTTGGTACGGATCACAATGAAGTTTCACTGATCAATGCTGCACAAGATGCCAACATCTCGTCAGAGTTGAATGTAACGATCTTTACAAAAGACGATCCTGTGCCTGAAGATTATGAGTTTTCAGAATTTGGAATAATTTTCCTTGAATCACAGGATGAAAACACAATCGAAAACTGGACAACAAGTATTAACGTTGGCAAAGAGCTTGGAGCGAAGGTTATCTGTTATGATCTTTCTTCAAACGCCCTGTCTAACCTTGACCTATCTTCGGACGAATATACCGATATAGAAAGATACTGGATTCAGGGTGGACAAACAAACATGGAAAATATGCTCATGTTCATGGGTCAGCAGTTTGCGGATGTATGGGAACATGAAACAATAGACGAACCTCAGGTCTTGCTTCCAAAAGTGAATATTACTTTCATACTAAATGCAGAAACAAATCTGTATTATCTTGATCAGGTTCTTAATGATAGGGAAGTCATAGCAGAACGTTTCAATGTTACACTGATGAATGGGGAGGAAGCTACTAATATTAGTGATTTTTCCGATCAGGATGTAATTATACTCTATATGGTCGGTGCTGACCAGCTCCCTCTTTTCAAAGATGCTCTTATTGATGCCCAAAATGGTGGTACAGAGATAGGTGTCTTTGGAATGGGTGAGCTAGCTACTGGAATTGGCACCATTGATATGGATAGTCTGCCTGATAGTGTCATGGTCGATTATTTCACGAACAGTGGAACTATCAACATGGAAAGATGGATTCGCTATATTGGATCAAATTTTGAAGATGTCTATATTGAATATGGGCCGGTAACCGAACCTCCTATACCAAAAAATGGTATTTATCATCCTGATGCCTTCCCAAGGATCTTTGAGGATAGTACAGAGTACCTTGAATGGTATTCAAACCGGATAGATGGTGGCCATGTTTACGATTCAAATGTTCCAACTATAGGAATTGTAAATTATGCACTTGAGTCTAATACTCTTGCTTTTACAGCGGACGATGCTCTGATAAGATACATTGAATCAAAGGGTTGTAATGTGATCTATGCAACTGGTCTTGCTTTCATGGATGACGAGGATGGAAACAGGGCAGCTGAATATTACTCAAACAATGGAACTGTTCTCGTAGATTCAATGATCTCCCTGAAAGGTTTCTACATAAACTTTGATCTGGTAGAAGGTCAGGAGTATCTCACCGGATACAACGTTCCGGTAATAAAAGGCATATATGATTATTACCAGTCGCCTTCCGAGTACTACAACAGCACACATGGATTGAGCACTACATCCCTTTACTACCAGGTTGCATACCCTGAGATCGAAGGATGTACGGATTACATATGGGTAGCTGGTATTGTTAAAGATCCTGTGACAGGTCAGTCATATTACGAACCAATAATGGAACAGGTTGGGTGGATAAGTGACAGGGCCATTGCATGGGCAGAGTTGGGCAAAACAGACAATTCTGACAAAAAGGTAAGCATCATATACTACAACCATGAAGGTGGTAAGAACAACATCGGTGCCAGCTATCTGGATATAGGTTCAAGTTTCACACTGCTTCTTGAGCAGATGCAGGCAGAGGGATATGATATTGGCAATGGTACAATACCAAATACCAGTGAGTTCATCGATCTGTTCATTGAAAGCAGGAACGTTGGTTCATGGGCTCCCGGAGAACTTGAGAAGGTTGTCAACTCCGGTAATGTGACCCTTGTTCCTGTAAGTGAATATCTTGCCTGGTACAACACACTTCCTGAATCTGTGAGGCAGGATGTTGAAAGCAAATGGGGACCTGCTCCTGGCGACATAATGGTGTACGAAGGAAACTTTGTCATCCCGACAGTTCAGCTTGGTAACATAAATTTCATACCACAGCCTATCAGAGGTACCCTTTCAGATGAGAGCATCCTTTATCATGATAAGGAACTTCCGCCAACACATCAGTATCTTGCAACATACTTCTGGATCAACAACGTCTATGATGCAGATGCAATGATACATTTCGGTACCCATGGTACACAGGAATGGTTGCCTGGAAAGGAAGTTTGTCTCTGGAGATATGACTATCCTTCAATAATGGTTGCGGAAACCCCTGTGATCTATCCTTACATTATGGATAATGTCGGAGAAGGTACTCAGGCAAAGCGCAGAGGTAATGCAGTTATCATAGACCACCTGACACCACCGATAGTGGAGGCAGGACTTTATGGTAACTTATCAATAATGCACGAGAAGATACACAGTTACGAAGATGCCAAGAGCATCAATGATACTGCAAAGATGGAACTCTATCGTAACAGTACCATTGAATTATACGATTCACTCTGTCTGGCGAACGATCTGGGCGTCACAAGTGATGAATTAAATGGTATGAATGATGTGGAATTCGAAACTTTCCTTGATTCAGTGCTCCATGACTATCTGCATGAACTACAGACAACACTCATGCCTTACGGACTCCACATCTTTGGTGTTGCACCTGAGAATGAGAAACTTGTCTCAATGGTCAAGTCAATGCTTCGCAGTGATTTCATTGACCACATCTACAGTGTGATTCCGAAAGACACGGGAGACGAGGAAGACTGGGAGAATGCAGCCAACGCATATGCAGCTGATCTTCTGAATGCTACTCTGGTCAATGGAACTGATGTGTCAGCTGCCCAACTTGAGGTGCTTAATCTTACTGATTCCAGCATAACAGCAGATCTTGATCAGGCATTGTATTATTCCGATCAGCTGGCTCAGACAACACGTGAGATCGACCAGACATTGCGTGCACTCAATGCAGAATACATTGAACCTGCACCAGGAAATGACCCTATACGCAATCCAGAAGCATTGCCAACCGGAAGGAACTTCTACAGTTTTGATCAGAGGAAGTTCCCTGATGCTGAAACAGAGGAGCTTGGAAGAATCCTTATTGATCAGTGGGTAGCAGACTATTATGCAGTAAATGGTGCATATCCTGATAAACAGGCCTTTATCTTGTGGTCAGTTGAAACAATGCGTCACAAGGGACTCATGGAAGCACAGATCTACGCTCTTATTGGTGTGGAACTTGAAAGGAGCAGTGGAAGGATTACAGGTTTCAATGTCATTCCTGAAGAGAATATGACACACCCAAGGATAGATGTACTCATCCTCCCATCTGGTCTCTACCGTGATACCTTCCCACTTCAGCTGGAATGGATGGACGAAGCTGTTCGTATAGTTGCAGATCTCAACGAGAGTGAGGAGTTCAACTTTGTCAGAAGGAACTCACTTGAGATGGAAGCTGAGCTCATTGCAATGGGTTACGATAATGAGACTGCAGAATACATTTCCAGGTCAAGGGTGTTCAGTGAACCGCCTGGTTCTTATGGAACAGGAATCTCTGAAGCGGTTGCTGCCAGTGATACTTGGGATGACGAAAGCAAGATGGCCGATCTCTACATCTCCAGAATGTCCAATATATATGGAGTAGACACATGGGGAGAAAACAATGAAGATGTGTTCAAAATGAACCTCGAAGATGTTGATGTGGCTATGCACAGTGACACTTCTAACCTCTATGGGCTCATCGACAACGATGATTTCTTCCAGTATCTCGGAGGACTTGGGCTTGCTGTCAGATCACTGACAGGTGAAACACCTGATATGTATATTGCCGAGTTCAAGGATGTGGATAATCCTCAGATCATCACACTTGAAGATGCTTTCAGGAATGAATTGCGTGCCAGGTATCTCAATCCTTCATGGATGACCGGAATGATGGAATTCGATTATGCCGGTGCAAGGGAATTCATGAAATTCACGGAGTACATGTGGGGTTGGGATGCCACCTGCCCGGACATGGTCACAGACGATGACTGGAATATGATGTATGATGCATATGTACTGGACAAATATGATCTCGGTCTGGATGAGTTCTACCAAGAGAACCCCTATCAATATCAGTCCCAGCTAGCCCGCATGCTTGAAACAACACGAAAGGATTACTGGGATGCATCCGATGAAGTGATCCAGAATCTGGTGAGGGAATATGTTGAATCTGTTGTCGAGAATGGTGTTACATGCTGCCATCACACCTGTGGAAATGCTCTGCTTGACGAGTATGTGCAGGGAATAATGTCAGTGCCTGGAGTTGTAAGTCAGGAAACCATTGATGAGTACAACAGATTGATGCAGGATGCAACACAACCTACTCCTGCAACCAGCTCACGAAAGAGCAGTTCGAGCGCATCTTCGGCAAACGTTGTTAATAGCACAAGCACAAGTACTGATGCTACAGGTTATGGAACTACAACCGATCAGCCAACAGATTCTCCACAGGACAATTACGTTGAAGGCTATGAGATGACACGTGAGAGTACTCATGATGAGTCTTCCTCATCATCTTCCTTCTCTGGTTCTGATGTAGTGGGAGCTTTGCTGGTCTTGTTATCTGCGGGATTGATTTACTTCGGTTTCATGCGAAAGAAGTGAGCTGTAAGACAAAGGTTGGCAGCGTTTCCTTTCGGATACCGGGAAAATGCTGTTCTTTTTTTCATTTTTTATTGGTTTTATTTTCCTCGAATTAACGTAATAAAGTCCTTCATTTAAAACAATTAAAATTAACGTTAATTAAAATTTACTTTATTAATGATGAGCTGCTACTAATCCTCCATACATCCTTTTCGTGGTGATAAAAATGATAACTGACCCGATCTGTAAGGCTCATGTAAGTGAGGACAGCGTCTATATTACGGACTATGGCGGCAAAAAATACTACTTCTGCTCTCCGGAATGTAAGAACAAGTTCGATCAGCTGGAAAAGAGTGTAATACGCCTGAAGCGTAACATTGGTGAGAAGGAGAGGATCTCTTTTGGTAAGCTCAAGAAGGAGATCATAAATCTGGGGATCTGTACTCTGTGCGGTGCCTGTGTATCCTCCTGTGAGTCAATTACTTTTGTGAACCAACAGCCCAAACTGATCGATAAGTGCACTGCCTGCGGTGTCTGCTACAATCAGTGTCCTAGAACTGTCACAAGGGAAGAGGACCTTGTGGGCAAGCTCAGGTTCGGCTATGCGGCCAGGTCGGAGATGCCCGGTTTAAAGGGTCAGGATGGGGGTGTTGTAACCTCTCTGCTTGCATACGGGCTTGAGGAAGGGCTTCTGGACTGTGCTATCGTTACAAGAAGGTCAGAGGAAGATCCCTGGAGGCCGGAACCATTTATTGCAACGACCGCCGATGAGGTCCTTGAGTCAGCAGGAAGCATATATTCCCACAGCATGACCATGGAGCCGCTGATGAGCGCCATCAAGCAGGGTATGAGGAGCATTGCATTTGTGGGTCCCAGTTGTAACATAGATGCTGTTCACAAGATGCAGACCAGTCCCTATGGCTTCCTTCATCTGTTCCTCCGGGCAAAGGTCCTGAAGTTCGGTCTTTTCTGTATGGACAGCTTCGAGCATGAAGGTATCAGGCAATTTGTTGAAGCTAATGGAATGGATCTCAAAGATATCGATTCCATGAAGATCCGCAAAGGTGTCTTTGAATTCGGAATGGCTGATGGTATAAAGAGCTATAGTCTCTCGGAACTGGACCAGTACAGGTCAACTTCATGTAAGTTCTGTACCGATATGGCCTCAGAGAACTCGGATATCTCCTTTGGCGGTGTGGGCACCCCGCAGGGCTGGAGCACTGTCCTTGCACGTTCCTCGATCGGCTAGGAGATCCTCTGTGAGGCGATCGACAATGGCTACATAGAGGCAAGGCGCCTTGAGAAGGCTGAAATGGATCGCGCAGTAAATCTCGCGAAGATGAAGAAGGTACAGATGTATGGTCTGAACCGCAGACAGAAACACTGATGTTTGTGAAAGGTATCAATAAGTAATTTCAAAATAAACGCTGGCAAATATAACTCAACTAAAAAATAATATGGTGGCAGGATTGGTTCCCGGCTTTTCACACCATATTTTGTGTATAATTGAATTTTCTTGGGAACGTAGGGCGGTGATCATCCTTCCTTACAAAGCCTTTTTAGATTGGTAGGCTGGGCTGAAACATCCAGTTTCATGGTCGGGCCTGAGATTATCTTCTTTCTGTCCCGGTCTATCTCCCAGCCATGTTCCTCTTCGAGCATCCTGAGGAGTTCCCCACGTCTTGCAAGGGGCAGGTCTGTCTCGGTCCTGACAAAAGTGTGCCAGTCATCGGGCATTATTCCAAGATACTTCTGGCTGAGCTCAATATAATGGGTGAGCTTGATCATTCTTCCCATATTGTTGTCACTGGGACGTATGCAGCTCCTGGCAAGCATTGGCATCAGTTCTTCAATGGTCTCCACCGTGGTCAGCAGGTATTCAGGTGCAGGCGGTATTGGCATCTCTTCACCATTACGTGCATCGTATACCTTCCATTTGTCCTTTTCATATGGTTTACCGATCATCGCCCTGCGGAACTTCGAGCCGTGGGGGCCGAGAACTACGGGTATTCCCAGTCTGTTACAGCCCGTTCCAATTGACAGTGCTTTCTGCGAATAGGCGCCCCAGGCAACCCCCACTGCACCCACACGGTTCAGGATATAGTCAGCGATCTCTTCGTAGTTACCGGTGATATCCCTCTGTGCAAATATTGCTGCAACTTTGATCGCAGTTGCCGTGATATGGGAATTTGATACACAGGAACCCATATTGATCAGGTTGCCTTTGAGGAACTTTGCCGGATACCTCTCGTAGAGTGTTTTTCCATCCTCATCCTTGTACATCCCGACATCCATTCCCGAACATCCTGAGACCAGGACAATATAATTCCTCTTGAGCATCTCATCTGCTATATCGTATACATCCTTGGTCCCGCCGGGATAGTTCGAGCATCCAACCAGTGCAACGATGCCCGGTGTCGTTCCAAGTACAAGGTTGACTCCTTCTTCACGGATCTCTGGGTCACTGATCTGGCCTCTTCCAACCCTTACCTTTCCTATCTCTTGTCGTATGACCTTCTGTGCCGCCTTTTCGATCACATTCAGTACCGGAATGTCCTTCGGGCATGAATGATCGCATCTGCCGCATCCTATGCATTTGTCGCGGAGTATCTCAAATGGTCCAAGGTCTCCATTTTCTGCAGCAGTCATTGCATCGCTGATAGGCAGATTTGTCGGACAGGCAAGTTCACATGCCAGACAGTGTACGCATCTTGCTGTGAGCTCTTTTAATTCTTCATCGGATGGCAGGCCCCTTATACCCTTCTCATCTCTTATGGTCGCCATCTTTTGCACAAGGCGTGGTGCCAGTTCTCCAAGCTTGTCAAAGTCAAGCATGAGTACGCCTGGTTCCTTCCCACTGGTTAAATCTTCAAGGATATCATCTACATTGTCATCGGACCTGTCCTGAAGACCATACATTATTTTCTCGTTGGTGGTGATCACAGGGATCATGAGCTTCTTTGCCTCCCTGAGGACGTCGGCACGAACGCACTGCTCATCAACAACAACGACATCCGGAACACCTGAGCGTATCATCTTCAGCTGCTTGGCAAGGGTACTGACTATCTTTGCTTTTGGAGTGTTCCCGCCCTCTGTCTTGTAGCGGGTCATGTCAAGGGCGGTACAGCACAGTCCTCCAATTTCTATCTTATCAAGAAGGTCATGTTCTTCCATATAATCGATTATATTGGAAACGCCTGCCATATTATGCCCTATGACGATCAGTACGGGTTTTGTGGAATCGATACACCCCATTCCGATATCTGCCAGTGGTGTTTCTGAATCTGCTTTAGGGAATTCCAGAGCTGATATCTGTGCGATATCAGAGACTTCCATGCCCACATGGTCGAGCATTCCTGCGTGCAGGGCCTTTGACTCAAAATCGATAGCTTCGCCTTCCTGACCCATGTGGATGGTTGCCATAAGCTGTGTCAGCTGTTCTTCCACATACTCCAGTACTGCTTCAAGATCACCAAGAGTTTCCGGTTTGTATCCAGTGACGGTTTGTGTGTTGGGTGCCTTGATGTTGGATGAACCTACATCGATGGGATGGTCCCTGCCGAATTTCTCGATTAAATAATGAAGAAGGTGACGTCCGTGTGCTGAGTGGGCCGAGGTCCCGATTATGTTACTGAGCAGGAATTCCCTTGCGGTCTGTCCTTCAAGATCTATCCCGCAAGCTCCCTCTTTGTTACCGCTCAGATCGCATGGGCCGAAAGTACAGAAACCGCATTGGCACGACGTCGGTGTATACACAGGTCCGTACCTGTCGAGAAGCTTAAAGTCCCAGCTCCTCAATGTCGATATCCCGGGTTTCGGAGTTGGTCCCCTGTCTCCTTTTTCTTCTACTTCCTTTTCTATAGCGCCTACGATGTTACTAATGTTGATCTGGACGTTTTCCAGTTCTTCGATGGTAATCTTACCTGAAGTTAGCTTGGTCATTTATTCTTGATCCCCCTTCATATCTCCCGCTGGTTTATTAATCAGGCCAAAAAAGAACTTGAAATTGATCGAAAATTCCGGATTCCATTAAAAATTTAGATTTCAAAAAGCTCTTCTGGCGATAATTGCATTCCTTTCCTTTCTTATTCTAACCCCATATTAGATCGAAAGGATTCCCACTACCTCTATTTTTAAAGTGATATCTTGCTGTATATAAGGATTTAGTCATGAATCTCATTAACAAGATTATGAAATTATGAAGTATTGGCGCAAATTCAAAAAAATTGAGTGGACCGGTCGGGAATTGAACCCGAGGCCTCTACCATGCCAAGGTAGCGATCTTCCCCTGATCTACCGGCCCAATGTTTAGAACATACTTGCCATTATCGGAAATAAACTTATCGCTGTATTTTTCGTCATTTCTCTGCACACCTTTTATATTTTCAAAACGAAGGTCCTGCAAAGCGAAACTAATATATACTAAAACGTGTATTGTAGAGCTCGTGCGATGAACAACATCGTACAAGAGACGCATTGGGCCCGTAGCTTAGCTAGGTGGAGCGCACGGCTGATAACCGTGAGGTCCTGAGTTCGAATCTCAGCGGGCCCACCATCCCTATTTTTCTTAATTTCCTACTCTTAATAACCTACTGATTAATCTTTTTTATTTTCGCGGTTTACTTTAGACTTTCAATCGATCTTTTCTTGCAATGTTTCTCTTCTTGTGCATGATCGCAAAATATGTTTGAAATGTTAGGTGAAGCGCAACATCTCGAACTGTGCTTCTACAGTGTTATCTGGTGTATGTGGGGAATTGATATGGGTATGTAGATGCGATATCTGTAGTTCGAGTTCCAGGTTGGGATACTGTTGATATTATAATTATCAAAACATAATATTTATAAATGAAAAGATAATATCCACTTTATAAAATCCGTACTATAATGGTGGACGTATGAATAGTAGAGATATCTATATGGATGACGAAGACAATGAAATGGTCTTGCTGCTTCAGAAACTTAATGTTTCAAAACCTGTTGCAAAGACACTTGCTTGTCTGTTGGGTTCTGAGAGCGTAACTTCACGTGATGTGGAGATGATGTCACGCCTGAGGCAGCCCGAGGTCAGTATTGCTATGAACTATCTCCAGAAGAATAACTGGGTGGAGGTAGAGGAAGTAAAAAAGAAACAGGGTAAGGGCAGGCCTATCAAGATCTACACTCTGACCGTTCCGATGGATGAGATCATTGATACCATCGAGCAGAAGGTTATTGCTGAGAATGAAATGATGCTGGAGAACATTGAAAGGCTTAAAGCCCTTTCATGATCCTTCATTCAGCCTTTCTCCTTTCTCTCTTCTCATTTCTTCTTTTTTCCAGTTTTCTGATATGTCTTTTGATGGAGGGGTCTTTATTATTGCCTCTTTTTATGTTCCTCTGGCAGTCCTTTCGTTCTGCTGGAACCTTTTGGACAGATACACATATTTATCTGGTTACTGTAGTATTCAGTAAGCAAGTGATACAGGAGTTAGTCTTTTGAGTACCATAAGCGAGAAAATATTTAGCAGGGCAAGCGGAAAAGAAGTAAAAGCAAATGAGTTTACGATGGCTAACGTGGACTATGCCATGGCTCATGACGGCACCAGTGTGCTTGCAGTAAGATCATTCAGGAAGATGGGGCTTGAAAAGGTATGGGACCCTAAACGTATTGTGATCCCATTCGACCACCTCACACCGGCAAATACGGAGACTACTGCTTCATTACATCATGATATAAGGGAGTGGATCAAAGAGCAGGGGATCCCCAATTTCTTTGATGTTGGTGAAGGTATCTGCCACCAGGTGCTTCCTGAGAACGGCTTTGCAATGCCCGGTAAACTTGTGGTTGGTGCTGACTCCCACTCATGTACATACGGCGCTTTCGGAGCATTCGGTACCGGTGTGGGTGCAACTGATATGTCCGAGATATTCGCATCAGGCAAGCTCTGGTTCAAGGTCCCGGAGACCATAAAAGTGACCACCAGCGGTAAACTGAACAAACATGTACTTGCCAAGGACGTTACTCTCAAGGTCATTGGTACAGTGGGCGCTGCCGGAGCAACCTATAAAGCAGCAGAGTTCTATGGTGATACAATTACCGATCTTTCAATGGCCGGCAGGATGACCCTTTGTAATATGGCCATTGAGATGGGTGGAAAGGCAGGGATCGTACCGCCTGACAGGAAGACATTCGAATTCCTTGAGGGAAGGGCTGTTGAGGAGTATGAGCCTGTCTATGCTGACGAGGATGCCGAATACTGCGCTGAGTACGAGATCGACGGGGCAAACCTTGAGCCTCAGGTTGCCAGGCCTCATCAGGTGGACAATGTCTGTGATGTTCCTGAAGTGGCCGGTACAAAGGTGGATCAGGTCTTCATCGGAACGTGTACCAACGGAAGGCTTGAAGATCTCGAGGTGGCGGCAGATCTCCTTAAGGGAGAGAAAGTGGCTGTAAGGACCCTCGTCATCCCCGCATCACGTTCTATATTGATCGAAGCCATTCGCAATGGTACTGCAGAGGCCTTGCTGGAGGCAGGTGCGACCCTTGCAACCCCTGGTTGTGGCCCATGTCTTGGAGGTCATATGGGTGTCATCGGTGAAGGCGAAGTTTGTATTTCTACAGCAAACCGTAATTTCAGAGGCAGGATGGGCACCGGCGGTCAGATATATCTTGCATCTCCCGCAACAGCTGCAGCATCTGCACTGACCGGTGAGATCACTGACCCAAGGGATGTCTGATACTTACGAGTCTTATACTTGCTTTAGTGGAGGTAGTTAAATGGTAGAAGAACTGGATGAAGGAAAACTGGAACATCTTCTGGAGCACTGGATTGAGCACAATGAGAGCCATAGCAAAAGCTTCAATGACTGGATAATCAAGCTGGATGCCGCTGGCTTTGGGGAAGTTGCTGAATACATCCGTACGGCTGCGGTAAAGATGGATGAGTGTACAGAATACCTTAAGCAGGCAAAAGAGGTCGTGAGGAAGTAAATTCCTCACTGACGACATTTTTATTTTGTTTTCAGGCTTATTGAAAGCCGATCGTTTTTTTGAAGATAGGTTGTGGCAATGATATTTCCTGATGGGATCTATCAATGCCTGGAATTTATAACAACTATCACTCAGCTGCTCTACGAGCGGAGTTTTCAAGAACAGAATGTGCGTTGGTTTTTTCAACTGTTCCGTCGCTTAACCTGAATCCATGCAATGCATGTGGTAGAGGTGAAGCTGATACAACTCTAACTTCTATCTTATTTACCATAGTTGTTTCTCCTTTTGTTTTAAAAATAATTTTTGACTCCTTTTTGCCCTTTGCTCCCGTTGCAGTAGGCAGTTTAAGTCTAATCTTCTAATATATAAAGCATTCTGTTCTATTTATATATTGTCTCTCTTTTTTGCAGTTAAGGTCTGATCTAGTTATCAATTATTTTATAAACAAAAAAACTGGACTAAACATCTCTGAATATAAAGTTTTCTACAATTAATGAAACATAGTTAAAAAAGGTTATTATTTTAAAAAACGACAGTTGTAGGCTTTATGATCTCTTATTTTTTCTGACAGTATATGGAATTGGACCTACATTATCTTATATTTGTTAAAGTTAGTGCGTTTAAAAATGCATCAGTAGAACTTATTTAATAATATTCTTGAAGCCATCAAATTTATCGTTGGTACGTTCCATTTATTTCTTATTAGTAGGTCGATAATTTTCCTCTGAAGCAGCTCTAATATAGTTATCAAAAGGCAGTATTTACCTTCTTATTGTAGAAGATTATTCCTGATCTATGTTGTCAAAAAATCTAAAAAATATATTACGTTATTATATATCCTATAAGAGTATATTCTTCTAATTCAGGGTATTTTTGTTTCTCAATGAAGCCTTTTGGATCCTTTTTTTCATAAAACAAATATATTTGTTTTGATCTCTTCAGATAACCCTTATATTTAACGAGTTGAAAACAAACATCAGTAGGTGTTGTTTATCTTCTATTTTCCTGTGCCGCATTTTCTGGTCTGTTTTTGGACCATCTTCTTAGGAACAATATTTTTAGCTCAAAGTCCTTTGAATATCTTCCACGCGCGCTCCTCTGTGCGTCGCATGACCTCTTTCAAAGGCAATCCGCTGATGTTGCTTATGTGGCGGCAGTCCTCGTATTCCGCGGATATGTGGAGTATCTCACCGCTTTTGTCCTGTGCTATCTTCACAGAAACCTCGTACTCCTGTTCTGCAATGGTTATGGTTATTGTCCCTATCCTGCGGTCAGCTATGAAACGGTGCTTTGTAGGCATTACACGCACTCCAAGGGTGCCGGTCTGGCGCATAAGTTCTCCTGCAATCCGAGTACTGTCCTCGGGTCTTGCTATTACCTGTATTATATGCCCACTACGCCCTTTTTTCATGGTGGCCGGTGTTATGGCAACATCCTTTGCCCCGACTTCCATAAGCTTGTCGTAGAGACTTCCTAAAACTTCTCCTGTAACATCATCAACGTTCGTTTCAAGCACTTCGATGGTATCACGGGAAAGCTCCCCGGCAACCTTCATTATCATTGTACGCAGGACGTTCGGCGAATCGGTATCCGCATCTCCTGCACCATAGCCGGTGGCAAGGACCTTGCCTGCGGGAAGTTTTTCTGTTGGTTCAGCAAAATATGCAAGGATGGCTGCACCTGTGGGTGTAAGCAATTCCCTGTTTCCTGAGCTGTATATTTCAAGCCCGCTCTTGTTCAATATCTCAAGGGTGGCGGGCGCAGGGACCGGAAAACTTCCATGTGCAGCCTTTACGGTGCCACCACCTACGTTCAAGGGAGTACAGAGTACGACATCTGCTTCCATTTTATTTATCGCGTAGCAGGCTCCGATCACATCTGCAATTGCATCATCCTGCCCGACCTCATGAAAATGAAGCTCATCGAGTCCCTTTCCGTGTACTATGGCTTCTGCTTCTCCGATGATCCTGAAGATCTCAATAGCACTTTTCTTAACTTCTGGAAGTAGTGATGTTTCCCTGATTGCATCGATAACTTCTGAATATTTCCTGTTGTTCTGATCACTCTTTGTAAGTATGCGCACATCAGTTGCTTCGATACCGCATTTATTCGCAGTTCCTATTGATACAGTAACATCGATCACTGATTCGATGACCTCAGCAAGTTCGGCTCTATCAACTCCCAGTCCGACCATTGCTCCCAGGATCATGTCCCCGGAAGCTCCTGAAAATGGTTCAAAGATAAGTGCTTTCATTCTATCAGCAACCTTTTGCGGGGGCAGTATTACGGGCCTCAGCGATCTTATTTGCAATTCTTGCAGCAAACGCACCTGCAACAAATCCGGCATCTATGTTCACTACCGATAGTACTGAGCATGACTGGAGCATTGATAACAAAGCAGCTTCTCCTTTTGCACCGGCGCCATAACCAATGGATACCGGCAATCCTATGACTGGTGCGCCAACAAGGCCGGATACTACGGTAGGGAGTGTTCCTTCTCTTCCTGCAGCGACAACGATCGCATCCGGGTTATAATCCTCTATATTCTGCAGCTGGGAGACAAGTCGCTGGAATCCGGCCACTCCTACATCGTAGATAGTGAGGGTATCACATCCCATTTCCGAGGCTGTCATTCTGGCTTCCTCGGCCACAGGTATGTCTGCGGTACCTGCTGAGATGATGGCGACCCGACCACCTGTTCTGGGTGCAGGGGTGCCATTGTGTACCACAGCTGTTATTGAATTTTTGCAGAATTCGATATTGTCAGCTCCGAAAGACCTTTCCAGAAAGGCGGATTTGTTCCCATCAAGTCGGGTGATGAGGACTCGTCCTGTGGATTCGATCTGCTTCTTTGCTATCTCTGCGATGTCCTCTGCTACCTTCCCTTCGGCAAGTATGGCTTCCATTATGCCTGTACGGTTCTTGCGGAATGTGTCGAGCCTGGCGATATCCGATATTTGCACATAGCCCATTGATCTGATCCTGTTCTCTGCTTCCTCAAGGTCAGTTTCACTGTTCTTTACCTGACTTAATATCTTTTTTAGCTCCATGTTCAACCTTTATAATAATGGAATGTCCCTTATAAATATAAGTTCCTTTCAGGCAAAGAATTATAACAATAAGAGCCCTAGAATGTAGGCAGAAGAAAGCGAAAAAATAATACTTTCTTATTCACTCTAATGGTGAATATGCTCACCTTCCTTTATGTTCTGTCACAGTTGTGCTGGCAGGGTGTCCGGGGTTTAAATTAAGGTACAAAACAGGTTTACGATAATGTCCAGAAGATCAAAAGATATGGCACTTCGAAATTTCAACAAGGGGATGTCCCTTCTGTATGATGGTCTGCAGGAGGATGCCCTTGAATGTCTGATGAAGGCAGAGTCCGATGCAAGGGAGGCTGAATCTCCTGAATTGCTTGTCAATGTGTTGCAGGCCATCGGGGGTATTATGGAGTCAGATGGCAGGGTTGAAGAAGCCATTGATAGGTATGCAGAAGCATCAGGAATGCTTGAGAGTATCGCAAATTCCAATCCTTCTTTCATGGAGCACAAGGCCCTTGTCATGAGCAAGACTGCTTCTCTTCTTACAGAGCAGGGTGATAACCTTAAGGCAATCCCCTTCTTTGAGGAAGCTGTTAGTTCTTATGACCGCCTCCTTTCCGAGGAACCTGAGAACGATGGTTACTGTTCTGCTGCTGCCTCTGTGGCTAATGACCTTGCTACCCTGCTGGCCTCCGAAGGCCGAAATGAAATGGCAAGAGGGATGTTCGAAAAAGCCCTCAGGCTTTCCGGGAAGATGTTGATCCTTGATCCGGTCAATATGGAGAATACTGCTAAGGCGCTGACCGCCCAGACCAATCTGGCCAATCTTCTTTATGAGATGGGACTTATGCAGGAGGCAAGGGAGGATCTTGAACGTGCCTATGAGGGTTGTTCCAATGCCATGAAGGATGATCCTTCGAACAGTATCTTACAGGACATGTCTCTGGAATTACTTGAAAGGCTTGTTAATGCCCTTATGGCAACCGGTGAATATGACCGGGCAAAAGACCGGATATATGAAATGGTGGAAAAGCTCCCCAGAACAACAACTTATGATTCATCGTTTTCAGGGAAGTTTTCGGATATTTTCAATGGATTTATCAAACTTGCATCTCAACGTGTTGACGAAGGACTGCCTTATGAAACGCGTTCCATCTACGAGACCTCTCTTATCGTTATCCTCAAGCTTCTTGGGGAAGAGCCTGGTAATATTGTTTATCGGGACATGTTCAGGGACATCCTGCATAATATGGAAAAATTGCTTGTCATTGATTCTCCGGCAGATGACAGGGAAGCCGATTACAATGTCCTTATCTCGATGTATGAAAAGATCTGGCACATGGTTCCAGGTGATCTTTCCTATCGTACGAAGATCGCAACACTTCATGATGACAGGGGCAGGTTCCTGATGAATGCAGGAAGGTTTGAAGATGCTCGTCACAGTTATGATATGTCCCTTGCTATCAGGGATGAGCTTATCAAGTCAGGAGAATCCCCTCTTTTGCATGAGTTTGGCATTGCTTCTATTAAGAACAATCTTGGTACGATCCTTGCAAAGGAAGGATACTCTGCTGATGCAAAGACAATGTTCGAGGAATCCCTCAAAGGTTACATGGACCTCTTCGACCGTGTTCCAGACGAGCCTGCCTATGAGGACGGTGCTGCAATTACATTGAATAATCTTGCCAAGCTGCTTGCGGACCTGGAGCGCTACGAGGATGCAAAGAGCATTTATGAATCAGCGCTTGAGATATATGCGAGGCTTATAAATAACGATCCTGGGAAAGCAAGTTACAAGATGCATGCTGCCAGGACCCTTGAAAATCTGGCTTCACTGCTTGTCAATATTGGCCGTACGGAAGATTCGATCCGCATGCATGAGAGCGCAAAGGAACTACTTGAGGACATCTGATCCGGAGGATGTCTTATTTAGAGGAAAGGGCCATCAGACCCCGGGTATGTCCTTTCCATAAGAATGTGATCTGATGATATTGAAAAATGAAGAAAAGGTATGTGTTTTCCCTCCCGAGGTACTTGCCCCGGCAGGAGATATAGATGCATTGATCGGTGCTATCAAAGGTGGTGCCGATGCAGTCTATTTTGGTGTGACGGACCTCAATGCAAGAAAAGGTGCGAAGAACTTCTCCATGGGTGACCTTGAGGATGCGATCGACATGCTGCATTCTCATGGTGTCAAGGCTTTTCTGGCCCTGAACATACCGATCAAACAGAAAGAGCTTCAGCATGCTCTCGATGTGGTGGATAAGGCCTATTCTTTTGGTGTGGATGCCATCATCCTTCAGGATCTGGGACTTCTCAGGATCCTTCACGAGACCTATGCGGACCTGGCGCTTCATGCAAGTACACAGATGACGGTCCACAGCATCAAGGGAGTTGACTTCGTTGCCAGCGAAGGTGCTGTCCGTGTCATTGTTTCAAGGGAGCTTACAGTGAAGGAGATAACTGATATTGTGGATAGTTCTGACACTGAGATCGAGATATTTGTGCATGGTGCACTTTGCTATTCCTATTCCGGAAAATGCCTTTTCAGCAGTTTCATGAGTGACAGGAGCGCCAATCGCGGTGCCTGTTCACAGCCCTGCAGGAGGCCATATGATTTTGTTGTTAACGGCCGTAATGTAAATGTGAAGGGAATGGGCAAATTCCCGATAAGCTGCGCGGAGCTGTGTACTCTTTCGGAACTTGAAGCTATCGTTGGTACCGGCATTCGAAGCCTTAAGATCGAAGGAAGGATGAAGAAGCCGGAATATGTTACTGAAAGTGCAAGTGTTTACAAGCGTGCGGTAGGAGCGGTCTGCAACAAAGAAAAGCTTGATGAGGTCGAGGTCATGGAGCTTGAAACAGACCTTGCCAAGCTGTTCTATCGTGGTTTTACAAAGGGTTTCGTACTCGGCGAGAGGGATGTGGTCCATTCCAAATACAGTTCAAGCTATGGTGTTTTCCTTGGAAAGATCAGGGATATCTCCACCTACAGATACACCACGAGCATTACTCTCACCCTGAAAGAAGATATCCAGGTAAAGGATGGTGTGGGTATCCACACAAAGGTCGGGGTATTAGGTTCTGCCATCAACAAGCTTCTGGACACGGATGGGAAAGAGATAAAGACCGCAAAGAAAGGTGACAGGGTCATCCTTGAGATCAGTTCAAAGACAGGCAAGGCTGTTGCCAGGGGTAACGAGGTCTATCTTACTACCGACCAGAGACTTCTGGAAACGCTCCAGAGGACTAAAGAGCAGGGCCTTCCTGTGGATATTGAAGTGGCTGCTGAAGTTGGTCAAAAGCTGAAGGTGCGGATGAGCTCAGGTGATATCTCTGTTGAGGTTATCGATGATTTTGAGGTACAGGAAGCGAAAAAAGCTCCGACTCCCAAAGAACAGATCGTCTCAGCAATGGAGAAATTAGGCGACACTTCATTCACGGCTTCATCTGTGGATGTAAAGGTTGCCGGCAATATCTTCATTCCTATCGGAGTGCTCACAGGTGCAAGGAGGGAAGCTGCGGAAAAGTTGCTTGAGAGGCTTCTTGAGCAGCACAGGAAGGATGAAAAGCATCCACAGTTATCAGACATCTCGCACTTCTGCGGAGATTCCGGATGTGGTAGCATAGTACGTACTCCTGTACTTAGTGTGGAAGTAAAGAACCCGGGTGCTTTGTTCGATACTGTGGATATGGGTGCCGATATTGTCTATGTCCCTTTAAGGAAGCTCCATGAACTGACATCGGAACAGAATGCTGAGAAACTGGAAGCTGCAAGGAAAAATGCTGAGATCGTTCTTCTTCTCCCGCGCATAAGTCACGAAGGCGAGCTAATGCAGCTTTTGCCTCTGATCGGGGATGCGAAGGATGCAGGTTTCCTTATAGCCTGCTACACTCTTGGTCAGGTGGAAGTTGCTAAACAGGTTGGTGTTCCTTTCGTGGTGCAAAAGGAGTTCAACACTTTCAATTCCTATACTGCAGATGAGTTCTATAAGGCCGGAGCTTGCCGTGTCACATTGTCTTCAGAACTGAACCTTGACGAGATCACTGACGTGTGCAATGATATTTTCTGCCGTAGTAAGGAGAACCAGCTGGAGATCGTTGTCCATGGAAGGGAATTGATGCTTATCACCGAGCATGATCTGCTAAAGCCCCTGCTTGAGCAGGGAATTGCCACTGACGGCAGTGAAGTGCTGATGGTTGATTCAAAAGGCGTGGAGTATCCGGTAAAGCGTGTGGATGAAAGGACACTGATCTATGATTCCAAAGTGCTGGATATGAGTGATAAGATGGACCAGCTTCTAAGGTCCGGCGTGGATGTTGTGCGTCTGGACCTTTCCCTGTATGGTAAGAGGGATGTGAAAGAGATCACATCTGCATATCGAAAGATTCTGGATGGAACGCCTACTGAGCTTCGGCCCAGAAGAGGTGTCAGGTTCTCCAGAGGGCATTATTTCAAGGGTGTATGATAAGGATGCGCAGGATAGTTCTTGCATCAGCCTCACCTCGAAGAAAAGAGCTGTTAAGGCAGCTTATCGGGGACAATTTCGAGGTTTTTGTGAGCTCATACGAGGAAGGTCCACAACCCGGTATGGATGCCGCCGAACTGGTCGTCCATCATTCCCTTTCAAAGGCAAGGGATGTTGCATGGAAGTTCGATTCGGGTATCATCATCTCTGCCGATACTGTGGTCCTCTGTGAGGGCCAGGTCCTTGGGAAGCCCCATTCCCCTGAGAAAGCAACGGAGATGCTTGACCACATCAGCGGGAAGTTCGTGAAGGTGATCACGGGTATGACGGTGTTTGATATAGATTCAGGGAGTGTGGTCAGTGTACCTGAGATAACGGATGTGAAGATGAAGGAGATGTCCGTTGCTGAGATCGCATCTTATGTAAGGTCAGGTGAGCCGATGGACAAGGCCGGAGCATTTGCGATCCAGGGAAAAGGGGCAGTACTTGTGGAAAGCATCAGTGGTGATTTCTTCAATGTTGTCGGTCTTCCTCTCTTCAGACTGGGTTTGATCCTTGAGGGTATGGGTATCGATATATTTGAGGTCGAATGATCTTCTTTCTCTTTTGCAGTTTAGGATCTAATCTTCTTTCAGCTCTTTCCGGCTGACCACAATCCACATAAATGATGCTTTAAAACTTATTTTCATCAGTTCTTTTTGGAGTGGATATACAGTGGCAGTAGCGAAATGGAATGGGGTCATACTTGCAGAAAGCAATGCAGTAAAGCAGGTGGAAGGGAATCTCTACTTCCCGCCGGAGTCGGTGAAGGGGGAATACCTGCGTGAATCGGATCACCACACTACCTGTCCCTGGAAGGGTCTGGCATATTACTACGACATCGTCGTAGGCGATGAAGTAAATAAAGCTGCAGCCTGGTATTATCCTGAAACAAAACCGGCTGCAAAAGAGATTGCAGGGTATATTGCATTCTGGAAGGGCGTGGAGGTATCCCCTTAATCCACCTTCTTTGTGCTGGCAGCCGTTTTGTCCGGGTCAACGACCACGTCAATAAGCGCTGCTTTTCCTGAATTGAATGCTTTTTCTAATGCTTCGTCCAGTTTTGTAGGGTCTTCTATCCTGTAGCCTTCTCCGCCGGCAGATCGTGCAAATCCTGCGAAATCCGGGTTCGGGAAACTGACTCCGTATTCCGGATAGTTGTCCCGTAATTGCTCTTTCTTTATGTTCTTGAGCTTGCCATCGTTAAAGACGATGACGTTGATGTCAAGACCTTCCCTCACAGCAGTGGTGAAATCTCCCATGAGCATTCCGAATCCACCGTCTCCTGTCACACAGATGATCTGGCTGTCAGGGTAGTCAAGCTTAGCTGAAAGGGATGCAGGGAGTGCGAAACCCATGCTGGCGATGTTCGCTGACATGAACGTCCTCTGGCCTTCACAGATGAACTTCTTGTAGAACCAGTAGGTATGGTCTCCCACATCAATGCAGATGATGGCATCTTTGTCTGCATGGCGTTTGATTGCCTGCACGACGTATCCGGGATTTATTGGGATTGATATATCAGTAGCCTCAGCTTCCAGTTCCTCACGGTGGCTTGCTTTCATTCTGTCGATGTGCTCAAGGAACTCTTTATTCTCCTTCTTCTCATCTATCAGGGGCAACAGTGCCTTTAGAACGAGGTCTGCGTCGCCCACAATGCCGATATCTACATCGAAGGTCTTCCCTATCTTTGTGGGATCAATGTCCGTCTGGACTATCTTTACTCGGGGAGGTACGAGGTTTGCCTGCCTGAAACCGGAGCCGATTATTACTATAAGCTCGGAATCCTTGATTGCCTGGGCAGCGTGCTTTGAACCGATGGATCCCAGGACACCTACGCTGAAGCGATCGGTCTCATGGATTACACCTTTGGCCCTTGATGTGGTTGCAATAGGAGCTTTCA
The DNA here is from genome assembly GCF_052057775.1 of Methanococcoides mangrovi. Taxonomy (GTDB): domain Archaea; phylum Halobacteriota; class Methanosarcinia; order Methanosarcinales; family Methanosarcinaceae; genus Methanococcoides. Next base: position 142,139 of record NZ_CP195121.1, on the reverse strand, counting down.
GTTTTCTTGCAATCTCAAGCAGTAGTTCTCCACTGTGGCGGGCACCCCAGCCTGCAAAGAGTGTGACCTTTTCGCAATTGTTAATAAGTTCCGCTGCTTTTTGTACATCCTCAAACTTCGGGGATGTCTTGTTCATGAAAAGTCTCTTCCCGGGAGAATATACTTTCTCCCCGAGCTTTTCGGCAAGGATGTCCGTGGGGGTGCTGAGGACCGATACGCCAGGTTTCCTGTAGGCATATTTTATAGCCATTGTGAGCAGTTTCAATGCTTGATTATCTCTTGCAATAGTCTCGGAGAATTCGGTGAAAGGCTTGAACAGTTCGATCTGATCAATTTCCTGGAATGCCTCGCTTCCCAGATAGACCTCGGGGACCTGGCCCGCAAAAGCAAGTACGCTGCTCCTGTCTGTGGCAGCATCCATAAGTCCGGTTATCAGGTTGGTACAACCCGGGCCGGCAATGGATATGCAGACTCCTAGCTCGGATGTCATTTTTCCGTGTGCAGAGGCCATGAACGCAGCGGTCTCCTCATGGCGGGTAAGGATGAAACGTATCTTCTCGCTCCTTCTTATGGAATCTATGAGTGGAAGGTTCGAATCTCCTGGTATTCCGTAAACGTATCTTACACCAAAAGCTTCCAGTTGCTCGACGATCTTGTCAGCAACAGTGGTCTCTATGCCTTCTTCTTGCTTCACACCGCCTTCTGGTACAAATGCGGACTTAGGTGCACCGCAGACAGGGCAGGTATATGTATCTGGCAGGGAGTCGAAATCCTGCCCTTCTGCTTCTTCATCATATGTCCAGTTACACACCGAACATCTGTATTTTCCCAAGATAATCCCTCACGATCTTTCGGATCAATTCTTTTCATCCTTGAACTCGACATGCCAGTGTTGACCACTACAAAATGGATTGTTCTTCGAAGCACCACATCTGCAGAGGGTGTAATGTTCCTTGGATTCGGGGGTATTTCCATCAGGATCGTCAAGCTCGATACCGCCGACCACGTCGTATGGCCCGTCCTTTGTGATTGTTACACCTGGCTCCCTGTCAAGGTCCTTGTGTAATACACCGTCCTTAGTATAGCTCAGGGCACCTGAGGGACACATTTCGATAACTTTCATTATCTCTTCTGCACTGGCTCCATCAGGGTCGATCCATGGTCCCCGCTTCATCCTGAAAACACTTGGAAGGTTGTCGGTACAGTGTCCTCTGTGTGAACAGACTCCTCTGTTGTCATGGATCGTGATCTCCTTTCCAACATAGTCGTCCATCCTGTCAGGTTGCCTGCTTTCAACTTTCTCACCTGTAAAATTTACTCTCAAGTGTGTGCCATCACAAAAAGGTTTGGTGGATGAATTACCACAGCGGCAAAGAGCCATCATTGGCTTCTCTTCAAAGGTCTTTCCCTTTGAGTTCTTGAGGTTCTTTAGGTCCTTTACAAGATATGGTCCGTTTGTTGATGGCTGAATGGTTGGTTTATCTGTCATTTCTTAATCCCCCTTTATACAATATGTTTCACTCTTTGTCCAGATGAACATCCAGCTGTGGGAATGGTATCTCAACACCTTCTTCCTTGTATGCTTTCAGGATTCCGTTGGTAAGATCTACTTTTACTTTCCAGTAATCCGCTGTGTTTGCCCATGCACGGAGCTGGAGGTTCACGGATGAATCTGCAAGTTCTGTTGTGATAACGGCTGGTGCAGGGTCTGTAAGGACAAGGGGGTGGTTCTTAATAAGTTGCATAGCAATCTGGACTGCTTGGTCAATCTTTGTGTCATAGCTGACCCCTACGTTAACCTCAACTCTTCTGGTAGGCATTCTTGTCGCATTCTCAATGGCACTTCCCCAGATGACCTTGTTTGGGATGGTGATGAGCTTGTTGTCAGGTGTCAGCAGTTCCGTTGCCATGAAACCAACAGCGCTAACGTTTCCGGAGTAGCCTGTTACCGATACATACTCTCCTTTGTCGAATGGTCTCAGTGTAGCGAGCCAGACTCCTGCTGCAATGTTCGTCAGTGTGTCCTGCATTCCAAAGCCCAAGACCAGACCGATGACTGCTGAAAGGCCGACAACCAAAGAGCTGATGTCAGCACCAAGGGTTGACACTGTCGCAAGGATGACCGCAACATATAACAGTGCCAGGACGAATCTGGAAAGGAATTCTGCTACAAGATCTGGGAGTTCTGTCTTTTTAAGTCCGTTCTTGAACATTCCTGTTAATATCTTTGCTACAACAATACCCACTACAAGTACTATCAAAGCTGCTACCAGATCAAATAATGTCAGATCTGTATATGGTATGGTTTGAGATAACATCTGTTAAACTCCCTTAAATCTAAAACAATAACCATTATTATTTCGAGTTGTTAAGTATATAATACTATTGTAAAAATCTCAGACCGAAACCTTTTCGGTATTGTGCTCTACCCGGTGATGTTCGGATAAGTTTAATGTATTATTTTTATGAAGGCAGGTGTGTGTAATATCCTGTATGGTGGAGGTTGTTTACTCATATCTTCTTTATTTTTTGCATATATGTTAATATATTTCTTACAACGTTTCCGGAATATATTGAAAAATCATTGACAAATATGTATTTATACTATTACTCCTTCTAGGGGCTGACTCCAAACGGGGAGGTGTGTCTAATGATACTCCTCCTCCAACTCTTTTATCTCAATCCTTAATTTTCTTATTGATTTTTAAAATGGCAATAAATTGCGTTTTTGGAATTTTGTTACCCTTGAAATTCTAATAATCTTAAATAATGTCTCATATACCAACGCGCGCATTTTTCGACACATATTCTTTATTATTGTCTCACACGTCGGTATGCTCAAAAGTTTTATATATTATCTTTATGTTAGAAAATCTAACATTTAGTTTATCAAACCATTTGATTATCTAATCATTAATGTTTCAAAGCTAAGTACTCTGCTCAGGAGGTACAATTTGGATAAGATCGAAAAAATCGTCAGATCCCATCTGGAAATAGAACATCTCAAAAGAAAACTGGAGGGTAACATGACAGAGTGTTGCCTGGTGGATGAGGACTGTACCAGTGCAAATAAGACAATGAACAGGGCACTTCTTCTCATATAGGAAGAAGGTGAGATCATGCCTTCGACACTTGCGAGATTCCTGGAGCTTAAAAAAAGCAGTGTTACAAGTCTCATTGACAGCCTTGAGAAAGAAGGTCTTGTCTATAGGAAAGATGATCCTTCCGACCGAAGGAAAGTACTGATATCTGTAACCGAAAAGGGAATCGAACACATTCAAAAGGTCTATGATAAGATAATCTCGATGGCTAAAAGATGTATGTCCGACCTTGATGACGAAACCCTTGAGAGGGCCCTTGAAGCACAGATCCTTTTGATCGAAGTGCATCGTCACATGTACAAAAGGTCGGTTGAACTGCTCGAAGAAAAATGTTCTCCTGAAACCCAATGTAAAAAATGAAAGATAAGGAGGCGACCATCATAAAAAATGTATTTGAAAAACTGGGAGTCTTTATTGAGAACAATACTATCCCTATCATATTAGTAGCCTTTTTGCTCATCCTCGTATCTATTCAGGGTGCACAGAGCATAAGCATGGCATCCGGTACAGAAACCTTTGTAGAGAAGAGCTCTCAGCTCTATCAGGACTTTGATCACCTCTACATGAATATCTTTGGTACAGAAGCCATTGTCATTATTATAGAGGATGGGCAGGTAAATGACCCTGCTCTATTGCAGGCCATGGATCGACTGGGCCATATGTCTTCATCACTGCCCGGGGTGGTAGGTGTCCAGAGTGCTGCAACGGTTGTTAAAGATGCCAATTTTGCACTTACCGGCGATTCATCACTTCCTGAAGATAAGGCGGAATTGCAATCCCTTATTGATAATTATGTTCCCGAATATCTGATGCCTGACAGTACTCACACACTTATCTATGTGGAAACCGCAGGTTCAATAAGTGATGAACAGAAACAGGAGATCCTGAGGGAGATCGAGACATCGGTAAACCTTGCAGAATTCCCTCCTGATTATAATATAGTAGTTACAGGTGATCCGGCCTTCATGGTCTCCATGAACAATGCAATGATGTCAAGTATGGGTGTATTGCTTGGGCTTTCAGTTGTCCTGATGATCGTTGTGCTGTTCCTGGTGTTCGGTCATGTCAGGTGGAGGCTCATGCCCCTTGCGATCGTACTGCTGGGTATCATCTACACGTTCGGTGCCATGGGTTATCTGGAGATACCACTGAGTATGGTCTCAATGGCAGCGTTCCCTGTACTGATAGGATTGGGGATAGATTATGCCATCCAGTTCCATAATCGTATTGAAGAGGAGCTTGAACGTGGTGAAAGTCCGGCAGAGGCAGTGGTCGATACTATCAAACACACAGGTCCGGCTGTCCTGATCGCACTCATAATTACTGCTTTGGGATTCTTCTCCCTTCTGACATCAAGTGTTCCTATGATACAGGACTTCGCAAAGCTGCTTCTCATAGGTATTGTGATGTGCTTCCTGGCTTCCCTGTTCGTAGGTGTGACCGTGATATATGGTCTTGACAACATGCAATCCATACGGAAGGAGAAGTTCGGTCAAATATCTCTGAGGGGCAGGAATAACTCCAAAAAATTGTCTAAGAAGGACCCTCAGCCTGATATTCTTGACAGGTTGCTCGGAAAGACAACCCATTTCACTATAAAACATCCTTTCATGATCCTGTCCATCGCCGTTCTTATCTGTGCAGGTGGTCTGGTAGCAGATACGCAGGTCCCGATTCAGACCGATACTGAGACCTTTGTCCCACAGGATCTGCCGGCACTTATTGACCTGACGCATCTTTCTGACATTACGGGAGGTGCGGAGCAGCTGAACATTATCATCAAAACTGACAATGTCGCTGATCCTGAGGTTCTGGAGTGGATGGATGAGTTCAGCGCTCATGAGGTGAATAGCCGGAACAATATACAAGGGGCGGAAAGCATGGCCAGCGTCATCAAGTCTATGAACGGTGGTGTGATCCCAGATAGTGAATCTGAGATCAGGGCGTTGTATGAACAGATGCCTTCCCAGCAGAAGGATCGCCTTATGTATGGTGAGGGTATGCTCCTTCTCAATCTGAATATCGGTGATGCAACGGCTACTCTTGGTATGGAAGGGCTCGAAGTTCTCACGAATATAGTCAGGGACGATATGCTGTGGATGTCCCCTCCGCCGGGAATGACAGCTACCATCACCGGAAACAGTGTTGTGTTCATAGAAGTTATAGGGGCCCTTACTTCAGGCCGTGTCTTTATGACATACCTGGGGCTCGGTATGGTATTTGGTGGTCTGCTACTGATATATCGTGATGTGCTCAAGGCCCTTGTTCCGGTAGTTACCATGTTCATGGTCGTTGGCTGGTCCGGCGGACTGATGTACGTGATGGGTATGGAATACACGCCGATGACAGCGACACTTGGTGCCCTTATTCTTGGTGTGGGCTCTGAGTATGCTGTACTTATGATGGAGAGGTATTTCGAGGAGAAGGACAAAGGTGCCACTCCTGAAGAAGCAATGACAGAAGCAGGTGTCAAGATCGGAAAAGCGATAGTCACTTCCGGACTTACTACACTGTTTGGTTTTTGTGCACTGGTTGCATCAGATTTTGTAATTATAAGCAGCTTCGGTATGATCACTGTAATTGATGTAGCACTCGCTCTGTTCGCAACATTTGTGGTCTTCCCGCCTGTGATGGTCCTGCTTGATAATTTCCGTGAAAAGAGGAATGCAAGAAACGTAATATCCGACGTATCATTCAAAGATAATATAGAATCTATAGATCTAGCAAAACATAGCACTGACCCGGAGGCTGATGCCTTTTGATTAACTGTAAAAACAAACAAAAGAACAGATAGGTGAATTCAGTGGTCATGGTGGCTGTCCTGCTGATTGCGATGTTGTTTGCAACCGCTGCATTTCCTGTGGCAGGAGCAAAGGATTTCGTACAGCCGAACTATGAATTCTCTACCAATTATTATGACGCCTATGGTGAACCTGATATCTATGCCTCCGTTCTCGGGGATACTGAGTTAGAGAGAGGTGAGACCGCACAGGTGCGCGTTGTCCTTTCGAACAGAGGCGTATTGCATGGTTTCAAGTCTAAGACCAATGTGGATACAAACAATGGTGACCATGCGAGGTCCCTTCAAGAGCTTGAATATGAGGCCTTGAGGACCACTGCTTTTGGTCTGAAGGCTGAGATGTTCTCGACCACTGATCATATAGAGGTCGATCCGACCACAAGTATCCAGACACTCGATAGTCTGTATCCGGGAGTATTGCCGGACCAGCCTATGTCCTTTACCATCACTGTCTCTGACAATGCTCCGGCTGGTACTTACATGCTCTTGCTGCCTGTAAATTATGAGTTCCAGAGCCAGGTTGAGATGACTGATGGTAGTACTGTAAGGCTTGGCTTTCCAGAACTTGATCACACAACATTCTACCAGACAAGGAATACGACCCTTGAGATCCCGGTGACCGTCAAACCGGATGCAAAGTTCGTAGTGTCCGATGTGGAAGGTGAGCTTACATCAGGCCAGTCCGGGATCATCAATGTGACTTACACAAATGTGGGTGAAGTGGAAGCATCTGATGCCTTTGCCAGGATCGTTGTGATGAAGCCGCTGAGCTCTGACAGGTCGGTTGTGAACCTGGGATCTATTGCACCGGGTGAGAGCAAGACTGCATCATTCGACCTTGCTGCAGAGATCACTGCGGTGGAGAAAGACTATGGTATCGACAGTGAGATCAAGTATCGTGATGAGGACGGTGATCTGCAGTTTTCGGACAATATAATTGTTGAGGTTCCACTTAGGTCAAGGGACGCAGGTATAAGCATCACCATGCTTGCGCTTGCAGGCATCATTCTGGTAGCCGCCTACATGGGATACAATACGATACGCAGGAAGGATAACAATAACTAATAATTTAACTGAAAATTTATCAAATTAACACTATGAAGAGGACTAATTATGTTTAAAATGACAGATTCCAGATACGCTTTGCCAATTATGGCCATATTTGCTGTTTTGTTGCTTTTTGCAGCACCGGTAAATGCAGAGGCTACATTGCCATCTAATGGTGCGTTCACGGCAGCCAATGCGGAACTACCTGATTTCTTCAATTTTGATGAGAATTACTATACTGTTTATGGTGGTCCTGACGTGACCGCGACTCTCCTCGGAGACAATGAGTTCGAACGCGGTGAGACTGTCACACTGAAACTCGACCTTATGAACAAGGGTCTGATAACCGGATTCAGGTCAGAGGAGGATGACTTCTACCTTACCGAACTGGAGCAGAAACTGCAGAGCACTGAAATGTCCTACGAAGCGCAGAGAACAACCGCTATTGGTATTGTTGCTGTCCTGACTCCTCTTGATCCTGCCATCAATGTAAAGTCCGGTCCTCAGGAAGCAGGAACTCTTGTATCAGGCCAGAAGACCGATTCTCCTGTAAGCTTTAACATTGAGATCTCAAATAATGCAGAGTCAGGCAGCTACCCGATGCGCCTTGATCTGTATTACGGATATCAGAAGAATGTCCAGATAAACGGTGACAATGAGACCGATCTTGGTATTACCAACATGGAGGTTGGACTCTGGTATGATGTGGGTACACAGAACACGACATTTGACATATATGTTAAGGATGAGGCAAGGTTTGAGGTAACCAATGTTACAGGTGAGCTGTATCCTGATTCCGAAAATCTTTTGTATGTAACCTTTGAGAACGTGGGTGACCTCCCTGCAAAGGATGCTACTGTGAGAATAAGTGCTGCCGATCCGTTCAGTACCACGGACGATCAGGCATTCCTTGGCACACTAGATGCCGGTGAGAGCACTGTTGCAGTGTTCAAGTTAAAGGTAGATGATCTTGCAGTTCCAAAGGCGTATGCACTGAACAGTGAGGTCAAGTACGAGGATACTGATGGTCATGACAGGATCTCGGATACTGTGAAGATCAAAACGGAAGTCCTTCCGGCATCTGCTAATGATAGTGGTTCCGGTATGACCGGTATGATCATTGGTGCGTTTGTGATCATTGTGATCGCCGGTGGTGCATATTATATGTACCGCAGTAGGTCTTCAGGTAACAGCAAGGATGAGTGATCATCTCACTCATCTTTCTCTTTGTTTCAACTTTGACTGCAGATAAAATAGAATAAATTTAGATCTACTATCGGATCGATCAGAATTGTGCCGTTGCAGGAGAGTTAATTCGAAAGCACAGCATTCCTCCCTCTCCAGTTTGAATCTGGACAACGGCAACGATTGCATGGTGGGAATTATCGCCTTTTGCAAAAACCACGCCTTTTGCAACAGCACGTCCCCCTCCCCACCATGCAACTAAATATGTATTTCAGTGATTTATAGTAAGATGTTATAACGGTTGAAATCACTTATATATTAGAAATGACATGGTATCACAAACTTCAGAGTAGTTACGTTGAATTTATGTAATTATATTAGATCACACTTTTATTTTAGCCCGATAGGGAGGGAAATCAAAAATTGAGTCAGCCTTGTGTTAATATTGGCATGGTAGGTCATGTCGATCATGGGAAAACGACGCTTGTAAGCGCGTTATCAGGAGTATGGACCGATACGCATAGTGAAGAATTGAAGCGTGGTATATCTATCAGGTTAGGGTATGCAGATACTACCTTCAGGAAGTGTCCAGCTTGCCCCGAACCCCAGTGTTATACCGTGGCCAAGAAATGTGAGCACTGTGGTGAGAAGACCGAGGAGATCAGAACAGTATCTTTTGTGGATTCCCCTGGCCACGAGACCCTGATGGCAACAATGCTTTCAGGTGCTGCTATCATGGATGGTGCTATCCTTGTGATCGCTGCGAACGAGGAGTGCCCGCAGCCACAGACAAAAGAGCATCTTATGGCCCTGAACATTATTGGTATCGAGAATATCGTCATTGTACAGAACAAGATCGACCTTGTTCCAAAAGAGAAGGTCATCGAGCACTATCATCAGATCAAGGAGTTCGTAAAGGGCACGGTAGCCGAGAACGCACCGATCATTCCGATCTCTGCACAGCAGAACATCAACATAGATGTGCTTATAGATGCTATGAACGAGGTCATACCAACACCTGTGCAGAAGCTGGACAAGCCCGCACATATGCTTATTGCAAGGTCCTTTGATATTAACAAACCTGGAACCCCTATTGACAAGATCGCTGGCGGTGTCATTGGTGGAACGCTTACGGAAGGGTCATTACATCCGGGTGACGAACTTGAGATCCGTCCCGGACGCAAGGTGGAAAGTGAGAATGCCATTCACTGGGAGCCTATCTATACCACTGTGAAGATGATCGCTGCTGGCAAGGAGATGGTCGAAGAGGCAACTCCGGGCGGATTGCTCGCATTGGGTACAGGACTTGATCCAAGCATCACAAAGAGCGACTCTCTGACAGGACAGGTTGCTGGCGAGCCGGGAACATTACCTCCAACACATGATTCATTCACACTGGAGCTAAAGCTTCTTGAGCGTGTGGTCGGGATCTCCGAAGACGAATCTCTTTCGATCGGTAAGATCAAGACTAGTGAGCCTTTGATGCTCAACGTTGGAACTGCTACCACTGTGGGTGTCGTTACAAGTGCGAGGGAAAATGTTGCAGAGGCCAAGCTCAAGAGGCCGGTCTGTGCAGAACCTGGTTCCATGGTCGCTATTAGCAGGCGTGTTGGGTCACGCTGGAGACTTATAGGCGTGGGAGTCATTAAGGCTTGAAGGTTATAATAGATACAAATGGTTTGATGATCCCGGTTCAGTTCAAGGTTGATATCTTTTCAGAACTGGAACGTCTGGGTTATGATGAGCGCATTGTTCCCCAGGCGGTCATAAATGAGATCAAGATCCTGGTAAAGAGATGCAGAGGTGAGAACAGAACCGCGGCAAAGGTTGCACTTTCATTAGCTGACAGATGTGCTATTGTTGATCGTACCGGAAGTGCGGACGATGTCATTCTTCAGCTGGCCCATGACACAGGGGCAGCGGTCCTGACGAATGATGTCGGATTGGTAGAACGTCTGAAAGAAGCAGATGTGACCGTTGTACGCTTACGCCAGAAGAACCATTTGGCTATAACATGATCGTCATTTCATAATTTACAATAATTGTGGCAGTTTAGATTAATGCAGGGCATATTGGAGATCGAGATATGTATAAAAGGATGAAACTTGAGGACACTGTCCGTGTGGCTCCCCGCCTTTTAGGTGAGGATATAGGAGTCAGTGTGAAGGACGCACTTAAGGAGAAGCTTGAGGGCAGGGTCGATAAGACAATTGGTGCGATTGTTGCGGTCACGGATATTCAGGAAATCGGAGAAGGTCACATCCTTGTTGGTGACGGAGCTGTCTATTACGATGTGGTTTTCGAAGCTATTGTATTCGTTCCGCAGCTTCAGGAAGTCATTGAAGGACTGGTTGTCGAAACGGTTGAGTTCGGTGCTTTCGTCAGCATAGGTGCTATGGACGGCCTGTTGCACGTTAGTCAGGTCACTGATGACTTCATGTCATATGATGGCAAGAATGGAAGGCTTCTGAGCAAGAACGGTAATCGTACCCTTTCAGAAGGTGACAAGGTACGTGCCCGTATAGTTGCTGTGAGCACTAACGAAAGAGAGCCAAGGGATAGTAAGATTGGTCTGACCATGCGTCAGCATGCTCTTGGTAGGCTCGAATGGCTCGAAGAGGCGCGCAAGCCTAAATCTGAAGAATCTAATGAGTAAACCGGAGTGTATCTATAATGGTAGATCAGGTATGTCGTGAATGTCACAGGCTGGTATCAGGCCAGACCTGCCCGGTATGTGGCTCAAGCAACTTGAGCGATGACTGGAGCGGACTTGTCATTATTGTTGATCCTCAGCGATCAAAGATCGCAGAGATGATCGGTGTGACAGTTGCCGATAAGTATGCTTTGAAGGTGCGTTAATCTTGGGTTGCGAGATCGTTTTGCCGGAGAGGCTTCGACCTCTTTTCCGGAAACCTTTTGGTGTCCTGTACGAGGGTGTTGACGGTGATGCCGTCAGAAGCTCGGTAAAGGATCTCGGTAATCCCACAAAACTTATATCTGTGGGCGATGTTACTACTTTCCACTTGCTCGAATCAAACATCATTCCGGATATACTGATCGTGGATGACAGGACGAAAAGGGCACCGGCATCCTCACAGGTTGTCTATGGTACAAAACATCAGGGATTTGCTGAAATTACAGTTGATAATCCTGCTGGTGTGATTACCGAAGAACTCATATCTGTGATAGGGGATGCGCTAGTGTCCGACCGGAATGTCCGGATCTTCGTAAATGGTGAAGAGGATCTTGCGGCTTTACCTGCGATGATGATGGCGCCGATTGGGTCGGTTATAATGTATGGCCAGCCTGATAAAGGTGTAATGCTTGTAAGGATGACAGAGTCCAAAAAAGCAGAAATTAAAGATCTATTTGATAAAATTCTTGAAAAACAAGATCATAAAGAACAGTTCAATAATGTGCGGAGGATATTACATGGACATTAATATTACAGAAGACAAAAACAACGCACTTCTCAACAGAAGGGAAGTTAGGTTCGATGCTACCTTTGAGGGCGCAACACCTTCAAGGATCGATGTAAAGAACAGGCTGGCTGCAATGCTTAACGTGCCACTTGAGCTCGTCATTCTCCAGAAGTTCGACAACAGCTACGGAATGTCTGCAGCTGAGGGTTACGCAAAGATCTATGAGGATGCAGATCGAATGAAGGTAGTCGAGAAGGAATACGTCCTTAAGAGGAATGAACTTCCAGAGCCTGAAGTCGAAGAGGAAGCATCCGAAGAAGAAGCTGAAGCAGCAGAAGACAGTGAGTGAGTACAATGGCAGTTAAAGACTACTACAAAGTAAGTGGCGATTCCATCGAAAGGCTGAGGCAGTTCTGCCCACGCTGTGGCGATGGTGTATATCTCGCAGACCACAAGGACAGGCTTACCTGTGGCAAGTGCGGATACACTGAGTTCAAGAAATAATATTGATATTTTGCATCGCAACCTTATGTTGTGATGCTTTTCCTTTTAATACTATATTTTGTAATGGCTGCTTTGTTCTAAGCAGTGCGGTTATTGATGTAAGATCTGGCAGAGCAGTTTCATTATCATTCCGCTTTATGTGTGCCTATGCACCTTCCGGTAGCTGTGCCTTTTACTCATCAGACTCTTCAAGTCCTTTTTCCACTCTGTAGTTGTGGAGTGCGAGCTCTATGGTCGTGTGGAGACTGTTCTCCTCGAAAGGCTTGATAATGTACCCGAAAGGTTTTGTTCTCTTTGCTCTGTTCAGTATCTTTTCATCGGAATATGCTGTCAGGTAGACAACTGGTATATCAAAACGCTGACGTATCTGGTCAGCAGCTTCCACACCATCCATATCTCCCTTAAGCATTATGTCCATCAACACAAGATCCGGAAATGTGATCTCTGCTTTGCTGATGGCCTCTTTTCCTGAAGAAGCAATGCTGGGCACAAGGTATCCCATATTCTTTAACATCTTTTTGATACCCAGGGCAACGATCTTTTCATCTTCTACGACCAGGATCTTTGTTTGTGTCATCAATTCCCTCTCATATTTCGTATTTTTCTTCTGTGAAATCTATTATGAACTTTGTTCCTTCCTGCTTGTCAAGTGTGATCGTTCCGTCGATCTGTTCGACAAGGTTTGTGACAAGCTGGAGTCCGAGGGATTCGGTCTCCCTGAAATCGATCTCTTCAGGTATACCACACCCGTTGTCGCTCACAGTAAGTTTGAAGTTGTCTCCGTAACGCTTAATGTCTACGGATATGATGCCTTCATCGGTTTTATCCCTGAAAGCGTACTTCAGGGAGTTCGAAACAAGTTCATTTATAATAATGCCAAGCGGCACTGCTGTATCCATGTTAAGGAAAATATCCTCTACATTCAGGTCTATCCTTATGTCGCGGTTGCCCACAACGTATGATTGGGACAGATAATTTATAAGGTTCTTTGAATAGTCTGCAAAATCGATGCTCTCCATATCTTCGGACTGGTACAGTTTTTCATGCACCAGTGCCATTGTCCTTACTCTGTCCTGGCTGTCCCTGAATGCTTCCTTTACTTTCTGGTCCTTGAATTTGTCAGATTCCAGGTACAACAGAGTGGATATGACCTGCAGGTTGTTCTTTATGCGGTGGTGGATCTCTTTCTTCCGAATGTCCTCTATCTTTATAAGAGCCTCCTCCGCACGCTTTCTTTCATCGATGTTCACAAGGATTCCCTGCAGGTAGTTCACTTTTCCGTCTTCATCACGGCGTATAAATGTCCTTTCGTCCACCCAGACAGGATTGCCATATTTGGTGAGTATCCTGTACTCGATGTTGAATTCATTGTAGCCTTCGTCACACCTTCTTTGCAGTTCGGCCTCTACTCTCGAAAGGTCCTGCGGGTGAACAAGATCCCCGTATCTTACTTTCTCGGATTCAAAATCTTCAAGTGTATATCCAAACTGTGCAATGTTCTTGGATACGAACTCAATAGGCCAACCTCTCTCTGCTCTCCACTTGAAGACAACAACCGGGCTGCTCTCGATGACCCTTTCCATCTCTTCTTTCATCTGGTTAGAATGCTCAAGCTCTTCTGCATATTTGATCAGTTCCTGCTTGGCTTTCTTCTGCTCAGTGGTTATCTTGTAAAGGGCCTGCCTTGTATCTTCGATTCCATCTGTGAGTATCCTGAAGTCACCTTCTCCTTTGATGCGTATCTCTCTTGTGAAGTCCTCTTTCTGGAAAGCCATCAATACTGAGTTTGATTCATCGATAATGTTGTTGAGCTTTTCAGCAAATACATCTAGGCTGTCTCCCAGATCCTTGAAATCACCTTTGAGGCCTGGATTAACACGTGTTTTAAGTTCTCCTTTCGCAAGACCATTGGCTACGCGCATGGTTTCAGCCATGGGTTTTGTGAAAGCATCAAGGATCTCGTTAAGACCCGACGGTATGTCCTTGAAATCTATATCAACATCGGTGTCAGCACGGGCATATATCTTTCCTCCTACAGCTGCGTCGGACACGTCTTTGAAACTGGCCACGATCTCATTGATGGGCCTTGTTACAAAACCTGCAATAAGGGCTGCAAGGCCGGTCATGAATATGATGGATATTGCGGAGATCACGATGAGATTGTTGCGAACCTCAACAACACCGGCGAGCATTTCCTCTTTTGGAACTACAAGTATGAATGAGAAATCTCCTGTTCTGATCGGTTCATAGAACATTACGACCTCTTTCCCTGTGGTCGGATCGATAGTGTCTATATATCCGCCCTTGCCTTCCTTGATATCATCAGCCATGGCTGTGATCTCGGGGACATTAAAATCATAGAGTGTCTTGTAACCGATCCAGTCCTTCTGTTCAGGCTGTGAGATCAGTATGCCTGTATTTCCTGTCATGAAGGCATAACCGGTGTCAAATGCCTTCACCTCGCTCACCACTTCATCAAGGTAGGTAAGGGATACATCCACCCCGCCGATGCCGATAAATTGTCCTTCTTTTATTATGGGTGTCACATAACTGACAATGAACACACCTTCGTAGAAGTATGGGTCAATGATCTGTTCTTCTTTCGTCTGCTTTGGTATCTGGTAATAATCAGAGGTATCGTAATCCAGCAATGGATCGAGCTGAAGGTCGCCGTTGATCCTGTTCCAGTATGGGATGAACCTTCCTGTGGGATCATGTCCCGGTGCATTTACAAAGGCCATGTCATTGCCATCGAAGGCATTCGGTTCATAGCATACATATGTTCCAAGGAGGTCGGGATTCTCTTCTGCGAGCTCTTTTAGTATGGCGTTCACTTCATCCCTGTCGGCAGTTTCATATGCTGCCATTGAATTCGCTATGGTCTGACCTATGGCATGGTTCTTCCGCATATCAATGTCGAAATGATTCGCATAGCTTCTGGCCTGTTCTATGGACTGGTCATATGCCAGGTCCACTTCCTGGTTGGTAACAGTGGATATGATCACAGCAGTTGATGTCACAAGTACCAGCAGGACACCTACTACGATGAAAAGAATAAGTTTTGACCTTAAGGGTACGTTTTTCCATTCTATTTTTCTCAAAGCCATGTTAGATTTATTCCTCTTAGATATCTTTCAATTGGCTGGACCTTTCCTGGTAGTATGAGAAAAGTTCCTCTCCCCAGATGCGTGCACTTTCATCAAAGCTCATTATCTTTCTATGATCGTATCTTCCATCCTTATTGAAGAGGGATATGTATGTAAAACGTTCAGTTACGGATACGGTGGTCAGTTTGATACTATCATCACAAACATATACTTCTGTTTTGTCGGATGAAAGGAGCATTTGAAGTTTGTCAAGACAATCATTCTTCATTCTTTCAAGGACCGAATTAGTAAGAATGAGCTCGAACTTTATTCCATTTTCAACAATTTCTGTGAATAGTTCCGGATATAACGGATGGAAATATGATGCGAACATCTTCACATCTTCTGATCTTATCAGGTTCTCCGTGAATTCCACAGGCAGGTCGAACATATGATTGAGGTCAGGCTCAATATGCATGCACTGACCCAGCTCACCCAGCCGGTATGCAAGAGGTTCTGGTATTGCTGTAAGATCACGTGTGGCCCAATACTCCCTGTTCTCTTCTATTACTTCGAGAGTTTTCAATAAAGGGCTCATGTTCATTACTATTATTCTTCCGACATCAGAAAGTTCATAATCATCATTCTCATTCTGAATGATCATATCCTGCTCTTTTAGGATCTTGATCTGTGGCATCATTGCCTTTGAAGTTACATTCAGGGATGTTTTGATCTGGTCGATATTCCTTGGTCCCTCAACGAGCAGCAAAAGAAGGTTTTTTCTTTTTTCAGAAAGCCATATTGTATCACTTAATGAGGATTTCATCTGGACTCCTCTATAAATTCAAGTATTAACATTAATGATTCTTTCGGTTGTTCCCTTGGGCAGAACCGGCCTTTCTGTTTCACTACGTTAGTTTTCAAAGAATCTGTCTCTTGATGTTGGTTGTTTCTTTAAGTCCCATTTTGTATATATACTAAAGCCTTTGGAAATTCTCATGCCTTTGGAATATCTGGTGGCTATGGTCATTCCTCATCGCTTAATCTATTTCCCGTAGCAGTCGAACTTCCAATGCAAATTATGCTATATATTATCCTGTTTTTTCATCTTATGGTGGTTGGGAGTAAATCCTGCTACCTTGATAATGTGGGAAATGTTCCACAAATTCAATGGAGGTTGTAACACGACAAACGAAGAATTATTCAAAACACTATCCGATGCGGTAGTAAGTTGCAAAAAAGATGCTGTAGTAGCTGCAGTGGAGAAGGCAAAAGGCAAGGCTCCAGCAGTAGAACTTATTGACAATGGTCTTGCAGCAGGAATGAACGAAGTTGGTGTACTCTTCGAGAGAGGAAAACTCTTCCTTCCACACGTTATGATGGCAGCAGATGCAATGACAGCCGGTGTAGACATGCTTCAGGATGAGCTTGCATCAGGTGAGGGCGCAGGCAAGAAGCTCGGTGTTATCGTCAACGGTACAGTTGAGGGTGACGTACACGACATCGGTAAGGCGATCGTCTCAACAATGCTCCAGGCAGCAGGCTTTGAAGTCCACGATATCGGAAGGGATGTCCCACTCCAGAACTTTATTGACAAGTGCAAGGAAGTAAACGCTGACATGGTCGGTCTCTCCGCACTTATGACAACCACACTCCAGGGCCAGAAGGAAGTCATTGAGCTTCTCAAGGAAAACGGTATGAGGGACAACATTAAGGTCATGGTTGGCGGCGCTCCAGCAACAGATGCATGGGCAAAGAAGATCGGTGCAGACTGCTATGCAGAAAATGCAAGTGAAGCAGTTACAAAAGCAAAGGAATTACTTCTTTAATCTCTGGGGGGTTTAAACAAATGGCAACAGAATATTTCTTAAGAATGGGTGACGGTGCAAAGATCTTCAGGACTAAGGAAGACATCCTTGCTGACATCGAGGCAGGTTCCGCAGATGCAGCAGACCTTGGTGACATTCCAGCACTTACTGAAGACCAGATGGACAAGATGCTCGAGATCATCATCAACCCTAACAGGATCGTTGGTGTAGAGCCAGGCATGGAAATTCCTGTAACCCATGATATTGGTACTATCAGGATCGATGGTGACCAGGGTAACAGTGGTGTAGGTATCCCAGCAAGCAGGCTTACCGGTGCAATGATGCACGAGCGTGCATTCGGTGCAGACACAATGGAACTCGGTCACATCGACTACAGTTTCAAGCCAGTCAAGCCAGTTATCGCACAGGAGCAGCAGACAATGGAAGTCTGCCAGCAGAACATGATCGTTCCTCTTCTTTATGGTGCAATGCCAAACATGGGTCTGTACTACACTCCAGATGGTCCATTCGAGAACCCTGGTGACCTCATGAAGGCTTTCAAGATCTCCGAAGCACAGGAATCCATACAGAAAGCTGGTGACCATGGGATCCGTGATATGGTCTGGATCATGCAGAGACTTATGCATGTTGGTGGCGACGGTGTGAACTTCGATACCATCGGTGCAGCCGGTGACGGTGACATGTATGCATCCCTTAACGCTATCGAGGCACTGAGGAAGGAATTCCCGGGCATCTACATTGAAGCAGGTATGGCAGGAGAACTCGTTCTTGGTATGCACGGACAGCTTGAGTACGATGGTACAACACTTGCAGGTCTGTGGCCACACCAGCAGGCACCACTTGTAGCAAAGGCAGGAGCAAACGTATTCGGTCCTGTTGTTAACACTAACACAAGCAAGACATCCGCATGGAACCTTGGTCGTGCAGTTACCTTCATGAAGGCAGCTGTTGAGGCATCATCCATTCCATGTCACGTAGATATGGGTATGGGTGTCGGTGGTATCCCAATGCTTGAGACCCCACCAATAGATGCAGTAACCAGGGCAAGCAAGGCAATGGTCGAGATCGCAGGCGTCGACGGTATATAGATCGGTGTCGGTGACCCACTCGGTATGCCAATCTCACACATCATGGCATCCGGTATGACCGGTATGAGAGCAGCCGGTGACCTTGTTGCAAGGATGCAGTTCGACAAGAACATGAGGATTGGTGAAGCAAAGGACTTCGTTGCAAAGAAACTTGGTGTTTCAGTAGCAGATCTCTCCGACGAGTACGTCATGAGGGAACTCAGAGAAGAGCTCGATATCGGTGTTATCACCTCTGTACCGGGCTGTGCAAAGGGTATTGCAGCTAAGATGAACATCGAGAAGCTCCTCGGCATCAACATCAACAGCTGTGACAAGTTCAGGAAAACTATCGCTTAAACCTTCGGGTTTAAACATATCTTGTTGCCGATACGGGCCTGGCTGATGTCAGTCCCATATCGGTTTAATCTTTATTGCTGATTTAAGCAAACTTTATAAAAAGGAGTGTGATGGAATATGTCTGAAGAAAAACCAGCCGGTGTAGACTGGCACCACGCGGAGCAGTGTTCCAAAGTGGTCTGTGAAGCCGGTGAACTTGAACGATCAATCGATTGGAAACAGGGACTGGCGATCGCCATTGGTGTACCATTGTTGATCTTGCCATCTATTGGTTATTTTGCCAGTTATCTATGGTCATTTGCTATTATTGTATGGGGTCTCTCTGTTTTTCAGGGATTTATGCAGAACCTCGCATATGGTGAGCTTGCAACAACTTTCCCTAACGCATCCGGTCTGCCCGGATTTGCGCAGAACGTTTTCAAGTCACCTAACCACGAAGGTAAATACGACAAGGGTAAACTGATCGGTGGATTCAGTGCATGGAGTTACTGGTTCGCATGGAACCCTGTACTTGCAATCTTTGCAATTCTTGTAGGTTTCTATCTCCACAGTCTCTTCCCTTCACTTGCATCAACTTTCAGCCAGTACCAGCTTTCACTTGCAGCCGGTATTGTGATCTTTGGTGGACTTATACTCGTAAACTACCGTGGTCTTTCAAGTGGTGCGCTTGTAGGTTATATCCTTGCAGCTTTCTCACTTATCCCAATGGCAATCATTGTACTGGCACCTTATGCAACAGGTGACTTCTCAATGTCAAACATCACTGGCACATGGCTTCCAACTGACTGGGCATGGGATGTTAACCACATCTTGATCCTGCTCGGTATCTTTGCAATGGCCCAGTGGAGTGCTTGCGCATGGGAAACTGCAGCTATCTATGGTCCTGAATACAAGGAGCCAGGATCCGATGTACCAAAGGCACTGTTCTCCTGTGGTGCTATCTGTCTGGTAGCTTACATCCTCGTACAGGCAACTGTTACAGGTGTGATCGGTATCGATGGAATTGCCGCTGCACCAATTGACCCAATGCTTCCGGTTGCACAGGCAGCACTCGGTGACGTAGGTTCAACAATTGCAATTGTCATGCTCATTGCAGCAATGGTCCTGATCATTCAGACTGCATACCTTGGTTCCTCAAGGGCAATGCACTCAATGGCAACTGAAGGAAACCTTCCTAAGTTCTTGAAGAAAACAAACGCACATGGTACTCCGGTACTCGCAATGGTCATTATCGGTGTATTCAACCTGATCCTGATCTCAATGGGTACTCCATCAGCTATCCTTGCTGCATCAGCAATCGGATATGTCTGTGCAAACGGTATCAGCCTTTTCGCATACGTCAAGGCAAAATCAGCACCACACCTTGCAGGTCTTGACAGGCCATTCAAGGCACCAGCAGGATGGAAGAACGTTGCACTGCTCTTCGGTCTCTTCAACATCCCGCTCTGTCTGATCGGTATCATCTACCTCAACAGTGTTGAAGGCAGCTGGTTCTCAACCATTGTTGGAATTTGTGTGCTTGGTCTCTATGTGCCAATGTGGTTCTACTCACAGCACGAGGCTCATGTCGAGAAGGTCGCTGCTGTAAGTCTGGTATCAGCAATCTCAAAGGAGAAGTGATGGGGGATCAACTCTTCTGAAGGGGAAACAACTCGTCTATTTGAAAGGTTCCCGAACATCATCGGGTTCCTTTCTTTTTAGATATAATGTCATTTACTGAAAAAAATCAAATTACTGTTCAAAATATTATTTAAATTTCAATTTATGTTTTTGAGAGGGGTAGACGCTATGTATGGAATCGTAAATTTACAGGACATTCGGGGGGAAATGCCTGAGGTAACATTTGTCTGGAGGTCTGAATATGGATGGCCACTGGATTTTGTATCAGATAGCGTTTCTACTTTTGGCTATGAACCTGGTGACTTTCTGGTCTATGGACTTTCCTATGAAGATATAATTCATCCGGCAGACATTGAAAAGGTCCGCAAGGTCCTTCGGGACTATTCCGGAAATCCTGGGGAAGAGCTTGTACAGGAATACAGGATATTAAATGCAGATGGTGATGTCAGGTGGGTACGTGAGAATGCGGAGATCGTTTATGATGAAGATGGTCTGATGCAGTATCTCAGGGCAAAGATCGTTGATATCAACGATGAAAAAAAACATGATGATTTTATGTTCATTCAGGATGAGCTGGGCAGTAATCTCAGCTGGCCTGTTAACCTGGAGGACTCGACGGATGTTCTTCTTGAGCTGACAACACAGCTTAAAGCAATCGATATCTGTGCCTTATATGTGGTTGATGAGGTCACCGGGGGGCTGGTACTTGTGAACCACAAGGGAATTTCAAATGAATTTGTGAACAGTGTTTCCTATTTCGGTGCTGATTCAAGTCAGGTGAACTTTGCGAAGAAGGGTTTTCCTGTATACAAGCACTATTCGGAGATCTATCCATTCATTACCGGTCCGGTTATGCAGGATGAGGGACTGCAGGGCACAGCTATCATTCCGATCCATCATGAACATCGCTTTGTAGGATTATTGATCGCATCTTCATCTTCTGAGTTCATTGTTCCTGAGGATGACCGTGACAGCCTTGAGGTTATTAAGTCACTGGCTGGTCTTATGATCAGTAACATGACCATGTCTGTGATGAGCGACAGTATGCATTACAGTACTGCATAAATAGAATTTGGGGAGCGGGTACGAGAACAGTTTCAGATCGTCCGGATAGTTAATATGAAAAACAAAAAGATAGTTGTTGTTGAAGATGAGCTGATCGTCGGTATGATGATCAAACTGAAACTTGAGAAGATGGGCTATAATGTAGTGGGTTTCGCTTCGAGGGGTGCGAAAGCCATCTCTATGGTGGGGAGTATACATCCTGACCTCATCCTTATGGATATCAGGTTGAAGGGTGGAATGGATGGTATTGCTACGGCCATGAAGATACGTGAGTCATATACCATTCCCATAGTTTTCATTACTGCAGACTCGTCCAAAGAGACCCGTGAGAGGGCTGATCTGGTGGGGCACCAGGGTTACCTGACAAAGCCCTTCATGGATGAAGATCTGGGAAATATTGTTCATTCTGTGTTTTACAACTCCGTGGATAAAGCAAGAGAGGTCGATGTTCTGGCCTGATCTGGGTTCAGGTTTGAACATGTCTTCTCTTTATTTTTCTGCAACATTCTTTTTTCTTACTAATTTTCTTTATTTTTTGCACATATGTGGGCTGCAATCCGATTTTGTTGTATATTCTCCATATGTGTGATTTCTGTTTTCTATCTTCTTCTTTTTGGTCTTTAAAGACATTGCTTCAGGCACAAACGGAAATATTTATATACTACATGATCTTTTAGGAAAAAACAACCCTAATTCAAAAAACGAGTCGTGGTTTGTGTATATACGATACCGGTTGACAGATCAACCTCTATCGCATGCTTAACCCCCTCATTGAGCGTGAAAATATGGTAGAAATGGAAGATGTTATTATCGGAGCTTTTGCATTTGCAGGAATTGCAACACTGATGCTATATGTGATTACGAACCCTGGTGGCATGATCCCCCTCAATCTTCATGATGTCGCTGTCGGTTCCTTCGTAGTCTTAGCACTGAGCAAAGTATCGTTCCTCTCAAGCCTTTGATGGTGGGGAATCTTCCCCAATGCTTTGCATAGGGGCAGGTCAACACCATCGTGTATTTCTTGTTCTATTGCTGATCTGGCCGGTGGCCTATTGTGTTTTCTCTTCTTCTTCTTCTTCTTCTTCTATGTGATTGTCTTCTGTTCGAACGCTGAATTTAAGTCATATCCTTCATTGATATGTCCATAGGTACTTTTCCGGAGGTTGCCCTGTGGGTATTAATTGTTGTGATGTCTGTAAAGTCTATGAGGAATGTTCGAAGCTGGGGCTAAAGGGATCTGTGAACGACCTGAATGACAAAAGACTTGCGGCTTGTTTGTATGCCTGTGAAATGGAATACCGGAAGGTTGTTTGCGGGGATAAAAGTCCCTGATAGATCTGCTTTTCTTTCTGGGCGGCTAATCCAATAAGAAAAACAAATAAAAAAAGAATAAATTCGTGTATGCTGCCTATACTAAATATGTGTATGTGAAATCAAATTTTATTCGTTGGTATGTCCTTGAATTTCTGATGGTGCAGTTTGCTCAATCCTGCACACAGAAAAATCTTACTTATTATGTCTTACACCTTGTTTTATCACTCATGGCCCAGAAGACAGCTATGCCTATTATTGCACCTATCACTGCACCTATGATAATGTAGTTAAATGATGCTTGAGCTGTTGCTATGAGTGCCTCTTCTGCTCCACTAAGCTCTGCTCCTCTTGTCATGATCACATTAAATGGTAGTTTCCCTACCTCTGGAGCTTCAGGTCTTAGTAAATATGCAATTGATCCGCCGATCAGCGTTCCCAATGTGGGTAGATATTTCATCTGCTTTTCATTCATTGTATCTCTCTTTTGATCAGTATGTTCGGATACGTTTCCCTGCAAATATTATATCTGTGTGTTTAATATTCTTTGCTATTGGGATCGTCTGGAATGATGGCGGATGATGAATTCCCACGAATCAATGATATTTCTAAAAACAAAGTTATTTTCTGTTAATAATTCCAAAAAAGATGTTTTTAAAGAAAGAATTAGTGCTCCGATGGGAGCATAAAACAAAAATCTAATTCGAAAACAATATCCATTAAAACAAGGAGTCAAACTCTAAGAGAGATTCTTTTTGTGTGAATACAGGCAAGTTAAATGAAAAGTAAAAAGACTGTTGTGCCGGTTTATGGTAAAAAGGAACAGGAACTATAATATATCGAAAAAAATCTCCTAGTCTGTCTCGACAGAATCCTTATGTGCAAGCTATTCTTGAATAAATTGGTGTAAGTAAGTCCTGCAGTTCAGAATGGCAGAATAATTCAAAATAATGATTAATATTAATGCTTCACGCAAAAATTATTTAAGCATTTTTACCCAGAGACACCCTCTACATCTACATGTCTTTTCTTATTCTTTAACAAAAATCAAATCCATAAGGCGCTATATCTATCTTGGTATTAACGCCGAGGGATGATAAGTATACAGGGTTCATAGGAATCCTCGTTAATTTAATATTACATAAAAAGTTATGTTATAAATAAGGAAAAGTGGGGAAACATCTGTATCTATTAATAATTTTCCAGTTTGGGTTTTGTCATTTTGGATCTTATTTATCTATAAATAAGTCCTGTTTTTTAGCTGGAAATACGACGGGGCGAGTAAAACAGAGTTATCCCTTATCTAACAAAATGAGTGGGGAATATGTCTAAAAAGAAAGAATTTCTTGGAACTGCATTAAGTGTTGAAAGACATGAAACACATGCAAATGTATTTGGGCAGCAAGCAGAAGATTATCTATCTTTCAGATTACAAATTACTGATCAGGATGGAAATACTGAAGCTTTGCTACCGGTAGAAATTCGTGCAAAACAGATAATCAATAAAGTTCAGGAAGGCGATTTTGTCAATATAGTAGGAAAAATTAGCAATCAGGGTGTGTTAGTTCCTCAAAAAATTTATAACAATACTTCAAATTCAGAAGTGATTATAAAAAAGCATATGGGTTTGCTTTCATCCTTACTTATTGGCCCTATTATCATTTTGTCTATTGCAGGTTTCTTTGGTTTTTTTGGTGGATTGATTGGTATGATCGTTTCAAATCCAGGTGATGAAGAGTTTGGAATAAGTTTTTTTGTTTTCATTGGAGGTTGTATATGTCTTGGTCTATGGTATTATATTGGTCATAAATTTAAATAATGAATATGATAAATAAAAAGGGGAGTGGGGAGAATATCGCAGAATCTAAATAATCCGTTTTCAGCACAAAACATTGATCCTGCCAAAAAGTATCATTTTTCAACTAATCATATTGCATATCTGGAAAGAGGATTCATTGATGATCTGGACGGAGTCGTTGATGCAGATGAATTGGAGATAAGAACTTTTGAGCATGTTCGTATCTTAAAAATATTTGGGCTCACGGATTTTTGGAAGATACGTGAAAACCAGACAAAAACCATCCAGAGTTTGATGGCATACCTACTTTCAGGATTACACGAAGGGAATATTCCTGTTATATTTGGCATATTTGGCCGTTCTGATAATATTGAAATAATAATGGGAACTTTTGGAAATGATGTTTCAAGAGTTGAGAGGGATATACTAACTCTGAAAAGATCACTCAATGCATTTTTTGAAGGAATTTCCATAAAATCAGAAATTATTGATGATTTTTTGAAGGTCACCGAAGAGTTCAATCATTTAGGAATTATTATATGCAGCCCCTCATACTCTGGGAAAATTTCAAATCAGTCTGCATTGGATGTAACTCCTCAAAGCTACAAAAAACCCGAATTAATGGGGGGTTCAACGGAAATTGATGAACTATTGAGGGGAATGTACGGAGATAATTTTTGGTACCTAATTTATGCAATTCCAATATCTAACAAGGAGATCACAAATTACAACAATATGATTCTCAA
This sequence comes from Methanococcoides mangrovi, assembly GCF_052057775.1. Lineage (GTDB taxonomy): Archaea > Halobacteriota > Methanosarcinia > Methanosarcinales > Methanosarcinaceae > Methanococcoides. The sequence goes on along the minus strand of NZ_CP195121.1, from coordinate 117,201 downwards.
AGAATTAAGGCATCTTCAGGAATCGATGTTAAGTCATTCTGCAAACCAAAATATTCGCAGTCCGCTCGGACAGACGTATGAAGAGTTATTAACCAATTATTTGCGATCATTAAAAACTGCAAAAATGACCGGACTCTGGCACTCAGCTGCATTTCTTTTTACTCAGTCCTCCGAAACGATGAACAATTTTAAAGCAATTGCAAAAGGAGCATTTGGAAGCAACCGTACAATGACAGGTAAAGTCCAAACATTGAATCTAATGGGGAAACTGGAGAAGCCAGGTCTGATCGTGACTCTTCCTCCTTCTTCACCAGGGGAACTACAGCACCCATATGCCTACATGAATATTCTCAATTCAAACGATCTGGGTGTCTTTATCAATCTTCCTTCTCAGGAAATGCCAGGATTCTCAATAAAGCCATACGGACGGTTTAAAGTATCGAAGCAAGATACCGACGACACTAGTATCGCCATCGGAGAGATTCTTGATAAAGGGGAAAAAACTCATAATTGCTATAATGTTCCTGTTAAAAATCTCAATAAACACGGACTGATTGTGGGAACTACCGGTAGTGGTAAAACGAATACCATTTTCTTTATGCTAAAAGAACTTTGGATTAAACACAATATTCCATTTTTAGTTTTGGAACCTGCAAAAACCGAATATATGTCTCTTCTTCACAGTGACATCTTTAAACAAAATATCAAGGTTTTTACTCTTGGTGATGAGAGAATATCTCCATTCCGGATCAATCCGTTCGAAATCCTTCCCGGAGTCTCTGTGCAAACACATATTGATCTTCTTAAATCTGTATTTAATGCAAGTTTCTATATGTGGGGTCCCTTACCACATGTCCTTGAACAATGTCTTCATGAAGTTTATACTGATAGAGGATGGGACCTTGCATCTAATAAGAACAGGCTTGGGTCCCATAATGATGCAAATCCGACATTAACAGATCTTTATAACAAAGTAGATGCTGTTGTAGACAGACTGGGCTATGGAAAAGAAACCACTATGGAGATAAAAGGATCTCTAAAGACAAGAATAGGTAGTATGCTGATCGGCGGAAAAGGACTCATGCTCGATACACGACGAACGATCGACTTTGAATCATTTTTAAACCAGCCTTCAATATTGGAGTTAGAGGCCCTTGGTGATGATGATGAAAAATGTTTTGTTATGGGCTTGATCCTTACACGGATGTATGAATACTATATCTCTAAGGGGCTTACAGAGAAAGTTGACTTGAAACATGTTACTGTTATTGAAGAGGCACACAGACTTCTGGGAGTATCACATACTGATAATCCTTATGTAGGAAATACAAGAGCTAAGTCTGTTGAGACCTTTACTAACATACTGGCAGAAATTCGTGCATATGGGGAGGGTTTTTTAATTTCGGAACAGATCCCTACAAAACTCGCACCTGATATTTTGAAGAATACAAACCTAAAAATAATGCATCGTATTGTTGCAGAAGATGACCGGAAAGCTATGAGTGCAACGATGAACATCTTTGAACAAGAAGCACAGATGATTACAACGTTTTCCCCGGGTTATGCAGCAGTCTATGGTGAAGAAGACACAGGGGCATATTATGTTAAAGTACCTTACTCTAAGATCAAAGCAAGTTCTGGAGATAAAGATGAGAAAATTATACTAAAAAAAGTTCTGATGGATTCTATTGGAGATCGGAAAATATTTGCTCCATATATAAGTTGCACTGAATATTGTAATAACATTTGTAAATACAAAAACACTGGACGAAATGTTTCAAGAAAAAGGTTGTTTTTACCTAAGATACCATATCTGGTACTTGCTATGCTGGATGAGTCACCCGTTCTCCCAGAGATCCTGAAACATATGATAGAATCAGGCAGAGAAGAGGGAGAAATAGTAAAAGATCCCGAAGGTATCGGAATTTGTGCTCTTATTCAGGGTTTACAACATTTCTTCGATCAGATAAGTCTTCGTTATAAATGGCATTTTGAAGATAGAGAAAAAATACAGAGTATTCTTCTTGAGTTTACCATAACAATGTTGAAAAAGTATCTGGAAGAACCACAGCAATTTTCATATGGATCCCTGGACAAGGACAAAATGAAGGAATTCAACGAATACTATCGGAAACTCTGTACTGGAAAACAACCAACCGACCTATGCAGCCAAATATGTACGGATAATGCCTGTTTATATCGTTATTACCTTTCTAGTATTCTAAAGGATGAGGAATATAAGAGAAAGTCCATTCAACTTTTTGATGAGAATGATCATGTTCAGTGGGTAGAATTCTACCAAAAAATAATCAGAGAACTAATATTTCCAGATATCTCAGATGACCTTATCCAGAAACTTGGTCTTTGCTGTATTCTTCAAACTGGTTATTCGAAAGAGATCTCTCCCCTAAAAGTCAAAATGTTAGTTGAAAACATCATTTCAGACTACCCTGATGCTAAAACAGATTAAGAAACTATAATTGCGGATGAAAATTAAAACAAACAGTTGGTCAAAATGCCTCATGAATTGGATAAAGCTTTTGAACTTCGTACCAAAAAATTTACAGTTGATCGTACATGGGCCAGAAAGAAGTATAATTCTCTTTCTAAAGACGCAAAAAAATGCCTTGATGATCAAATAAACAATAAATTTTGGTTGGAGAATAAACTTCCAGTAGGTTTCAAGATAGAGAAAGGTAATCCTGACTATAGAAGATTGAAGGATTCTTGGCTTCAGATTCGAGACCGGTTGATCAAGATTGGTGAAATGGAGAATAGAAACTGGGATGAGTGGGCAAGGACTGTAATTGACACTAGAAGAAGAGTAGCTAAAGGATCAGAGAGTATTTTTTCAAAGGAGGAGACTGCAAGAAAAACGATGCTTCCTTCTTATAGATACAGTTCAAAAGATCTGGCAGGCATCTTTGGTCGAAGTGGATATATTGACGGTAAAAAGTTTAAAAATATTATTGAAAAAAGACTTGACACACCTGGCAGTACATTTAAGAAGATGGATTTTGCATCTAATATTGTTGCTAAGTTATCGGATGATATTCTTGACGGATTATTAAAGGACCCATATGGATTTGAAGGTTGTGTGAGGCTTGCCCTGGTCCTTATAACAAATTCAAATGAAAAGCTTCAAAATGAAGCTTTCCGAATTCTACAAAAAGTTCCTTCTGTTTTCCAAAGTAACCTTAATAAGGAAGGAATACTGCGTAAGAGGCTTACAGGCAAGCAATTTTTTGATATCGTTCAAAATGATTTTGCTGCCTCTAAACCTGATGCTGCCCTGAATTTTGCTAAAGAACTGGTTAAAAGTGAACACTACCTTGCAAATGCAAAAAGCGATATAGATGGATTAAAAGCTGTAATTCAGATATATGGAGTTCTTAAGACTTATTCTTATGATGGAACGAAAAAAATCGAGGCTGAATATCTGGCAAAAAAAATATCAGAGGCCCTTGTACCTCACTCCACAAAAATAAAATATTCAGCCTACGGGATCTTTGAAAGGTATGGTTATGGAAAAGAACTGTACAGTTATGTCCAGAATGAATTACATCCTCAATGGAAACATGGAAAAGACTCGGCTCTTCCTGGAATGCCATGGGCCGACTATTTAAATAATGTAGAAAATAAGGAATTTGCCCTCACATTTCTTAGTTCTACTTCTAATAAAGATCTACTTCTAATGGGGAAAAATCCGGAAGGAAGAAAAGCACTATCGATGTTGTATCATGCTTTGACCTACAGTTCTAAAAGTGGAGCATCAGAACACGCAAATCGCATTATGGCTACCTTTCTAAACTATCGGGATACAAAACAATTTGTAGGTAAAATTGTCAATAAAGAAAAAATTCCTCTTGTACCTACAAGTGATGCAATGTTTGATGGAATCTCTCCTTTTGCATACCTGAAAAAAGATGGTAGTATCCTTCTAAATATTGGCTATCTTCGTTCTGAGACTGAAAAATATAAAAAAGAAATCTCTACATTACCTGCTTCCGCAAGAACTGTAGATGGTGCAATATTTGATCCTGATCAATTAATTGGCATCGTTGATTATGATCAGGGTGGTATTGTCATGTATCGTCCTGCAATATATTTGCTCCAAATAAATAAAAAATCGGTAGACGCTGTGTCAGAAAAATTAAGGAAGTCTGTTGAGATAGGTGTTTCGATTGGCACATTAGGTGTTGGTTATGCTCCGACTATTCTTGAAAAAGCTGTTGAAATAGCTTCAATAGCCTTTAATGCGATCGATATTGCTGTAAAGCAATATCAGGGATGGATAATCAGTAATTACAAGGAGAAAGGTAAAGAATTCATCAATTTAGTGAATGCAGTAAGGTTTTGTGCAGAAATTTCTATGATGGGACAAATCGTGGTTTCACCGTTATTAAAAAAAATGACCAGCTCTTGGGGTGAACTAAAAAATATCAATCCGACATTAACTACATCTAAAGAGTTCAAAGCAATTAATTCAGATGTAGATAAATTATGCGAAAGCTTGAGCAAAATCGATGATGTACCAGATGCAGATATCCGTATCATTGCAAGAAGAGATGTATCACAGGAAAGAACTCCTCTTCAACGTACTAATAGAGGATTGGATGAAGGATCTGGAGTTTCTGGAAGGGGGGATGTTCCATATACAGAACCAACTGTTCCTCATTTCACTGATAAGAACCTGTCACTTGCCATGAAGATGAGTCTTATAAAGGATAATGAAGTAACAACACTTTTTGTTCATGAAGTAGGAGCTAACGAGCTTCACAAAGATTTTATGTTTAAGACTCCAGAAACAGGAAAATCAATTCCCTATGACCACGATAGTGATAAAAATTTTAAATTCTTGTGTGAATTAGCAGAAGCAGCAAAAAATGATGTTGAACCCCAGATAAGGACAAAGAGAATTATAAACGTAGCGAATAAACATAGTGAAAAACATATAAATGGGCATCATGCTACTTATACGGATACTAAAAACTGTACTGAAAAAGCGTATGATCAATGGTCAAATGTTACCAGGCTGCCAATGATACGAGATAGGTGGCTCGCACAAGGGGATATTGCTAAGACTGATACGGTAGCTGAATTCATACGAAAATATGATGAAAAAGGATTTTTTCCCGGAAAAGATGGATATAAAACCCCTGATGCAAGGATAAAAACGGAGCAAAAGTGGAAAGAAGCTAAACAATATTCTTTAGATTATATCCGCCAGAAATTTAATATCGATCCCACCACTACAACAATGGGAGAATATGAACAGATATTGGAGATATGGGCAGAAAAAGTAGGCAGGCCGGAAATCGATAATATACGTCGGGAATTCGGTCTATTGGGAGATACGACATCAACCTCTCCCGCAAGAGAGCTCCCTTCTTCTCCTGATGGATATGTTCCTCCGAAGACAAGACTTGTTAACGATACTCAGCCCGATCTTGGTGATACTTTACTAGGGGCAGAGGATAATTTAAGATATAAGGACAGTTCAAAGGAAAAGGGGTACGCTACTACTGAACCGGCTTCTGGTTCAAAGTTGCAGGCTGAACTACATTATTCACGTATAAATATCCGAACACTTGGCGATGAATGCACTGGCATTGTGCGGCAGTTAGGCATGACTGAGCAGGATCTAAACGATTATTTATTTATTCATGAGAAGGCTTCAAGACTTGATGGGGGCTGGGAAGAGGGAGCTTTGCAGAAAGTTATTCAGGGAGAGATACGAAAGACGTTCGAAACATTAGGCCCCCAACTTGGAAAAGAAATGATCTCATTTGGGCACAATCCTCACAGTCTATCAAATGCAATAGACCAGATGATAGATTCAGGCTATGACAGTAAAGGTATTCTAGAGGAATTTAAAGTCGAGAAAAAATTAGCTGAATCTTTGCAAGCTAAGTTAGGTGGTTCCCGTCAGAATGCAAAGATTGAGATCATGGCTTCTGATGGTGATGTTACAAGAGCAATTGAAAGGTATAAATGGAAACAGTTAGTAGATTCCTGGAATAGCGAACACTCTTCATCAATGCGTCAGATGTCTACTTCGGAAAAACAGCTGATGCAGAACGAGGCAGAGAAATTTGCTAAAAATGAAGAAAAAATAGCGAAGAGCGAAGTTAAGAATGAAGTCGCAGATGAAAGCAAAAAGAAAAATAGGGAACAGGATGAATTGAAGGAATCAAAGGAATCTATAAATGGATTTAAGGATAGGGGCGGGGGATGAAAAATGTCAACAGATAAAACTACTGATCTTAATAGTTCTTTGTCAGACCAAAAAAGAAAATCAAAACAATTCTGGGATAAAATACGTGAAGAAATAGATGAACGAAGGGAACAGAGCCAAGAGAAATACAAAAATTGGATTAACAAAAGTTTTCTGGGTACAAATGAAGAAAAAGAAGTAGGCGGATCTAAGTTATCAGCATATGTTGATGAGTTTTTTCAACGTAGTCAAGATCGTCATGATCAAAATCTAAAACTAGGTGGTGGCGGAAGACCAAATGCCGCTGGTGAAATACCATTATATAGTAAAATAGACACTAACCAGGGGTTTGATGAAAGTGGTTCTGAGATAAAACCAGAGCCTAATGACGGTTCTAAAATATATTCATATCAGGATCCTAATGTAGATGCACTAGTAGAAGACTTTAACTTGGATTCCGATCCGGAAAGTGGTTTTGATAGTGAACTGGATCTGTTTTCTGACGTAGAAAGTGGTTTTGATAGTGAACTGGATCTGTTTTCTGACGTGGAAAGTGGTTTTGATAGTGAACTGGATCTGTTTTCTGACGTGGAAAGTGGTTTTGATAGTGAACTGGATCTGTTTTCTGAAGTAGAAAGTGGTTTTGATAGTGAACTGGATCTGTTTTCTGAAGTAGAAAGTGGTTTTGATAGCGAACTGGATCTGTTTTCTGACGTAGAAAGTGGTTTTGATAGTGAAGTTGATCTGGGTTCAGATGTAGAAGATGGTTCTGGTAACGAGTCAAACATTTTTTCTGACCAGGTACCCATGGAATAAAATATAGAGATTTTTATTGCTCAAAATTGTTTTGTGGTTTGGGCCATGTGGCCCTTTCAAAGTAGAATAGTCCCAATTATTGCTCCAATAACTCCTAATACTAGGTATAGTAATAAAGTTTTAAGGGTACCCATACCTTCAAATGCCCCGTATCCTCCGCCTAAATATGTAAATTTTGATTTTGAAGCTGCTATTACCCAAGCGACGATAAGTCCTGCAATTGCACCAATTATTGTCCCAACTGACATATCGAGTCCTCCTATGGTATTTTTAAAGCCAGTTTCCCCCAAAAAATCATATAATTTATACTTAATATACAGTCAGTCTTTATACAAAATATATATTTCGTTTTGACTTTTTAGTTGACATCAATTCAATATATCTTTCAATAGTAAAATTATTCCTTGATTGGTTTGTCAGCCGAACTAAGTACTAATTTTATTTTAAACTTAGAATTGGAGCTTTATGTAAAATACAATGGATATTGTAAAAGTAAGGAGTAAAAAGCAGTAATATCTTAAAATATTATATACTATCAGACAAAAACAAAGTGTATTTGTTAGGAGTATGAAAAAAGTTAGAGTGCTCCGATGGGGATTCGAACCCCAGTCACAGGAGTGAGAGTCCTGTATGATTGGCCGTGCTACACTATCGGAGCACACGGTTTTAGCGCCTTTCAGCACCCCCTAAAAGCAACTAATGGTATTTATAATTATCGTTGGAATATGCACCTGGAAGTTCGCATTATGCGAACATTCCTGTTGGTACACTAACTTCTTCGTCAGACACTACCTTTTCGAAAGCATCAAGCAGGTCTTTCATGGTGATCTTGTCGCCTCTTCTTCTCAGGACGAACATGCCAGCTTCCTTAACTATTACGTTCAGGTCCGCACCACTCAGTCCTTCGGTCATGCTTGCAATCTTCCCGAGGTCGAGATCTTCTTCGAGTTTCATTTTCCTTGTGTGGATCTTCAGGATCTCTTCTCTTGCTTTCTCATCAGGAAGTGGTACTTCGATTATACGGTCGAACCTTCCCGGGCGCAGGAGTGCCGGGTCAAGCAGGTCGATCCTGTTGGTGGCCGCAATTACCTTGACATTGCCACTGGGGTCGAAGCCGTCCATCTCTGCAAGCAGTTGTAACATTGTCCTGTTAACTTCTGCGGATCCTGTGGTGCCGTCGTGAGTACGCATTCCTCCTACTGCATCGATCTCATCAATAAATAATATTGATGGTGATTTGTCTCTTGCAAGCTGGAATACGTCCTTGACAAGTCTTGCACCCTCTCCAATGAACTTCTGCACAAGGTCCGATCCGGACATGCGGATGAATGTAGCATTTGCCCTTGATGCAACTGCCTTTGCGATCAGTGTCTTTCCTGTTCCTGGATTTCCGTACATGAGGACCCCGCTTGGAGGTTCGATACCAATGTTCTCGAACAGTTCCGGTTCGGTCAGTGGCAGTTCGACAGATTCGATAACTTCCTTGAGCACATCGTCAAGGCCACCGATCATATCATAGTCGATGCCTGGTGAATTGATAAGTTCCATGACCTGGGCACGGACGTCAGCTGCCTTGCTGATGGTGGAGATGATCGAAAATGCTGCGTTTATGCTCACGCGCATGCCTGGCTCGATCCTGCCTTCCATTCCCGGCGGCATTCTTGTCATTACTTCCTGGTTGTTGCCATGCTGCCTCAGAAGCACCATGTCATCTTCCACTTCCATAACAGTTGCAATGAAAAGTGGTGGTGTGGTGAGGTGGTCCAATTGCTCTTTTAATTTCTCTATCTCTGAAAGATACTTGTTAGCCATCATGTTGGCTTCAAGAAGCTTTGCTTTCATAGTTTCGTTCTGGACCTTCAGGACCTCGTTCTCGTTGAGTATTGCCTGGATATCCAGATCTTCAACTTCCTCTGTCTTGCGGGGGACATTGTCGGAATTAATATCCGGTACATTATTTCCCGTTGATGATCCTGCACTTACGTCGGTCATGTTCGTCCTTATAAACATCATCTGATATAAACTCAACTGAATGGGGCAAATTATTTTCGTGCGCCATTTACTTTGGCTCATGTTGACAAGCGATCTGGTAATATTCTCCTTGTAATTTGTCTTTTATTCTGGATTTTAAGTTATTTTTAATTATTTATTCCATTATAACTTTCCTATATTGTTTTTTATTTTTAATCACTGGTTAAAAACACTCTATTTCTTCTTTTATTGGATGATTACATGCAAAAGCATTTGAAAACAAACCCCTTTACTTCCACTGGAGATCACAATATGTCTGGGTGATGTTCTTAATTATTCCTGTTTTTAGGCTGGATATCTTGATATAATTAAAAGTGTTATTATGCTTTAAAATCAAAAAATAAGTGTTTTAATGTCTTTAATTTTGTATCATACAGATAATGACATCTATTTAATAAAAACATTTATATATCATTAAAGGCAATGGATGTATTGCAGTTTAAAGCAATTGTGTGATACAAGAGCATATCAATTGCATGAGGCTGTATTCACATAAAAGCTGAGCCATTATCTGAGGGGATGAATGGTTTGTGAATCCACCGATCTGAGGGGATGGATGGATCCGCTGCAGAGGCGCAGAAGATGAAGATTCGGCTCGAAATAATCGACGACGAAGGAAAAGAGAGCACCAGTATCGAGTTCACTGGTGCGAATGTGAAAGAACGGGTAATCAAATTCATTGATACTTTGGAAGAGGTGCAACCTCGTTCGATCCGATCTTCATCCTCCGCTCTGCGATCTGAACATGATGTTCAGCAACATTTTTCACAACAAACTTCTGCTACGACAACTGAAGGTTTTGTTTCACAACCTCAATCGGTTGTGTCGCCACAGTATCCGCTACAATATTGTCCTGTTCCTGTGATGCCATTTCAACAGCAGGCACAGCCAATTTATCAACCAGTGCAGGTTCCTGTACAGCAGGTCCAACAGTATCCGCAATACTATATGCCTGTGAATCCGCAAACAGTGAATCCGACTGTGAATCCTGTGGTGAACCAGCCAGATTTCTATCAACAACCTGCACAACCACAACAGTCGACGGTACCTTCTGGCACGTTCTCTACGTCAGGACCTTCTCTGGCTGCTGTGACACAACAACATGTTCCACAGTTTAACAACAACAATTCCGTTCCTGTGGTACCACTTCGCGACAGGGTAAATGATTCAAAACTTACTATCAGTGAAAGGCTGGAGCTTTTCCTGAAGTATGAGCATCCTCGTGAATGGTCCACTTCACAGCAGATCCAGGAAAATTATGAGCGTGTCTATGGTGAGATCAAGCTAAGCACAGTTTCTACTTATCTCTCCCGTATGTATCGCAAGAATCTTCTGGAACGTCGCGGAAACCGTACTCAGAGGGAATATCTCTACATTGCTGATGTGGATGAAGCCGGTCAGGCAGTTCCACAGAGTTTTGCACCTGTCTGGCAGACGCAGAGGGTCTGATTTTTATCTGTCTGTGAGGATTGTTCCCTATGAGATCGGGAAACAATGATCTTCAACTTGGTTCTCTGTTAATCTTCATCGGTTTTTTCCTTGTTTTTGCAGGCATTATTGCAAATTCTGTGACCTCATCTGGGTCAGGCAGCTTCGGTGGTCTTGTAATGATCGGTCCTATTCCTATAGCATTTGGTTCATCTCCGGGGATAACCAATACTATGATGTGGGTAGGTCTTGTTATTGCACTGCTTTATGTCCTGTCCTGGAGGCGAAGACAATGATCGGCACGATTCTGTTGGCATCAGGCATGATCCTGATTGTAGTGGGATTCTTTTTCACAATGGCAGGATCCCGGAAGCTTTCAGATGTATCTGCTGAAGAGTGGTATCAACATCAGCAATACAGTAACATTCCGGATCATGATGATTTTTTTCTTAATGATCGTCCTGATAATGTTTCAACAGGCCACAGCAACCGCTCAACTGTGAAAGGCGGTGGTGTTATTATGATCGGTCCGATCCCTATAATATTTGGAAGCGACAGGAATAGTTCAGAGATCGCTATTATTCTGGCCATTATTCTCATGTTGCTATGGTTCGTGCTTTTTCGCTGATGTTGTGGATGTGTGATCCTGTGTTCACGTCCTGTGATGTTGTGAAATAAGTTCTTAGCGTCGCACACATACGTTTATAGATGTTCACAGACATATTCACAATTTGATGGGCAGTTTTAAGCTTGTATCTGAATATGAACCTAGGGGTGACCAGCCGGAAGCTATCCGGAAGCTGGTTGAGGGGCTTGACAGAGGATTAAAACATCAGGTCCTGTTGGGTGTTACTGGCTCCGGCAAGACGTTCACCGTAGCTAATGTCATACAGAAGGTCCAGAAGCCTACTCTTGTCATTGCCCACAACAAAACACTTGCAGCCCAGTTATTCTCGGAGTTTCGGGAGTTCTTCCCTGAAAATGCCGTGGAGTACTTTGTCAGTTATTATGATTACTACCAGCCTGAGGCCTATATCCCTACGACGGATACGTATATTGAGAAGGATTCCCATGTTAACGAGGAGATCGACAGGCTCAGGCTTTCAGCCACAAAGTCCCTGATAGAACGCAGGGACGTTATTGTTGTTTCCAGTGTGTCGAGCATCTACAACATCGGTTCTCCGGATGAGTGGAGAAGGATGTCTGTTGTGCTGAAGCCGGGTGAGCAGATCGAGAGGAGCGAGTTGTTCGCACGTCTGATCGACATCCAGTACGAGCGCAATGAACTGGAATATGCAAAAGGTACTTTCCGTTCCAAGGGGGATACTGTGGAAGTGTTCCCTGCCCAGGAGAACCACGGTATCCGCATCGAGTTGTTTGGGGATGAGATCGACAGGATCTCTTCTTTTGATCCACTTACAGGTAAGACTCTTGGGGTCGTGAAAGAGGACAACAGCATTGTCATATATCCTGCAAAACATTTCATCATGCCACAGGACGAGATGGTGAAAGCACTTGGTTCCATTGAGAAAGAGCTTGAGGAGCAGGTTTCAAAGCTTGAGTCGGAGAACAGGATCCTTGAGGCACAGAGATTGTTGCAGCGTACGAACTTCGACATGGAGATGATACGGGAACTTGGATACTGTAGTGGTATTGAGAACTATTCCCGTCATTTCGATGGTAGGGATCCTGGTGATCCTCCGTCCTCTTTGCTTGACTTCTTCCCTGATGATTACCTGCTGGTTATCGATGAGTCCCATGTGACCATCCCGCAGATACGGGGTATGCACAACGGGGATCGCGCCAGGAAGGAATCTCTTGTGAACTATGGCTTCAGATTGCCTTCCGCTTTTGACAACCGTCCTTTGAAGTATGATGAGTTCCACCAGCGGATAAATCAGGCGATATATGTGTCTGCCACTCCTGCGGAATATGAGCTGGGTATCAGCAGTGCGGTGGTGGAACAGATCATCAGACCGACCGGGCTTGTGGATCCCGAGGTATTCGTGCGTCCTGTGGAGGGGCAGATAGACGACCTTATCGGTGAGATCAACAAGGTGGCAGAGCGTGGCTGGCGCACGCTTGTGACAACACTGACCAAGCGCATGGCAGAGGATCTGACGGACTATCTGCTTGAGATGGGCATCCGTGTTCGCTACATGCATTCGGATATTGATACTCTCATGCGGGCGGAGATCATTCGTGACCTGAGGAAGGGCGAGTTCGATGTGCTTGTTGGTATCAACCTGCTGAGGGAAGGTCTTGACATCCCGGAGGTTGCTTTTGTCGCTATCCTTGATGCAGACAAGGAAGGTTTCCTGCGTTCTGAGCGATCTCTTATACAGACGATAGGGAGAGCTTCCAGGAATTCTGAAGGTTACGTTATTCTGTATGCCGACAATATTACCGGCTCCATGGAGGCTGCACTGAAGGAGTCCAACAGGAGGCGTGAGATGCAGCTTGCATATAATAGTGAGCACAACATCACTCCGCAAACGATCAGGAAGGCCTTGCAGAAGGAGCTTGTTGAAGCAGAATATGAGGACGTGGGGTCTGCGGTCCTTGAGGTTGCGGAGGATATGTCCGATATGGAGATCGAGGATCTTATCATTGATCTTGAGGCAGAGATGCATTCTGCGGCAGCGAACCTGGAATTTGAGAGGGCAGCGGCTCTCAGGGACCAGATAAAAGAGCTTCGAAGCACATATTCTTTATAAGTGCCTGTGGTCGATGTGTTCTTCTGTATGAGGTTGGCTGCAATACTCCACTCCCTGCAGTCAATTTTAAGCGAAAGGGTTATATTCTAAAAATGCAAGTTAGGGGTTGCAAGTGCGCTGATGGTCTAGTGGCTATGACTGGGGCCTTCCAAGCCCTAAACCCGGGTTCAAATCCCGGTCGGCGCATCTTTCTTCTATTTTGAAATGATTAATTCTTTAGTTGAACTTCTTGTTTATGTCCTGGCGGCCCCTGTCTTTCCTTTCATCTGTCAAAAGAATTAAATCAGTCTGGAATGCAATTTATCTATAGCACTCTATTGGGATCTGATCGTTTATGAAACTGGGGTACCCCTGCATTAACAGGAACATTGGTTGTTCTGCTAACAGAAAGTTCCGGCTTACATCTTATTCTGAAGAGAAGCTGGTCGAAACGGTAACCAATAATCTTGATTGCATGCAAAGGATATTGGAATATAATCTATCTAATGACCTTTTATTCTTCAGGATAAGTTCAGACACTGTTCCATTTGCATCACATCCTATATGTGAGTTCGACTGGGCGTCCTGCTTCAGGTCTGAATTACGGTGTATAGGTCGGTTTATTATTGAGAATGGTATGAGGATCTCCATGCACCCTGACCAGTTCATCCTTCTTAATTCTCCTGATGAGGACATTACAAAGAGAAGTATTGCAGAACTTGATTACCACTGCAAACTTCTGGATGCAATGGGCCTGGACAGCACTGCTAAGATCCAGATCCATGCAGGTGGTATCTATAAGAACAGAAAATTGGCAGCTGAGAGGTTTGTTGAAAGATATGAGGATCTTGATGAAGTTTTGAGGAAACGGCTTGTTATTGAGAACGATGATCGGTTGTACAGCCTGAAAGACTGTCTTGAGATAAGTGATGCCTGCAATATGCCTGTTATTTTCGATAGTTTCCATCATGAGTGCCTCAATAACGGGGAAAGTTTTTCCACTGCTATAGGTTCTGCTGCTTCTACATGGGGTATGAAGGACGGTGTTCCAATGGTCGATTACAGCAGCCAGCAGCCGGGTGAAAGGAAAGGGAAGCATGCTACTTCAATAGATACTGCGCTTTTCCGGGATTTTCTTGAAGATGCAAGGGGATTCGAGCTTGATATTATGCTGGAGATCCGGGACAAGGAAAAAAGTGCATTAAAGGCCATTGATATTCTGAATGGGCTTGGACTTGCATGATCGGGGAGTCTAGAGTCTCTCTCCCTCTCATTCTAAAGATTTATTAACCTCGCATTCCCATATATTATCATGGAACTTAAGGGGGCAGTAATTGTGATAGTGGCAACATTGTTGTTCCTCGTTGCAATCTGGTTCCTGGTGGGTGTCAGGATTTCTATGAGTACGGAACAGGTCCATTATACAGTGATCGAAGAGCTTGGTGATGGTGTTGAGATCAGGCAGTATGAAGAAAATACTTTCATATCTGCAGACGCAGGCGGCTCAAACTCCGGTTTCAGGATACTATCCGGCTATATATTTGGAAAGAACGAACAAAATACAAAGATAGCGATGACAGCACCTGTGATCTCCAGGCAGGAGGGGGACGTGATGCACATGTCCTTCGTGTTACCGGAAGGTTATACTTCTGAAAATGCGCCTGCTCCGCTGGAAGAAGGTGTGCTGATACATGATGTGGCTCCAAGAAAGGTTTTGGCGATCAAATTCTCCGGTTATGTCACAGATTCCAAAATAGGATCTCAAAGGGCAATACTTGAGAGTAAGATCTCTGAGAATGGTCTGATGACAAAAGGCGAGATGTTCCTTATGCGCTACAATCCTCCCTGGGTGCCTCCTATGCTAATGAGAAACGAACTTGCAGTGGAGATCGAGTGATGTCCCGTTTCCAGCGTTCTCTTTTCGTTTTCAGGAGGGATATGCGGGTCGAAGACAACACTGCCCTTCTCGCAGCTCTTGGGATGTCCGAAGAGGTGATCCCATGTTTCATATTCGACCCGCGTCTTAGTGATCCTGCGAAGAAGAACTTCAACCGTAATGCATTTCAGTTCCTTCTGGAGTCACTTGAAGATCTCAGGGGGCAACTGGATGCTGTGGCTGGCAGGTTGTATCTCTTTTCCGGTCTCCCTGAAGATGTGATGGGCAACCTTCTGGAGAAGGTAGGTATTGATGCTATCTTCATGAACCATGATTACACTCCTTTCAGCCTCAAAAGGGATGAGGCGATCGCAAGTCTGTGCAATAAAAGGAATGTTGATCTGCTTCAGTTCCACGACTGTCTTCTCACTGAGCCCGGAACTGTGCGCACAAAACAGGGTACTCCTTACAAGGTATTTTCACAGTTCTTCCGGGCGGCTTCAAAAAAGGATATTCCGACTCCTTCAATGTTAAGTGGTTTAAGTGAAGGTATTACTGATCGTTTTTGCACCGCTGATCTCGGAGCAGGTGAGGTCGATGATGTATCGGGTATTGATCATCTGAAAGCTTCACTTCCTGAGAGTAACGACCAGCTGTTCACAAATGGCGGGAGGGCCAACGCTCAGTCCGTTCTGAGCTTTCTTTCTGAGTTCTCGGAATACGATCATGAACGGGACTTTCCTTCTATAAGGGGAACTACCGGTCTTTCTGCACACAACAAGCTGGGTACGATCTCCATAAGGGAATTTTATTATTCTGTTCTCCATGAGCTTGGAAGGGATCACACACTTATCCGCGAATTATTCTGGCGGGATTTCTTTACACAACTTGCTTTCGAATTTCCTGAGGTCTTCAGCCATGCATTCAAGAGGAAGTTCGATGATCTTGAGTGGGGCAATGACCGGAAGTTATTCGGGTCATGGTGTTCAGGAAACACCGGGTTTCCAATCGTTGATGCCGGTATGAGGGAACTTAATACAACTGGATATATGCACAACCGTGTAAGGATGATCGTGTCTTCCTTTCTGGTTAAGGACCTGCACATAGACTGGAGGTGGGGGGAGCGCTATTTTGCAGGCAAACTGGTTGATTATGATCCCTGCGTGAACAATGGCAACTGGCAATGGGCTGCTTCAACAGGGGCAGATTCCCAGCCATATTTCAGGATATTCAACCCCTGGCATCAGCAGAAGAAGTTCGACAGGGACTGTGAATATATCAAAAGATGGGTTCCTGAGCTCCGTGGCATCGAACCTTCTGTGATACATAAACTCGAAAAGGTTAATGGTCCTGATATTCGGGATTATGCAAAGCCTTTGGTCGATCATAGCAGGGAAAGGGAAATTGCATTGTCCATGTTCAGGTCAGCAGGTAATATCACAGATGTCTGATTGTTTCCTGAATTGCACTATAATGTCTGAAGTGCATAATATTAAATACAAAAAATGAGTTTACAGATTGTTTTTGTTTGCGGGGGTTGCCCAGCCAGGCCAAAGGCGCAGGGCTTAGGACCCTGTCTCGTAGGAGTTCGTGCGTTCGAATCGCACCTCCCGCACCATTTTTTAATGCTCTGTATTTTATTCTGCAAAGATCCTTCTTCATTCAGATCATTAAAAAAGTTCAATATATTAAGGAAAAGATAAGCCCCCACTCATCTGGTATTCTTCCCAACCGTGTCATACCTTAACACACCATATTGTGTGTTTCAGTATATAATTATATCTAAACAATAAAAGTGTTTGGGTTAAGTTTGCTTTATTTTGATATTTATCCAGTTATTCTATTATTCTTTTTAAGGCTCTTATTCCCTATTTTTTAATATCTCTCAATGGTTAACCTCCATTGATTCAATCAATTATATTTTATAAATTGGTTTGAGGATGAATTTTTGTGGCTGAAATTGTACCTTTGTCTGGATGGTACTTTTCTTCTATGATCATATCTGCTATTAGTGGACACCTCCTTTAAATAGGGCAAATTTAAAATCCTATCACTTGCTAAATAATAATTGGGGTGTAATATATGAAATCAAGAGTAATGATCTCAATGTTGCTTGTGGCTGTGCTTTTCATGGTACCTGCAAGTGCGGACCTTTTTGATGATATGAATGCTGCAGTTCCCGAATACAATGAGAAAATTGGTGAGGTCCCCGGAACCCTGAGGGGAATACTTGCGGATCAGCATGTAGTTCTTGCTGTTTACATGAACAATGCTGAAGATGAAACTACAGGAGGGCCTGAATTTGATGTTACTCTCAGCTCCGGTCCATTTGTAACTGAAAGCGGTGTCACCATGAAGGCGGTAACTATCACAGATTCTGATGCTTCTGCGGTAGATTTCGGCAGGTGGGGCGAACTTGATGAGAGTTATGTCTGGAATGGTGTTGAGTTTACTGAAACCATCATTGTCACCACGAATGAGGATACTGCAAGGGCAATTCTTGATTCCGAATCTCCTGGAGATACATTCAGGCAGGCATATGATGATGGGCTTATCATCATTGAAGCTTCTGAAGATGCAAGTATGGGAACAAAGATCTCTCTTGCAATCATGCCTATCGTGATGAATATCTATGCTCTGATCGGTTAATTCCGATCACTTATTTTAATTAATAGGCAAATTTTTATTTTTAGCAACTAAACTTCTAACTATGGCTCCCAATCTTTATCTCTACTCCCTTGCTGTCTGGGTGCTGCTCGTATTCCTTGCAATAATTAATGGAATATCAAGAGGTCTTTACGTACCTTATACCGGTGAACTTCTTGCCCATCAGATGAGCTCGGTGATTTTCAGCACGGTCATATTTGTTGTAACCTATGCTTTCTTGAAATATTCTGGAGTTTCCGGTACATCAGTTCAGTTCATTTATGTCGGGTTGATGTGGGTGTCCCTTACAGTATCCTTTGAGTTCCTCTTCGGGCATTTTGTTGTAGGTCATTCATGGGATCGCCTGCTGCACGATTACAATCTCCTCGAAGGGCGCATCTGGTTGCTTGTGCTTATTGTGACAGCAATATCCCCTTGGCTTGCCAACAGGCTGCTTTCCTGAGGTCAGGTTGAAGCTCATTTAGTGGAATACGATCTTTCTTTTGTTATTGTGCCTGCAGATATTCTTTAAAAAGACCTCAATTACTGATTGATCAGTAGTAGAGCATCGGCCAGATCACATGCCATATGCTGTAGTCGGCAAGTCGCCAGATAACCGGGGCAAGGAACCCGTACTTTTTGAAAAGGGTGGTCGGGATAAGGTTTCCTGCAAAGATGAATGTGAACAGGCCTGCTGCGAAGAATGCACTTGTAAGCATTCCCATTTGCTGCATTCCTGTTATCTGCATGACAGGTTCCCACAGGCTTGCAAGGATGGCAACTGCTATGAATACCTGGTTCTGTTTTTCTCCTTTTAACAAAAGGGTTGATATTAGCCATGTAAGAGTTACTACAGGGATGAGGTGGTATAGTATTTCAAGGAATATTCCACCACTTACGTAAACTGGGATCGAGAAAGGGAATTGCACGTGGATATTCGGCAATTGAAGGGCAAGGCCGACAAGTATCTCTATTATGGAAAAACCGATTCCCAGAAGGATCGGTATCACAAATCTCTGTTTGTTCGTGACGTCTTTATCCCATATCTCAGGAAAGCCTGCTTTTGGAGCAAGTTTTATGCAAACAGATCCGAGAACGGCTACCACAAGGATGGCTGACCATGTAGCTGTCCATTGCTGGACGATGGGATGGGTTACATCAAAGTATTCCCATGTGGCTTTCCCAAGCAGCATCAATATGATCAGGCCTATGAATGTGCTGTCAGATCTGCTCAACTTATCCATAGTAGAAATTTAGACTGATCTTTTACATAAACATATCTTTTATATTTTCAATGATTGATCCTTCATGGATTATTTCATTCTTTCCTGACAACCTTCAGTAGCTCTACTATCCTGTCTTTGTTTATTTCTTCAGGGGAAAATATCTTTATGTGCTTCATTAATTTCCCTGTTCCATCAAAGAGTCCTTTCTCTTCTTCTGACAGACCTTTAATAGAAAAACCCATGTTCACGTGGTCTTTGAGACCAACGAGGTAGTATTTTCCTTCATACCAGGGTACTCCCATCTTGAACTCCTCCTTGATATCGGGGTATGTTTTGAGGATAATATTTCTTAATTTCTCGATGATCTCTTTCTGTGGTGATCTTTGCTTTTTGATATATTCCTGTACTTCACTGTTCATTTTCCCCGCCTCCCTGCGTTTACAGCATTTTCTATCATGATATTGGTCTGTGGGGTATATATCTGGTTTTGCAATTTCGATCAACAGAAATGTTTATAAATGATTAATAGTTATAGATATGTGCAATGATTAATCGTGATATATAATCATTGTTCATACGACAATTTAACAAAAGACTGGAGGACAGATCAAATGGACACACAATACAAAAGTTCCATGATGGACGACGAAGACAACATCCTTGAATGGACAACTGGCGGACTTAACATTGATGGCAACGGAGCATTCATTGCCACACTTTCAGTATCCATTGCCCTTGCAGCCTTCCTCAGGCTTTCATCTTATGTCAACCTCTTCTGAGGTCCTGAACATTCCCGTGTTCCGGAAGTAGCATGGTCTGATCGGTTCATCCGATCATTCTCATCTACTTCAAAACCTCCTTTGTTCTCACAAAGGATTATGATAGAAACACTTATAAACGATTAATCGTTATAGATGTATTAGATGATTAATCGTGACAATTAATCATGCAACACCCAAACATTAACTCTAAACAATAAAACACTAAGATCGGAGGAAAGAATAAATGGACACATACTACGAAGGTTCCATGATGGACGATGAAGACAACATCCTTGAATGGACGACTGGCGGACTTAACATTGATGGCAACAGCGCATTCATTGCCACACTTACAGTGTCCATTGCAATGATCGCCTTCCTCAGGCTTTCATCTTATGTCAACCTCTTTTGAAGTAAGGGAGCATTCCATTTTCGGAAACTCCTTTATTTCATCGGCTTTTCATTATTCTCCATTTTCTTTTCGCGATGATCGCTTTTTGTGATCATCGTGATCTCAGCTTCTCGAAATATTTCTGGTGATATTCTTCTGCAGGATAAAATTCCGTAGCCTGAACTATTTCGGTCTTTATACTATTGACGTACTGCTTGCTTTCTTCCTGCCTTTTCTTTGAGTTCATGGCAGCTTCTTTTTGTTTTTCATCATGATAGAATATTGCAGACCTGTACTGAGTACCGATGTCCGGTCCCTGTTTGTTCAATGTTGTAGGATCATGTATATCCCAGAAGACTTCCAGCAGTTCTTCATAGGAAACGATATCAGGGTCAAAAAGGATCTCTATGGATTCGGCATGTCCGGTCTTACCTGTAGCAACATCATAGTATCCGGGTTTTTCCATTGAACCGCCGGTATAACCGACCTTTGTTGACACTACTCCCCTTACTCTGCTGAAGTTCTCTTCCACTCCCCAGAAGCATCCGGCTGCAAATGTGGCCTTTTCCAGCATTTGATTCACCATCTCTCTTATATCTGGTTTATTCTTTATCCTCGAATTGCATGGCAGCTGAATTTATGCAATAGCGTTTACCCGTTGGTTTTGGGCCGTCATCAAAAACATGTCCCAGGTGACTGCCGCAACTGCCGCAGAGAACTTCTATCCTGTGCATGAAATGGCTGTTATCATCTACAAGTTCTATACTATCGCTGGAGATCACATCGTAAAAACTTGGCCAGCCGGATTGTGAATCGAACTTCTTGTCCGATGCGAATATCTCTTGCCCGCAGGCTGCACAGTTGTATGTTCCTTTTTCCTTGTTCGCCAGGAGCTTTCCTGTGAACGGCATTTCTGTTCTCTTTTCCCTTAGAATAGCATACTGCTCAGGTGTCAGTATCTTTTTCCACTCTTCTTCGGATCTTTCGATCTTCTTTACCATGCAAATACCCCCACAAAAAATAATGTATAAAAATTACCTCTTGGAGATAAGTACTTTGTGCAGGTACCTTTATCATAATTATTGGGGAATGTTCTTATATGACCGCCTCAAATAATTAGTGGGGTGATTTACAATGGCAGAATATGTGGAACTATGTGGCACAGATGATGTGCCTGAAGGGGAGATGAGGAGTTTCACCAAGGGGGACAATGAGGTCCTTGTGGTCAACCTGAAAGGCGAGTTCTATGCTCTCGATGCCATCTGCAACCATATGGGAGGGAAGCTTGTCAAAGGAAGGCTGAAAGACAACCTTGTGATCTGTCCTGTCCACAGGTGCCGCTATGATGTAACTTCCGGAAAAGTAAAACGCGGTGCAGGTTTCCTTGTCGAGACCTTTTCAGGTAAATGCGGTGACCAGAAAGCATACGATATTAAGGTTGAGGATGGGAAGGTCTACGTAAAGATCTAAGCTATGTTATAGTCCGGAATGTTTCGGACAATCACTGACAAATATTCGTACACTTATTTCCAGATCTGCCATGAATGGTTGAATGATTCTGATGGTTGTATTCTCTCCGTAAATCCTTATATGGGGTAGAACCTATCATGTATTCATGGCACTTCTTATCATATTAGGGTCTCTAGCAATATTGTTGCTCGTTATTGGTCTTCTCCTCAACATAGGTGTAAAGAAAGACAATGATGGTCAGGGACATGTAACGTATCCAAAAGGTTATTGGCTTGTACGGGGAATTGCCCTTGGTATTCTTTTAGGAGTTCCATTGGGTATTGTTCTTGGTATCGCTACCGGGAACATCGGGCTTGGTATTGCCCTTGGTCCTGCAATGGGTCTGGCCCTTGGAAGTGCAATAGGTTCTGTACTTGAAAGGAAGCACAAGGAGAACCTTCGACCTCTGACCGAGGAAGAAAAAAGGGCTCAGAGGATACTTGTGGTATTTACCATCAGTTTGCTTGTCCTTGGTGTTACGGCACTTTTCACTATGTTCTATCTGTTTGGAATGATGTAAGCGTCTCTTCAAAATGTGGTGCCAGGAGGTGTTTTCTTTATGTAAAGCCGCTTCTTGCTACTCCTGGCGATAGTCAAATATGTATATTACATCTGCCATAATTATGTCCTATGGCGATTACGGATATGATCCCTTCCTGGCTCTCATGGGATGTTGCTGTTGTTTCGTTTGCGATCTTTGTCTTCATATTGACATTTGTGCTTGCGAAACTGACAGATCGGTTGTTAAAGGCATATTTTGTACTGGCGAGCAAGAAGATGAACATCGATGAGACCACTTACGGTCTCGTAAGGCGTATCATAGTGGCAATGGTCTATTTCTCCGGTTTCATTGTTATTGTTTTCAGTATTCCGAGTCTTCGCGATCTTTCCATAGCCCTTTTTGCAGGAGCAGGATTTGCAGGTATCGTCATCGGTATGGCTGCACAGAACACTCTTTCCAACATAATTGCAGGGGTTGCCCTTGCGACCTTCAGACCATTTCGTGTTGGGGACCTTCTGACCATTCATGGTGAGTATGGTCGTGTGACAGACATTACCCTCGGTTACACAAAGATCAGGACATGGGACAACAGGAGACTGAACATTCCGAATCATATCATCAGTGACGAAGCTATCATTAACTGGTCCATTGATGATCCCACAGTCAACTGGACCATTGTGATTGGTATAAGCTATGATTCAGATATAGATCTTGCACGCAGGCTTATGATCGCTGAGGCCCGCAAGCACCCCGAGGTCATGGACTATGAAGAACTTTCGCGCTATCATCCGGACAAAAAGCCAGGCGATGAGGTCTCTGTACTGGTTACAGAGCTTGCAGATTTCTCTGTGAACATGAAACTGTATATTTGGGTACGTGACCGCTCAGTTGCATTTGATACCGGGTGTGAACTGAAAGAAGCCATCAAAAAGAGTTTCGATGCCAATGGTGTGGAGATCCCATTCCCATACAGGACCATCGTTTACAAGAAGGATCTTGAGGCAGTAGAACACGATTCGCTATCCGGGTCTGAACTCTGACCCTCTCTTATTTTTCCTTTTTGAAGATCTGAAACCTGATGTATGATTTCAGGTAGTCTTCCTTCTCCAGTGTCATAGAGTTCTCACTGCAGATGTCCACGTACGTATTGTTCCAGTTATCATCATTGGTCTTGAACATAAAGAACGGTAGCATCATGACGCTGGTTAGTGAGAACCTTGGTTTTGCACAGTCTATGATCACAAAATGACCGCCTTTTACCAGTACTCTGGAAGCTTCCTTTATTGCAGATCTCCTTACCTCGGCGTTCGTTTCACAGAAGGCTACGCTTGTGACCACCATATCAAAGGTCTCATCCTTGAAAGGAAGTTCATCCATTGTTCCTTTGTAAAGCGAGATCTCATCTGCTATTTGTTTTGTCTTTGAATGGGCGTATTCAAGCTGATTTTTTGAGAGGTCTATGCCAAAGACCTTCCCGGTGTGTTCCATCCTTTCTTCGATCTCAATGTCAAGGGAAGCTGTGCCGCATCCAAGATCAAGCACTTTCATACCTTTCTCAATTGGCATTTCATCTGCTGCCTTTTCATAGAATGAATGGCCAAATCCCAGCAATGTTGCAAAAATATCGTAGTTCTTCCCCCCGTATATGGTCCCGAATTCGTTCCCCTTCGTACTCATCCAATAAAATATTGGCTGTCATATTTTATATATTTATTTTATATGTGCTATCTTTTCATTTCAATTGTTCGTCCCCCTCATTTTCCAGTCCTTGTGAGGATGTTTGATAAATAATTTATAGTACAATTCTGTTCTTAACTACAATCAGAACAGAGAATGTGCAATTATGATAGGTCGATTCAAACACGGTGATGATACTTTCTATGGAAGTGTAAGCGGTGAACTGGTTACATCCATGGACCATGAGGGAAGGACCTTTGAGCTATCCGAGCTTACGGTACTTCCGCCTGCAACTCCTTCAAAGATAATCTGCATTGGCCTGAACTATGTTGACCATGCTATTGAACTTGATATGGAGATCCCTGCAGAGCCTGTGATATTCATGAAACCTTCTTCTGCCGTTATCGGTTCGGGTGATCGGATAGTCTATCCTTCAATGAGCCAGCGTGTTGATTATGAGGCAGAGTTGGCCGTTGTCATTGGAAAGAGGTGCAGGAACATCAGCGCTGAGAACGCAATGGATGTTATCGCAGGATATACATGTTTCAATGATGTCACAGCCCGTGACCTTCAGCAAAAGGATGGCCAGTGGACCCGTTCCAAGAGCTTTGATACATTTGCTCCTCTTGGGCCTTTCATTGTCCCGAAAGAGGATCTTGACCCTTCCGATGTTGTTGTCAGCAGCCTTGTGAACGGTGAGGTCAGGCAAAGTTCGAGCACATCTAATCTGATATTTGATATTCCGCATCTGATCGAGTTCATATCCGGTATCATGACCCTTGAGATCGGTGATGTGATCGCCACAGGCACTCCGCCTGGAGTTGGTGGGCTGGAACGGGGGGACATTGTGGAAGTGAAGATCGAAAGAATAGGTACTTTGAGGAATGAGGTAGTATAATGCTATTTGACCAGATCAACAGGGAACTCGAACTTACTGAAAGACATCTGATCGTTCTCCAGAAGGTCATTGAAAAAGGACCCATTGGGATATTGAAGCTTGCCGAAGAGACCGGGATGCCAACCCATAAGGTCCGGTATTCTTTGCGTGTGCTGGAACAGGAACATCTTATTAAGCCTTCCTCACATGGTGCAATGGCAGGTGACATGGCAGAAGAGTTCGTCGAAAATTTCAATGAAGATCTGGGTATAATCCTTGAAAAGGTGAACCATATCAGTGATCTGGGCGACCGTCTCTGATATTCATTTGTTTTTAAATTAATGATATTATTTTTCCTGAGAGTGAATTCAAATGACCCTGAGTGATGAAGATAAGGTAACTATAGAGAAATTTGCGCTTCAAAACGCTGTTAAATACGGAAAGACCCCTCAGCTTGGAGCTGTTATGGGGCGTGTAATGGGCTCATGCCCTCACCTGCGCCCTCTTGCAAAGGATGTTGGTCCTATGATCCAGCACATCCTTGATGAGGTCTCAAAAGAGACTCCTGAAGAATGGCAGTCCCGCCTTGAGACGCTGGCACCGGAGCTTATAGAGGAATTAAATACCAAAAAGGAGCCGGATAAAGGTCTCAAACCTCTCGATGTAAAGGAGGGTGAGACTGTTGTCATGCGTTTTGCTCCAAACCCTAATGGTCCCGCAACACTGGGGAGTACACGCGGAATTGTGATCAACTCTGAGTATGTCAAGATGTATGGTGGTAAGTTCATCATTCGTTTTGATGATACGGACCCTCAGACAAAGCGCCCTATGCTGGAAGCATATGACTGGTACATTGAGGACTGCACATGGCTTGATGCAAAACCGGATGAGGTCGTAATTGCATCAGACCGGATGGGGATCTATTATGATTATGCAAGAAAGCTCATTGAGATGGGCCATGCATATATCTGCTTCTGTGACGGTGGTGATTTCAAGAAGTTCAAGGATGCAAAAGAGGCATGCCCACACCGCGACCAGGGCCCTGATGTAAATCTTGAACACTGGGATAAGATGCTTGCCGGTGAATATGAGGAGAAGAGCGCTGTTGTGAGGATAAAGACCGATATCAAGCATAAGGATCCTGCACTTCGTGATTTTGGTGCTTTCAGGATCGTCAAGATGCCACATCCACGTCCTGAGGTGGACGACAAATATGTGGTCTGGCCTTTGCTCGACTTTGAGGGTGCTATTGAGGACCATGAACTTGGCATGACCCACATCATCAGGGGTAAGGATCTGATGGACAGTGAGAAACGCCAGGGATATATCTATGATTATCTTGGCTGGGAATATCCAAAGACAACTCACTGGGGCCGCATCAAGATGCATGAGTTCGGTAAGTTCAGCACAAGCGGACTCCGAAAGGCAATAGAGGAAGGGGAGTATTCCGGATGGGATGATCCTCGTCTCCCAACACTGCGTGCAATGCGCAGGCGTGGTATCAGGCCGGAAGCTATCCGCAAGTTCATGATCGACATGGGTGTGGGTGAGACGGATATCAGCATCAGTATGGATACCCTTTATGCAGAGAACAGGAAGATCATTGATCCTATCGCTAACAGATACTTCTTTGTATGGGATCCTGTGGAGCTTGAGATAGAGAATGCGGAAAGCTGTGTCGTGGAGCCTTCACTGCATCCGACCGAAGAGAGGGGATCCCGCAGTATAGATGTCGGATCAAAGATCTTTGTTTGCAATGATGATGTTGAGTCTGTGAAGGAAGGTGATATGATCCGTCTGAAGGATCTCTATAACATCGAGATAACTTCAGTAAGTCCTCTGAAATGCCGTTGCATCGGTGATTCCATGGAAGATGCCAAAAGCAAGAAGATGCGCATAATCCACTGGGCACCGGAGGATAATATCAATGTTAAAGTGCTGGCACCACACGGTGAGTTCACAGGTGTTGGTGAGAAACAGGTTGTTGAAGAGCTCAACAATGTTGTCCAGTTCGAGAGATTTGGTTTCTGCAGGATCGATTCTGTGGATGATGGCGTTGTTGCATACTTCACTCATAAGTGAAGTGTAGAGTTTGCATCGAAACCTTTAACCATGGCTGGTTCACCAGCCACTTCTCTTTTTGATTTGTGTTTTGAACTTGATACGGGGCAGTTAGATGAAACTATGATCTTTTCCGGAATTAATGCATATCTGCAATGTTAGCTAAAGCTAATTGAAAATTAATTTTAGAATTCAATGTTAATGGTCAATATTAAAAAAAGATGTTAACGGTGACCAGTGTGGGGTCACCATTATGATTTAATGATTTACTCTTCTGCTGTAGGTGCTTCTACAGCTGCTGGTGCTTCTTCAACTACTGGAGTTACTGCACGTGCTGCAGGGAATGACTGGACTTCGGTCTTCCTGATCTCTACTCTTCTGAGTGGGTAGATGGATTTTGCCTTCCTGTAGATGTTTGCGGAAAGCTTGCCGACAATAGCTTCTTCCACGAACTGCTCGAAGTCGAGTTCAGCTGCGCGTGTTGCTACTGTTTCGTTCATGACGTCTCTGAGAGCCTTGATCTGGCTTGTCTTTGCCCTCTTGACTGTGAAACAGATAGGTTTGACCCTGATCTTGTAACCGTCCTTTGTCTTGACATTAAGGTTTGTATCGATCCTGGAAGTCTGGCGCTTTACGATGGAGCGCAGGTAGTCGGTTGTGATCTCGTGACCGATGAACCTTGTGTTTGCGATGTCGCCGGTTACGTTGTTGATCTCAAGTTTAAGTTTGATGTTGTGTTTTGAGAAATCATTGGTGAGTTCACCTACAGTGGTCTCAACAATACGACCCACCATTTTCTCCGGTTCGTCGGATGGGGTCACACCGATCTGGTTGCTACCAATGAACTTTGGTGCCTCGATGGTATACCACTGTTTTGATTTCCATTTATCCAGCTTCCTTTGTACTCTCTTTTTTGCCAAGCAATTCCTCCTTATTATTGTGATGGTTGTTTTGATCGATGCCTCGATCGAATTAAGTTCTGATGTTCGTGATTCTTACTGTTATAATTCCCGTGTGAATGGTTATTAATAGCGGACCAATAGTGTTCATGTCCATATATAAAGAAATCGGTACGATAAAAAAGGAATATCAGAGGAAACGTATTCCCTCCGGAATTTCACCCGCTCTCTTCCTGAATTCCTCTGGCCAGTTATCAGGGTCCAGTCCCTTCTGTGCGAAGAATGCTGATGCCCAGCGCTCAAGTCCCACACCTGAACAGCCTGACCAGAGTTCCTCGCCCGACTGGCACTTCACATTGAATCCTGACGGATACTTGTTACCGTTAATACTGACGTTCTGGAATTCGAGCCATTCGCCGTCTTCGCCTCTGTAGGGCAGTGGTGCTTCATAGTCGGTCGTTCCTGCTTCGCCCTGTTCGGAGAGTCCGGTAAGACCTTCCTGTGCCATGAACCATGGGGTTACCCATGCCTTTCTCCACTCAAGGTCAAGGATCTCA
This sequence comes from Methanococcoides mangrovi, assembly GCF_052057775.1. Classification (GTDB taxonomy): domain Archaea; phylum Halobacteriota; class Methanosarcinia; order Methanosarcinales; family Methanosarcinaceae; genus Methanococcoides. Next base: position 89,031 of record NZ_CP195121.1, on the reverse strand, counting down.
TTGAAGATGTGCATATATCTCTCATGAAGCTCTTTTGCAGTCTCAATGACCTGTTCTTTGGTACCGAGCCACACAATCTCTATGCGGTGGAACTCGTCCACACGCTCCATTCCGTGGATACCTCCGCTTTCGTAGCGGTGTGATGTGCCTGACCTGTCAAATACCTTTATCGGGAAGTCCTCGGTAGGGATTGTCTCTCCCTGAACGTACACCCAGAAAGGTGGGCACTGTGCATAGCAAAGTCCGCCGATAGGTTCTCCTATCTTCTCTTTGATAAGTGCTGTTGGGACCTCATGTGTGACCTTGTAGTGGTCGATAACCTCTTCCCAGTACTCCGGGTCTCTTGTCTTTGGAGGGCAGACATAGTATATCTCGGGGTAGACACCCTTAGCGTGTCCTGACTTCTGCCAGACCTCCCACGGGACAAGTTTCGGGAAGATCATCTCCCTGTATCCAAGAGGTTCAAGGAGCTCTTCGAGAACGATCCTCTCGAAAGTCCTGAACATCCTTGTTGACTGGGGGCCATGGATCCACTGTCCGCGGCTTGCTCCACGCTTGATCCATCCTTCTTTCATCATTTCCTGTGTAGGATCTCCGAAGAACTTGTGCTCCTTCTTTTCACTTTCCCAGAGGACCTGCCAGTGTTCTGCCTTGCCACCGTAATCCTTTGCCTTTACCTTCTCTTCCATGAGGGTAAGTATCCTGTCCGGGATACGGTTCTCAAGTTCGGACTCGCCGACATCAAGCTCAAGGACTATTCCACCATCAACATTCCTGATGCTGCTCACATGAGGGATTCTGATGTTATCAAGTTCCTCTTCTGCAGGCATTTCTATTGTGAACTCTTTCACGTCGATACCGCGAATACCGATGTGGAACTCTTTTCCGAGCTTTCCTGCCAGGGGTTTCCTGAGACGGATCATTGCATCGTGTGCCCTGACGAACCTTCCGGACTCTATAGAGACCTCGATGCTGTTATCAACAATACTCCATTCTGTGATCTTTGCACCCTGTCCTTCCGGTGCTCCCTTTGTAAGGGTGGTATCATTTGCCTCTTCGAAATATTGGGCAATAACATCTTTTGCACCGGCAGGGTCGGTGCTTGTCTTGAATGCTCCTTTCAGGTTGAATTTAAGTTCCATACGTTATTCCTCTTGAAACCGGCCGTTATTGGATCAACTGGCTCTTATGTTCCATTTGTGGTCATGATCAATTAATTACATTTGTTGCTAAAGCAAACAGTTATGAAATAGGCTCCAGATTTAATAAATTTTCCAACAAAAAAAGTTTGTGGGTATGATCAGGAAGACCTTTTAATATTGTTCCTTATCCTGTCTTCTATCATTCGCTTAACAATTTAGACCTGAAAAAATTCATGAGAACAAATGTCTGTTCTCATCAAGGAATCGGTGCTGTTCCTCTGTGCGGGACCTTGTATAGATCAGTGCAGCGGGGTGGAATATCTTAAGCACCTTTCTTCCTTCGAATTCCTCAACAGCTCCCCATTCCATCTTCTGTCCGTTAAGGAATGCCTTTTCGGCAGTGTTCCCAAGAAGGATTATCAATCTGGGGTCAAGCAGTTCTATCTGTCTTTTCAGGAATGGTTTGCAGGCTTCGAGCTCTTTCCTGTTCGGGTTGCGGTTCTTCGGAGGCCTGCACTTGATGGTATTGATCACTGCCCAATCACTTTCTTCAAGCCCTGAATAATCGATAAGTTCGTCAAGTATCTTTCCTGCACGTCCGCAAAAAGGCACTCCTGTCTCATCCTCGTTCTTTCCCGGGGCCTCCCCTATAAAAAGGACCTTTGGTCTGTCCGAACCTTTACGGACGACCTTATTGATAATTGTCTCAGAAAGAGGGCAGGCCTTACATTCGAAGATGTGCTCCTCAACATCTTCAAGAGTCTTCCACTCAGAGGTCATTTTCATCCTCGACTTCACTTATGATATCTTCAGCTATCTTTGCGTTCATGAGAAGGTCATCTACTGTGGCTATCATGGATGAGATCTTCTCCGTTCGAATGGTTATGATGGCCTGTTCTTCACTGATCTCTGTTTCCATGTTGGTCAGGTTGTCCGGTTTAAGTGAAAGTGCAACCTTCTTTGCAACATCGGGCGCATCCGGGCTGTTGAACTTGATAGTCGTAGATATCTTCATAATTCTCACATCAGTTCAGCTGTTCTCCGACAATGTCGTCGACAAGTGAAATAAAATCTTCCGTTCTGTCCAGTGGAATGGATGCGCCGGAAGCAATGCTGTGTCCGCCTCCGTCCCCTCCCACAGATGATGCGGCAGTTCGCAGTGCATAGGCAAGGTCAAGTCCCCTGGCCACCAGTTCACGTGTGCCTCTTCCGGAGATCTTGATGATCCCCTCTACCTCATTAACGGCAATGAAGGGCATATCTGGATGAACATACCTTATGATAGTACTTGCTACCATTCCTGTGGATTCGAGGTCCTTGCCACTCAGGTAGTAGATGTTCTTGGCCTTTTTCAGCATTTCCTCTGCTTTTTTGATATCGGCAATGATGGCCTTCTGGCTTTTGAGTGTGATCTCCTGTGCTTCTTCAAGTGTGGAATCATCTTTCATGCAAAGGGCAACTGCAAGTCCGGGAACTTCCTGTTTTCCACAGGTGTTCATGATGGCTACCAGATCGTAGACGTTCCTTACAACCTCTTTGTTCAGGATATATACGTCCCCTATAGCTGCTTCAATAGCTTCGGGACTTGCATTCTTCGTAAGCTTCAGTGCGATGGTGGAAGTGAGCTTCTGCAGTTGTTCTGCACTGAGGGAATCAATATCGCCGCTTATGTCAAGCATTTCCAGAAATGTATCTATCTTCTCACGGTCGCCTGTAATGTCTAGATAAGGTTCCGGAGTGTTCTCCAGGATGTCGGCAATATCTCCGCTGCCAACTTTCAGTCCCTTTTTGACTGATACGACACCTGCCTCGACCGCCTCGTTCAGTATGATCCTGTTCGCGGTCTCAAATAATTGTTTATCTCCCACTGCACCTGCAATAGCCAGCCCTGCAAGGTCGACATTTTCCTCATTCAGGCTCTTTGCTACAAGATATGTCGTCGTGGCTGCACACAGGTGTACTGCTCCGTCGATCCCTGCCATATGTGGGTTTATCATTGCTTTGGCAGGCGAATCTCCCACCGGTTTATGGTGATCGATCACGATCACATCATTTTCGACCTTTTCAATGATCTCCGGTTGTCCGCTTCCCATATCACAGAATATTACAACATCGCCATCTGATGCTGTCTCATTAACAAGTTCGGCAACACTGTCATCCAGACGGCCAACGATCGTCAGGTGGTATGGTATTCCTTTCCTGAGCAATGCCTGGCAGATGATGGCTGCTGAGGATATTCCGTCCGCATCATTATGTGAGATAACTCTTGCATGCTTGTATTCTTCAATGATTCCGGCTATCTGCTTCGCAAGTTCTACCATTTTTTGCATTTCTATCAATCAGATCACCTGTATAATTGTAGGTGGTGTTGTAATGTAGTCGTAATGTTGATGTATCGTTTCACCTGACTACCTCTCCGGGCCCTGTAAAGCTCCCACTTTCCATGACCGTGCCGACATTTATGCTGCTATTGATGCCTGTGTGGACATCATCACCCATGATCACACCAAGTTTCCGTCTTCCGGAATCGGTCCTCTTTCCCTTGATGTTTACCTTTATGTTCTTTCCATCATGTCTGAGGTTAGCAACTTTTGTTCCGGCACCGAAATTGCACTTGCGTCCTATAATACTATCTCCTATATATGTAAGGTGTCCGATCTTCGTATCATCCATGATTATGCTGTTCTTCACTTCAACAGCATTTCCGATATGAACATTATTTCCAATAGATGTTGATGGACGTATGAAGCAATTTGGTCCGATATCACAGTCCTTACCAATGACCACGGGCCCGATTATGTACGCACCGTTGCGTATGAGTGTCCCTTCACCTACGCTCACATCACCTATGAGGGTGGCATTGGGTTCTACAAGTCCGGATATCTCAGGTCTTATCTCCTCTAAGAGGACCTTGTTGGCATCGAGAAGGTCCCAGGGTCTCCCGACATCGATCCATTCATCCTCCAGTAGCTCATAACCGACATTGTCACTGCTGTCTATAAGCATCTGCAGCGTATCGGTTATCTCGTATTCTCTCCTTGGTGATAACGGGGTTCTTTCTATTAGTTCAAAGATCTCTTCCCCGAAAAGGTAAATACCGGCATTGGCAAGATCGGTTGGTGGATTCTCGGGTTTCTCTATTATTTTCGAGACCTTATCCCCTTCAGTTTCAATTACTCCGAACTCCGATGGATTCTCAACTTTCTTGACCGTTATGACTGCATCATTCAGTCTTCCAGCCATTTTTTTGATATGGTCCGGGCTGACAAGCACGTCCCCGTTAAGTACGATGAAACTGCCTTCTACATGTCCTTTCGCACAGCCGATGGCATTGGCTGTACCAAGCTGTTCTTCCTGATGGACATGCTCGATAGGGACTCCCCATTTCTCACCGCTGCCGAAGTACTCTTTGATCGTCTCCTCACGGTAGCCTGTGATGAATACAAAACCTTCAATACCGGCTTCTATCGCAGCATCCACGATGTGCTCGAGTATGGGCTTGTTGCCTATTGGCAGCATTACCTTTGGGAGTGATGATGTCAGTGGCCTCATCCGGGTGCCTTCCCCGGCGGCAAGTATTACGGCTTTCATGCAAGACCTCTTTTGACGATGTTTTCCACCATCTCGTAGAGCTCGTCCACACCTTCCCTTGCCTCGGCGGTGATGCGTATCTTTGGCTCTGTTCCGGATGGTCTTACAAGTACCCATCCTTTTTCCATTTCCACCCGTATTCCATCTATATCCGTGACATCTCCGGAAGATCCAAGCTCAGAACTCACCAGCTCCATTACAGCTTTCTTCTTCTCATTGTCGCATTTGACGGTCCCGCGACGCGTTGGGTAGTGTGGAAGTTCGTCCTTAAGCTCTGAAAGTGTCCTGTCCTGGATCAGTTCCATGACCTTTGCAGCTGCGTATATGCCGTCCGGGCAGTAGGATATCTCGGGGAAGATCCAGCTTCCTGATGGTTCACCTCCAAAATCGGCCTTTGATCTCTTGATCTCTTCAGCAACATAGACATCACCTACCCTTGTACGTATGATAGTTGAACCCGGGAGAGAATCATCTACCATCATTGAAGTATCCACAGGGACCACCAGTTTTGCATCGCTTCTGCATTCATGCCTGGCAAACATTGCAAGCATCTCATCGCCGGTGATGAACTCTCCGTTCTCATCCACCGTCATCATCCTGTCCGCATCCCCGTCCTGTGCGATGCCAATGTCAGCTTCAAATTCCTTCACTGCTTTTTTTAGCAATGTAAGATTTGCATCGTTCGGTTCCGGATTCCTGGCAGGGAAATGCCCGTCAGGCTGTGAGTTCAATGTGATGACCTCGCAACCGATCTCACGCAGGACGTATGGGGTGATGGTACTTCCTGCACCGGACCCGCAGTCGATGACAACCCGTCGGGATGATCTTTTAACATTCCTGACGATCATCGCTTTGTGCTGGATGATGGCATTGCTATCTTCAGTGGGACTTCCGATCAGATCCCATCTGACGGGTTCGAAAGATCCTTCCTCGATAATTCTTTCGATCTCTTCCTGCTGGGTTGAATCAAATGCCATGCCGTCAGGGTTCCACAATTTAATTCCTACGTATTCAGAAGGGTTGTGGGATGCGGTTATCATAACCCCGCAGTCATAGTTCCTGGAAGCATAGGCTAATGTCGGTGTGCTTACCATTCCGATCTGAACGACATCACAACCTGCTGAAAGGAGGCCGGATATGACCGCATGCTCTATCATTTCCGCCGCAACTCGCGGGTCACGGCCGATGACTGCAGTCCTTTTTGACTTTCCGAGTGCAAGTCCGACCTTCAGTGCAAGGTCTACAGTGACGTCCTTGTTAGCAATACCTCTTATACCGGACGATCCGAATAATTTCATTTTATAACTCCGTATTTTCATTCCACAGTAACGCTCTTTGCAAGGTTCTTTGGTTTGTCGATGGAGCATCCTCTTGCGAGAGCTGTATAGTAAGCAAGCAATTGCAATACCACGGTTGATAATAAAGGCGAGAGTAACTCATTTGTTGCAGGTACTCGCAATACCCAGTCAACATATTTCTCGATCTCCCTGTCATCCTCATTGGCTACAGCGATCACTCTTGCTTCTCTTGCTTTTATTTCCTTGATATTGCTCAGTATCTTCTCGTATACATGGCCCTTTGTGGCTATTGCAACCACGGGTGTCCCGTCATCTATCAGGGCAAGGGGTCCGTGTTTCAGTTCCCCGCCTGCAAAACCTTCTGCATGTATATATGATATCTCTTTAAGCTTCAGGGCACCTTCGAGTGCTATCGGATAGTTCAGGTGTCTGCCTACAAAGAAATAATCTCTCTCTTTTGCAAACATCTCCGCACATTCACGGATCGTATCTCTGTGGTTCAATATCGTCTGGATCTGTCCGGGGACGCGTTTCAGGTTGACAAGCAGGTCCTTTGCTTCATTTACATCGATCATTCCTCTTGCTCTCGCAAATCGTATTGCGAGCAGATAGAGGGTCACAAGCTGTGCCGTAAAGGTCTTTGTTGCAGCCACTCCTATCTCGGGTCCTGCTCGTGTATAGATCACACTGTTCGCATCTCTTGTGATGCTGCTTCCAACTACATTAGTGATAGCGATCGTATTGCAGTCGTATGATCTGCAACTCCTGATGGCTGCCAGTGTATCTGCGGTTTCCCCTGATTGTGTGATAGCAATTGAAAGGGTATTTTCATCCATTATCGGATTGCTGTATCTGAACTCAGATCCGATATCCACATCGGTGTGTATGCCTGCAACGTTCTCAAAGAGATATTTTCCTACCAATCCTGCATTCAAAGATGTTCCGCAGGCAATGATCTCTATTCTTTCGATGTTTCTTATTTCCTCATTGGACATTTTTAGCTCTTCAAGGTTTACTGAACCATCCAGCTCGGATAATTTGCCTGAAAATGTATCATGTACTGAGGTGGCCTGCTCGTGTATCTCTTTAAGCATGAAGTGCTCATATCCCGCTTTTTCTGCAGCCTCAATGTCCCAATCAATGGTAGTCTTCTCCTTTTTGAGGACATTGCCGTCGAGATCAAAGAACTCCGCTCCTTCCGGCCTGATCATTACAAGGTTCAGGTCATCGACAAAAACGACATCTTTTGTATGACTCAGGAAAGCAGTAACATCCGATGCAGCATAGTATTCATTATCTCCTATCCCGATTATCAGGGGGCTGTCTTTCCTGGCGGCCAGCATCATGCCCGGCTCGCTGCTACATACTGTGGTAATTGCATAAGATCCCTCGATCTCTTTTAGTGTGCTGCGAAGTGCTTCAATGAAACTGGATATCTTGGATTTGCTGTCAACGCTTCCGTATAGTTTCGAGTGTAAAAGGTGTGCAATGACCTCCGTATCGGTATCGGAAACAAAATCGTAACCTTCCTGCTGGAGTCTTTCTTTGATAGGAAGGTAGTTCTCGATGATTCCGTTGTGAACTACTGATATGTCTCCGGAGTTGTGCGGGTGGGAATTAATCGTGCTTGGGACGCCGTGTGTAGCCCATCGCGTATGCCCGATCCCTATATTCCCTTTGAGATCTTTTGGTAGTATCTTTTCCAGTTCCTTTATTTTTCCGACGGTCTTGTATGTTTCTATCTTCCCATTAAGTACGGTAAGTCCTGCTGAGTCATATCCTCTGTATTCAAGCTTTTTTAAGCAATCCACTATTATAGGTGCTACCTCTTGGTTGCCTACGTATCCTATTATTCCACACATTCTGGTCCCCTCAGACAACAATGGAATTTTCAGGCAATACTCGGGAGACAGTCTTTCCTGATTCGATCTGACAGTTGTGGGAGATCATGGACCCTGCTTTCATTAGTACCCGGTGTCCTATCTTTATGTCGTCTCCGGTAATTGCTCCCAGTTTTTCAGCAATATGGATCTCATCTTCCATTTCGATCCTGACATTTTCCTTGTCCTCAGCAACAAAATAAGGGCCTATGCTATTGTTTAGCCCTATCACGGAATTTGATATGGATCCGTGTGAACGTATCCTTGTATTGTCCATTATTATACTGTTCTGTATCTGTGTGAAGGATCCGATGGAAACGTTATTTCCAATAGTTGTGGATGGTAATATCACAACATTTGGTGCAATTTCACAATTGTTGCCTATCATTGTTGGTCCTACAATGTAACATCCTGATCTGATTACTGTGTTGCTGCCAATACTGACACTACCATGGATAACTGCACCTTCTTCAACGGTTCCTTCTATTTTGTAATCTTCTGATCTATTAAGGACCGTTGAATTGTCTTTCAGAAGGTCCCATGCAAAAACTGCGTCAATCCACAATGATCTTGTGACAACCTGATCCACTTCCATACCATCATCTATCATCTGTTGTATGGTTTCAGTGATCGCGTATTCTCCCAGTGGGGATATTGGTGTGTGTTCTATTCTTTCAAAGATGCCCTGGTCAAAGATATATATGCCTGTGTTGATGATGTGGCTAAGCTCTGATGTTGGTTTTTCGATGATCTTTGTTACCTTTATTCCACTTGCTATGATGACGCCATAGCCGCTTATATGTTCCTTTTTTGTTGTCAGTATCGTTACATTTCCGCTATGTTTGTCTATAAGGTTGCGGATCGTTTGTGGCTCGATCACATTATCGCCGTTAAGTACCATGAAATACCTGTCATCTTCTTCCATCATCTCTTGCACTTGTTTTATGGCATGAGCTGTTCCAAGCTGGGTTTGCTGGTGCACGTACCTGATATTAACTCCAAAATCGACGCCATCTTTGAAGTAGTTCATTATGCGTTCCCGCTCGTAGCCCACAACAAGTATTATATCTTTTATATCGTTCTTTGCAAGTGAATCGATGACGTGTTCAAGTATTGGTTTATTAGCAACAGGAAGCATGACCTTTGATCTGGTGGTCGTGAGTGGCCGGCACCTTATCCCTTCCCCTGCAGCCAGAATTACAGCTTTCATAATGTTATAGTGGTCATTCTAAGAATTTATATCTTGCCTTTTTTATTGTCTTTAGCTTTGCAGGCTTCTGAATTTGATTTTTTGTGACCGAATTCAATGATGGGGTGATATAGTAAAATGAAATGGCAAAATGAAATTTTTACATGCTCTTAGAACAATTGATTATCATGTAACTTAAAAACGGTAAAAAATGTAAAAACATGTAATGATGTCCGGCAAAGCCGAACATCAAATATTGGTATGGAGCCGCCCGCTTATCTTGTGATAAGCATTTCTGCGGTTTCTGGCTTGTATTTCCAGGTTGCAGGGAGCACCTTTGTGGACTGGTAGTATTTTACGAGCCTTCTGATCTTTGACTCGGTTGACTGAAGTGCTCTCTTGTTGTGTACGTCCTTGTGGTTCGCAACGAGGTGCTTGCGCATTCCGATAGCTTTTACAATAAGGTTGTACAGGTCTTCCGGTACGTTTGGAGCTTCACCGTTCTCTTTCAGGATCTCTGTGATCTTCTTTCCGGTTGCGAGCTTAACATCAGGTACGCCGTATCTGTCCCTGAGGTTCATTCCAATAACGCTTGTAGAGTTACCAAGCTTCCACATGTCAAGGATAGCGGTTGTGATCTCTTCTGCGGTTGTTGTGGACCATGCAGGTGCTTCTGTCCTGATTGGTTTTGTTGATCCGGATTTACCTTTCCTACGAGTATGCATTTTTGCCATAGCATTCCTCCTGATAATTATGATTTGATTGTTTAAATGAAATATTTATGTTTGAGTTTATGCTCAAGTTAAAGGAACATTGGGAACATTAACTTGAATCGTTACTTTGGCGAAGTGACCTAAATACACGTTCCATTTAATATAAAGCTTATGTTCCTGTTACCAGATGGAAATCGTGACATCGACATAATAATTGTCGATCATCCTGTAAATCTCATCCACTTGTGCATCTCTAAGTTCTTTTGTTGTATTGATGTCTGTGGAATTCGCCATCTTTGAACTCGTATTGTCTATATTGATATCAAGCTCATTGTGCAGGTGTTCCTCAATTCTCTGTTGATTGTATTCAGTTATTTTCTGCTCAAGAACTGAAATTATGTTATTGTCCAGTTCTTCATGAATTGGATCTTCCTCATAGGCGATGCCCGAACTGTAGTTCAGTATGTGTGTTGCTATCAGGATCTCTATATTGTCGGTATCTTCTTGTGGTGAAGCTCCAAATGTATCTATTGGGTTTTCCGAATACTGTCCGATCATGTTTCTAAGGTACTCTGCAGGGAACACTATTTCTGTAATGGTCTCAGCAGCGGACAATGATGCTTCCTCTATTGTTCTGTTGAATGCGCTATCATATGCGTTCAACTTTGTTGTGTTCGATGAGTTATTGATATCTTGCAGCAGACTATCATTTATGATCGCAATTAGCTCATCTCTTGAGGTCCTTTGGTTGAGGGGTAGTGTTATACGTGAACTCTGGCGTACGGTATCGTACGGTGGTGTCATTCCGATCGCTAAGGAGCTTTTTAGCGGATAGTTCTGCACAGGTTCCCAATTTGCTTCGAGGTGATATTCATATCTTCCACCGATCCTCGTATCAAGGTATGATGCGATTGCCTGAGATGTTTGCCTTTTGTGATCCTGCGCAATCGGGTTGATGTACCGTGAACTTCCATTTTGTTCTATCGTAAGTGTCAGTAGCATATCTTCTGCGATCATGTCCGCAAATGTTCGATGTTGGTGCTGTTTTCCGAACATTGTATTCATCGGATTGCTGAGAAAACTATTCTCAGGTATAGTTATTCCCGTGATCTCGAGAGGTGTGATCTCATATTCAAATCTGTCCACGTTCGAGTTCAGTAATGAGCTTAACAGATGTGTATTAAAATCCTGTGTTGCAGTGTATGCAGCTGCATCGTATTGCCTTTCTGCTGTTATGGACGGCATGATTATGGCTGTTGCAACGGATATCAGAACGAGGAAAAATAGGGCATCCAGAGTTGTTGAGAATGCTCTTTGGTCTTGTGTGAACTTCGTTTTTAGCATGATCTCACTTCTTCATATGTATCGTTTCCAGATCCTCACCGTGATCGTTCCGGATGTATATTGTGCAGGATTTATCTCAATGGTAACTGGTATGGATGCTGCCACCACATTCCCGCCAGGCTGTGTTTTGTTCTGTTTTATCGTCCAGTGATGTCTGCCGTCGTCGGTGCGGATGTCTACTGAGAAGTCGCTATTGGGGGAGAATCGTGAAAAGAAAAGTTCATGTGTTTCATTGTCTGTGGCAGGGTCTGATATTTTATCCAGCATTCGGGCAGATATTATATCGCTACGCGTACCCTGCAGATCTTCCCATGAAGCAATGCTTTCAGCTATGCGGGATGCTTCTTCATAGTTCTCTATGGAATAGCTCTGCTCATCGTGGATGATGTATGCCTTTGACATGACTGCAGCAAAGATCACAAATCCAATGACTACCAGTGCAGTGGCCAGAATGTCATTGTGAGGTTCAAGGATCGCTTGCTCGTCATTGATAAACAAGCACAATTTCAAGTTTTTTAACCTCGGAATCGTTTTTCAGGTAAATTGGTATCTTTTCAATATGGACTATTTTCTCTGTATTTAACATTAATTCCTGGGTGGTAACGGGTGAAAGCAATTCGATAACTGTCGCTGCTTTAGTGTTTAATGGATTTTCAATTGTTCCGGTATGTGCATTGAAATTGTTAAAAAGCAGTTCTCGTACTTCAGTTTCATTAAGTGGGACTGTTCTGAATGTATGGGGTTTCACTGAATGGTACGTTCTATCTCGATATGTCGTTTCAAACCGGATGTATTCTCCTGAAATGAATGTCCTGGTGGGATATTCAGTGTTGAGCTCATATGTGGAGTTTTCCCTTATACTGTCTGTTGAAATGCTTCCCACATCATCAATTGCAGCTTTCAGTCCCATGGCTTCCGAATCCAGCTGTCTTTGCATCTGCATGTCGCTAAGGTCTGCTCCTATCTGGTAAAATGCTGCAAGCAGGACTATACTTGCTATCATCAATGAGGCTTTAGACAATGTGAAGTCTATCCAGCCGGATCTGTCGGTTAAAAGTTCCCTGGCTTTTTGCAGTATTCTTTCGTTTTTCATTTTTCAGATATTTTTACAAAGAGTATTCCTGTTGCAGGATCTCTTTCGGTCTCAAGTTTCAGTTCATGGTGCCCGGGGCTTATTGTGTATGGTCCGGTCATGTTTGTATTGGAAAATGCAGCTTTTGACTCATAAATGGTCTGTTGTTCATCGATCTGGATGTAGTAGTTCTTTGAGTCTGAAGGCCAGCCCGTTTCTTCATCTCCTCTTTTTTGGATCTCTCCCATGTGCACTTCTGCATTTTCGGGGATCTCTATTTCTATGTGGATCATGTTTCCTTCTCCTCTTACAGAGATCTGCTCTGCATTTGAGACTATTTTACTGATCTCTGTAGTTGTGATGTCTTTATCCGTGTTCTGCTTCAGATCGGATATGGCCGTGAAAAAAAGTGCCATGATCATCAATATGAGGATCGATGTAATAGCAAATCTTAAGGGCAGCGAATCGGCTGCCCTTTCGTTTTTCAGAAAAGAGTACATATTGTGTGTTCTTTACTTTTCAGTTGGTTTTCAGCATTTTGATGGCTTCTTCAAGTTCCAGTTGGGATTGCTCTCCGCTTTGCATGTCCTTTACAGTAAGTTTGCCTGATTCGATCTCTTTTTTGCCTACGATGACCGTATAGTCGGCTTCAATGTTATTGGCGTGGGATAGCTGTGATTTGAAATTACGTTTCATTATGTCTATATCGACGGTAAGTTCCTTGCGCATTTCGGTTGCTATCTTTATTGCATCTATGCGTGTGTCATCTGTTGCTACGATGACCACTTTGTTCTCTTTGGGAGGCTGGATCTCGCAGATCTCCATTATGCGGTCGAAACCAACCCCGAATCCTGTAGATGGGACATCTCCTCCTCCAAAGAGGGAGATCAGCTGGTAGGATCCGCCGCCGCAGATCTGGTTCTGTGCACCGAGACCTTCTGCATATATTTCGAATACCATTCCGGTGTAGTAGTCAAGTCCTCTGGCAATTCCAAGGTCTATGGTGTAGTCAATTCCATATGCTTCAAGGAAGGTTAGAAGCTCTTCGAACCTGTCTATCTCTTCGATATTTCCGAGGATCTCCCTTGCTTTTGCGATGGCATCTGAGCCGCTGAGGCATATGAGCTCCAGAAGGTTCCTCCTGAGTTCGGCAGGTGCGTTGATCTCTTCAAAGTAGTCATCAAGTCCGGTGTCATCTTTTTTGTCGACAAGGCGCATGATCTTGCTTTTTTGTTCATCCTCTGTATCCTTGAGGATGTGGCGGATAATTCCCAGGTGGCCTACGTGCAGGTCGCCTTTGATACCTGCAGCCTCGATCATGTTGGTCGCAAGGGCTATGATCTCTGCATCTGCGTCTGCGCGGTTGCTGCCAATGACCTCTACACCAAATTGCCAGAACTCCCTGAAACGACCTTTCTGGGGTCTCTCGTAACGGAAACAGTTCTCAAAGTAGAACAGTTTGAGGGGGCGCGACATTGCCTGCATCTCGTTGACGTACATTCTCATCACAGGTGCTGTCAGCTCAGGGCGCAATGTCATTTCCCTGTTGCCTTTGTCGTTGAAGTTGTAAAGTTCGCCTACCACTCCCTCTCCTGATTTGAGGGTGAAGAGCTCCAGATGCTCGAATGTGGGTGTAATGATCTCTTTGTATCCCCATTTTCTGACTACCTGTCTCATTATGTTCTCTACATTTCTCCTGCGAGCGGTCTCTTCCGGAAGGAAATCCCTTGTTCCTCTTGGTTTGCTTACTTTCATTTTGATCGAATCCTGCTGATGCGGATTATTGTAATAATTTTAATGTTATGCCTTTATGGGTCTTGCTTATTATAGTATGTAGGCCCTGATGTTCTGGCTGGTCTATACTAATGAATAATGTATTTTATATTTTCGATTAGTCTCTCTTTGTGGGTTGCCTCATCGATCATCATCTTTTGTGCCTCAGGGTACGACAATTGGGGTCAATTTTCTTTTAATGGGACGATTTGCCTGTTTCTTTATATATGGGACAGTTTTTTCTTTTTTTACCTGATGGGTTATGGGGGCATCAAATTTTGCCTCCGCACCCCTTCAATATAAATCACTGTCACACCGTGTCACGCAACGTATATATACGAGGTTGTTGTTGTAGGGGTGCTCACAATGAGCCGGTCGGTGTCGATTCTGACACGGTCGGGTTGTGAGCTCGAAAAACGCTATACATTCTTCGTGTATCTTGCACATTCTCCAAAAATGTGCAGCAACCTTCCGAATCGGAAGGTATATATACGATGGAATGTATCTAGGGAATCCCGCACAACGTGCGAGGAATTCAATCACCTCCAAATCAAAATCATTGGTGGAGACCGGAGCTTTTCCGGTCTGACGTTGAATGTGGCAGTTCGGTTAATTCTGACTGATAGTGATATTATCTATCAAAGAACTAACCAACTATTGTGCATAGAAAACAACTCTCTAATTAAATAGAGTTCTTTTCCGACAATTCTTAGTTAACTTCCAAATTTGTGTGCTTTAACAAATAACTCTGGTTGATCCTGCCAGAGGTTACTGCTATCGGTGTTCGACTAAGCCATGCGAGTTACATGTTCTTCGTGAACATAGCGGACTGCTCAGTAACACGTGGATAACCTGCCCTTAGGTTCGGCATAACTCCGGGAAACTGGTGATAATTCCGAATAAGCCATTATTGCTGGAATGCTTTTTGGTTCAAAGGCTTCGGTCGCCTAAGGATGGATCTGCGGTCTATCAGGTAGTAGTGGGTGTAATGTACCTACTAGCCTACGACGGATATGGGTTGTGAGAGCAAGAGCCCAGAGATGGATTCTGAGACATGAATCCAGGCCCTACGGGGCGCAGCAGGCGCGAAAACTTTACAATGCGGGAAACCGCGATAAGGGGACACCGAGTGCCAGCATATTATGTTGGCTGTCCACATGTGTAAACGGCATGTGTTAGCAAGGGCCGGGCAAGACCGGTGCCAGCCGCCGCGGTAACACCGGCGGCCCGAGTGGTAATCACTTTTATTGGGTCTAAAGGGTCCGTAGCCGGTTTGATCAGTTCTTCGGGAAATCTGACAGCTCAACTGTTAGGCTTCCGGGGAATACTGTCAGGCTTGGGACCGGGAGAGGTAAGAGGTACTATAGGGGTAGGAGTGAAATCTTGTAATCCCTATGGGACCACCAGTGGCGAAGGCGTCTTACCAGAACGGGTCCGACGGTGAGGGACGAAAGCTGGGGGCACGAACCGGATTAGATACCCGGGTAGTCCCAGCCGTAAACGATGTTCGCTAGGTGTCAGGGACGGTGCGACCGTTTCTGGTGCCGCAGGGAAGCCGTGAAGCGAACCACCTGGGAAGTACGGCCGCAAGGCTGAAACTTAAAGGAATTGGCGGGGGAGCACTACAACGGGTGGAGCCTGCGGTTTAATTGGACTCAACGCCGGAAAACTCACCGGGGGCGACAGCAACATGTAGGTCAGGCTAAAGACCTTACCTGAATCGCTGAGAGGAGGTGCATGGCCGTCGTCAGTTCGTACTGTGAAGCATCCTGTTAAGTCAGGCAACGAGCGAGACCCGTGCCCACTGTTGCCAGCATGTCCTTCGGGATGATGGGTACTCTGTGGGGACCGCTGGTGCTAAACCAGAGGAAGGTGCGGGCTACGGTAGGTCAGTATGCCCCGAATCTCCCGGGCTACACGCGGGCTACAATGGCTGGGACAATGGGTCCCTACACCGAAAGGTGATGGTAATCTCCTAAACCCAGCCGTAGTTCGAATTGAGGACTGTAACTCGTCCTCATGAAGCTGGAATCCGTAGTAATCGCGTTTCAACATAGCGCGGTGAATACGTCCCTGCTCCTTGCACACACCGCCCGTCAAACCACCCGAGTGAGGTATGGGTGAGGGCACGGATTTGTGCCGTGTTCGAACCTAAATTTCGCAAGGGGGGTTAAGTCGTAACAAGGTAGCCGTAGGGGAATCTGCGGCTGGATCACCTCCTAAGCAAGATCCGCACAAAGCGGATCACCGCTATCAGTCAGAAATCGAAAGACTGCCACATTCAACAAACCACTTTCAATGAAACAAGATTTCGCTGGTAGAACGAGAGCGAGGGCTTGTAGATCAGTTGGAAGATCGTCGCCTTTGCAAGGCGAAGGCCCTGGGTTCGAATCCCAGCAAGTCCATTGGATCAATTACGATTCACAAATCATCAAGTGCACCGAGCAAGTAATATTGCTTGGGAAGGATGGATGTGCCCATTCCCCGATTTTGGGCACTATGAGATCATGTATATATTACATATCAGACGCTCACTGGACAAAGTGAGATGGACTCTGGTAATTATGCCGTCAGGTGGATGGCTCGGCTCAAGCGCTGATGAAGGACGTGCCAAGCTGCGATAAGCCCAGGGTAGGCGCATGGAACCTATGAACCTGGGATTTCCTAATGAGACCTCTTAGCACATTTGTGCTGATCAGTCATGATCGGGAACGCCCCGAATTGAAACATCTTAGTAGGGGCAGGAAGAGAAATCGAAGAGATGCCGTTAGTAATGGCGAATGAACCCGGCAAAGTTCAAACTGAATCCCTCCAGCAATGTGAGGGAGATGTGGTGTTATAGGACCTTCTAAGGATCCCCTCTTTTCCTAGCTGAACTTATCTGGAACGTTAGACCATAGAGTGTGACAGTCACGTAAGTAAAGAAAAGCGGATCTGGAAGTGTTCCTGAGTACCGTGTGTTGGAAATCACGCGGGAATTTGGGAGGCACCAACTTCCAAAACTAAATACGTCTTGAGACCGATAGCGAAGTAGTAGGGTGACCGAAAACTGAAAAGTACCCCCAAAAGGGAGGTTAAAAGTGCCTGAAACCTGATGGTGATGGAGCGATATGGCATGAAAGGATCTTTAGTTCGAAGGAATCAACCGCGAGGTTGTAGTACGAGTTCTATTGCCGATGTCATATCATACGTTTTGAAGAACGGGCCAGGGAGTGTAATTAAGTGGCGATGGCTAACCTTTTATCTGGGAAGCCGAAGCGAAAGCAACATGCGTGCAACCCTTGTGGTGAGACGCGGCGTATACAAGTGCGTGGAGTCACTAAGTTACGACCCGAAGCCGGGTGATCTAGGCGTGGGCAGGTTGAAGCGTGGCGAAAGCTACGTGGAGGACCGCAAGCGGTATTGATCTGCAAATCATTCGTGTGACCTGCGTCTCGGAGTGAAAGGCTAATCTAACCCGGCATCAGCTGGTTCCTTCCAAAACATGTCGCAGCATGACCTAACTGGAGATAGTCGGTGGAGTAGAGCACTGATTGGTGGTCCCGGGGAAGAAATTCCTCAGCCGCTTGTCAAACTCCGAACCCACCGTCGTCGTAGAAGGTTGGAGTCCGGGCTACTGGGGTAAGCTTGTAGTCCGTAAGGGAGACAACCCAGCCCGTGGTTAAGGTCCCTAAGTGTCGACTAAGTGTTAATACTAAAGGGCGTCCTAAGCCCTAGACAGCTGGAAGGTTAGCTTAGAAGCAGCTATCCTTTAAAGAGTGCGTAACAGCCCACCAGTCGAGGTTTGGGGCCCCGAAAATGGACGGGGCTCAAGTCGACCACCGATACCACGGAGTACCGCAAGGTAATCTCGTAGGAAGGCGTTGCGTTCGGGCAGAAGCAGGGCTGTGAAGTCCTGTGGACCGTGCGGAAACGAAAATCCTGGTAATAGTAACAGCAAAGTCAGGTGAGAATCCTGACCGCCGAAGGGGCTAGGTTTCCTCGGCAATGATCGTCAGCCGAGGGTTAGTCGGTCCTAAGTTGTACCGTAATTCGAGTACATCGAAAGGGAAACAGGTTAATATTCCTGTACCATTTAGCAATAAAACTGACGTTTCGGGGCAGGCTGAGCGGCGCCGTCGCGCCGTCTAAGCATCGAACTCTGTGGAGAGCCGTAATGGCGAGAAGCAGACGAATATGTTATGGCGAAAGTCAGCTGCACCCTGGAACCCGTGAAAAGGGAGCTAAATGTCCGTACCGAGATCTGACACAGGTGCCCCTAGCTGAAAAGGCTAAGGCGTGTCGGAATAATTTGGCTAAGGGAATTCGGCAAATTGGCTCCGTAACTTCGGGAGAAGGAGTGCCTGCTGTGAAGACAGCAGGTCGCAGTGACCAGAGAACTCTAACTGTCTAATACCAACATAGGAGATCGCAAACCCGTAAGGGCTAGTACGATCTCTGAATCCTGCTCAGTGCAGGTACCTGAAACTTCGGTTCAACGGAAAGAAGGGCCTGTAAACAGCGGGGGTAACTATGACCCTCTTAAGGTAGCGTAGTACCTTGTCGCTTAATTGGCGACTTGCATGAATGGATCAATGAGAGTTCTACTGTCCCTAGCCAGAGTCCGGTGAAGCTTACATTCTAGTGCAGAGTCTAGAGACCTCTAGGGGGAAGTGAAGACCCCGTGGAGCTTTACTGCAGCCTGTCGCTGGGGTGTGATTTTGGATGTACAGTGTAGGTAGGAGACGTCGAAGCCGGTGCGCCAGCATCGGTGGAGTCGCAATTGGGACACTACCCTTCCAAAGTTACGCCCCTTACTCCGAGAGGAGGACCCCGATAGGTGGGCAGTTTGCCTGGGGCGGGACGCCCTTGAAAAGATATCAAGGGCGCGCAATGGTTAACTCAAGTGGGTCGGAAACCTACTGAAGAGTGCAAGAGCATAAGTTAGCCTGACGTGATTCAGCACAGTAGTGGATCGCGAGACGAAAGTCGGTTCTAGCGAACCTTTATGTCCCGCTTGGTGCGGGCTAAAGATGACAGAAAAGTTACCCCGGGGATAATTGAGTCGTTGCCGGCAAGAGCACATATCGACCCGGCAGCTTGCTACCTCGATGTCGGTTCTTTCCATCCTGGCTGTGCAGCAGCAGCCAAGGGTGAGGTTGTTCGCCTATTAAAGGAGATCGTGAGCTGGGTTTAGACCGTCGTGAGACAGGTCGGTTACTATCTACTAGAGGTGTCTGTAGTCTGAGGGTAAGTTGCTTTTAGTACGAGAGGAACAGGGCAACGGCGCCACTGGTCGATCGGTTGTCTGACAAGGCAATGCCGAGCAGCTACGCGCTAAGGAATAAGAGCTGAATGCATCTAAGCTCGAAATCTAACCTAAAAAGAGACTGCGTTAAGGATTCCGGTAAAAGACCGGATTGATAGGGTCGGGATGTACGCACCAAGGTAACGAGGTGTTCAGTCCGCGGCTACTAATATCCGTGCCTCATCCGTCTCGCTCTGTCCAGGCGAAATCTGATATGTGATATAATTAACATGATCATTTCCAGTATTAGAAGTGAGTATAGCGGCCATAGCGGCAGGGCAACTCCTGTTCCCATTCCGAACACAGAAGATAAGCCTGCCCACGTTGTTTACTGTACTGAGGTACGAGAGTCCTTGGGAAATCTACATCGCTGCTATGCTCACTCTTTACCTTAACTTTTCTTGATTTGCTACAACCCATGAGCTGTGTCTTTATCTTTTTCAGAATTTTAACATTCATCTTTGGTTCTGCTTAAAGTATGTACTGCCCCGGTGGCTGATCAATAGACCTTTGCATTCATGTCGCAATGTAAAGGCTTATATGTCTGTATTGCCTATTAGGGTTCGTTCAAATGCCAAGGTGGCGGAGCGGCTACGCAATCGCCTGCAGAGCGATTTCATTCCGGTTCGAATCCGGACCTTGGCTTTCATTCATCAATATGAGTTTGAGTACGGCGGCCACAGCGGCAGGGCAACTCCTGTTCCCATTCCGAACACAGAAGATAAGCCTGCCCACGTTGTTTACTGTACTGAGGTACGAGAGTCCTTGGGAAATCTACATCGCTGCTGTGCTTACTCTATTACTCTTTTCTTTTAATTTGATCTTCACTCACTAGCTTTGGCCTTGCTTTTCCTCAGGTAACTTCCTATCCCGTTAGTCCCATGCACTGATATGTTACTGTACATGATTAAAGTCAACAAAACCACCAAAAATCATCTTGATCTAACAACTCTTTCTTGCTAAGGGTATATCCCTGATCCCAATACTAACTGCGAGCCAATACAAAGTCCCCTTGAACGAAGTGAAAGGGACGCGCGCTCCAGAAGTGCCTATCTGGCGGAGGATATATCTACTTTACAGGATATATTAGTTAGTCGGAATGTCTTGTGAACAGATAATTTCAGGTCGGATTATTCTAGGGGATGAACTGGAATCTATTGAAGGCTATATCTGTGTGGAGGGTGGAATAATTACTGAAATTGGTGAGGAGTCCACAACAAGCAGGAATATCATTGCACCATGCTTTGTAAATTCACACACGCATATCGGAGATTCCGTCTGTAAGGACCCTGTGCTTGGTGTATGCGAGAACTTCCGCATAAAAAAAGACCTTGATTCTCTGGTAAGACCGCCCGATGGCCTGAAACACAGGATACTTGGAAGAACATCCTATTCTGATCTGGTTGTATCTATGAGATCAAGCATAGAAGATATGCTGGCAACCGGCACTGGTGCTTTTGCAGACTTCAGAGAGGGTGGACTTCTCGGTGTTTTTGCAATAAAAGAGGCTGTTGATGATATCAATATTGATAGCCTTGTTCTCGGGAGACCAAAGGATCCGGATAATCCTATGGATGAAGTATTGTCAGAGATCGATCGCATCCTTCAGCATGCAGACGGTCTTGGGATGAGCGGTACGAACGATGTTGATATGGAACTTCTACATAGGTCAAGGACTGCATCAAAAAACCGGAGGCGAAAGTTTGCCATCCATTCCGGAGAGAAATCTGATGATGATATTGAAAAAGCTCTCTCTCTTGATCCGGATATCCTGATACACATGACCAGGGCAAAAAGATCTGACCTGATGGCAGTGGCAGATGCGGGTATACCAGTTGTCGTTTGTCCGCGTTCAAATTTTGTGACCGATGTAGGTATGGCTCCAGTTTCTGAAATGCTGGAATTGGGAGTTACTGTGGCAGTTGGCACCGACAATGTCATGTTAAATTCTGTTAATATGTTCTCTGAAATGGAGCTATTATCCAAGGTTTTTGGTCTTGAGGATAGACAAGTATTTAAGATGTGCACGCTAAATGGGGCATCATGCTTGGGATTTAATTGTACAGGTTCCATCAAGAAAGGCAATAAAGCCAATCTTATGATACTGAATGGGGCTTCCAATAATCTGAAGGGCATTAGTGACCCGGTAAGCGGATTGGTCAGAAGAGGCCGACCGGATGATATTTTATCCATAATCCATTCAAACAACTGATTGCGAGGGGTAATATGACGAGCGAATTGTACAAAAAAATATTGATAGCAACCGATGGTTCTGAAAAGAACAAAAAGGCAATATCTTATGGTATTGAATTTGCGAAATTGAGTGGGGCAAAGCTGTATGTTGTTTATGTGGTGGATACCGCTGCTTTTGCTTCTATTCCAATGGATGCTGGATGGGAAATGATGTATGAACTTCTTGAAACAGAAGGCAAGGGTGCATTGACGAATGTTGAGGAACTTGCATCAGCTGCTGGTCTTCAGTCAGAGTCTGCAGTTCTTGAAGGTCATCCCAGTCATGAGATCCTGGAATATGCAAAGAACAATGATGTTGATCTGATAGTAGTTGGAACACTTGGTAAGGGTGGCATTGACAGATTCCTCCTTGGAAGTGTAGCTGAAAAGGTCACTCGCAATTCAGAAGTTCCTGTACTTGTTGTGCGTAGTGATAAAAACGAATGAATAATACTGAGGTTAAAAAAATATGCCTAAGGATACACTCGTTAGAGACGTAATGGTAAAGGATGTTGCATCTGTTTCTCTTCCCGGTTCAAGGGATGAGGTCCTTTCTATTCTGAAAGACAAGCGGGTTTCAGGACTTCCTGTTCTCAAAGATAATAAAGTGGTTGGTATTGTAAGCCGTTCTAACTTACTTAAGAATCCAACTGAAGAACAACTTGCTCTTTTGATGACACGTGACCCTGTAACAATAAGTCCCGATGAGGATATCACAGTTGCAGCACGTCTTCTGCTCAAACATGGTATCAGAAGGCTTCCTGTAGTCGTTGAAGATGAGAAACTCGCAGGTATGATCACAGTTGCCGATGTTGTTGGTAGCATGGTTGATCTGAACATCACAGATCCGATCAGTGAATACCTTAACCATGGTGTAGGTCCTGTCTGGAATATGACACCTCTTCCTGTAGTTGCAAGGCACATGGAACTTGCTCATGTGAAGGCAGTTCCGGTTATCGATTCATCTCTTGACCTTGTGGGTATCATCTCAGACCGTGATGTCATCAGTTCAAGTGTCATCGAAGATACTGTTGAAATGTCTGACATGTCAGCAGGTTCTGATGATGATGAATGGACCTGGGAGAGT
This sequence comes from Methanococcoides mangrovi, assembly GCF_052057775.1. GTDB lineage: Archaea > Halobacteriota > Methanosarcinia > Methanosarcinales > Methanosarcinaceae > Methanococcoides. The sequence goes on along the minus strand of NZ_CP195121.1, from coordinate 66,423 downwards.
ATGAGGGATACTATGAGCATTTATTATAGTGTTTCAAGGATCAAAGTACCGGATGTACCTGTAAATGATGTAATGGTCAAAGATCTCATAACTGCCTCTAATAGCATGGGGGTCAGCGAATGTGCTCTTAAGATGAAGAGACACAGGATCGACCAGATGCCGGTTGTTGATGCAAATCAGAGATTCATCGGACTATTGAGGGATCGCTACCTCTTGAAAGCCCTTCTTAAGTACTGATCCTTTTGGACCAACAGCAGCACTTATTCCTGTTGGTTCACTTATTTTATTTTAATAGGTGTGTTTTATTATGGACAGGCCATTTACTTTCATCAATTCAGCAATGTCTGCTGATGGTAAGATCTCGACAAAGGAAAGAAAACAGGTCCGGATATCCGGTGATGTGGACTTTGACCGAATGGATGAACTTCGAGCGACCTCTGACGCTATAGTTGTAGGCATCGGTACAGTTCTTGCAGATGATCCAAGTCTTACAGTTAAATCTAAGACCAGACGTGATGCCCGTAAGGCTAAAGGCTATGATGAAGATCCTATCCGTATTGTAATTGACAGTAAAGCAAGAACTCCTCAGGATGCTGATATATTTGTAAAAGGGGAGGGGATGCGAATAATTGCAGTATCAGCTTCAGCTCCTGCGGATAAGGTCCGGATGCTCCGGGAAAAAGCGTTGGTAATAACTACCGGCGATGAGCAGGTAGATCTCTGTGCATTGATGAAAAAATTGAGTTCCATGGGTGTAAAGCGTTTGATGGTAGAGGGTGGTGCCACTCTTAACTGGGCCATGCTTTCGAACGGTCTTGTGGATGAGATATATTCATATGTAGGCAACCTGGTCATTGGAGGCTGTTGTGCTCCTTCATTTGTGGATGGTGCAGGTTTTTCTGAAAATGAGATCCTTCCTTTAAAGCTAACGAGCATGGAAAGAATGGACGAAGGTGTGCTCTTGAACTGGGAAGTGATTAACAAATACTGATATTCCTGCTAAACTGGCTTATTTAATAGATTATCTTTTCGAATCGGTTTTGTTAATATGTCCCATCACAATGCACAACCTTTAAATCAAAACAAGACAAGTTTATTCACTTGCCTTAATAAGGTTGCTTAAATAAGATCGTATCATAGTTTTAATGGTGATGACATGAGGTCCACAATCTATTTCCTTTTATTGATAGTTGCAACTGTATCGCTCTCCGGATGCGTTTCAGAGATTACTCCTATAGATGATCTTGATAGTGCAGTTGCTGATGAAAGGGTAGCTATACTTGTAACCGATCAACAGCAGATAGATGATGCGCTAAAAGATGGTCCTGTTCTGCTTAAAATAGGTGCTGAATGGTGTCCTCCATGTAGGCAACTGGATCCTGTTATTGATGAGATCGCCATCGATTATGAAGGCCGGGCAACAGTTATGTACATCGATACTGAGATCACTCCTGCTCTTGGTGCCAGGTTCAATGTTTACTCTATACCTGATACAACGGTCATCGTTGACATTGAAGATGGGAGCTATGTATTCATGAGGTATGATGGTGTAAGGGAAACTGATAGGGGTAAAGCCAGAATATTGGGTTATATGGAAAAAGGAACTTTTGAAAAGATACTCGATCACGCAATCAAATCTAGGGAGGATCTTTCTGAAGAGCAGGATCTTTGAACTATCTAGCTTCTTTATTGCAGGTGTTATGGTATGGACATAAGTAGTGTGACTCCGTTAGCAGCTTTTGGAGCAGGCCTGATCAGTATATTCTCTCCCTGTGTCCTTCCACTGTTGCCTGCAATATTTGCTTATTCGACCTCAAAGGGAAGTCTGAGGCCATTATCTATCGTTCTTGGTCTCACCATATCTTTCACCATCATGGGAATTTTGACATCGGCGCTTGGTTTTCTTCTTCAGCAATATCTATTGTACCTTAGCTTTTTCGCAGGGATCGTCATCATTCTTTTCGGTTTCACTCTTATCTTTGAGTTTGATATCTTCAACAGGTTTGGGTCCCTTTCAGGTAACAGGTTCAGTGAAAAAGGCATCCTCGGTGGCTTGCTTTTAGGAATGTCTCTCGGTATAATATGGATTCCCTGTATCGGTCCAATACTGGCATCTATCCTTGCACTGGTTGCAGTTGAAGGTGATGTGGTCTATGGTGGATTTTTGCTTTTCGTATACTCTCTGGGACTTGGCATACCTATGCTGATTATAGCGTATTCTGCTAATATCTCTTCCTCAGTTCTTAGCAAAATAGCAAGATATGATATGTATCTCAAAAAAGGGGCAGGAATCATACTTCTCCTCGTAGGGGTATGGATGCTATATTCCAATGTACTGGTCAGGCTATAATCCTGGCACTTATGTTACAATTGATCAGCTAGCTGGCGGTAAAATGTATTGATAAGTGAAAATTGGCCGCTTGAGCCATTTATGAAATAAAAAAGATGAAGAAAAGAGTGATTCTATTATCACTCGTCCCTTTCTTTTGCAATGGCAACAAGCTCGTTGACGCATGCAACTGCCATTGGTGTTCCGCCACGTGTTCCGATGCAGGTGATGGATGGTACGTCCATCTTCCTTACCTCTTCCTTGGACTCTGCAGCGTTGACGAAACCAACAGGGGTTCCGACTATTAGTGCCGGCTTGATGCCGTGCTCGATCATCCTGCACACTGCAAGTGCTGCGGATGGTGCATTTCCGATAGCTACAATAGAACCTTCGATCCTGTCCCTTGCCATAAGGAATCCGGCAGCAGTTCTTGTGATGCCGTATTTCTTTGCAACTTCTGCATTCTGATCTTCATCGAGGACACAGATCACTTCACAGTTGTGGCCTTTCTTTGTAATTCCGGCCTTTACCATGTTGATGTCCACAAAGATAGGGGCACCGTTCTTGATGGCTTTTACTCCTGCCTCTACGGGATCATTGGTGTAGCACATGATATCTGCAACAGAAGGGTCTCCAGTGGAGATCACGCAACGCTGGGTTATGCGTTCTTCAGGGGTCTCCTTTTCTCCTTTCACTATAAGGTCGTGGGCAATGCGACGACTTGTCATGTAGATGGTCTTGGCCTCATCTGTGCGCGCACCTGAGTCAGAACAATCTTTGATGAGGTCCTGATCGATGTGCACTGTCATCTCTACCAGATCTTCAAGTTCCGGGATGTCCTTTTTGTTGTTTTCAGTAGTCATATTTCCTCTGATACCCCCTGGGTGTGATTATCTTTTCGCCTTTCTCATTCTTCCATATGCGGGAATCCGCATTACAGACAATGATCATTGTGCTCATGTCTACCCAGTCATTGTAGTCAAGAACATCTCCGAGTGTTGTGACAATGTAGTCCTGGGTTTCGCCACGAAGTGCATTCTTGACAAGCCCGACAGGTACGGATCCGTCCTTGTGCTTCTTTATGATCTCAATAGCTTTTGAGAAGTTGGAGTGGCGTTGTCTGCTCTTCGGGTTGTAGAGCGATATCACGAAATCAGCAGAAGCTGCTGCATCAAGGCGTTTCTCAATAACTTCCCATGGTGTAAGAAGATCACTAAGGCTGATAACTGCAAAGTCATTCACAATAGGTGCACCAAGTACACTTGCACCTGCGGTGATCGCGGTAACTCCGGGAAGCACTTCGACATCAACATCAAGGTCCTCGTGTTCTGCAACTTCAAGGACAAGACCTGCCATGCCGTAGACATTTGCATCTCCGCCGCTTATCATGGAGACGACCTTGTTCTCTTTAGCAAGGTTCACTGCCTTTTTAGCACGGTCCACTTCTTTGCCCATGGCACTGCGTATGATCTCCTGCTCTCCGAGGAGACTTTCCATCTGGTCGAGATAGGTGCCGTTACCGACAATATAATCAGAATTCAGTATAACATCCCTGGCACGTACAGTAAGCTGCTCTACAGATCCTGGTCCGATGCCGATTATGAATAATTTGCCATTTTTGTTTTCATTCTGCGATTGCAATTGTGATCCTTCCATATACTTTCTTTTCCAGTATCAATTTGTTATTATCAGATAAGGCTAATGCTGCCGGCTCGGCAACACCCTTGAGGCCGAATCGGCTTGCCTGTGAGTCGGACGGGACTTCAAAACCGTTCAGGATCTCGTCAGGCAGGAACCTGATCTCAAGTCCCATTTTGTGTATAGCTTCTATGAGCCCGGTCTCATTCTCCTTAAGAGTGGATGATGCGAACATCTTTATTTCGCTTTCATCCCTTCCGACCTCTTCCAGAGCATGCTTTACAGCATCGATAACCTCTTCGGATGATACGCCCCTGCGAGCGCCTATTCCAATGTACATTAATCGTCCGCCTTCTGTTTTTTCAGCACGGAAACGTCATTTCCCACAATGACGATCTTGGGCCCCCTGATCTCAAGGACCTCCACATCCTGGTCCAGCAGGGCACAGTTCACGTCCCGTGTGGATTCCTTGTTGACGATATCATAGCCAAGTTTTGCTGCGATGCCCTCAACAGAGTTGCGGTTGTGCACTTCAGTAGCAGTTGTTATGACCGGAACAACTCCCATCTCTGATATCTTCCGGACAAGCTCGTTGGCTCCGTGGTGTCCTCCAAGGAGGGAGATCGCAAAGTTAAGGTTCGAGTCAACTACCACTACTGCGGGATCTTCCCATTTATCGACCACCAGTGGTGCGATCTCGCGTACTACTATGCCTGTGGCGAAGACTGCCACAATGGCCTGGTAATTCTCAAAGACTTCTCCGAAGATGCCTTTTTTGTAAATGATAACATCTGCATCGATGTGGTCTGCCAGCTTGTTGGCAACATCGAGATTGCGTTCAAATGTTATCACAGCGGTTCTTGTGCTACTCCGTATAGGTGAGACCTCCTGTAGTTCACCGGATTGACCACACCGCCAATAAGTATCATCGCACTGCGTATGATGCCTTCATCCTTTACCTTTTGTGCAATGTCTGCTACTGTGCCATAAACTACCTTCTCGTCAGGCCATGAAGCATGGAACACGACAGCTACAGGGGTATCAGGTGAATATTCAACCTTCTGCATGATCTCTTCTATCTTCTGGGTACCAAGGAAAACCGCCATGGTGGCGTTGTGTCTTGACAGGGCCTTTATATCATCCTCTTCCAGTGTCTTTCCTGCAGGGCGAGTGATGATAAGTGTGTCTGATACGCCATTAAGGGTAAGCTGGGTGCCAAGTGCTGCAGATGTTGCAAATACAGATGAGACTCCTGGTACACGCTCGACGGTGATGTCGTACTTCTTAAGCTCTTCCATCTGCTCAACAACGTTACCGTAGAGGGATGGATCGCCGCTGTGCAGCCGTACGACCTTCTTTCCTTCCTTTACAGCATCTGCCATTTTCTTTGTGATCTCATCAAGGGTCAGTCCATAACTGTCTATCTTCTCTCCCTTGCAGTAATTGACGACCTCAGGGTTCACAAGTGAACCTGCGTAGACGACAAGGTCTGCTTCTTCCAGCTTTTCCTTGCCAAGTAATGTGATAAGTTTTGGGTTTCCTGGTCCGGAACCCACAAAAGTAACTACATTATCTGCCATTTGATATGACCTCTTTAGTTCTTTTTAGCATAAACGATGCTGAAATAGTTTCCTTTTTCAGGGATCTCATCCGAGTTCTTCACAATGACCTCTCTGTCTGAGAAAAGCCTTTCTGCAAAGATGAACTCATTATATCCTTCCGTTTTGAAGTCTTCCATTATTTCTCTAGGACGTGTTGCCTTAAGCCTTATCTTGTGCTTTGTCTCTGAACCGTCGCTGACCTCAAAGGATGTGTCAACCTCTGCGTCTGTCCTTGCAGCAAACGATGTGATCGAACTTATCCCGGGCACGGTTGATGTCTCAACATCCGGATAGTGCTTGTTCATAACACGCTTGAGGTGTGTGAAAGTGGAAAAGAAGTTTGGATCGCCGATAAGTCCGAAAGCAACATTTCCGTTCCTTGATTCTTCTGCAATAAGGTCGGCATTCTTCTTCCATACTTCGTTCAGAACGTCATAATCCCTCAACATAGGGAAATCCAGGATCTCTGGTGTTGCATATGGTTCTACCAGTTTTGCTGCCATTTCTCCAGGCACATACACCTTGTCGCTGTTCTTAAGGATGTTCACAGCTTTGAGCGTAAGAAGTTCAGGGTCACCTGGTCCAAGTCCTACTCCTATCAACATATTTCTATCTCCGCAATTAATTATAGATCAATCTATGATGTCAGTATGATTATTCCTGTAGCTTACCTACTATAATATAGACGGGGTTCTCCGGTTTGAACATCGTCTCGCCTGTAAGTTCATAACCTCTGGTGATGGTGACGTGGACAACCTCTGAGAAAATTCCCAGTTCTTTCATCTTGTTGATGACATTGACCACGGTCTCTATCCTTACCGCGTTCACAACAATATTTCTTGCTTTCTTCTTGTAGAGCACATCCAGTACACTGGATATGTTCTTTGTCCCGCCTACAAAAGCACAGTCAATAGAGCCGACCTCAGCATTTTCGTCGATGGATTCGGATGATTCTCCACTGATCAGTGTAACATCCTTCACGCCGAAATTCTCGAAGTTCTGTCTTGCAACGTCGATGGCTTTTTCTCTTGCATCGATGGCAACTATCCTGATATCGCGTGCTATTTTTGATGCTTCGATGGAAACAGCTCCTGTTCCACATCCGACATCATAGAACGTGATCCCGTCTTTCAGGTCCATTTTCGATAGTGATATCGCAATGACCTCTGGCTTTGTTGGCCCTCCGCTTATGTGCAATAGATCTGACATTTTTCACCTAACTAAAGTAAATTGGAGTTAATTAGATATAGCATAATAAACGTTGTCACATAAAAGGTTGTTGTGAATGAATACTAAAAAACATCTGTTAATACTGGGAACAGCTTCTCATGTTGGCAAGAGTGCAGTTGTGACGGGGCTTTGTCGCATACTTTCAGCCAAACACAAGGTTGCTCCCTTCAAGGCACAGAACATGAGTCTTAATTCATGGATCACAAAGGACGGTAAGGAGATCGGTATCGCCCAGGCAATACAGGCCATGGCGGCAGGTATCGAGCCAACTGCAGACATGAATCCCGTTCTGCTCAAACCCAAAGGGGACCGCGTATCTCAGGTGATACTTCTTGGAGAACCTTATGCGGACAAGAGCGCAGGTGCATATTATGATTCAATTGAGGACACACATGATGTCTTGAGGGGTGCCCTTCAGAGGCTTGCAGATGAGTACGAGATCATTGTCATGGAAGGTGCCGGAGGTGCTGCTGAGATCAATCTGTATGAGCGCGATATTGTTAATATTGGCACAGCAAGGATAACGGATGCACCTATCATTCTTGTCGGTGATATCGAAAGGGGCGGTGTTTTCGCAAGCCTTTACGGTACTGTTGAACTGCTGCCTGAAGATGTGCGCAGGAATGTTCGTGGTTTTATCATCAACAAGTTCCGTGGCGATCCGACCATACTTGAGTCCGGTCTTACCGAACTTGAAGAGCGCACAGGTATCCCTGTTCTTGGCGTTCTGCCTCATTTCAAGCTTAGAATACCTTCTGAGGACTCCGTATCCATAGGTGACAAATCATCGGATGGTTCCGGTGTGCATGATATAGATATTGCGGTCATACGCCTTCCAAGGATCTCAAATTTCACAGACTTCGAGCCTCTTGAACGCATGGTACGGGTAAGGTATGTGGACCTTGATGAGGATCTTGGTAACCCGGATGCCATTATTATCCCCGGTACAAAGAACACTACCAGTGACCTGTGTGATCTCATGGAGAGCGGCATGGCCGATAAGATCAGATCATTCCACGGAAAGATCCCGATCCTTGGTATCTGCGGTGGTTACCAGATGCTTGGCAGATCAATTCTTGATTCCGGTATCGAAGGCGGTGAAGCTGCAACTTTCGAGGGACTTGGCTTGCTTGATATCGAGACCGTTTTCGATGCATACGAGAAGCGTACTGTTCAGGTAATAAAGACCGTTAAAAAGAGCGGTCCTATCTTTGATGGTATCGCAGGTGAGGATGTAAAGGGATATGAGATCCACATGGGTATGTCCTCCTCAGACAGGCCGGTCTTCGGAGATGATGGCTGTGCTGACGACAGTGGCCTTGTTATCGGTACGTATTTGCATGGACTTTTCGAGAACCAGAATGTAAGGCACGCTCTTGTAAAATATCTGGCTGAAAAGAAAGGTCTTGAATTTGAAGATGAGTATGTTCCGGAACAGGATCCGTATGAAGAGCTTGCTGATGTCATACGTGAGCGCCTGGACATGCCTCGTATATATGAAATGCTTGGATTGGGCCCCGAAGAGGTCTGATCGGCATTTAAATTTAAATTTTAATTTTGATCTTTCATCTTTCTACTTTTTTTGATCTTTGATCTTTGTCTTCGATCATCATCGCTTCTTTTTTGTGGTTTGATACTTTTCTGTTTCAGTTGTTTTAGATTGTTTTTCTTTTTTCTTCTCTTAAAAATCACTACTTGTTCTGATTTTTCTTGTCAGTTTCTTTGAATAAAGTTTATATACAAAGATGCTTGTTATACATTATTGTACACAATTATACATTAATGCAAGAAGGTGTCATGATGAAATATTATCTCCAGAAATTAATTGATGGTTATGATCTGACAATGGCCGAGGCAGAAGCAGCCATGGAGCAGATATTCGAGAGTGCGACAGACACACAGATCGGTGCATTTGTAATGGCAATGAAGATGAAGGGTGAAACTCCTGAGGAGATCGCTGGATTCGCAAAGGCCATGCTGAAAGTGGCCAACATGATATCCCCTGAAGTGGATGGTACTCTTGTGGACACTTGTGGTACAGGCGGTGACCGCCACAATACTATTAATATTTCAACGACCTCTGCTATAGTAGCAGCTGCTGCGGGGGTAAATATTGCAAAGCACGGTAATTATTCCTTCACATCCCTTTCCGGAAGTGCCGATGTGCTCAGGGAGCTTGGTGTGAAGATCGACCTTGAACCTGATTATGTCAAAAGGTCCATCGAGAACATTGGTATTGGCTTCATGCTCGCTCCAAAGTTCCATCCTGCAATGAAGAGGGTGGTGGGTCCCAGGAAAGAGCTTGGTATCAGGACAATGTTCAACATTCTTGGTCCTCTGACAAATCCTACAGGTGCAAAGGCACAGGTAATAGGGGTCTTTGACAAGGACCTGTGCAGGCTGATGGCAGAAGTCCTCTGCAGACTTGGCAAGGGGCATGTACTGGTGCTTCACGGCGATGGTATGGATGAGATCAGTACCCTTTCCGAAACTTATATCGCTGAGCTAAAGGACGGTGCAATATCAACGTACACAATAACTCCTGAGGATCTGGGTGTTCCGAGGGTCAAAGCTACCGACATTGTGGGCGGTACTCCTGAAGAGAATGCCAGGGACATGCTTTACATCTTTAATGGTGAGAAAGGTCCCAAGAGGGATATTGTCGTTGTCAATGCTGCAGCCGCAATTTACGTTGCAGGCATGGCTGATTCCATCAAGGAAGCCATCCCTATCGCAGAAGAGGCAATTGACAGCGGAAAAGCATTAGAAAAACTGAAACAGTTCATCGAATTCACATCCGGCAAAAAGGTGGAAAATGAATCTCTCAACGCGTGTCAAAGTATGCGGCATGAGGTCTGCTGAAGACATCGACATTGCAGTAAGCTCTGGTGTGGATGCAGTTGGTTTCATAACCGATGTTCCTGTGGATACTCCCAGGAAGATCGATCTCAAAAAGGCTCAGGAACTTGTTTCCCAGGTGCCTTTTTTCGTGGATTCCGTGCTTGTCATTATGCCGGGAACTGCAAGTGAGGCGATCGATATGGTGAATTCTGTAAGACCGGATGTTGTCCAGATACACAGTCCTCTTGATGCTGATAATATGAGGCTGCTTCGTGATAATACGGATGTCAGTATAGTTCGTACCTTCCATGTTCCTTCCGAAGGCAATGTGGAGGTCAGTGGTCTTATTGCTGAGGTGGACGCCCTTTCATCTGAGGATCTTATCGATGGCATCCTTCTGGATTCCTATGTTTCCGGCAAGGTGGGCGGCACAGGTAAGATGCATGACCTTTCCATAAGCAGGCAGGTTGTGGAAGCTGTGGATGTGCCTGTGATCCTCGCAGGGGGCCTGAATGCCGATAATGTTTCAGATTGTGTGAAGCAGGTCTCCCCATTTGCAGTGGATACGGCTTCGGGTGTGGAAACTGATGGAAAGAAGGATGCAGAAAAGATAAGACGTTTTGTAAAAGAGGTAAGGTGTGCAAGATGATTTCGTTCGATCTGACAAAGGATGAATTTGCGGAACTTGTGAACAGTTCAAAAAGACCCTCACTTGTACAGCTTATGGCCAAAGTGCGGTCCGATTGTTCTCCTTTGCAGCTATATACTACATTCCAGGGCGAAGATTATTCTTACATGCTGGAATCCGTGGAGAAGGAAAAGAGGCATGCCCGATTCTCTTTCGTTGGTGCCTATCCTGATGTTGTGGCTAAGATAAGCGGACGCAGGCTTACATTGGAATATGGGGACGATTCTGTACTCATTGATACCATCCGTTCAAAACTGGATGTTAAATGTGAGAACATAGTGGACGATGGCTCTGTACTGAAGGCTGATATAAAGGGAGGTTCTGATGTAGTAGATGCACTCCGTGCAGTGTTTCCTACAGCAGACGGTACAACTCTTCTGAACGGGAAAAGGTTCGACAGGCAGACCTTCCTTGGAGGTGCCATTGGTTACAATGGGTATGATATGATCTATGACTGCTGGTTAGATATCGAGAAAAGCCACCAGTCAGATGTGCCTGATATGCAGTTCATCCTTACAACAAGGACGTTTGTCTTTGATCACCTGACAGGCGAGACCTATATGGTGCTAACCCCGTTCGCAGGTGAAGGGTGTGATCCTGGTAAATTATATAATGATGCATTGAAGGAAGCGGAAGAAATGTGCCAGTGTCTCCGTGATGCTGTGGCTGTGGAACTTGGTGAGCTCCCGGAGCTGTCAGGTTCATCGGAAGCAGTCTGTAATATGGATCAGGATTCATTTGAAAAGGCGGTAGTTGCAGCCAAGGAGCACATTCTTGACGGTGACATCTTCCAGGTGGTGCTTTCCAGACGCTATTCAATGGAAATAGAACAAACACCTCTGGAACTTTATCGTACTCTCAGGGGTATCAATCCCAGCCCTTACATGTATCTTTTCAGCTTCCGCGATCTGGATATTGTGGGAGCAAGCCCCGAGACTCTCATGACGGTACATGAGCGCAAGGTCATAACCAATCCTATCGCAGGAACATGCCCTCGCGGGAAGGATGAAGTTGAGGATGATGAATATGCCGCTAAGATGATGTCTGACAGGAAAGAGCGTGCAGAGCATGTTATGCTTGTGGACCTTGGAAGGAACGATGTCCGCATGGTCTCAAAGTCAGGTTCGGTCAAGGTCAGTGACTTCATGAGTGTTGTGAAGTACTCTCATGTCCAGCACATAGAAAGCACAGTTTGCGGTGAACTTCGTCCTGAATGCGATCAGTTCGATGCCACACGTGCCATCTTCCCTGCAGGAACTCTCTCCGGTGCCCCGAAGATCAGGGCAATGGAGATCATCGATGAGTTCGAACCATCTGCACGTGGTATCTATGGTGGCGGAGTTGGTTATTATTCCTGGAACGGGGATGTGGACACTGCCATTGTAATAAGGACGGTCATAATCAAGGACGGAATTGCCAACGTACAGGCAGGTGCCGGTATAGTTGCGGATTCGGATCCTACGTACGAGTATGAGGAAACAGAGCGTAAAATGGCTGCAATGATAGCTGCTATGGGAGGTAAAAGATGAAAGTGCTGTTCGTAAATAATCGTGATTCTTTCGTCTGGAATCTTGTGGACTATGTTTCCGTATTCGAATCTGATACGGTGGTAGTTCCGAACACGATATCTGTAGATGAGGTAAGAGAGATATCCCCTGATGCAATCATCATATCTCCAGGCCCCGGAAATCCGGGAAATAGCCGTGATATTGGCAGCTGTATCGAAATAATCCGTGAGTTTGGTCCTGAGATCCCTGTACTTGGCGTTTGCCTTGGGCACCAGGCCATTAACACAGCATTCGGTGGGACGATCTCCCGTTCTAAAGGAGGCCCAGTTCATGGAAAGGCTTCAGTGGTGATACATGATACATCCTCTCTCTTCGATGGAATTCCGACCTCGTTCTATGCGGGCAGGTATCATTCCCTTTCAGTCGAAAGGATGGCAGATGATCTGGAAATAACCGCAAGGGATGAAACTGGTCTGATCATGGCTCTCAGGCACAGGGAATATCCTATCTATGGTGTTCAGTTCCATCCGGAATCCGTTCTTACTCCTGAGGGAATGAAACTCATTGAGAATTTCCTGAAGATCGCAGGCAGGGAAACGAAGGATTAATGTCCATTAGAAGCATTTGAATGTGCATGATCATCGGACTTACCGGAACTCCCGGCACCGGAAAGACCTCTGTTTGCAGGGTCCTTGAAGCTCATGGGTATCGTGTGATACACATGAACGACCTCATCAAAAGTGAGCATCTCTACTCAGAGGTCGATGAAGAAAGGGATACTGTTGTAGCTGACATGGACAGGGTATTTTCCAGGGTGTGTGAACTTGTGGGCGATGATGAAGGCGTGACCATACTTGACAGTCATATGGCTCACCACATCGCTGATGTTGTGATCGTGTTGCGCACTGCTCCATCTGAGCTCACCCAAAGGCTGAAGGCACGCAATTATTCCGAGTCCAAGGTTCAGGAGAATGTCGAAGCTGAATGCCTTGATGTGATCCTCGTGGAATCTGTGGAGTGGTGCCAGAAGGTCTACGAGGTGGACACCACAGGAAGGCATGCCGAAGATGTTGTGGAGGATGTTGAGAACATCATCTCCGCGGTACTTTCAGGTGATGATGCTCTTATCTGTGAACAATATAAGCCGGGTTCTTTTGACTGGAGCGAGGATATATTCTAAGTTAGTCTGAAATATTTGATCTTATTTTTGGATCGGCTTGTCAGGAGTTACTCCGTAATATTCTGTCCTTGCCTTTCCCCATATACAGCCATTTTTCCCTAATATTTTCAATTCAAGGTTTTGCAGTGCTTTTCCCACACTGTTCCCTGCTCTTGCAGATCTGCAAACAGGGCAATATTTTTCACAGAATACAGGTGCTTTTCCTTTTGATGTTGTCACTTTAAAGTCCCCTATTTTTTGGATTTATTGTTGTGATGCTATCTGGACTGAGGTCCTCAAAAAGTCTATGTTTATCTCCTCTAATATATTTGACTGTCATAAATGTGTACTGACGGAAGCCTGGTATAGTGTAGTGACCTTGGTTTTGAAAACAAAATTTGATATACTTTTTAATCGTTTTATTTGTAGTATTATATGAAGGAGTATTTTTATGAAATTCATAAAGATTGGAATGGTTTTGCTTTTAATGGCGGTACTTTTGGTTTCGGGTTGTTCAGATTCAGGTGATGATACGGAAGAGGTCTCTGAGATAGCTAAAGAACTAAATGTGGATGTAATCAGTACTTCATTCGATGATCTTGGGGTTTTTTATTGTGACCCTGAAACTACAGATGATGAAATTGCAGCTCTTATAGATGAAGAATACAAAGGGAACTTTGTTCAGTGGACCGGCACTATAGCTGCAGTAACTGATAATGGCAATTCGTATACTGCACAGGTCAAACATTGTCCTGGCTCTATCTCTGATGTGGGTGTAACGTTCAAGCAGGACCAGAACGAAGCAGCATCCAAACTCATAAAAGGTCAGGAAATTACTTATCTTGGAAGAGTAACACGTTATCAGAAGGGTGTTGGTATCTGGGTTGAGGAAGCCTCTATTGTATCTGGGTAATTTAAAAAAGTATTATGTCGATGGTGATATTCACCATTTCTTTTTTGATTAGTAATCGAAACCATCGGTTCCGGATACACGTTTTAGACGGCGTACACCATCGATCTCCTCAATTACGTCTGCAACAGCATCGGGGACGAGGTGTTTCCACTCTTCATCTGCAAGCATGCGCCTTCGTATCTCTGTGCCGGAATGTTGTTCCCTGAGGTACATTGGTGGTTGCTTTACATCTATTCCTGCTTCTTCGAAGAGTTCGATGACAAGTGGGTTGTTGGTGTAAGCTGTGTCAAAAGGAGGGGTTCTTGATGTCACATATGATACCCATATTGGATTTTGCTGGATGTCGTCAATGGGTAATGCATAGAAGTGAATATCAATGTCTTCAAGGGCATGCCGGATCATCATTACCCGCTCACCTGCGGTAAACGGATTGTTTGCCTCGTGGGTTCTTTGGGCACTTCCTATCCCTATGATAAGTTCATCGACCTCTTCTGCGATCCTTGTTATCACAGAGTAGTGGCCAAGATGAAATGGCTGGAAGCGCCCGATGTAAAATGCCCTTTTCATATTCATGTTCAACAACTTAGCGGAACGGAGCACCTTCACATTCAAATGAGAACTTCTCGTAGACTTCACGATAATGCTCTGAGTTGTTGTCGTGTTTCATTCCTGCAAGTTTTTCGATAAGTCCCATTCCAGGCTTTGGATCTTCCATGAACTCAAGTTCACTTTCGACCATCTTGAAGTACTTCTCACCGGCATCGGTGCGTATCAGTACACAGTTCCAGCCATCAGGGGTACCAACTGAACCTACTGATATGTCAGCAAAGACTGATGTATAGTCATTGCAGTGGTGGCATGGGTTCCTTGCGTGAGGTGCGACCTTTGAGATAGGTACGTTGTGCTCTTCACCATCTTTGGTGTATGCCCAGAACTTACCCTTTCCGAAGTCCATCTTTTTGACATCTTCGATGTTGACACCCATGATCTCTGGGATGATCTTCTCTCTCATAACCTCGTGGTAGAAGCTCTCCATACAAAGCAGACCTACGATGAGTACGATCTTGTCGTTGACATTCTCTGAGATGAGCCTTGCACCGTGTGCCTGGCATGGTACGCCGATCACAGCGATCTTCTCATACTCGTTGAACGGGTCTCTAAGCATTGAAAGAACGGAATCGTATGTGTACTTGGTACCTTTTGCTTTCTCGACATCTTCTGCATTTGTGAAGACTTCAAGCTGGGTTTCCCATTTTTCGTTCATAGTGATACCGACAACACAGTCGATCTCACCCTGTCTGAGGAGTGACCGTGCAATAGCTGAGGTAACACCACCGTCCTGACCGGCAATGTTGCTCTTTGCAGCAAGGAAGCTTCTGACATTTGCGAACTCGTCCTCAAAGTAACCGTCCACCACAGGACAGATCCTGCTGCATGTAAGGCATCCCTCACATACATTTGGGGCAGCACCGTGTGAGTAAAGCTCAAGGTTGTCAGGGTCGCGGATCTCCGCAGCCTTGCCCATTGTTATTGCACCGGCAGGGCATGCCGATACGCATGCCCCACAAGCAGTACAGACGTCAAAATTGATGACGTCCATAATTTTTGGATGGACCATCAGTTTCCTCCGATGATCTCCTTTCCGATGAGTTTGATTGCTGTTTCTTTGTTAGGTCCGATTGGTGAACCTGCAACGATCTGGGTTACACCGATGTCAAGCAATTCGTTGATCCTTGCCTTACAGTCATCTGGTGTACCGGAAATGGAGAATGCATCCATCATGTCGTTTGTGACCATGTCGCCCATGAGTGCTCCGAAGTCGCCCTTTGCGATTGCTCCGCCGATGTCTGCCTTTGAAGCGACATCAATGCCGTGGCGCTCGAGGACCATGTCAGGTGAACCTGCGACGATGAAAGCTACTACGATCTTAGCTGCACTCTTTGCCTTTGCAGCGTCCTTGTCGATGGAGAAGCATGCGTATGCTGCAACGTCTACATCCTTTGGATCCCTGCCAGCTTTCTGTGCACCAGATGCGATCTGCTTGACTGCTACTTCAAAGTCCTTTGGGTGTGATGCGTTGATCAGTACACCGTCTGCGACCTCTCCTGCGAGCTCGAGCATCTTTGGACCCTGTGCACCCATGTAGATAGGTACGTTGCCGGTCTTGAATGCCATCTTTGCGCCACCGAACTGGACCATGTCGCCGTCCATTGTGACCTTTTCGCCTGCGAAGAAGGAGCGAAGTGCGGAAATGTTCTCCTTTGTGGTTGTGAGTGGCTTGTCCCAGGCGATTCCCATTGCGTCGAAGGTTGCCTTGTCACCAGGGCCGAGACCTAAGATTGCACGTCCACCGGAGATCTCGTTGATTGAACCGATACTGGATGCTGTGATTGCTGCGTTCCTTGTGTATGGGTTTGTAACGCCGGTACCGAGCTTAATGCTGTTTGTGTTCATGGCAAGAACTGCCAGTGTTGAATAAACATCACGGTTGTTGTAGTGGTCTGTGATCCACACGTTGTCAAATCCCTGCTGTTCTGCGAGCTTTGCGTAGTGTGCGATCTTAAGCACTGGATCATTTGGCACGAATTCTATTCCGAATGTCATTTAAATCCTCCAATTTAATAATGCTATTCAGGATTACATGCATATATTAAAACCTTATTGGTTTATCCCGAACGTCTGGTTATTATTCCTGCTAAGGTTAATAGCTGTTTGTACGATTCTTCCAAAAAAATCAGTATAGTTTATATAGAATTTATAAAATACTATCTAATGTGGTATCGTTCACCGGTTTATTTTTGGATGCAGTTCTGTGACAGTCCTCTGGCTGTCAATTATGTGAAATACCGATATGCATAAATATTGATCTAACGTATTTTTAAGAGTAATATAGAATCCATATTCGTGTGGTTTCAGGGACTTTCCGGGGTTATCTTTCAATACATTTGGGAATTGTGTTGGTGGAATGCATTTCAGGCAGCAGGCAGCCTATTTCCTCTTAGTGTGTCCGTTCGATCATAATCGGGCCATGTATTAAGATGATTTCTGGAAATATCCTGTGCAGTATAGACGTTGAAAATATTGGAAAAGCACCTTTTCAAAAAGACATCAGGTGATCTAATGAAATGCTATGAATGTGCAAAGAACGGAAAAGACACGGATGCCGTAGGTATCTGCATCGTATGTGGTAAAGGGGTCTGTAAAGACCATCTTAAGCGTGAAAAAATACCTGAATGGGATGGTGAATTTGATATAAAGCTCAGGTGTATCGGTGAGTCCTGCCAGCTAAAGGATATGCAGCCACTGCTTAAAATATTGTGCACAACATGCCACGGTGCTCTGGTCGAGAACAAGTGAGGTGAGTATGATGACAAAATGTTATGACTGTATGGAAGAAGGCAAGGACTCTGAAGCTGTAGCTGTTTGTATCGTCTGTGGAAAGGCCGTCTGCATGGATCATGCAAAAGAGCTCATCCTACCCGTTTCTGTTGGAAAACCGCCGGAAGTAAAACGCCTGCACAATGCTCTTCCAAGGATAATGTGCGAATACTGCTTCAGCAACACGTTACCTGATGGTTTCTGTGTTTGATCGAACATTTTATTTTATGCAGATTATCCCTAAGGAGTGAACAATCATGAGTGAAGGCAAGGAACTAGTAGAAAGCATAGGCGAAAAGATGGGCTTCACACCCAAGGTTCTTGAAACACTGGAGGCAATTGATCCTCATTTTGTAAAGAAGTACTCTAGATGCGACCAGAAACTGTTAACTGATGGTGCTCTCCCTGCAAAGGTGAAGATCCTTATGGCTCTTGCCGTTGTAGCCTCCAAGCAGTGTGAGGCATGTACTGTGTCACAGATGAAGAGTGCTTTGAAGAATGGTGCAACAAAAGAAGAGATCATGGAAACAATGGAAGTTATCTCCATTACATCCGGAGCACCTGCTGTTGCAGCATGCCGCGATGCACTGAAACTCTTAAAATAAACCATGATCCTGCTTTTTAGCGGGTATGAGGGATTGGCCTTATAAAGTCATGTATTGAGGTGCGTTGAACTTTCATTCAAGGCCTTCCTTCTTTTATTATATTTCATTTATTATCATTATTATTATCAATTCAATATCCTAACAATGGTTCGAGGAGGATTTCATATAAGGTCTGTTCATTTTTGGTCTGTCTTATTATTGTTCATATCGTTCATACTGTTGACCGCAGGGGCCGCTGTCGCGGCAGAACCTACCGGTTTTGGTGAAGTTGATTCTGAAGACTTCGCCGGTCATTCAAAGTGTGCCAACTGTCACGCCATAATACGCAGTCAGTGGGAGGGAAGCATGCATGCCTATGCTTATGTCGATCCGCTCTATCAGGCGGAGCTGGTCATGGCCAGTGAGGACACAGGTGGGCAGACTGACGAATTCTGTGTGCGCTGCCATTCTCCAATAGGCTTTGTGAGCGGCGAAATACCTCCTATCGATAATTCAATGGCAAGTGATGTGGCCCTTGAAAGTGTACAATGCGATTTCTGCCATACGGTCACTGAAGGGGATGTTGGTAACGGTGCATTCGTTTCAACTCCCGGTGAGGTCAAGTGGGGGCCACACGCCGATGCCCCGTCTGCTGCTCACGAGTCCGAGTTCAATGAATTCTACATGGAGGCTGAATATTGTAGCATGTGCCATAATGTGAACAGCCCCTTCAATGGGCTTCCTCTTGACGACACCTACACCTCATGGTCTGAGAGCCAGTATGCTGAGGACGAGGTCACATGTCAGGATTGCCATATGACTCCCGGAATAACACAGTTTGAGGCAAACCCGGGCAGGTCTGCGTCAGGCGCCCCTAAGAGGGATCATATATCCATACATGAGATCGTCGGAGGGAATGTGTTCATGCTGGAAGAGCTCAGCGATGGTATGTATGGTGAAAAAGCTGGGGAAAGGCTCCGGGAAGCCGCAACACTGGAGGTATCTGTCCCGGCAGAGGCGGTTGCCGGTGAAGAGGTGACCATTGATGTGGAAATAACGAATTCCGGTGCAGGGCATAAGCTTCCAACAGGTATAACTGAACTGAGGCAGATGTGGGTTGAGGTCTCTGTGACCGATGCTGATGGCAAAGAGCTGTACGTTTCAGGACAGATCGGTTCGGAGGATAATATCGAAGATGCGATCATCTATCAGACGGTCCTTGCTGATCCTGATGGCGAGGTTACTGCAAAGTTGTGGGGAGCTGAATCCATTGTTTCTGACAACAGGATCCTTCCGAAAGGATCAGCGGTCGAATCCCGTTCATTCATCATGCCAGAGGATGCTGCAGATCCGATACTTGTTGAAGCAAAGTTATTATATCGTTCCGCACCGCAGCATACTGTAGACGAATTATTTGGTGAAGGTGTCTATGATGTACCTGTGATCGATATGTCCACTGCCTATGGGTCTATCAATGGGGAGGCCGATGTTCCTTCTGAATCGACCCCCGGCTTTGGTGCACTCTTGTTTGCAGTGTCCCTGCTCGCAGCGGGTTGCGTCTACAGGGCCAAAAAATAACGTTGGAGGAATTAACATATCTGTTAATGCAATTAAACTGCTTGGAATATCCGGAAGTCCCCGAAAGAAGGGGACCGATCGTATGGTCATGGAAGCCCTTAAGTTTGCAGAGGAAAAATATGATGTGGAAACAGACTACTTCTCTGCAAGGGGGAAGGATCTGAAGTTCTGCATCCATTGTGACCATTGCGTCCGGACCAAACAGGGATGTATACACAAGGACGATATGCTGGAACTCTATGAGAAGATGAAATGGGCAGATGCCTGGATCATTGGTACTCCAGTTTATCAGGGTACTATCAGCGGGCAGACTAAAGTTATGATGGACCGTTGCCGTGCTGTGGTTGCCGCTGACCTCAAGGTCTTCCTGAACAAGGTAGGTGCAGGCATGGCCGATGGTGGCGACCGTGTGGGCGGGCAGGAGCCGGCTTTGCAGACTATCCATAACTTTTACATCATCAACGAGATGCTTCCGGTCTCAGGCGGTTCCTTTGGTTCAAATCTTGGAGGCACTTTCTGGTCACAGGACAAAGGCGCTGAGGGCATAGAAGAAGATGAGGAAGGTTTGAGAAGCATGCGAAAGACCGTTCGTAAGCTTATCCAGACCGCCCAGATGGTAAAGAAAGCAGCTGTGGGGGAAGAAATAAATGGAATTTGATGCACCTATTACTGAGATTATATGGCAGACTCATGATGTTAAGAGTTTCAGGTTCGAAAGGCCTGAAGAATTTGAGTATAAGGCAGGGCAGTATTTCTTTGTAAGTATTCCTGTGGACGGGGAGATTCAGCGCAAACCTTTCACGATCTCAAGCAGCCCTACTGAGAATGGATATTTAGAATTCACCAAGAAGCTTACCGGCCATGAGTTCTCTAATGTGCTTGATGGCATGGAAGTAGGTGATATTCTTGTCATAGATGGTCCCTACGGCAAGTTCACTTTCGAGGGTGAGTTCGATAAGATAGCCCTGATCAGTGGTGGAATAGGGATAACTCCTATGATAAGCATCTGCAGGTACTGCAGTGACAGGATGGCTGGGACGGATATCGTCATTCTGAGCAGCAATAAGACCGAGGGGGATATTGCATTCCGGGAAGAGCTTGAGGAAATGGATAGCAAGAACCCTAATCTGAAGGTCGTGCACACTCTGACACGGGCGGATGAGGAATGGCCCGGTTTCAGAGGTCGTATATGTGACACTATTATCGTTGATCAAATACCTGATTACATGGATCGCGTTATTTACGTATGTGGACCCCCTGCAATGATGAAAGCAACAGAGGAGTTGCTGCGTGAGATGGGTGTGCCTAAGGAGCAGATCAAAAAGGAAGCACTTGTGGGGCTTTGAGAAGTATTTATTAATAATGTTGTTCGAACTAATTGGGTAAGGTGAATTATATGGATCTGAAAGGAAGTGAGACTGAAAAGAACCTGCTTAAGGCCTTTGCAGGCGAATCACAGGCAAGGAACAGGTATACCTACTTTGCATCAGTTGCAAGAAAGGCTGGTTATCATCAGATATCTGCTATCTTCACTGAAACTGCAGAAAATGAGAAGGAGCATGCAAAGCGTCTCTTCAAGTTCCTTGAGGGTGGTGAGGTTGAGATAACCGCTTCCTATCCTGCAGGCATAATCGCTGACACAAGGGCTAACCTTGAAGCTGCTGCTGATGGTGAGAACTATGAGCACACAATAATGTATCCTGAGTTTGCAGAGGTTGCTGAAAAGGAAGGCTTCACCGAGATCGCAGATGTGTTCAGGCACATTGCCGTTGCAGAGATCGGTCACGAAGAGCGCTATCGCAAACTTGCTGCTAACCTGGATCATGAAATGGTATTCAGAAGGGATGGCACTGTTGCATGGAGATGCCGCAATTGCGGATACATCCACGAGGGTCCTGAACCTCCGGAGGAATGTCCTGCATGTGCACACCCTCAGGGCTATTTTGAAATAAAGGCTGAGAACTATTGATCATGAGGTTTGTAATATGAAACGTATAGCATGGGGTATAACCGGTTCAGGTGACCAGATCAAGGAGACCTATGAGGTAATGCGCGATATCAAAGAGAGGACTGATATTGAGTTTATGGTATTTCTTTCAAAGGAAGGGGAGGTCGTGATGAAGTGGTACCGTATGTGGGATGATATCCAGAGGGACTTCCCTAACTTCAAGACCGATGCCGGACCAAACTCTCCTTTTATTGCCGGACCTCTTCAGGTCGGCCACTATGATGCACTTATCATCGCACCGGCAACTGCTAATAGTGTTGCCAAGATGGTCCACGGTATTGCCGATACACTGGTAACTAATGTGGTTGCGCAGACCGCAAAAGGTGATACTCCTATCTATGTGCTGGCAGTTGACCAGAAAAGGGGGACTGTGGACACGTATGCACCCAGTGGTAAGAAAATGACGCTCAAGATGCGTGAGATCGATGTTTCCAATTCGGAGAAGCTTGCGCAGATGGAGAATATAACGTTGCTTGAAAAGCCGGAAGACATCTACACTCTTCTGGGTCTTGAAAAACCGGAGTGATCTGTTCTGGCAATGAGGTTCTCATTCCTCATTCCTTCATTTTTACTTTATTGATGGTCGGGAACGTCCGGCTCTGAATTTGTTGTTCTCTTCATGTTATTGCCGGTTTAGTTCATCCTCAATCGTAGATCATTCCTTCTATGATGTACTCTTCTTTCAGAAGCGTTTCGTCTCCGGTTCTCTGCAATGCATGGTACGCGGCATATGCAGCAAGTATACTATCAATGGCATCGCCTTCCGGATCCACAAGAGCTCTTGCAACGATGTTATCTTCGATCTCGAGGTCCCATGTATTCATGGAAGTAAGTATGGTGCGCCGGTTCTCGAGCTCTCTTTTGTTCTTACCTTTGTAGGGTATGTAGATCCCTTTTCTCTTGAGGGTGCAGGCGGGGCAGGTCTCTGCGAGTAAAGCCTTGCTAGGGTGGGGTTTCTGTAATGGTATTATTCGGACAGCCTGTTCTTTCAATAAGGGTTCGATTATGTATCTGATCCCATAATATGTCTGCCTGTAAAGCCTCAGGTTGTAAACACAGAATGGTGCCTTCTTCTGTATCTCGGTCTTACGCCTGATCTCTTTGTTTCCCATGGAGTTGCGACATTTGTTGCGGAAGTCTTCGGGGGATATGTAATTTCTGGAAAAATTGAGGATGGAACTTTCCCAGCTCTGTTCATTGTTGAGTGCTTCGGGTAATCCCATCGAGATGTCTAGGCCGAAGATAGCATCCTCTTCGGTTGAAATGATGTTGCGGAGAAAAGAAAGGCAGTTGTCCCTTCCTTTACTGGTGCTTTCGGGCATCAGGTCGGATATCGGGCAGCAACTGTCGATGTGAAGTGTTCTGTTGTGTACTATACCCCTGCTGACCCATATTTTCTTACAGGCGGTCTTTGATCCGCTGAAGTCGACCCCATAGACAAGGGTCTTCGGGTTGGCAGGGGGTGAAGACATTGGATTCTTAGCGTTCGATCTTGCCTTCGATGAACTCGTTTGTCATGCGGAATGCATCGTCATCAGGGAACTGTTTTGGGGGGTGCTTCATGAAGTATGAAGATGGTGAGTAGAGAATTCCACCTGTTCCTCTTTCCAGTGCGATCTTACAGCAGCGGATAGCATCGATGACAACTCCTGCGGAGTTTGGTGAATCTTCCACTGAAAGGCGAAGCTCGAGGTTCATTGGTACATCTCCGAAGAGCTTACCTTCCATTCTCAGGAAGCAGAGCTTGTTGTCCTGCTGCCATGGGACGTAATCGCTTGGTCCTACATGGATGTTATGGTCGTCCAGTCTCTCGGCAAGAACTGACTGTACTGCTTCTGTCTTTGATGTCTTCTTGGAAGAAAGCCTGTTCCTGTTAAGCATGTTGAGGAAGTCTGTGTTACCGCCAGTGTTGAGCTGGTATGTCCTTTCAACCTTGACCCCTCTCTTCCTGAAGAGATCTGCAAGGGTTCTGTGTGTGATAGTTGCTCCGAGCTGGGCCTTTATGTCATCACCGATGATAGGGATCCCTTTCTCTTCGAACTTCTTTGCCCATTCAGGGTCACTTGCAATAAAGATCGGCATGTTGTTGACAAAAGCAATACCTGCATCAAGTGCACACTGTGCATAGAAGCGGGTTGCTATCTCAGAACCTACCGGGAGGAAGTTCAAAAGGATCTGTGCGCCGGATTCCTTCAGTACGGACACGATCTCCTCATCAGTGGATTCTTCCGTATTTGCAGGGATGAACCTGTATTTGTCATCGTAGTTGACCATGTGTTCGGAGACACCGTCCTTGAGGTTGCCCATTGTTACCTTTACGCCGGTCTTTGGCACGTCGGGACAAAATACTGTTGTGCAGTTCGGGGGTGCAAAAATAGCATCTGCGACATCTTTGCCGACCTTTCTCTCGTCTATATCGAATGCTGCTACTACTTCAATATCAAAAGGCTTGTACCCACCGATATCCCAATGCATCAGTCCTATCGCATCTTTTTCCGCTTTGTCTTTATAGTATTCAAGGCCCTGGATCAGTGAACTGGCACAGTTACCGACTCCCACGATTGCGATCTTTATTTTGTCCATAACACTTCCTCTTAATCAAAGTGAACAATATTGATGATATAATATATATAATCGTTATGCATTGTCCTAATGTTTACAGTCTGATAAAAAGGTTTCTAACAATAACTCTTTCGCGGAAGTCCGCATGTTGTTATGCCGTCTTCCGATATCAGAAAGGTTTTTAAGTTGTGAAAGCCGTTTCTTTTTTGGGAAATTTTATTTCTGTATTAATGGGGAAAACAAATGCAGGTGTCAGGATATACCTGTATTCTTTGGTAACATTCAATGTAAGGAGATGGTATTATATCTGAAATATCTAAAGAATTCTCAAATGTGGGGAGCATAGGTTCCGTTGAAGATGCAGTAAAGCTGGGGATATCTTTTGAGGACCAGGGTAGGGACTTCTACCTCGAATTTGCAGAAACTGCTAAGGAGCCTGCTGCCAAAGATATGTTCCTGTTCCTTGCGGAAGAGGAAAAAAAGCATGCTAAATACCTGCAGAGATACCTGTCAGGCGAGGACCTTTCCATTGAGGAGGAGACTGAAATGCCTGATTTCAGGGGTGCTTTCGCTTCAGAGTTCACAGAGGAGAAGTTCAGTGAGGTTGGTGTGATGCTGGCTGCTATGCGTCTTGAAAGAAAGACCGAAGATCTCTATCTGATGCTTTCAACCGTATCTTCCGACCCTGAACAGCGTGAGTTCTTTGAAAAGCTTGCAGCAGTTGAAAGGGGTCACTACGATCTTATTGATGGCCTGCTTGAAGCAGCTACCGGCTTCAGGATGCAGACATGATCCTTTGATCTACATAAAGAGGATATTTTATGGAATCGAAAGATGAGAACATTGAGATAGCAAATGGCATTTACTGGGTCGGTGCTGTTGACTGGAACCTGCGTGACTTCCATGGTTATGCTACTCCCCGGGGAGGTACCTATAATGCTTATCTTATCGTTGACGAAAAGATAACCCTTATAGATACTGTAAAGGCAGAGTTCGCTTCAGAGATGATCGAGAGGATCCGCAGGGTCGTAAATCCATCAAAGATCGACTATGTGATCTCCAATCATGTGGAGATGGACCACTCAAGTGGCCTGCCAGCGATCATGGAACTTGCAAAGGATGCCATGGTCTTTTGTACAAAGCACGGCAAAGTCGGATTGAATGAGTATTATGAATCCGGTGGTTGCAGGAACTGGGATTTTGAGGTTGTGGAAACCGGGTATGAGCTTGATATCGGTTCTCGTACTCTGATGTTCATTGAGACTCCGATGCTTCACTGGCCGGACAGCATGCAGACATACCTGAAAGATGACAGGATATTGTTCTCCAACGATGCTTTCGGACAGCACCTTGCCACATCTGTAAGGTTCGAGGATGAAGTTGAGGGCGGAGCTATCGAAGATGCTGCGATCTACTATGCCAATATATTGATGCCATTCGGGTCAAAGGTGCTCAAATATGCAGAGAAGATCACTGAGCTTGGTCTTGGATTCGACATGATCGCCCCGTCGCACGGTGTGATATGGAGGGAGGATCCGTCTCGTATAGTCGATGCCTATCTTAAGTGGGCCAATGGGGAAGTTGTTCCAAAAGTATTGGTCATTTATGATACTATGTGGAACAGTACTGAAATAATGGCAAAGGAGATCCTCGAAGGTGTTCGTGAAGCCGGCGTTGAAGCTAAGCTTTTCCATCTGCGTAAGAATGATTGGAGTATGATTGTAAAGGAGCTGATGTTCTCCCCGGTGATCGCCATCGGATCACCTACCATGCATGGTACTATGTTCTATACTGTGTCAGGTTTCCTTACCTATATCAGAGGTCTTCGTCCCAGGGATAAAAGTGCTGTTGCATTTGGTTCCTATGGTTGGGGCGGCGGTGCTGTGAAAGGTGTTGAGGATGTCCTTGAGAAATCCAGGTTTGAGATCATTGAACCGGGGTTACAGGTGAAGTACAGGCCTTACGAATACGATCTTAAGGCTTGCAGGGAACTTGGTAATCGACTTGCAGAACTTGCGTTGAAGAAAAATACTTGAATATTCCCGGTAATATACAACTAATTGAATTATAGGATGTGAAAACAAATGAAATTTGAGGGCGAACTTGAAGAAGAATTCTATCAGAGATCAAAGAAGAATGCAGAGACAACTGGCTATCATCTGAACACTGATTATGATGTGGTCGTCACTGCTGTGAAGGGTATCTGTAACAACAAGCGTGAATTCGGTGAATATTATTGCTTCTGCCAGAAGAGGACAGGGGACAAGGAAAAGGACAAGAAGATCATCTGTCCGTGTGCTGCACGCAGCCGTGATGTAGAGACCCGTGGTGCATGCCGCTGTGGTCTGTATATCAAGTAACTGATTAAATAAAGGGCCGGAAGGTCCTTTAATAACTTCATTCCTTTTCATTCGATTGTATTTTCGGAAAAGGGTGCGATCTCGCTGATCGTTCCTGTTGTGCTGCTATGCAGTATAGTTAGTTATATTTACAAGGATGTGTTTTATGATAGTTGAAGGACACAGTTTATCATTATTGGACATACATAAACAGCAGTTAGTGTCCATATCAAGATCACAGATCATTGATCATATCCGGAGATACAAAAATGAAAGTATTGGTAAGTGATTCATTATCAGAGGAAGGAGTTTCAAAACTTCAGGAGCATTTTGACGTAGATGTCTCAACAGGCCTTTCAGAGGATGAGCTTGTAGAGAAGATCGTGGATTTCGATGCTCTTGTCATACGCAGCGGTACACAGGTAACAAAAAGGGTCATTGAGGCAGCGGACAATCTCAAGATAGTTGGAAGGGCCGGTGTTGGTGTCGACAACGTCGACATTGATGCAGCAACTGAAAAAGGTATCATTGTTGTGAATGCACCTGAAGGCAATATGCTCTCAGCAGCAGAGCACACAATTGCCATGATGATGTCAATGGCAAGGAACATCCCTCAGGCAAATGCTTCCCTCAAGGCAAAGAAATGGGAACGTAAGAACTTCATGGGTGTCGAGGTGAACGGAAAGACACTTGGTGTCATTGGTCTTGGCCGCATTGGTGCTGAAGTTGCAAAACGTGCACAGGGTCTGGAAATGGATATCCTTGCATATGATCCTTTCATCACTGAGGAACGTGCAAAGTCCATGGGTGTGGAGCTTACCACCGTTGACGATATTGCAAAGAGGGCAGACTTCATAACTGTTCACACACCGCTTACAAAAGAGACACGCAACATCATTGATGCTGCACAGTTCGACATGATGAAGAGCAATGCAAGGGTGATCAATTGTGCCCGTGGCGGTATCATCAATGAAGAGGCTCTTGCCGATGCACTTAAAACAGGTAAGATCGCAGGTGCTGCAATCGATGTTTTCACCAGTGAACCACCATTTGAGTGTCCATTCATCGATCTTGATAATGTTATCGTGACACCTCACCTTGGTGCTTCGACCGAGGAGGCACAGATCAATGTTGCTGTCTCAGTTGCGGAAGATGTCATCTCTGTTCTCAACGGAGGCTCTGCCCGCAATACTATCAATATTCCTTCTGTCAAACCTGAGGTAATGGCAGTACTGGCTCCATACATCAGTCTGGCAGAGACCCTTGGTAGTGCAGCAGCACAGCTCCTTGATACAAATTATGATAAGATCGAGATCGCCTATAAGGGTGATATCTCTGAAAAGGATACAAGAGCTGTGACAGTTGCAGCACTTAAGGGTGTCCTCGAGGTTGCATTAGGTTCTGCCGTGAACTATGTAAATGCACCTGCTCTTGCAAAGTCAAGGGACATCGAGGTTGTTGAAAGCAAGTCCGAGACTTCCGATGAGTATTCATCAGCTATCAGTATCAGACTGTTCCAGGACTCCAAGTCCAGATCAGTTACAGGTGCTGTAGTAGGAAACGAGGCAAAGATCATAACCATTGATGGCCAGCATGTTGATATTGTTCCGAAAGGTTTCATGATAGTTTCCAATCATATCAACCGTCCGAATGTGATCGGTCCATGTTGTCTGGCACTTGGTGCTAACAACATCAATATCTCTGGCATGCAGGTGGGTCGTGCAGAAGTTGGTGGGCAGACTATAATGGCATTGAATGTCGATTCCGAGGTTTCTGAGGTGATCCTTGACGAGATCCGCGGAATTGATGGCATAATCGACGCAACACTTGTGACACTCTAATTCAGTGTTACCAAAGCACGGGCTTGATGTCCCGTGCTATCTTTCCGGATCAAATGGGAGTATCGATCACTATGATGAGAAAGCGAATATATCACCGATTTCCTCACAGGGAGGTCCAGTTCGAGCAAAAGCACCGTTATTATTCCGACCTGCCGTATTTTGTGAGGGTAATGGCCGGTATGGATGGTAAGTTCGGAATGTTCGTGACCGAATCCACTACCAAGAAAGGGCATCGTATCCAGGCGAAAAGAGAGCTCGGTGTTGAGATCGCAATGAATGGTCTGGATTTTGCTCCCCTTAATTATGAGACAGTGGATTCCATGATCGATACGATCGAACCAGAAGGAATGATTGATTTCAGGGTGACCCTTACTTACAGTTATCTCGACGGGAAATATAACCGTGTTCCTTTAAAGGGTGATGTTTATCTTGTGCGTGCTATCCTTGAGTCGGAGATACTTACTCTGAGGATCAATCACATAGATGGTCAGGAACGTACTGAATGCGGCAGGGTGGCTGACACTATCATAGATGAACTTCGGCGTGGTGCATGATGGATGAGCTGAGTCTGGTAGTGATATCACCTTTCAAGAAGAATGGCACATCAGCTCTTTCTATAAAGGATTTTGAGTTTGCGCTGTCCTTTGACCTGAAATGGATGTCTCCTGCACAGGCATCAAAGGTAAGGGATCAGGCTATTATGTCCTCTCTTCTGAAGATCGATGGGGGTATGCTTGTCCTCAATATGGATGCTGATCCAATTGATGTTCCTGCGGGATTCAAGCCATCAGCTGACCTATTTCGTGAAAAGGGAAATCTTGAGAAGATCATGGACCTTCTGGTAAGGGATGGCGGAATAAGTAAAAAGGAGGCTGTATCCCGTATTAATGTTAAACAGGACTCCCTGTCTGGTCTTGTGGACGCTGAGGTGGCGGCGTTGCTTGTGGCTCATGATATAGGTTGTGATGCCGGGGAGATATTTGACGATGTCTATCGAAGGGTTTCCGGCATTTCCGGTTAATATTCATTCTGTGACATATCCGGTTTTTCGCATAATCTTTATGTACTATTAATATAATTATGTGCAACTCCAGTTAATTATTGACTGGACTATCTTCAAAGATGTTCGAACGCAGAAATGCGTGAGTAAGAAAATCTTGCGGAGGGACATTATGGGTAAAAAAACACAGGTTAAAATCTCAAGGAAAACCAATCCAAGGATCCCATCGTTGATCGCAGTGTTGAAGAACTCAGCACGTGAGAACGAGGCTCCTATATGGAGAGATGTTGCAAAGAGGCTCGAAACGCCTGGCAGGAACTATGCTGAGGTCAATCTGAGCAAGATCAACAGGTATGCGGCAGAGAACGAAGTCATAATGGTGCCTGGTAAGGTACTTGGTGCTGGTGTACTCGGCCACGCGGTGACCGTTGCAGCACTTGGTTTCAGCGCAACTGCCGTTGACAAGATCACAAACGCAGGTGGAAAGTGCATGACCATCGAACAGGCTCTGGAAGAAAACCCGGCAGGTTCTGGTATCAGGATCATGAAATGAGGTGTTTCAAATGACAGTAATCGATGCAAATGGTTTAATTATGGGCAGGCTTGCAAGTAACGTTGCAAAGAGACTGCTTTCAGGCGAGGAGATCGCAATCGTAAATGCCGAGAATGCTGTGATCTCAGGTTCAAAGGCAACCACTCTTGGCGAGTACAAAGATTCCATTAATATAGGTACACGTGAATTTGGACCTTACTTCCCAAAGAGACCTGACAGGATTCTTAAAAGGACGGTCAGGGGAATGCTTCCATACAAGCGCGCAAGGGGAAGGGACGCAATGGCCAATCTCAAGGTCTATGTAGGGATCCCTGCTGATTACAAGGATGCAGAACTTACAACTGTCGATGATGCGAGCATGACACGCTTAAGTTCTATCAAGTATGTGACCATCGGTGATGTAAGCCGCAAACTGGGCGGTAAGTTCTAAGGGAGATTTATTCATGTCTACTAAAGTTGTTAATTCATCAGGTAAGAACAAGACTGCAATTGCACGTGCAACAGTTTCTGCAGGTACAGGTAAGGCAAGGATCAACAAGAAACCTGTTGAGATCTACGAGCCTGAATTTGCAAAGCTCAAGATACTTGAACCTCTTATGCTGGCATCAGATGCTGTATCCAGCCTTGACATCGACGTTAAGGTAAGCGGAGGCGGAATCATTGGTCAGGCAAATGCGATCAGGACAGCTATCGCAAGAGGTATTGTTGAGTGGACTAACGACACCGACCTGAGAGATGCTTTCATGGCATACGACAGGAACCTTCTGGTAAACGATTCAAGGCAGAAGGAATCCAAGAAGTTCGGTGGACCTGGTGCTCGCGCTAAATATCAGAAATCTTACAGGTAAGGTAGGTACTAATGATTCCAGTTCGCTGTTTCACATGTGGAAAAGTAATTGCGGGAAGCTGGGAAGAGTACGAGAGGCGTGTAAAGGAAGGAGAAGATCCTGCTGCTGTACTTGATGACCTGAAATTCACAAGATACTGCTGCAGGCGTATGTTCCTTGCACACGTCAACCTTGTCGATATGATGGCTCCATATCAGTGAAGGGACCGTAGGGTAGCCTGGACCATCCTTCGGCGTTCGGGACACGGCTCTTCTTACAAGTCTGTGCGAACCACGCCGGTACCTGAGTTCAAATCTCAGCGGTCCCATTATACCCTTTAAGGATCACTGATTGGGGCAATTGATCGTATATATGACCATATTCGGAGGGATTCCGAATAACCACTTTCACATTTAACAAACCAGAATATCAGATCAACATAACTACTTTTATTTCGTGGTTATTTGTTAATATCATATTACTTGTCTACAAATCCGATTTGTTCTTTCTAATGACGTACTTTTCATAAAGGTGATCAGTTGAGCAAGGAGAATTATACCAGGTACGAGCGTGCAAGGATCATTGGGGCGAGATCACTTCAGATCGCAATGGAGGCTCCGGTTCTTATCGAAGACGAGAGCACAGATTCATTACGCATTGCTATATTGGAATTTGAAAAAGGTGTAATACCGGTTACAGTTAAGAGAGATTACGAATAATTGAGGTGAATATATGGAAGCTACAGAAAATATTGAAGTCAACGCGGAAGAGGCCGCAGCAGTACAGGAAACAACCGAATCAACATCATTGGTACCAATCGATGAGTACCTTGCAGCAGGTGTTCACATCGGTACACAGCAGAAGACCCAGAACATGATGAAGTTCGTCTACCGTGTAAGGACAGATGGTCTTTACGTTCTTGACATCCAGTCAACCGACGAGAGGATCAGGTCAATTGCTCACTTCCTTTCAAAATACGACCCTTCAAGGATACTTGTTGTATCCGCACGTCAGTACGGTCAGTATCCAGCAACAATGTTCTCAAAGTCCATCGGCGCAGTTTCAAGAGTTGGAAGATTCATTCCAGGTTCTCTGACAAACCCTGTACAGGAAGGCTTCTTTGAGCCGGATGTCGTTATTGTTACAGACCCTGCCGGAGATTCACAGGTCATCAAGGAAGCTGTGAGTGTAGGAGTCCCTGTTGTTGCACTTTGTGATACCAACAACATGACATCAAACGTGGACCTTGTCATCCCCACCAACAACAAGGGTAGGAAAGCACTGTCACTTGTGTACTGGTTGCTTGCAAGGGAAGTTGCAAAAGAAAGGGGAATTCCTTTCAAATACGAGCTTAGTGATTTCGAGACAGGTCTTTAAACGACCTGTTCTCTTTTCTCCGTTGCACCATTACTCATACAGTAGATGTCCCATTTGGGGGTGCAAGAGGTGACAATAGTATGAGACAACCAGCAGTTGCAGGACAGTTTTATCCATTAAATCCTAAAAACCTTAAGAAAGAGGTTTCCAGGTGTTTTCAGGGCATTGAGATCACGCCTCGTGATGTGGTCGGAGCAGTTGTCCCCCATGCGGGATATATCTATTCCGGAAAGGTTGCAGCAAGCGTTTATGCAACCCTGCCGAAAGCTGACACTTACATCTTTTTCGGACCGAACCATACAGGTTATGGTTCTCCTGTGGCAATGTCGCAGGACACATGGAAGATGCCACTGGGAGACATTGAAACAGACCGTGATATCGGCAAGCTTCTCGCAGGTACGATAATCGACATGGATGAGATCGCTCACAGGTTCGAGCACTCCATCGAGGTCCAGATACCTTTCCTCCAGCACAGGTTCGGAAATGATTTCAAGATCCTGCCTATATGCATGGGCATGCAGGATGAGGAAACTGCTGTGGAGGTTGGTCAGGAGGTTGCACGTGCGGCCAAAGAGTCCGGAAAGAAGGTTGTCTTCATCGCATCAAGTGATATGTCACATTACGTTTCTGCAGAGCATGCTGACCGTGTGGACCACTACCTGATAGATGCTATCCTTGACATGGATGTGCCGGAATTTTATCGCAGAAGGGCAGAAGAGAACATCTCAGCCTGCGGATACGGCCCTATCTCGGCAATGCTGAGCGCTGCAAAGGAATATGGCGCAAAGAGCACACACCTGGTCAAATACGCTAATAGTGGGGATGTCTCAGGCGATCCTATGGTAGTGGGATATGCCGGCATCATTGTGGAATAATTATCTGTAATCGGGGCATTTTGATATGATAACCTGTTCAGCACCGGGAAAAGTTTACCTTTTCGGTGAACATGCAGTAGTTTACGGTGAGCCTGCTGTCTGTTGTGCAGTAGATATACGCACACGTGTAAGTGTTGCCCCTGCAGATTCAGTGATCATAAGTTCCTCTTTGGGAACTACCGGAATTGACTTTGAGACGCATCCTTATGTTTCAGCAGTTGTGGAACGTTTCCGGGAATTATCATCCCTTAAAGGCGTGAGTATCCGGATAGTGTCCGAGATCCCTGTCGGCTCCGGGCTCGGTTCCTCCGCAGCTGTTACCATAGCTACAATAAAGGCATTGGATGCCTTGCTTGAAACCGGTCTTGAACTTGACGAGATCGCCCGGATGGGGCATGAGGTGGAGCAGAGGATCCAGGGTGCTGCAAGTCCCACAGATACATACGTTTGCACCATGGGTGGCGTCGTCATGATACCCCAGCGTAAGAAACTTGAACTGATTGACTGCGGGATCGTTATCGGTAATACTAACATCTTCTCTTCCACAAAAGAGCTTGTGTCAAATGTCGCAGAGCTCAATGAGAGCTTTCCTGATGTAATCGGTCCGGTACTGTCATCCATCGGGAAGATGTCACTTGTAGGTGAAGGATCCGTGAATTCAAAGGACTATGTTTCCGTAGGCAAGCTGATGAACATTAATCAGGGCCTTCTGGATGCTATCGGTGTTGGATGCTCTGAACTAAGTTCATTTACATATGCTGCCCGTAACAATGGTGCTTATGGCGCAAAGATAACCGGTGCCGGAGGTGGCGGTTGTATGGTTGCGATAGCCCCTCGGGAACGTGTGGGTGATGTTGCTGATGCAATTGCTTCTGCAGGCGGGGATGTTGTTGTGACCGAAGCAACGGATATAGGCGTAAGGGAGGAATCCCGATGAGCTTAACAGAAGATATTACGATATTGAAGATAGGTGGGAGCGTCATTACCGACAAAAATTCGGAAGACGGTCTTGCCTGGGAAGAAGAGATCATACGCATTGCACGTGAGATCTCAGGTTTTGAAGGAAAACTTATCATTGTGCATGGTGCCGGTTCATACGGACACCCACAGGCAAAAAGATATGCACTTACGGAAAGGTTCCATGCAGAGGGTGCGGTCGTCACCCACAAGGCAGTGAAATCCCTGAACAGGATCGTCGTGGACATCCTGAACGATGAGGGTGTCAATGCCATAGCTGTTCATCCGATGGGATGTACTGTTGCAAAGGGCGGCAGGATCTCGGAGATGTATCTTGGAAGCATCCGTTTGATGCTTGAAAAGGGTCTAATCCCTGTATTGCATGGCGATGTGGTAATGGATAGTGAAAAAGGAGTATCCATCGTGTCAGGCGACCAGGTCATCCCTTACCTTGCAACATCACTTGGTGCTTCCCGTATTGGCGTTGGAAGTGCTGCAAATGGTGTTCTTGATGATGAGGGCAACACTATTCCTGTGATAACTTCGGATAACTTCGAAGAAGTAAAGGGATATATTGGTGGTTCAGCAGGCACGGATGTTACAGGCGGTATGCTTGGTAAGGTGCTTGAGATGCTGGAACTTGGAAAAGCATCAAGTATAACCTCATATATATTCAATGCAACAGTTGCAGGTAATGTTTCGGGTTTTCTGAATGGTGAGAATATCGGAACAGCAATAAGGGATTCTTAATTACATTTACAGGTTTGATAAATTTGAGTACGTCCAGAAGGAAGATAGAGCATCTTGAGCATTGTGCGCAGCGTCCGGTAGAGTCAAAGGATGTCACATCAGGATTTGACGATGTGATGCTCGTACACAGAGCACTGCCTCAGATAAATATGGACGCGATCGATCTTTCAACCGAGTTCCTCGGAAGGAAGCTCAAGG
The DNA here is from genome assembly GCF_052057775.1 of Methanococcoides mangrovi. GTDB lineage: Archaea > Halobacteriota > Methanosarcinia > Methanosarcinales > Methanosarcinaceae > Methanococcoides. The sequence goes on along the minus strand of NZ_CP195121.1, from coordinate 31,689 downwards.
CACCTTTCCTGATAGCATCGATTACCGGCGGTCATCCGGATACCAAACCGGTGAACGCAGCACTTGCGGAAGCTGCTGAAGAGATGGGTGTAGGCATTGGCGTGGGTAGCCAGAGGGCTGCCATAGAGGACCCTGAGCAGGAAGATTCATTCAGTGTTGTACGCGATGTTGCTCCGAATGCATTTGTCTACGGGAACATCGGGGCGGCCCAGCTCAGGGAATATGATATTGAAGCCATCGAAAGGCTTGTGGAAATGCTGGATGCGGATGCAATGGCAGTCCATCTGAATTTCCTTCAGGAGGCTATACAGCCCGAAGGTGACAGGGATGCAACAGGTGTTCTTGAAGCCATAGAAGAGGTTTGCTCACTGAAGGTGCCTATCATTGCAAAGGAGACCGGTGCAGGTATCTCCAAAGAGGACGCACAGATGCTCAAAGAGGCAGGCGTCAGTGCAATAGATGTTGGCGGAGTTGGCGGAACAAGCTGGTCCGGCGTAGAGGTCTATCGTGCAAGGGAAAGTGGTGATAAGGTCTTTGAGGACCTCGGTAACCTGTACTGGGATTTTGGTATCCCCACAGTTTCCAGTGTGCTTGAATGCAGGAACTACCTTCCTGTGATATCCACAGGCGGTGTCAGGACAGGTCTTGATATTGCAAAATCCCTTTCTCTGGGAGCATATGCTGCAAGCGCAGCGCTTCCTTTTGTTGCACCTGCTCTGGTAGGTAAGGATGCAGTTGTGGAGAGTCTCTCAGCCATGCTCAATGAACTGAGGGTCGCAATGTTCCTTTGCGGATGCGGGAATGTGAACGAGCTGCGTACAGAGTCAAAGGCAGTGGTCACAGGCTGGACGAAGGAATACATCACACAGCGTGGGTTTGACGTAAAAGAGATCTGAGTTCAGGACTGAGCTGGGATCCCGGGTTTAGTAAAATGAGGCCGGACATGTAAATGGTCGGTCGTAAATACATCACAGATCACATTCATTTTTTGGTCAAGGGACCAAAGGAATCATTTGTATATAAAATAACCAGAAGTTATTGGAGGAAAATATGACAGATATTGGAATAATAGCAGTAGGCGGATATAATGAAATGGGCCGCAACATGACTGCTATAAGAGTTGACGAGGACATCATTATCGTAGATATGGGTCTGAGGCTGGATAGGGTCCAGATCCATGAGGATGTGGAAATTGATAAGATGCATTCCCTCGAACTGATCGAAATGGGTGCAATCCCTGATGATACGATCATGAAGCAGGTCAATGGCAATGTTGTTGCTATCGTTTGTACACACGGTCACCTTGACCACATCGGTGCGATCTCAAAGCTTGCACACAGGTACACCGCCCCGATCATTGGTACACCATACACTGCTGCCCTTGTTAAGCAGCAGATCGACTCCGAGCGTAAGTTCGGTGTAAAGAACAGGATCATCCCTGTTGAAGCAGGTGGTATCTACCAGGTCAATGATGAAGTGTCCATTGAGCTTATACGTGTCCAGCACAGTATCATCGATGCTGTGTTCGTTGCAGTCCACACACCTGCAGGTGCCATCCTTTATGCCTGTGATTTCAAGCTCGACCGCATGCCCACACTGGGTGAGCAGCCGGACTTTGAGAGGCTCAGGGAACTTGGACAGGAAGGCGTTATCTGTATGATGGTGGAGAGCACCAACGCAGGACGTGCCGGTAAGACACCTTCCGAGAGGATCGCTCACGATATGCTCCGTGATGTACTTCTTGGTACAGAGGAATCCGATGTGGGTATGATTGTGACTACCTTTGCTTCTCACATAGCCCGTATCAACTCTATCATCCAGTTCGCAGGCGAGATGGGACGTATCCCTGTGCTCATGGGACGTTCCATGGACAAGTATGTTGTAACTGCAAAGGAAATGGGATATATCGACTTCCCTGACAACGTAGAGGTGTACGGGAAGAGGAAGGATATTGACAGGGCCTTCAAGAAGATCATGAATGAAGGTAAGGAGAAATACCTCCCGATAGTAACAGGTCATCAGGGTGAGCCGGGTGCTATCCTTTCAAGGATCGCGAATGGTGACACACCATATGAGATCGAGTCCGGTGACCGTATTATCTTCTCTGCGAACGTTATCCCGAGTCCGATGACACAGGCAAACCGCTATGCTCTGGAGACCAAGATAAGGATGAAGGGCGGACGTATCTATGACAATGTCCACGTTTCAGGACATGCATACCGTGAGGACCACTGGGAACTTCTGAGGATGATTAATCCTGAGCATGTCATCCCTGCACATGGTACTATCGAAATGCATAGTGCATACATTGAGATGGCAGAAGATGCAGGCTACATCCTTGGTGATACCGTGCACCTGCTGAGAAATGGTGAAGAATTATATATTGAAGAATGATCACTTGAATTATAACATGGTCGTGGTTAGTATGGATCTTATGGATGAAATAAAAAAACGAAGTGTGCATGTCGATAAGGGTATAGAGGAAATGCTCCCCATCGAGCATCCTGAAGAGCTTTACAAGGCATCAAGATACTTGCCGGATGCAGGTGGAAAGCGTCTCCGTCCTGCCGTCCTTATGCTCGCAACTGAGGCTGTTGGCGGCGACCCCATGTCAGTTGTTCCGGCAGCAGTGGCACTGGAACTGGTCCACAATTTCACCCTTGTGCATGATGACATAATGGACAATGACGATATCAGGCGCGGAATGCCTGCGGTTCATGTAAAATGGGGCAGTGCAGGTGCTATCCTTGCAGGAGATACTCTCTATTCCAAGGCCTTTGAGATCATCTCATCAATGGAAAAGGACCCTGAAAGGATCCTGAAGTGTGTAGCTCTTCTTTCAAGGACATGTACCGAGATATGCGAGGGCCAGTGGATGGATGTCGAGTTCGAGACCCGTGATGCTGTTTCAGAGGAAGAGTATCTTGAGATGGTCGAGAAGAAGACATCTGTGCTCTATGGTGCAGCCGCAAAGGTCGGTGCTCTGCTTGGCGGAGCTTCCGATGAGGTTGCAGATGCACTTTATGAGTTTGGCCGCCTTGTGGGTATCAGCTTCCAGATACAGGATGACGTTATCGATATGGTGACTCCTGAGGAGATCCTCGGCAAGGTTCGTGGAAGCGACCTGGTGGAAGGCAAGAGGACCCTCATAGCTATCCATGCTCTCAACCATGGCGTTGAGCTTGAGATCTTCGGTAAAGGCGAGGCTGCCACATCGGAGCAGATCGACGAGGCAGTTGCCATTCTTGAGAAGTCCGGTTCTATCGGCTACGCACAGGAACTTTCCGCATCTTCCCTTGAAAAAGGTAAGAAGATGCTTGATATCCTTGAGGACTCTGAAGCAAAGGAGATCCTGCTCGCTGTAGCGGATTACATGGTCACAAGGAACTACTGATAATTCGTTTCCTTTCCCCTTCTCTATGGAGGGGTGTGCTTTTCTTTTTTGGTTTGTTTTTTCTATTACTCCTGCTTCCCTATCTTTGAATTTTCTTATCTACATCTACCTGTTATCCCTTCAATTTTAGATCGTTTCAAATCATCTTCATTTTAAAGAAGGCTTTTTAAGTATCCGGGATAATGTTGTCTTGGGGAATGCTAATGCTCAAAGAAGCGATGTTCTATGAAAAGCTGGATGAGGGGAAAGTTCAATGCAACCTGTGCAACCACAGGTGTAAGATATCTCAGGGTAAGACAGGTATATGTGGGGTAAGGGAGAATCGTGATGGTACGCTTTATTCACTGATCTACAACACCGTTTCCAGTGAGGCAGTGGATCCGATCGAGAAGAAACCGCTGTTCCATTTCAATCCGGGATCGAAAGCATACTCCCTGGGTACGATCGGATGTAATTTCAGGTGTAAGCATTGCCAGAACTGGACGATATCACAGGTAAAGCTGGACGAGGCCCTGTCCGTGGAGATCACTCCTGAGGAAGCGGTATCCAGGGCTCTTGCGACAGGCTGCAGGTCAATTGCCTGGACCTATAACGAACCTACCATCTGGTATGAATACACCTATGATTCTGCAAAGCTTGCAAAGGAGGCAGGACTGGATACTGTATATGTTACCAACGGTTTCATCACTCCGGAAGCTTTGAGACACATCTCACCATATCTTGATGCCTTCAGGGTGGACATCAAGGCTTTCACAGAGGATTTCTACAGGAAGGTCGCCAGTGCCAGGCTTGCACCGGTCCTGGAGTCTGCAAAACTGGCAAAGGAGTTGGGGATGCACGTGGAGGTCGTGAATCTCATAATCCCCACAATGAACGATTCTGAGGATGAGCTTCGACAGCTGGCCACATGGGTCTATGAGAATCTCGGCGCCGATACTCCTATACACTTCACCCGGTTCCAGCCGCATTACAAGATGAAGGACCTGCCGCCAACCCCGGTGGAAACCCTTGAGGCTGCTCATGAGATCGCAACAGAAGTGGGACTAAAGTACGTCTATCTCGGCAATGTGTTCGGGCACAGGTATGAAAGCACATATTGTCCTTCCTGCGGAGAGTTGCTGATAGGGCGCGGACTCTTTGATGTGAGCGAGTATAATATTACTCCGGAGCACAAGTGCCGCAATTGTGGGGAGTCTATCAACATATTTGGTGAATACGGCGGTCTTTGAAGGGCACTTTTAGGTGGTAATATGCTAATAAGTACTGAAAAATTGCTGATTTTCCCGCTTGTTGGCAGCCCTTTTGTCGTTCCGAACAAAAGGTTTAAATTCCAGAACTGCATAGGGAGGAATCGTGCGTTGAAGCGCAATCAAGTGCCGCTATAACTCAGTTGGTAGAGTGTCTGGCTGTTAACCAGAATGTCACAGGTTCGAGCCCTGTTGGCGGCGTATTCTACTTACTCTTTTTTGAGGGCCTATAGCTTAGTCTGGTTAGAGCGCTCGGCTCATAACCGAGTGATCACCGGTTCAAATCCGGTTAGGCCCATCTAATTATCTCTAATTTAGTTATTTTGTGCAGATGTTATCTTTTGAGAGAAGTTATCTGCTGTTTCTTTGCAATCTCTAAGTTTTGTTATAGAATTGATCTATTTCCTTGTATTAATCCTTTCTTTATCTTGACGGAATTTTACTTGAAAAAGAGGGGTGGATGCATTAAGAATCGAATGGTATCTAGATGCATCGTCTTTGTTATTAGTTCAAATAGACTCCTGCACCGAGCCACCAGGTATCATCGACCTTCTGCACGTAGCTCATCTTGGGTTCAATTGTCATATTGTGGGCGGGGTTGTAGTAATGGTAGAAAATGAAACCTCCGCCATGTTGCGCCAGGAAGATCTCTACCCTGGTATAATTTACTCCATAAGAGTCCTGAAGCCCGGATAGGTCGGTTCCAATTAATTTAGGCTGGTAAGGCATTGCAAGTGTCGTTCCATTATAATCGAAGGCATAAATGTAGAGATTGTCTCGTATAAACGTGCCGTTCTGGTCATTGAACTCCGCGATCGCAGCATCCTTTCCGTTTGTATTTGCATACTCAATCGCTTCTCCTACAAAAGATTCCAGTTCTTCTCTTACCTGTGGATCAGTTCCCATTTTCACAACAGGTGAATCCTCTTGCGGATCGTAGATGCCGGCTCCGATGAACCACTCATTGTCTACCATCATCACGTAGCTGAGTTTTTGTTTGACCGTGAAGTTGTCTGCAGGGTCTACATAGAGATATCTTACGAAGCCTCCGTTGGACTGCGCAGTGGCTGCCATGTCCTGGATAAATGCGGTGCCGTTCGCATTCGTGATATTCCACCGGTTGGTACCGATGATCTCAGGCTGGAAGGGAAGGGCCAGTGTGTTGCCCTCAGTATCGTAAGCAAAGATATAGAGTTCGCCTTCGACGAACTGGCCGTTCTGGTTATTGAATTCCCTGAGAGTAGCTTCCTTTCCATGGACGTGCGCATATTCATAAGCTATCTCTACGAATGCCACGAGTTCTCCGGGAGATACGGTGGAACTGGAAGTTGAAGACAGTGTGTCTGCCGGAATTGTTTCCGATTGGTTCTGAGGATTTGCGTTATCGGTGCCCGTACATCCGGCACTAAGGATAGTTATCAGTACGAGTGCAACAGTAAAAAGGATTGTATTAGTTTTCATAAATAAGAATTAGAGTTTGAAGCAATAAATATTAAGGTCTTTCAGGATTTCAATATTCGTAACATTTTTACAGAATAGGGAACAACTTTGTATTATGGGAGATGTGAGAGGACATTCTCCAGCTGATCGTACATCTTTTAGATGCGATATGATGAGTTTTGGTGAATCGTATAACCTCGCTAAGGCACTTGCCAGAAAGATAAAGGACTCAGGTGATCTGCCTGACATAATAGTTGCTATCGGCAGGGGCGGTTATGTACCTGCGAGGCTGGTATGTGATTTTCTGCTTTTCGATAACCTTACAACAATAAAGATCGAGCACTACAAAGGAGCTGCAGACATACAGGAAATGGCAACGCTAAAGTTCCCGCTCTCAGTTGATATCCATGATAAAAACATCCTTGTCGTAGACGATGTTACCGACACTGGCAAGACACTAAGTGTTGCTGTGGACTATCTTGAATCCCTTAATCCGGCAGATATCAAAACAGCTGTCTTGCAGCACAAAATATGTTCCGATTTCGTGCCGGACTTTTATGCCCGGAAAGTTGTTAAATGGCGCTGGATAATCTACCCCTGGGCTGCTTACGAAGATCTTGCAGGATTTACCGAGAATATAATTGGTCAAGATACTTTATCCACTACGGAGATCTGTAACGAGTTTGATTCCCGCTATACTATATCCATTAATGAATCGAATCTGACAGAAATACTCGAAGATCTTCATGAAAGGGGCAGTATAGATTGTATTTCTAACAATGGGAACAGGTTATGGAAAAAACGAGCATCTCGAACTAACCTGCGGTTGAGTAGATTAGAAGACCACCGGTAATTTGATCTCTTAAACTTCTACTTTGTACTTCATACCCTCTTCTGTTGGATGGTATATGATCCAGTTTCCACTCTTTTCCCTCTGTATAAGCCCGCTATCCACAAGGATCGAAAGATGGTAGGATAGTTTTGAATCGGGTATGCCTGTTATCTCTTTGATAAGGCAGACACACAGGGGCTGCACCAGTACCAGGTTTAGGATCTTCAGGCGTATTGGTGAGGATAATGCGTGGTGTATGCTGCTTTGCCTGGCGATGCTATCATCATCTGCGATCCTCAGTGCGATTCCTTCAGCTCCTCCGAGCAGCTTAACTTCGTTTTCGATCGGTTCGGGAATTATCATTAGTGCACCAACTGGAATTAGTACTGTTTTAGATTTATCTAAACGCTTTTCTAGTTATGGTTCCGGAAGTGAAATAGCTTTTGTAATACCGAGTTTTTCTGAAGATCAATGCATGTACATTGATTCCAGCATTTTCGTGATGGAAGAAGGCCCGTCAAGCGCATCGGACAGTTCGTGCAGCTCTTTGCTCTTCTCCAGTAGCTTTCCCTCGTTTATGACCTCATGGATGTGCTCAAGGAGCTGTTCAGGAGATATGGAATAGTCCAGCTTTTTTCCGCATCCATCCTCTTCGAGAGCTGTAGCGTTGTTCTGCTGCTCGTTATGATCGATGTCCGGGAAAGAGAGCATGGGGATGCCAAAAGAAAGTGCCTCCATCATCGTGCTGTGGCCTCCGGGTGCAATAACGAGGTCGGAACTTTTGATGAATGGGAACTGGTCTTCAATGAACCTTAGTATGGTCACATTCTCAGGCAGGTCGGTAAAATCATCTGGATCGACACTTGGGCCTGACAGGAGTGTATAACTGATGGTTTTGTCCAGTCTTGCAGTTTCTATGACCTTCCTGAATATCGGCTCACGATATCCGAATCCACCTACTGTGGAAAGCACATGGGGTCTGGGTAGGTCTGCTCCGGTAACTTCATCGTACTTCTTTCCTACAAGAGGGCCACTGTAGAACACAGAGTCTTCCAGTTCTTCTTCCAGCTCAATGTTCATACGGCAGATCGTATCCGGCATCGGATAGTCCGGTATGATGATGCCGTCCACCTTTCTGAATATCAGATTGTAGAACCTTTTGATCCCTTTTCCAATGGCTTTCATGAAGGCTCCTCTGTTGTAGAAGAATTCCTCCATGTTCGACTGGTTCATCATCAGGTAAACAGGCTTCTTCCTGAACATTGCAGCCATCGTGGCGGTGTAGTGGCTGTCTGATACCACTACATGGGGGTCGAACTTTTTCAGTTGCCTGTTGATCTTAAGGATACCAAGCAGCTCTCCGCTTCTGACGGTGGCAAGAACAGAGGCCTTTAGGTCAAGGCTTCCTGCATTGCCCACAAGCTGGATCTCGGGAGGGATCTCAATGGTATTCAGTCCTTTCCTGTCAATCAGTTCCCTGGAATATCCGTAGGCACCAATAAGCACGTCATGTCCTGCCGACTGCATCTCTTGTGCAAGCGGTATACAGCGGCTTGTATGTCCCAGTCCTTCGCCGCATACGAAGAGCATTATTCTCATTGTGATATCCTTTCCCTGTTACGTTCTTATATTTCTACAAAGCCTACTTGACCCTGACCTGGTAAATAAAGTTATTCTTTTCGATCCGTGGCACAGGGTACCCCTTCATAACGAAGAATAAACTATCAACACAAGATATCCTGCCAGACCTGAAAATAATGGTATCATCAGATTGTCGTCCAACCTGTATGTAAGTGTCTCAACGATCGTTGCCACCAAAGCCATAGGGAAAGCTATGATCCAGTTCGCGAGGAAGAAATAGCCAATGGCAAGGTTTACGATGAATTCGGATATGACCCCTTCCCATGCCCTGTCCGGCAGTCCTTTGATCCAGTTCCTTCCATAGCTTATCCCTATCAAAGCTGCTGCGCTATCACCAAAGGTCGTCATCAGTATTGCAGCAGATGCGATCTCTTCTGAGAAGATGCTTATGGCAATTATGCTTCCTATCAGAAAATGTATATTTCCACTCAGTCTGTCCTTTTCCTTTGAACGGTAAAGTTTCCAGAAGATGGGTATCTTCATCCCCTTTTCCACCCGGAAGTACTCTACTGTCAGGAAGCAGCAAAGGAAAAACACCAAAAGGTCAAGTGTAAAACTTTTCCCAAAATAATGGTATATAAGAACAATGAATAAAGATACAAAATGTATGGTCTTTCTGAAGAATTCTTTGAAAAAAACAGAGTTCCTGATGTTTGATAGCATTTTTGTACCTTCCGTTCTCCTTAAGGTCCAATTTCGTTCCCGATCTCTTTTGCATTTTTAAGCAAATTCATATTAAAAATGTTTCATATGGATTATATCCTTTGGCTATGCTTGTGGTCAATGAATATCAAAACAAATCAATTATATGTGACTACGAATATATTGTGCAGCATAACTTCAACTGAACATCTTGCTATCTATAGGAATGATATATGTGAACGATCTAAGGAAATGGGTTTCAATTTCGCTTTTCATAAGTGCCATTTCCATTGTTCTTGTAATGTTCTATACGGTAGACCCTCAGACACTGGAGCTCATCAACAATATCAGGCCAGAGTTCCTGCTGGCCGCTGTTGTTCTACACCTTAGCTCCTATGTGTTCTGGGGCCTGCGTACACGATCGATGTGCGGGTCACTCGGATTCAGGGTTGGCTTTTTCAGGGCCATAGAGATCGTTACATCAAGTACTTTCCTCGCTTCCGTCACTCCTTCCTCGATAGGCGGAGAACCGCTGAGGATCCATCTGCTCAACCAGGACGATGTTCCTGTGGGAAATGCCACTGCAGTTGTACTTGGGGAACGACTGCTTGACGGTATCCTTATAATGATGGCAGCTCCGGTTTCCCTGCATCTGTTCCGCAGGCTCATATCAACTTCCGGACTGGATATGTTGATAATGGCCGGGGAGCTAGCTCTGATAGGTGTGTTCATGATGGTTCTATATGCAGTATGGCATCCCCATCACACAAGGAAAACGCTTAAGTTCCTGTTTCACAGGGTCGCTGTTTTCCTTGGTAAAGGAAATGACCTCCGTCTTAACAGGATCATGGGAAAAATGGACCTGGTCATTGAGGATTTTCACTACAGCATGTCATTCTTCGTCACAAAGGGGCGTAACGGACTGCTATTCGGAAGCATATATACCATCCTCTTCTGGGCGGTCGAGTTTGCCATGGTACCAGTGATCCTTCTGGGACTGAACCAGCCTCCTTCTGTCATGATTTCCTTTGCTGCACAGGTGCTGCTCATGATACTGCTGGTTATTCCTGTCACTCCGGGTTCAAGTGGTGTTGCAGAGCTTGGTGCAACGTCCTTGTTCTCGGTTTTCGTTCCGGCCTACATGGTTGGTATAGTTGTTGTTGCATGGCGCGTCTTCACACTTTACATGAATCTCATTGTAGGTGGTTTTGTAAGCTTTAAAATACTAAAGGACACTGATTATATCCGGAACATGATGAAATGAACCATTTGATGAACAGGAAGCGATATTTGAACTAATAAAACTAATTATGCGAGTAATAGAATGTTTCCAATAATAGCCGTTGATATCTCAGGACGACACAGGATAGGACAGGGGTACTATATGGTCTGTGCTGCTGTTGCAGTCGATGTGTCTGCAACTCATATCGAATCAGTTTCCCAGATCGCTATCAAAACGTTCCTGGTATCCTCAGCACCAGATATCGCTGATGTCGTCAGCATCATCGAGACAACAGTTGCAGAGATAAAATATCCGGGAACCATCGTGGTTGAGCATGGTGACTTGTACAATCAGCCGGAATGGCTTTCAAAGAACATGTTCTCACGTGAGTTCAAGTATCAGGAATCCCTGAGTGAAAGGCTGGCGATAGAATTTGCCCACCACGTATCACTGAGTTCGAGGAATCTTCTTATGAAGGAATTGGGTATTGATTGAGTCCGGGGTTGTAACATGAAAAAGGTCATTGTTGTCCAGCGAAATGATCCTAACGCCGATGAAGGTGAGAATGAGCGGAAGCTGGCTGAGCTCAAAGAACTGGCACATGCGGCAGATTACGTGGTTGTGGGGTCTATGGTGCAGTCCCGCTATCCTGACAGGAAATACCAGATAGGCCGCGGAAAAGTGGATGAGCTTGCAGAGTTTGTGGAAGCTCTGGAAGCTGAGAAAGTGATCTTCAACAACCAGTTGTCAACGACTCAGATCTACAATATCTCTGAGACCTGTAAATGTGAAGTGATGGACCGGTTCCAGCTCATCCTTGAGATATTTGCTTCACGGGCCACAACAAGACGTGCAAAACTGCAGGTTGAGCTTGCAAAATTGCAATATGAGCTTCCAAGGGCCAAAACGATTGTTTCTCTTCTCAAGAAGGAAGAGAAACCTGGTTTTATGGGTCTGGGAGGTTATGAGGATTCCTACGAGCAGGATATCAGGAAAAGGATCGTGAGGATAAGGACCGAACTCGTGAATTCCTGTAAGGGAAGTGAATCCCTCCGCAGCTTCAGGCATGAAAGGGGTTTTTCACTGGTAGCGCTGGCAGGTTATACTAATGCAGGGAAAAGCACTCTATTCCAGTCTCTTGTGAAAGAAGGGACAATAGTGGAGGATATGCTCTTTACAACTCTCTCCCCTACAACGCGTTCCCTTACGATCAACCAGCGAAAGGTGCTCCTGACAGATACTGTGGGTTTTATCGAGGATCTTCCACACTGGATGGTGGATGCGTTCAGGTCAACTCTTGATGAGATATTCCTTGCTGATATCATCCTGCTTGTTGTGGATATGAGTGATCCTGTGGAAGTCATCAGGAAAAAACTGGCAGTAAGTCATGATATATTCTGGAAGAGGACCGAGGGTGCTGCAATAGTCACTGCTCTTAACAAGACCGATCTGATTTCCGATGAGGAACTTCAGGATAAGCTGGATGCTATCAGCTACCTTGCTCCTCATCCTGTAATGATATCCGCGTCATCGGAACAGGGCCTTGATGAACTTAAGGAGCTTGTATATCATAAGTTACCAAAATGGGAGCATTCCCTAATCTCCGTTCCGATGTCCGAAGAGGGTATGTCTATGGTCTCATGGCTTTATGATGAAGGAATAGTTCATTCTATTGAATACGGAGTCTCTATTATTATGGAGATTGAGGCACGGAATGAGATCATTCAAAAAGTAAGACCATTTGAGATCTCTTCAGAATAATATAAAATAGCTTCCAGCATTAGTTCGTACTATCACGAAACGTTTATATATGTTCGGATCGTTTGTATATTTGCGAACGGGTTTTCCTTAATAAATCCTCTTAAGTGCTAAACCATAAATCCTCTATATGTTCGACTTGATTCATCCCGTTCGCTTTTTCTTCATTTTCCCCTCCCTCTTTCTTTCCTTCTCTCTCCTTCCATTTTGTTTTCCCACATTTTTATTCAATTATGCAACCCATCTCCGATATCTTCCGAATAATATTTCTTAATTCTTAATATTCGTTCGTACCCACACGAAACGTTTATATATCTTGGAAACGTTTGTATATTTGCGAACGGGTTTTCTTCATACATCCCCTAAGTACTACACCACAAATCCCCTATGTAATCGACTTGATTCACCCCCGTTCGTTTTTGTTATTTATCCTCCTGTTTTTTCTTTTTTTATCCATTTATGCATAGCTTTCTTCAAAAAGTTTATAACCGGAAAGCGCAGCATTGTCTATATGCGTATTGATCTCCATGTCCATTCCTGCTTTTCAAAAGATAGCAATGCTGATCTGGATTCTATTCTTGAGCTTGCAAAGAAGAATGGCCTGGATGGTGTTGCTATATGTGACCATGATACACGTGCGGGAGGTCTTGCCTGTGCCAGAAGGGCAAAGGAGATCGGATCAGATATCATAGTGATCCCGGGTGTGGAGGTCACATCTTCCAAAGGTCATATCCTTGTGCTTGATCCGGACGGGGACATAGATCCCGGAATGACGCCTGAGAGAACGATCGAACGAGCCAGGGATCTCGGTGCTGTTGTGATAATACCTCATCCTTTCAAGATAACTTCCCATGGCATTGGTTATGTTGAAGGCCTTGATGCTGATGCTGTGGAGGTTCTGAACTCACGGTGTGTGACCGGTGGTGCCAACAGCAAAGCAAAAAAAGTAACTCAGGAACTTGGTATCCCTCAGGTGGGTGGCAGTGATTCACATGAGGCAAAGATGGTGGGCTGTTCCTATACAGAAGTGGACGCTTCAGAAAGGAATGCTGAGGCCGTACTCAAGGCCATACGTGAAGGAAAGGTAACTGCCGGAGGTCGAAGGACCCCTGTTTCCTATGTTATCAAACAGGTAATAGTTGGCAGGATCAAAAAGGCAAAGATCGCCCTTGGAATAAGGAAATGAAGGTTTCAGTTCTATCTCCAGCTCCATTTGTATCTTGATCGCTGTTTGATTGCTGTTGCAATCCTTCCTGGTCCCGGACCACAGAATGTTGTTTTCTGCCAGTATTTACTCCTGAAGGTACTCCTCGTTGAACATCTTCAGTACCAGAAGGAACGTTGAGATCATCAGGGGTCCAACAACGATACCTACGATACCAAAGAGGTAGATACCCACAAATATTCCGAGCAGTGATACAAATGGATGGATGGCCCCTACTTTTTTCTGGATATAAGGCCTGAGCACATTGTCGATGTTACTGATTATGATGCCTACTACAAGGATCGCAACACCTGCAACGTAGTTCTTCAATACGATCTGTATGATAGCGGCAGGTATCCATACAAGAGGTGCACCTACAACGGGCAGGAATGAAAGGATCGCAGTTACTGCACCCCACAATGTTGCTCCCTGTATACCTACTGCATAGAATGTCAGTCCAAGCAGTAGTCCCTGAAGGATTGCAATCAACAGCGTGGCAATAAGGGTTGATTGTATGACATTCTTGAGCTCGTTCAGGAGCTTATCTGTGTTCCTGTTGTTGAATGGGACGAAATCCTTAAGCTTTGTCTCAAAACCCGTGTTCGTGGTTGTGAACAGGTAGTATAGCAAAAAGAACATTATTGTCAGGGAAATGATCTGTCCGCTTATATTCTGCAATGCTGATAACAGGTACCTGCTAATGTATGTGCCTGCAGTTGATACAATTCCAACTACTTTTTCCTCGATGTTCAGGTCAGGTGCAACTTCGTTCAGGTACTTAATGTTCTCTGTGATATCAACATAGCTAATATTGTTCACAATTCCGGCAATAACGCCTTCCAGCTCCCCTACAATAGACACAAAGAGGAAGTACATGGGTAACAATACTAGTATCACTGAGAGGACCATCACTGAGATCGCAGATATGTCCTTTCTGAGCTTCAATCGCTCTGTAAGCAGGCAGTATGCCGGTTTGAAGATCACGTAAAGGATGAATGCCCCAAGAAAAGCATTAATGTAGGGAAGAAGTGCATAGCTTAGCACAACTGCGAGTATAATGATGCATAAAAGTGCTAAGATCATCTTCACGGATCGTTCTTTTCTCATCACAAGTCATCCTGTTTTATTATATTTATAGTGTTCGAAGGAGTGGAGGAGGATGAATTCGATATGCAATATTTTACTGTACTGCTTTGATCTGAAATATGTGTGGGTTGAGAATAGGGGATGTGTCTGTAATCGGTAAGCTGTAATGTTAGCATACCCGAATATCCGGGTATAATTTATCGGAGTTCCAAAAAGTATCATACCGGAAGCATAACTGTAAAAGTGGTGCCGACTCCAATTTCACTATCTACAAAGATCTCTCCCATATGTGCTTCAATGATTTTCTTACATATGTGAAGTCCAATGCCGGTCCCGCCATACTTTCTTCTGGTGGAACCGTCAACCTGGTAGAAGCTGCTGAAGATGTTAGGCAGGACATCTTCGGGGATACCAATTCCTGTATCCGTTATTTTAACTTCTACAGTGTCATCATAATGGGTTGCTGAAATGGTGATTTTACCGCCAGGTGGCGTGAACTTGATGGCGTTATCAAGAAGGTGGGTGAACATCCTTTCCAGGTGTTCCATATCTCCTAATATGGCCGGTAGGTTCTTTGGTACATGATTTTCGATCGTCAGTTCTTTCTTTTCCACATAGAGGGCACGGTCTTCAATGATGTCCTCAATAAGTCTTGAAGGGTAAAGTGGTATTATATTGTACTTAATCTTCTGGGTGCGCTCTCCGCTCACGTAGAGCAGGGAATCGATAAGATGTCTGAGCCTCTCCGTATTCCTCAGTACCGTATCAAGGGCATTTTTCTGAGAGTCGTTTATGGATCCGAGCTTCTCTTCCGTTAACAGCTCACAGAAGCCTTTAATGGATATCAGTGGTGTCCTTAGCTCGTAGTTGAGGTTTGTCAGGAACTGGTCCTTTATGCTGTCGAGCAATTTTAGTTCAGTGTTTGCCTCTTCCATTGCATTCTCTGCAAGTTTTCTCTCGGTGATGTCATCTCCTGAGCTAATGGTTCCTACGATGTTCATGTCATCGTCACGCAGAACAACGTCATGCCAGAGTACCCATCTCTCTCCTCTGTTTTTGGTGATGATGGGTTTTTCAGAGAACTCCGGAGGCTCAATGATCCCGTTGATAACTCCCATGTACCCTTTTTTGATATCTTCTCTGATATACTCGGGTACAAAGATATCAAACCAGTTCTGGCCCAGAACTTCTTCCTTTGAGTAACCCAGTACATCACAGGCCTTCTGGTTTACCAGTGTAACTCTGAAGTCCCTGTCAACGACACCAATGATCGAACCTGCGACATCGATATACTTCTGTACTTCATCTCTTTCTTTGATAAGTTGGCTATGAAGATGGCGCATACGCAGAAGTGAATGTACCCGTGTTGTTAGTTCAAGTTCGTCGACAGGCTTTATTAGGATACCATCTGCATTTTCCTTAATGACCTTTACTTTCTCTTCATTTTCAAAAAGGGATGTAATAACTATGACAGGGGTTAGCTCATTGCTGAGCTTTCCTTTTATTGCTTTACATATCTGAGCTTCTTTCATATCAGGGAGGTCACTTCCAAGAAGAACAATTTCAGGGTCTTCCTTCTCCACCATATCAAGTGCTTCATGACCTCTGTTAGCTATGATAACATCATACTCCTTAGAAAGAATAAGGCTCAGTCTTTCAACGTCCGGATCGCCTGTTCCTACAACAAGGACCTTTGGTTTCGCTTTTTCATTGTTTTCCTGAGCACTTGTTTTCATTAATGCACCTGTAGTGTTCCATCGATGGGATGGTACTAGAGTAAAATAAAAATGTATAATAAGATTATGGTCGTTCCTGCGAATTGAATGGCCACATCTTAAATATCTTATTATATTATTACATATTATATTATACTACTTTATATTATTTGTTATTTGAGAAGACCTATGTTCTCTTTCTTGATCACGTGGTCATAGTTCTTATATCCAAGGATCTCGGCTATCATGTCGGTGTGTTTACCTTTAATTGCCTCGAGTTCTTCAGATGTGTAATCTGTAATGCCTTTTCCAAATACTTCTCCTTCACATTCCAGCTTTACTATGTCCCCTCTGTCAAAGTTACCTTCAACTCCCAGAACGCCTGATGGGAGCAGGCTCATACTGTTGGAGATCGCCTCTCTTGCTCCGGGATCGACTTTAATTGTGCCTGAGGCTTTTCCGAGTATTATCCAGCGGATACGGTTCTTGTGAACGAACTGGTTTGCAAGGAAGAGCGTGCCAATAGTTTCTCCGGAGAGCACCCTGCTGATAACATTATCCACATTGCTGTTTGCAATGACCATGTAACAACCGGCCATATTGCAGATCTTTGCGGCTGCTATCTTTGTGCGCATGCCTCCCACACCTTTCATGCTGGTAGGGCTCCCGCCATAGCTTTCGATGGTTGGCGTGATTTCTTCCACAGTGTCCAACAGCATGGCATCATCATGACGTTTCGGGTTCTTATTATAGAGTCCGTCAATATCCGTAAGCAGTATCAGTACATCTGCTTCTGTCTTGCTTGCGACCATTGCTGAGAGCTTATCATTGTCCCCAAGTGTTGCTTCGATCTCATGAACACATATGGGATCGTTCTCGTTGATGATGGGGATGACCCCGTAGCTCAACAGCGTGGAGATGCTGTTCCTGAGGTTGAGGTACGTTAACCTGTTAGTGAATGAGTCATAGGTCAGAAGTATCTGCGCTACGTTAAGGCCGTACTTGCGGAAAGCTTCCATCCAGTGCTGCATCAGGAATCCCTGTCCAACAGCAGCGGCTGCCTGACGCACAGGGATCTCTTTTGGACGGCAGTTAAGGTTAAGGATCTCAATCCCGATTCCGATGGAACCGGAACTTACGAGTATCACCTGCTTTCCGGCATTGTGCAGCTCAGAGACTTGTGATGCGACCTTTTCCATAAATTCCGTATTAAGGCTTCCATCTTCCCTGCTGATCGAGGTCGTACCTAGCTTGATTACTATCTTCTTAGCATCACCAAGTATCTCTTTTCTATTGATCAAAGTGGGCACCTTTTAATTGTTATCAGTTGTTCAGAACATCAGACAGGTCTTTGTCAAGCAACCTGTGTGTAAATGGCTTTGGATCGTCACCGGCGTAATCAGCAACTTTGTCCCCGTTACCTAACAGGACGTATTTGTAAATGACGAGCCCTTCCATTCCAACAGGTCCGCGTGCATGTATCTTGTTTGTGCTGATGCCTACCTCTGCACCTTTTCCATAGCGGAATCCGTCTGCAAACCTGGTGGAAGCATTGACCATGACACTTGATGAGTCCACAAGTTCTATGAACTGTTTTCTTTTTGCCTCGTCTTCTGTTATGATCGCATCTGTGTGGTGTGATCCATAGCTGTTGATGTGATCGATGGCCTCTTCAATAGAATCTACGACCTTCACTGAGAGGATCAGTTCATTGTATTCGGTCTTCCAGTCTTCGTCGGTTGCCTTTTTGATATTCTTCAGTCCGAGTTTTTCTGCAATTGCGTATGAATCCTCATCAAAGCGGAGTTCAACTCCTGCTTCCTCATATCTTTTTATCATTTCGGGCATGAAGTCCTCAGCTATCTCCCGGTTGATCAGTAGCGTTTCCATGGCATTGCATACTGCAGGGTATTGCACCTTTGAGTCGAAGCAGACATCGTATGCTTTGTGTAGATTTGCTTTATTGTCCACATAGACATGGCATATGCCGTCTGCATGTCCGAGGACAGAGATCTTTGTATTGTCCTGTATGAACTTTACGAACTCATTGGAACCACGTGGGATCAGTAGATCAATGTAGTCATCCTGTGCAAGAAGGTCCATGACCTCTTCCCTTGTTTCCATCAGTTGGAATGCTCCTTTTGGTAGCCCTTCGGTGTTTTCCATTGCAGTTACAAGGATGTCGAATATTGTACGATTGGAATTGAGTGCTTCACTTCCGCCTTTGAATATGGTGGCATTCCCGCTCTTCAGGCAAAGTGACATTATCTGTGGTACAACGTCCGGACGGGATTCGAAGATTACTCCTATGAGGCCGATGGGACAGCTTACCTGGTAGAGGTCCAGGCCGGTGTCCAGCTCAAGTGTTTTGAGTGTTTTACCGGATGGGTCTTCCAGTTTGATGACGTCGCGAATACCGCTGATCATTCCATCGATCTTTGAATTGTTTACCTTAAGGCGGTCCACAAGTGCCTGGGAGAGCTTGCCTTCAGCCATCATCTTTTCGGCTTCTTCGAGGTCTGCTTTGTTTGCTTCCAATATCCTGTCGCGGTTCTCGTCAAGTGCATTTGCCATGGCTTCGAGAGCCCTGTCCTTTGTCCTGGTATCTACACTTGCAAGTGTAATGGATGCCATTTTTGCTTCCATTACTTTCTTTTCTATCTCTGTAGCCATGAAGTGATCACCTTGTGAAAAGATAATGTCATAATTGTCCGGGAATCTTGTTATCCCGCTCCGATTTTAATGCTTTGGATGATGATTACTTTACTCATATATCTATCGATTTACCTGCTTTATTTCCATGATCCGGTATTTCGAAGACTGTTGTTGTAAAATGACTTTCCTCAAACAAAGCTTTCGCTCGTCAGAAATGGTAATTGTCTCAGGATAAATGCGGACCGGTCGTCCGGATTTAAAAAAGATAGAAAAAAGCAGGCAAAGCCTGCCTTTTTAAATTTGTGTTTATTTTGCTGGGATGATGAGTGATCTCTCACCAGCTGGCTCGAACTCTCTGATTGCGCCTCTACCGAACTCTTTCCTTGGTGCGGTAAAGTCGAATGGGAGAAGGTCATCTGCGAAGCAGACCTTGAGGAGTGGGTTAACTGCCCATGCATCTCCACGTCCTGCGTGTGCTGCGGAAGCGATAGCGGTGTAACCACCCTGGTGACCTACGTTCATTGCGTAGTTTGGATAGTTTGGACCACGAAGCTCAACTGGCAGACCTTCGTCGGACTGGAAGGAGAATACGTTTGTAGCACCACACTGGTCCTGCAGGTCGTATCCGAAGAAACCGAGACGGCCGTGTGCTTCCTTGTGGAGGTACATTGAAAGGTACCATGCGGAGAGACCAGCGTTTCCGTTTCCGGTTGCGAGGGATACTGCGCTTCCAGCTGCTGCGGAGAGTACTGTTGCTCTCTGGGAACCACCGAAGTGGTCTTCGAGTGCGGTTGGGTACTTCTCGTAGTTCTCGAGACCGTAGATTGTTGATTCTGTTGCGATGTCCTTGACAACTTCCATTGTTGCCTTGACCTTGTTGTCTGTACCCTTGTTTGCTGCACCGTCGTACTTGTCGTTGATGTAGTCAACGTTGTAGTACAGGTTGTCGTCAAGGATGTTGTTGGTGTATGCAGCGGTTGCGTACTGTGTGAAACCGACACCACCGGACATGTATGAACCGAGCCAGATCTGGTCGTAAAGCATACATGCACCACCGACTACCTCAAGGGTTACGTGTGCTGGGTCTTCTGCGTCGACACGGCTTGTCTGGATGATATCTGCCATGTGACCGAAGGAAATTCCACCAGGCTCGTTTGGACCACGTGCACGTCTTGCTGGGAGCATGTCACCCATGGAGATAACACCAGCGTGCTTTGCTGCGTATGAAAGGTCAGCTACTGCTGCTTCACCAGCACACATGTTGTATGCTGCGATGAAGGACATACCGACCTGCATTGCCATCCACCTTGATGTCTGTGCACCATCTGTTGTCCTGCTTACAACGGTTGGGATGTGAGCAGCCTGCCAGGTTGTCTTTCCGATTGCTGCCTTGAGTGCTTCTGCCTGCTCTTCTGGGAACTGCTTGTTGATGTCGATGAGGAACTGGCTGTCGATCTCATCTGCAAGCTCGTCGTCACCGGTGAAGATCTTTACGTAACAGTCATCTACAAGAGCTGGGTGTGTCTCGACCATGTGCTCCTGAACAACTGCTCCACCAGGGAGTGCGTGGTTGAGCACTTCAAGGTAGTGGTTGATTGTTTCTGGTGTGACTTCCATACCAAGACGCTTCTCGAGTGTCTCGTGAGCCATGTCCATACCGACGATACAGGTCCTTCTGATGTCATCCCACATCTGCTGCATTGCAGCGTTGTTGACGTAGTGGAGGTCATCTGTCTCGACCATGATGTCAGTACCGGAGATGAATGATGGTGTGATTGCTCTCTGACCGAGTGGGATACCACCACAGTGCATCATTGGGTTGTAACCGACGAGGCCTCTCTTATCTGCCATTTCCTGGCCAGCCTTCTTCATCTCGAGCTTTCTTGGGTTCTGGTCTACACCAAGACGGTAGTATGTCACTCTCTTGTCGGTGATCTCTCCGCCTTCCATCTTGTTGGTTCCGTGTTCTTTTGTGAATTTGATTTCCAATTCTTTCTGGAACAGTCTCTTTCTATCATCTGCCATTTTTGTCACCTCACTTACTCTGGCTTGAATCCATATGCGGTTCTCTTCTCAAACACTGCGTGGACCCACTCGATGACCTCTGCGTCATCTCTGAATGCGACATTGTCTACACGGTAGATTGTGGTTCTCTTGGCAGCTTCTTCCTCGGACATTGGCTTTCCGAAGTCGACCTTCTTGTCGATTGCTCTTCCTACCTGGTCCTTGTGCATAATTACTACGCCGTTCTCGAGGCGGCATCTGTCAAGCATGTCGAACATGATTCCATCTTCTGGGAGACGGAGTGAGTGACCGTGGACAGTTGCACCACGAAGGCTTGCAAGTGCTGGACAGGTCATTTCTGTCTCGAGCTGGAACTTTGCAACTTCTTCCATGTCTCTCTCACGAGCCTCAACGACCTGACGACCGGAAAGTGTACCTGGGTCGACACCTCTGAAGTTGATTGCTGCTGCGTAGGACCTGAAGTATGGTGTTGATGGTGCGTTGTACATTGAGTCAACGAACTGTACGTACCTGACCCTGTCACCAGCCTTTGCACCTGGGGTTGCTTCTACGATCTCTCTGATTGAACATTCTGGCTCACCCATCTCAGCGAGTGGTGGGTGTGTGCTTGGGTAATCGCTACCTGGTGCACGGTGTCCGAGTACTAATGTAAGATCGTCGTCAGAGATCTCCCTGAGCTTTTCGACATCTCCGGACATGTGCTTTCTTCTGTTTTCTGCAACGGATGTTGCACCTGGATAATATTGTGCTTCGTATGCCATATTAATACACTCCTTGATTTTCAATAGATCTCATTGTGTTCTTCACGGATTTCACGAGTTCGTTCAATTTTTCCCTTGAACATGATTCTCCTCTTGTGACCCCTGACACAATATCCATAACTTTTCCTTTTGTCAGGATTTCGTTATTTCTAGGCTTCACAAATCTGGTCTTTATCCCTCCTTTGGCAAAATCCTCAAAGTCGACATTTGTCTGACAGACGATTATTGCCGGGACCTCCGCATCTTTTAAAATTGCTCTTACTTTCTTTACCACATGGTCTCGTATGTTCCCTGTATGGATGACGGCCAGTTTATGTCTTGATATCTGTTCAACTTCTTCAGGTGTTATTCCGAATGCACCGGATCTCATTGGTGTATCCGGGATACCTGATCCTGAGTTCAATACCAGTACACTGACCTGTATATCCTCCCTGCGCATGCCGTATGTGAGTTCACATATCGGTTTTGTGATGTGACGTCTGCCGGGACTCATTGCAACTGCAATGACATCAGGGCGCCCTGTCTCTGAAAGAGTTCCGCGTTGTGCAAGCCCTCCGCCGCGGCCGAGGCCCATTCCATGTCTGCAGTCTACAACCTGTGTTTCCCGGTCAAACATTAAACATCATTCCGCTGGATTTAAGGTACAAATACGATTACCCACTTTGCCTTTCGGATCTGACAATCCGAGGATTGTCGGATCTGCTCCTGGACCACGTTTTGCATAGTCTGAGACGGTCTGCTTGTTTGGTATGAAAAGTCCTTCTCTGAACTCGAATCCCATAGGAAGTATTCGCTCACACACTTCCCTGATCATGTCTCTTGTTTCTGAATTCAGGACTTCCAGCCTTATGCGGCCAACTATTACAGCCAGACTTATGTCTGTTTCACCGATGCGGATCGTGTCACTGAACTTATGATCGACAACCTGTCCGGTTGCAGGACCGTATGGTACGGTCGCGGGGATCCTTGGGCCCTGTACGAATGCCCTTGTGATGCCTTCAATTTTGCTCAGTTCGACGAGTAGTTCCTGTGCGGTTCCCGGGCTGAGTAACCTTTGTGGAAATATCTCTATCTGTATGAGGTTCTCTGTGTTTGATGCAGAATCGACCATTGTTTACCTTCAAGATCTTTTAGAGCTTCTTGATTTAGAGTGCTCCTGCAACTGCCTTAATTGGCTCTCTGAATTCTTCGATTGAACCGAACACGTTTCCGACAAGTGCGGATGTCTTCTCGATGGAGAACATCTGTGTACCGGCGTCAAGTGATACTGCTGCGGATACGCAAGGAATTGCAAATCCTCTGGAGTGTCTTGTTACAACGTGGTTACCGTTGAAGATACCTGGTCCACCGCCACCATAGATTGAGTGGCTGAAGAAGGAGAAACCTACTGCAGTACCCTGTGCTCTTCCCATGTCACAACCTGGAAGACCTGTTTCCTTCTCGAGGATATCGTTGAAGTACAGGATGGTTGATGATACGTTCTGTGCTGCCCTGCCTGCTGCAACGTTTACGAGTGTAGCTGCGAGCTGACCTGCTGCTGCATATGCGTTCCACATGGAAACATCATTTGCCTTGTAGAAGTTGTATCCGGATGGTGCTGTGTGGTCGACCTCGATGATACCTGCTTCGATTGCCTTGCCGACAACAGTCTCGATAACTGTACCGACTGTACCGTCCTTTCCGTTCTCCTTGACCATCTCGTAGACAAGGTTGTTACCGTTAAGACCCTGGTATGCGAATCCAAGTAACTGGTGTCTCTCGAATGAACCTACTGCGTTACCCATCTCGTACATACCTGTCTGCTCATAGATGGATGACAGTGCTGCTGCGTTCAGTGCTTTCTTGCCTGTGATAGCTGCAATGTGGTTGGTTGTGATGTTCCTGAGGGAGTAACCAAGACCTTCGTTGTTCTGTGGGATACTGAGGATTGATGCGACGTTACCGCCCTTCATTTCCATTGTCTGTGGGTAGCTACCCCAGACTGCTCCCTTTACAAGAGGTGCATCGAACATGTCTGTGTCGAACATGTTAATGATGGTCTCTACTACTGCTGCACCAGTGACAGTGCTTCCGGAAACGAAATCTGCACCTGCTTCTGTCCTTGCGCTTGGGATCTGTACAAGTAACTGCTTTCCGCCAGCGATGACCTTGACGTTGGTGTCGTCACCATCTGTTGTCTTTACAAGTTTCTCAACAGATTCTGCGATTGCGTCTGCGTTTCCTGTAATATCATACTCAAGACCGCGGCCAAGGATCTGGCGTCCGCCACCACCGTACTTGCCGGTTGCGAGACCTTTCTCGATACCTGCAAGGTTGACAGCGACAGTCCTCTTTGTGTCTTTGATGATCTTTCTGATTGCTGCATTTGTTGTTGGTGCGAGTGCCATTACATCGACGCCGCTTTCCAACAGTGTACCTCTGTCGTCATATATGTCTATTTTGTCAGACACGTATATTTCCTCCTAATTTTATTCCAGAAATCCCTATGGAAACCACAAATTTGAGCGATGGCACAGTAGTTTCCCACCGATGCCGGATATGTGATTCAATGTTCCATTTGGTCATTCTTCTAATTGATTCAAATTTGGAACGTTGTTTTCAGGTTTAAAGCTTTTGCATTTAGTACAACCCTATCAAAATTCATCATTATTATTCATTAGGATATGGTCCTCTTATTGCTTTTATTCTGAATTATATTGTCTATTAATCATACTATCTGCATACGTGTGCGCAAATTTGTGTGAACAGGTTTGTCAAATACATCTTTCTTAATTAATTTTGAGTAAAAATTCGTATCACTGTTCGTCTCTCCCGTTTTTCACATCACAAAGGTTAAGTAGTACAGGCATAGTCGTATCCACGATCTATATGGAAATAGTCGCTGATGTCGGAGGTAACCCTGGTGTTGATTGCCGAGGGTTCTGTAAGTACTGTTATTTCAAGAAAGTAAGAGATGTGCCTGCATTTGGTTGCAAGCATTGTTTCCCTTTTTCAAAGGGATGTGACTATTGCACAAGAGGTGTCAAAGAGCTCTACTCCGGCTTCAAGCCTGCCCAATACGTAATGGGTGAGGTTTCACAGTCCCTTCATTTTTCTTCCCGGGAAATCGATAAGTTCACCATAAGTGGTGGCGGTGATGTAAGCTGTTATCCTGAACTAAAGGAACTGGTATCCTTCCTGTCCCGTTTTGAAAAGCCGATCCATCTTGGATACACCAGTGGGAAAGGTTTTACTTCTGAAGATGATGCTGCATTCTTCATCGAGAATGGCGTTACTGAAGTTTCATTTACTGTATTTGCAACGGATCCGCAGGTCCGCGGGGAATACATGAACGATCCGGAACCTGAAGCTTCTCTTGCTGTGCTCAGGGATTTCTGTGCGCACTGCGAGGTCTATGGTGCTATTGTTGTTATCCCGGGTGTCAATGATGGTGAGGTTCTTGAGAAGACACTGTCAGACCTTGAGGAAATGGGTGCCTCAGGTGCTATATTGATGCGTTTTGCCAACTCGAGGGAAGAGGGCCTGATCCTTGAGAATGCTCCTGTCATAGAGGGTATAAGGCCCCATACAGTTGACGAGTTTGCTCAGATAGTACGTAATGCAGCCGCAGCTCACAGTTTCCGGGTTACCGGTACTCCTCTGGAGGATCCACTTATAGGTTCCCCGTTCGCCATCAGATTGCATGATGACCTGCTGGCAAAGTTGCCAGAGGTAACAAAGGAAGCTACAATTATTACAAGCAGGGTCGCAGAAAGCAGGCTTTCCGAGATATTCGACAAGCTTGGCGGAAGTGTTAATGTCATCGGTCTGAACAAGGATGTTGGCTGCCTGATAACAATTGATGATTTCCGTGACCTGGATCTATCAAATGTAAAAGATACCGTCATCATTCCAGGCCGTGCATTTGTCCATGATCCTGAAGTGAAGGGAGTACTTTCCAGCGATGGCATCGATCGTCTCGTAAGACGTGGTCCGGACACACTTACAGTTGACGGCGAGATGTCCATAGGCATGAGCGAAGAAGCTGTCCTTGAGCTTGAGATGGAGAATTTCACGGAGCTCATTCAGCAGATCAATGCCATAGGAATGCCTCTGAACCAATGAGCTTTGAAAGCAGAGCATGCCGGAACTCTGTGCCGATGCTTGCACTAATATTATGGTTGCAGTAATATATAGTGCAGATCGATCAATAGCATGAACGGCAATGTGGAGCGATCATGCTCCCATTGCTTCTTTTTTCACATAAAGTCCGAAAGTCCCATCTGTTTGGACCTGTCATTTTCAAAAAGTGATTTCATATCGTAGCCTATCAGCTCAATGCGCTGTTTTGTGTAACTGGAGACATTGTATTCTTCTGCAACTTTCATTGAGACCTCAAGGTACTTTTTCACAGCCCCTTCATGAACCGTAAGTATCACCCTGCCACCGCATTTCGGGCAGTTGCCTGTAAGTGGAGGTCTGCGATATTTTGCACCGCATTTGACACATCTTGTTCCCTGCCTTGAGAACGCCCTCAGGTTGCCGAACATATCCGGCAGGAAGTGGGATATCAGTACTCTTTCCGCCACGTCCGAGGCATCGACAGCACGTATCTTTTTGCCAAGCTCAAGCTGTGCATCCATCTTCTCGACCATGCTTCCAAGTGTCTTGTAGGCGCTATTGAGAGGCCCTGCCGCAATGTTGGATGTGTCATGCGTGAACATGAACTTTTCATATTGCAATGGTGTGCCAAGTCTGTTGCTGACCAGGTCGAATGTATCCTCAAATTCTTTCGGGTTTGTTATGTTCAGTGTGGCCTCATAGAACTCAAGCGGATATGATTCACATACGTCTATATTATGTGCTTCCTTATCGACCTCACTGGGATCAAGCCTTGTGGTAAGTACAAGGGGGGCATCCATCTTTCCCCCTCTTTTGTCAGGAAGATACTCGTGGGAGAAGTTGAGCAGCCCGTCCATGAGGAGCATGACACAGTCCTCATCCCCGTCACAGTTCCTTCTTTTTGCGGCATGGAAGAACGGGTGTGCATATCCTACTGCGGCGGTGGTAAATCCGATAAGCCTTCCAAGAACCCCTGCCGATGTATGGGGTGCCAGTCCCATCAGGAGGATGCCGACTATATCCTCTATTGTTTTTGCATTGTAATATGGCTCAACTTTGTAGTATTTGGCCAGAAGATCATCAATATATTGTGTCGTCCTGAGAAGATAATCAGCACAGTCATATGAGACTACGAGGTCCTGTACCTTGAGACAGAGTACCTGGTCTGCGTCTGTTAACGGTTTCCCGTAGATATCTTCCTTATAGCCAAGTTCGATGAACTTCTCACAGCTTACTCCGAGTTCGGAAGGCCTTATGTGCGTAAGCGGGATGTCGGACATATCATAGCGCACTGTTCCGTCCTTGAAGGTGAACAGGTCATGCTTGGCCCGGAGGACGCCTTTTTCAAGAGGTTCGGGTGTCATGTCCCTGGACATCATTCTCTTTACACCTTTAAAGGAGTCCAGGTTGTCCCGTTCACCTAGCTTTTCAAATGCTCTCTGGTATATTCTTTTGAAATCGATCTTCCTCATACTTGTGCAGGTTGTCTTTGTACCGCACTTCGGGCATTCTTCTTTGTTCACAGAGATGCCGCATCTGGGGCAGAATAGCTTGGGGATCGTATATTCTCCGCAGTCACACCTGTATTCGAATGTCTCCACTCCGCAGGCAGGACAGATCCTGTTCCCGATCTCGACTGCTATCTCTCCTACCTTTGCATTTGCAGATGCCTTGAAAGCTGCCGCATTGTCAAGTTTACGTGTATTCCCGCCGGACTCTGCAATGGGGAACAGTGCATGTGGTGCAGGGGACATTTTCCTTTTGTTGGATTTCTCCGGTCTGCCCATTCTGGCGCCGATACGTGTGGGTGCCCTCGGCCGAACCTCAAATCCGGTGATCTGGTTGATATTATCAAGTACCTCTTCGTGTTCCAGAGAGTCCCATTTCTTTCGGAGTCCGTCATCAAGCCCAAGGCTATATATTAGTGGCAGGGGCTCTTCGATAACTATCATCCCATCATGCACCTTATGAAGGACCAGCATTATCTCAAGTATTCTTTTGACCCCGGTCGAGAGGGCAGCATCATATGGCAGCTTCAGGACCTTTCCGTCATTCTCCAGAGTGCCCTGTTCTGACACCAGATCTGCAAGTTTTACGAACTGATCGTTCTCTATGTCATGCCAGAGGTATGTGAACTTTGGATGGAGTGGAACTCCGTATTTTTTGCAGATCTCAAGTGCAACCTCCTGGGATGGCTCCCTGAGGATATCTTCGTCTATTGAAGGATCTCCCCCATTCTTCCTGTATTCCTGTATCCACCATTCAAAACAGTAGGGTGATGGTGCAAGTGGATGGTTATTCTCAAGGAAGTCCCCGTAATTGATAAGGATCTCTCCGATGTCGATGATCTCTTCGATCTCAGGTCTGAACCTGTATGCGTCTTCTATGAGGTCGATCCTGACAACATCTCCAGAGAACAGTTTTACGGTGGGACCTTCAATTGAATCCACGGGTGCCATTCCTGCGGCCTTACCCGGCCTCTCCACCTTCAGCTGGGTGCCCGGCGCAATGAAATCGTCCATTACGATCATTCCGGCAGGACTTATCCCCGCGGCTGCAAATGATGTATTGCGTGATCTGCCATAGCGTAACCGGAATCCTCCTGGACGGGATGGGTGGGAGAACACAGGTCTTCCTGCGATCAGGTCACGCATGTACTTGTCCTTTGGCTTGATCTTCGGCTTCTCGTCCTTCTTCTCTTCTCCATCGCTGTCAGACGAGGGCTTCGCACCGGAAATAAGTTGATCGAGCCACTCCCAGCCGTCGATCTTGAGCTTTTTGACATGCTTCTGGATCTTAGGTGCCTTTAATGCGAGACCTTCTGCAAGTACAAGGGCCATTCCTCCGCGGACCCTGTTCGTTTCGATCCTCTCCATATTGCGGTGCCCTTCGACCTCTTCTGCTTCTGTCGCTTCTCCATCTATACAGATCGGGCAATTTTCCACGATAAGCCTTATCTCTTCTTCGGAAGGGGTGTACTGGAGACTTGCGACCCTCTTATAGAGCATGATCTCCTCGATGTAACGTTCAACCTCTTCCTTTCGGGGTTTGTACCGGTCGATACCCACGCCTCTTCTTACGTAATCGCCAACAAGGACCGATAGTGCCTGTGCGGTACCACCCGCACTGCGTATGGGGCCGGCATAGAAAATACTGACATACTCGGATCCGTCATCGTTCTTACCCACCGATGCGCGATCAATTCCTTCGATGGGTGCAGCAACCACACCTTCTGTCAGCATGGCAACGGATACACGGATAGCAGCTTCGATAGCTTCAGTCTTATTGTCAAAGGTTCCTACTTTTCCCTGGGCAACCTCTCTTCCGAGGGCCAGTGCCGCTTCCTCCCTGGACATGTTCTCTTCCAGTTTGCGTATG
Source organism: Methanococcoides mangrovi (assembly GCF_052057775.1). Lineage (GTDB taxonomy): Archaea > Halobacteriota > Methanosarcinia > Methanosarcinales > Methanosarcinaceae > Methanococcoides. Next base: position 2,588 of record NZ_CP195121.1, on the reverse strand, counting down.
AGCTCTGCCACACCTTTGACACCGATCAGGTTCTCCACCCTGTCAGCAAGGTCTTTTGCGAGTGGGATCTCCACATATGGTTTCGGATCCTTTCCCCTTGAGCGCGCATTGTTGACTATCTCTATCTCCTTTTCCAATGTGCTTTCAAGCGTATCGAAATATTCATGCATTTCCTTGCTTGCTACTATTTCTGCCATGCTGGGTTGATCTCCCTGAGTGAATTGGATATGGCTTTTGGAATTAAATATGTGTTGATGGTCTTTGTTGCTTGTTCCTTTGAGTTTTTATAATTTGAATATTATGTGTACTGGGTATATGATGGAGGTGTTATATTGAACAGGATTATTCTAGCTTTACTGGTTATTGCAACTTTGTTCTCTGTACCTGCTTCTGCAGACGCTTTCAGTCAACTTGAGCTTGTAGTTGATGACTTCAACATGAATGCGGACAGTGTCCCCGGTCCAATTAATAGTCTTCTTGGCAATGAAAACATCCTCGCGGTGATCGATATGGATGATGGAAGCACTCTTGCTTTAAAGATAGTTACCGAGGATATGTTCATAACCGAATTCAGTATCACTGATTCGGAGGGTTCTGATTTCACTCCTTCGCTGATGGTATATACTGATGAGGGTGTTGTAAGTCAGCTTCTTGATTCTGAGGACCCATTAAGCGTATTCCTTGATGCGTATGATTCCGGAGGACTTACTATTGAAGCAGTGGGAATTGTTAATAAAGTAACACTTTCCGTTGGAAATATCATGCTTAAATTGTCTCAGTTATTAGGTTTTGTCTGATCACAGAATCTACTCTGATACAGCGGGCAGCAATGCCTCAGCTTTTTCATTTTAAAAAACGATCTTTAATCCACTTTTTGATTTCTCCTTTTTCATTTATATATGCTTATTGTCTTTTGCACAACTTTCATTTTATTTCTATAAAGATATATGTCATTTTCTTGCTCGCTTATATAGCCATACCAGAAAGTTCATAAAAGGAGATGTTTAATTATGTACAATTTAGTCATGTGACGAATACAAACCCCTGATCGGGTCTAAACAGATCTAACTATGAGGTAAAATTATGTCAGTAAAAATCACGGAAACAATTCTTCGAGACGCACACCAGTCTCTTCTTGCGACCCGTATGCGAACCCGTAACATGTTGCCGATCATTGAAAAACTGGATGAGGTCGGCTATTACTCCCTTGAAATGTGGGGAGGTGCAACATTTGATACATGTATCAGGTACTTGAACGAGGATCCGTGGGAGCGCCTGAGGGAGCTTAAAAAACATATGGAAAACACTCCTGCACAGATGTTACTTCGTGGTCAGAATCTGGTGGGATACCGTCATTATTCAGATGACGTTGTTGAAAAGTTCGTAACAAAGGCCCACGAGAACGGTATCGATATCTTCAGGATCTTCGATGCTGTCAACGATATCCGTAACATGGAGAAGGCAATAACAACTGCAAAGGGTGTTGGAGCCCATGTGCAGGGTACCATCAGCTATACGATCAGCCCGGTTCACACTGTGGAGAAATATGTCGATTTTGCAAAAGAGCTTGCAGAACTTGAGTGTGATTCTATCTGTATCAAGGACATGGCAGGACTGCTCGCACCTCATGAGGCATATGAGCTCATAAGTTCTCTTAAGAAAGAGGTCGGACTGCCTGTTGCACTTCACTGCCACTGTACATCAGGCATGGCTCCTTTGAGCTACATGGCTGCATGTGATGCAGGTGTCGACATTCTTGATACTGCATTGTCCCCACTTGCAGGCGGGACTTCCCAGCCTCCAACAGAATCAGTTGTTGCAGCACTTGCAAGGACTAAATATGATACCGGTCTTGATCTAGAACTTTTGACCGAGGCATCCAGATACTTCAAGGAGCTCAAGGATGAGTACAGGGGTATACTTGACCCGATATCCGAGCAGATCGATGCAAATGTCCTGCTTTACCAGATCCCCGGAGGCATGCTTTCCAACCTTGTTTCACAGCTTAAGGAGCAGAATGCACTTGACAAGTATGATGCTGTTCTTGAAGAGATGCCAAAGGTACGTGAAGAACTTGGATACCCACCACTTGTCACTCCTACCAGCCAGATAGTTGGAACCCAGGCAGTGCTGAACGTCCTCATGGGCGAGCGCTACAAGGTTATTCCTAAAGAGGTGAAGGACTATGTACGTGGTCTCTATGGAAGGTCGCCTGCACCGATCAGCCCGGAGATGATCGCAAAGATCATCGGTGACGAGGAACCTATAACCTGTCGTCCGGCAGATCTTCTGGAACCTGAATACGAGAAACTCAAGAAGGAAGCAGAGGAACAGGGCCTTGTAAAGAAGGAAGAGGATGTACTGACCTATATACTGTATCCTGCCATTGCACCAAAGTTCCTGCTTGGTGAGGCCGAAGAAGAGAAGCTTCTTCCTCCAACTGTAGCTCAGGCCGCTTTGCAGGCCCATGTGGAAATTCCAACCGAATATCGCGTTGAGATCGATGGTGAGGTCTTTGATGTCAGGGTAGAGCCAACCGGAGGTTCTGTCCAGGTAGTTGAGAGCTCAAAGAAGGCTGTTGAGTGCGA